>DAOTVB010000164.1:0-16216 GCA_034436755.1 Chloroflexaceae bacterium | reverse complement strand
ACAGGTTGAAACGCTGGCACTGGCAGCGGACTATCACCAGCGCCCCGATCAGAATATTGTCGTGTATGCCTTTGATCAAGGAATGCAGGAACGGATCAACCAGCAACTGGAGGCGGCCGGCATTGCCTACCAGCAGCGACCCCGCCCCTTCACCAGCGGTCCGATACCCCGGGCGCTCTATTCCCGTGATGGGCGGTTCTGGGCCGATGAGTGGGGTATCGCCCTGGCCCGGACACGGGAACGGCTGGTCTCCGTCAGGCTCCCCACGATCGCGCAACCCGACCAGTTTCAACCCCTGGGCTGGACCCCCGATAACCGCGCGGTGGTGTACGCGGCCGGGACGCCCCACCTGTTTGAGGAGCACGGGATGCTCTTCAATGCGCAATATTTTCCCGTCCCGCAGCCCATCCTGCTGGTCGAGGTGCCGGAAGAGTATCGGGAGTAACGCGGGGGCACGCTCCACGCCTGGAAGAATCAGCCACATCAGATAAACGTATGGAGGACTGTGATGCAAACCCTCTCGACCGCCTGGAACAGTGTCTCCGTCTGGACCCGCGGCAGCAAGACGCTGCTGCTGGGCAGCGTCTTGCTGCTTGGTCTGCGGACGCACAGAAGCGCGTCCCAACAACACAAAGCCTACACCTGGGGATCTGGTGAACCGGATACACGGGCGTGGCTGTGGTATGATACTTACACATAAATGCCGAACACAATTAGAGGAAGACCTATGACCACGAATGAAGTCCAGACCCACACCCTGCCCAACGGTATGTTGGTGTTGACGAAAGAGGTGCATACCGCGCCCGTTGCCACCTGCTGGATCTGGTACCGGGTGGGGGCCCGGAACGAACCGGGTGGCCTCACCGGGATCAGCCACTGGGTTGAGCATATGCTGTTCAAGGGCACGCCCACCGTCCCCCGGGGCGCCCTCGACCGCATCATTGCCCGGAATGGCGGCACCTTCAACGGCTTTACCTGGATTGATTTTACCGCCTATTTTGAGACACTGCCGGCCGACCGGATCGAACTGGGTTTGCAGATCGAGGCGGATCGCATGATCAACTCGCTGTTTGAACCGGAAGAAGTGGAAAGCGAACGCACGGTTATTATCTCGGAATTGGAAGGCTATGCCAACTATCCCGAAACCTGGCTCGATGAGGCCGTCAAAGCGGCGGCCTTCACCGCCCACCCCTACCACCACCCGGTGATCGGCTACAAGCATGACCTGCTGGCGATGACCCGCGAGAACCTCTACAGCCATTACCAGACCTACTACATGCCCAACAATGCCGTGCTGGTGCTGGTCGGCGATTTTCAGACCGAGGCAATGCTGGCGCTGGTTGAGCGCTACTTCGCCGATCTGCCCGCCGGTCCCGCGCTGCCCCAGTTCTACGCGGTTGAGCCGGAGCCCCAGGGCGAGCGCCGCGTCAAGATCCAGCGCCCCGGTCCCGCCGAGTATGTGCAGATTGCCTATCTTGCGCCCGACTGCCGTAGCGCCGACTTCGCGCCGATGGCGGTGCTCGATGCGGTGCTGAGTGGTGCCAAGGCGCTCACCTCGATGGGCGGCTCGCAGACCAACCGTAGCGCCCGGATCTACAAAGCCCTGGTTGAGAGCGAACTGGCGAGCAGTGCCGGGAGTAGCTACATGCCCTCGCGTGATCCCTACCTGTTTGAACTGGCCGCCACCGTGCGCGATGGGCGCAGCGCCAACGAAGTTGAACTGGCACTACTGGAAGAGATTGCCCGCATCCAGCGCGACGGCATCAGCGCCGAAGAACTGGCGAAGGTCAGCAAGCAGTTGCGGGCGCAGGTGGCCTACGGGCGCGAGAGCGTCACCAACCAGGCGCTCTCGCTGGGCATGTGGGAAGTGCTTGACACATACCGCCGGGTCGATACGTTGATGGACGAAATCGCCGCCGTGCGTGCCGACGATGTCCAGCGGGTAGCCCAGACCTACCTGACCGAGAAGCGCCGGGTGGTCGGGCATTTTCTGCCCACCGACATGGCCTGAGCGGACTGTAAGGAGTTTTTCATGCAACTGTTCCCTTCTACGATACCCGCGGCAACCCCGGCAAATCCGGCGGGCGGGGTGAGTGGTATTGCCACGGCCACCCGCCACCAGTTATCCAATGGCATTGTCGTGCTGATCCAGCGCAACCCGAGCAACCCGACAGTGCGGGTGCGGGGGGAAGTGCGCGTGGGGGCGATCAACGAGCCGGCAACCCATGCCGGCCTGGCGGTCTTTACCGGCGCGGCGCTGATTCGGGGCACGCCCAACCGCACCTTCCAGCAGATCTCCGCCGAGACGGAAGAGCGTGGCTGTAGCGTCAGTTCCGGCGGTGGGCAGCACAGCAGCGGCTTTAGCGGCAAGGCGCTGGTCGAGGATCTGCCACTGGTGCTGGAGGTGCTGGCCGATATTGTGATCAATCCGACCTTTCCTCCCGATGAGATTGCCCGGCTACGCGGTCAGTTCCTCATGAGCCTGCGCGAGAATGAGCAGGATACCCGCACCCAGGCCAGCCGGGCGGCGCGCGCGCTGCTCTACCCTGAGGGGCATCCCTACAGCCGCCTCTCCAGTGGGACCATCGAGACAGTGCAAACCATCACGCGTGATGATCTGGTCGCCTTCCATCAGCAGTACCATCCGGCGGCAACAACCATTGCTGTTGTGGGCGATGTCGAACCGGCTGCGGTCATTGCGGAGTTGGAGCGCACCTTTGGCGTCTGGGAGTCCGCAGCGACACCTGCCGTCCAGGAACTGCCGCCGGTACCGCCACTTAGCGGCATGCAGCGGCGCGATGTCGATGTGCCGGGGAAAGTGCAGTCGGATGTAATCTGGAGCGTGCATGGCCTGGCCCGCAGTGACCCCGACTACTACCCGGCGATGATGGGCAATATGATCCTGGGTCGCCTGGGGATGGGCGGCCGCCTGGGGGAAAACGTGCGCGAGAACCAGGGCATGGCCTACTATGTCTACAGCGGGCTGGAAGCCGACCTGGGTGCCGGTCCCTGGGCGGCGGTGGCGGGGATTAGTCCCGATAATGTCGAGCGGGCAATTCAGGCCATCTTGCAGGAGATCGAGCAGTTTAAGCATGAGGGCCCCACCGACGAGGAACTCGCCGATGCCAAGGCCTACCTGACCGGCAGCCTGGTACTGGGGCTGGAGACCAACGACGGCATCGCCGGGACGCTGCTGGCGATTGAGCGCTATGGGCTGGGCCTGGACTATATTGACCGCTACCCGGACATCATTAACGGCCTGTCTCACGAAGATATTGTCACCGTTGCGCGGAAGTATCTCTCAACGGAGAACTGCGTGGTGGTGGTGGCAGGACCGCTGTAAGCGCAGAGCGGGGGAGCGCAAAGCGGGGGAGCGCAAAGCGCAGAGCGCAGAGCGGGGGAGCGCAAAGCGCAGAGCGCAGAGCGGGGGAGCGCAAAGCGCAGAGCGCAGAGCGGGGGAGCGCAAAGCGCAGAGCGCAGAGCGGGGGAGCGCAAAGCGCAGAGCGCAGAGCGGGGGAGCGCAAAGCGCAGAGCGTAAAGCGCAGAGCGCAGAAGGTAGAAGAGTGAGAGACGTGGAGCACAGCGTTCAGGATTGACAAAAAATAACGTATTGCGTGCTCCACGTTTTTTACCTGATGTACCCGTAAGACCGAAGATATACATCATGACAACGAGCGGCGAACATAAACACGATAACCTGCGTAATAGAACAAAAGCGTACGCCAACCGGATTATTCGGTTATACACGCATATTCAGCAAAACTGCCATTTCAATGATGCCGCTCTTGTAATTGCTAAACAACTTCTACGTTCGGGTACATCGGTTGCCGCCAACCACCGCGAAGCACGCCATGCGCGGAGTAAAGCAGATAAGATATCAAAGTTTCATATCATGCTTCAAGAACTTGAAGAAAGCGCTTTGTGGTTAGAATTAATGATTGACAACGATATGGTATCACAAGCAGGATTGCAGGAATTGTTGGGTGAAACGAACCAACTCATTGGTATCTTTGTCACGAGTATCAAGACCATTCAGGCTCAGAAGGATAAAGGTTAGGTTTGTGTCACCACTCTATCTCGTACTGCGCTTGTGTTCTACGCTCGTATTCTGCGCTCTGCGCTCTGCGCTCTGCGCTCTGCGCTCTGCGCTCTGCGCTCTGCGCTCTGCGCTCTGCGCTCTGCGCTCTGCGCTCTGCGCTCTGCGCTCTGCGCTCTCCGCTCTGCGCTCCCCGCTCTGCGCTCTGCGCTTTACGCTCTCCGCTCAATTATTCCTCAAGTGATGCCAATCCCTCGCGCAGGGCATACAGGGCGGCCTGGGTGCGGCTGGCAAGGTGCAGCTTGCTCAGGATGTTACTGACGTGGGTGCGTACCGTTGCCTCGTTAATCACCAGTTGCTCGGCGATGTCCCGGTTGCTCAAGCCCTGGGCCACCTGGCGCAGCACCTCGACCTCGCGCTCGGTCAGTGGTTCGACGGCGGGAATGCGCTCCGCCGGGTGCGCCAGTTCGCGCAACACCCGCCGCGCAATTGTCGGGTGGAGGGAGGACTCGCCATGGTAGACCTGGCGAATCGCCTGAACCAGTTCCTCCGGCTCGGAGTCCTTCAGCAGGTAGCCGAGCGCCCCGGCCTTGATCGCCGGGAAGACTTTATCGTCGGTGCCAAAACTGGTCAGGATGAGGATGCGCACAGCCGGGAGGCGTTCCGTGATCTGCCGCGTGGCCTCGATCCCGCTGAGTTCCGGCATCACCAGGTCCATCAGGATCACATCGGGCTGGAGCGCTTCCGCCAGGGCCACCGTTTCGGTGCCGTTGCGCGCCTCACCCACCACCTCCATCCCGGACTCTGTAGACAGCAAGGCACGGATACCTTTGCGGACAATCGACTGATCATCGGCAATCAGAATACGAATCAGTGACGCTGACATAGGTTAGCTCTCCCCCTGCTTCCAGGCCGGATGTTCCAGAACGCCAAAGGTGCGCTGGGCCATGCGCTCGCTCTGCTGCTTTACCAGTACCCGCACCGTGGTGCCCTGGCCCGGCGTGCTGCTGATGGTCAACTCCGCGCCGACCCGTCGGGCCCGCTCCTGCATCCCCTGGAGCCCCCAGCCATCATGTTGTAACGTGGCGGTACAATCGAAACCCGCCCCATCGTCGCTGACCTCCATGCAACAGGTCGCCTCCTCGCAGATTATCTGGAGCGTCACATGGCGGGCATGCGCATGCTTGAGGACGTTGTTGAGGGCCTCCTGCGCAATGCGGTAGAGTTCTTCGGCCACGGTGTAGTGCAACTCCTCTTCGCCATGCACCCGCAGTTCCGTCCGCAGCCCGGCGCGCCCTTCCACCGCATCCAGGCGGGCCTGCAGCGCCGCAACCAGCCCTTCCTGCTCCAGGATGGGTGGGCGCAACTCGAAGATCAGCAGGCGCATCTCGCGCAGCGCCTGCTGCGCGGTCATCCGCAGATCACGCAGATACTCGCCGGCAGCGGCACTTTTCCCGGCATTCAGCAGCCGCACCGCCGCCTCGGAGTGGAGCGTCACACTGTAGAGCGCCTGCGTGACCGAGTCATGTAATTCGCGCGCCAGCCGCTGCCGCTCCTCCATCACCGCCAGATGTTCAACCTGCTGTGCCAGACGGGCATTCTCAATCGCAATCGCCGCCTGGTCCGCAAACCGGCTGATAATGCGCATATCCTCGCCGGTAAAGCCGCCCGGCTTGTTGACCACACTCAGCGCGCCGATCACCCCCTCCGGCACGCACAACGGCACTGCCAGCAGCGATACCAGTTCCGGTCCCCAGCAGAGTTGCTTGGCGGCTGAGTCGGGCGCGTTGATCAAAACCGGCTCATTCCGCAGGACTGCTGCCCCGGTCAGCGAGCCCTGCACCGGGATACGGTCGGAGATCGGTGGCGCTTCCCCCGTGCTGAGGGCGCGCCCCAGCCAGCCGTCATCCTCGACCAGGAACACCGTACTACCCAGCGCATCCGTGAACTGCTGTGCGTGGGAGCAGACAATCTCCAGTACATCGTCAAGTTCCAGCTTGTGCAGCAGCGCGGTTGTCACTTGCTGCAGACTCTCGCTCTCGGCCAGTTGCCGGCGCATGCGGGCATAGAGGCGATCATTCTCAATTGCCAGCGCGCCCGCGCCCGCGATGCCGCGCACGGTCTCAATCTCAGCAGAGGTGAATGTCCGGTAGTCATCGCAGGTGTAGATCAGCGCCGCCCCCAGCATCGGGCCATTGACCCGGATCGGCACTGCCAGCAGGGATTTGATCCCCAGCAGTCGGCGTGTTTCCCGACTGAGGCGCGCGTCGGTTTGCGCATTAAAGCAGACAATCGGGCGTTGCTGCTCGATCAGTTCGCGGAACAGGGCATCGGTCGCGGGATCAAGCGGGTGGGTGCGCAGCACTTCCGGGCAGCCACTGGCCCAGGGTTCAGCCGCAGCCTGGGGAATGAACCGGCCCTGCTCACTCTCCACCAGATAGATCGTGCAGTCGTGAACGCTAACGGCAGCCGCCATGCGCTCGGCCACGCGCTGCAACACATGATCAAGCTCGGGTGACTCGCCTGTGACCTGGGCCATGTCCAGCATGCGTGCGGTACGCTGCTGCTGCTCGTGCAGATGCTGCTGCATTGCCACGGCATACTGCTGCCCAAACCGGCTGACCATACCGCGCAGGCAGGTGTCCAGTTGGGCGGTTAGATCATAGATTTCGGCGGCCTCGAGATCGTTTGCCTGCCGGATAAGCGGCAGGGCTGCCTCCTTGCAGAGCAGCAGCGCATTCAGCACCTCGCCGATAGCGAACTGCTGGCGCACCCGGTTGTGGCTCAACGAGGCCAGATAATCGTTTATGGCCGCATCGGAGCCGGTCTGCAGCGTGGCAATAATGGCATTCAGACCCATCCGGGTTGAGGCGCAGAGCTCCTCCAGCGACTGCTCCGCATAGTGTGCATCAACCTCGTGATAGATCCGTTCGGCCCAGGCGGTTGCAATTGCCTCGTGCTGCTGCTCCAGCAACAGCGCCAGGTGTACCGCCGGCTCAGCCTGATCAACCATAGCGCGCATAATTCCACTCCGATACCGCTCTGCCGATAAGCTTTTTTCGATAGGACGTATTGCTGCGCGTCCGCTGCAAGGCATTCCTCTTTCCATCTGCCTCAAGTATAGCATGCCGCCTGGAAGGTTGCACTGGCGCGCGCACTGCCGGGCAGTGGGCAACCAGGAGCTACTGCGGCCAGAATGGCAGATCCTGAAGCCATGCCAGAATGATGTCACCGTTCCACAAGATCACAATGACAACCGCAAAAATCACCAGTGTGGATATAAGCCCCATCACAATAGAACATGTACGCCGGAAGACCCCGATCACTACGGCCAGTAATAGCACCAGGGCAATGACTCCGACGATGACCATGCCGATGTTGGGCTGCTCAACTGCCAGATCCAAAACACTCCTCGCTTTCTGCACCAGTTCAGGTCACCCTGCCCGCACCGGCAGGGGCAGGGATCAACCGCTCAGTTCTGAGAAACATTGCACATTCTTGGGCATATCTGTGTGGTGAAAGTATAGCATGTTATTGGCGATTCGCCCGAATGTGACACTGCCTGCACCAATGGACAGGCGTTACGCGGTCAGTTCCAAATCAGGTGCTCATCTGGATGAACGGCCCGATTCGCCTCCGGCAGGGCGGAATGGGACATTCTTTTTCACAAAAATTTTACACAGAGTGTAAAATTTTTGTGAAAAAGAAAAAAGAGTACCATGCTGCCGCAGGCGAATCGGGTTTCCATCGGGTGAAACGTCCGGTTTGTATGGTAACCGCGTAACTCCTGTAATGGAGGAAACTCCCTATTGCAGAAATTGGGATAAAGGTGTACAATGAATGTGCAAGCTCTTTGCAAAAGATGTGAAGATATATCCGCACCATGTGCAACATTCCAGGCAGCATCAACGTACGATGAACAGGTTGTACAGCGTATGTGCTGCCTGCCCAACTTGAACTTATGCTTCTAACAACGACCCGAAAGGGAGGAATTTGTGATTACCAACTGGTTCCGGCGCAACAAAGCCGGTGATAACACCAATAGTCGCTATAAACACGGGAACGATGAACTCATTGAACTGCGCAAGGTCGTGAAGACCTACCAGAGCGCCGCCGGGACATTCACAGCCCTGAAGGGAATAGATCTCTCTATCGGCACCGGCGAGTTTGTCGGCATCATCGGGAAGTCGGGAAGCGGTAAGTCCACGCTGATCAATATGATCACAGGCATTGACCGGCCCACCTCCGGCGAAGTGCTGGTTGGTGATAGTGCTGTGCATAAGCTCAATGAGGGGCAGATGGCGGTCTGGCGTGGGCGCAACCTGGGGATTATCTTCCAGTTCTTCCAACTGCTGCCCACCCTGTCGCTGGTTGAGAATGTGATGCTGCCCATGGACTTCTGCAATATGTACAAGCCCAACGAGCGGTACGACCGGGCGATGGGCCTGTTGCAGCAGGTCGAGATGGATGGCCAGGCGCACAAACTGCCCTCGGCGGTATCGGGTGGTCAGCAGCAGCGTGTGGCAATCGCCCGCTCGCTGGCAAACGATCCGCCTATCCTGGTGGCGGACGAGCCGACCGGGAATTTGGACTCGCGCACGGCAAATGCCGTCTTTGAACTGTTTGAGCAACTGGTCGCGCAGGGCAAGACGATCCTGATGGTGACGCACGATAACGATCTGGCGAACCGGGTGACGCGGGCGATCACCGTCGCCGATGGACAGATCGTCGATGAGATCCGGCATGACCGGGGCGAGCCGCTGCTCATTCCGCTGGAGATGGAAGAGCGGGTCTATGCGCCGGTTCCGGTGGAGAAGCCTCAGGAAAACCAGCGCCGACCGAAGCAGTAGTCAGCAGACGGCGGGCGGCAGACGGCAGACCGTCTGGAATAAACCGGACGACCACAATCCATTAAAAACGTGTCGTGTCACGCTGAATGCAGTGAAGGATCTCTCCATATCGGAAGAGATCCTTTATTGCGTTTGGTCTGGTTCTCTGTTCTCCGGTGCTCGGTTCTCTTAATCCCAAACCCACTGCTGGCTGAGTTGCCGTTCATCCAGTCGCCACACCCCGGCATCGCGTGTCAGCTTGAGCGCTTCCTGATACTCGCTGCTGGACAGACGCCGATTAATCTCCGGGAAATGGCTGGTATCGACCTTGCCGGCCGGGTAGTACTGCCGCATGACATTGACATACATATTGGGCGAGATCTCCCGCGCCAGGAAGCGCATAATCGCGGCCGTCTCCTGGAGCAACCCCGGCATAACCAGATGCCGCACCAGCACACCGCGCTTTGCCAGCCCATCCTCATCGCGTTTCAGATCACCCACCTGCCGATGCATCTCCCTGATCGCCTGGCGGGCTACCTCCGGGTAATCGGCAGCATGCAGGTAGCGTCGTGCCAGCTCGGCGTCCCAGATTTTGAAATCCGGTAGATAGATATCTACCACCCCATCGAGCAATCGTAGACTATCGAGCCCATCATAGCCGGAGGTATTGTAGACCAGTGGCAATCGTAACCCCTGTGCGGCGGCGATCACCAGTGCCTCCAGGATCTGTGGCACCATATGCCCCGGTGTCACAAGATTAATATTATGACACCCCGCGACCTGCAACTCCAGCATCATCATTGCCAGTTGGCGGGGGCGGACCTCGGTCCCTGTCTCCTCCTGACTGATATCATAGTTCTGGCAGAAGACACAACGTAGTCCGCAACTGGTGAAAAAGATCGTACCGCTGCCTTCCCACCCGCGCAGACAGTCTTCCTCGCCCAGATGGGGAAAAAAACTGCTTACGCGCGCGTAGCGCTCTGACTGACAGACACCAGTCTGCCCGGTGGGGCGTTCCGCTTCGCAGCCCCGGGGGCAGAGCGTACACTGTTCCAACCGCTGAATGGCCTGCTGTGCGCGCTGCTCAAGTTCGCCGCTGCGATAGAGTGCCAGGTAAGCCGGCTCAAACTCGCGTTTGGAGATAAAAAATGGCCTGAAGGGGGAACGCAGGCGCATCAGTTTATCCTTTCCCATGGAATACCGGGTTAAGCTCTTTAATAGTGTCAGAGTATTATAACACTATTTAGCTCAATATTGAGATAACACATGTTTACAGAGGACTGTGACTTGACTGCCCGCCAGTCGCGGTAGGTGGTGATGATCGGAGGCCCTATCTTCGCGTATAATAGCCCCGGCGCATTATGCTGCGCCGGAGCATTCACCAGGAGGTGTACCGGGCATCTGCCGGCATCCGGGCTACGAGCCACCGAGTAATAGTAAGGAGACACATGTACCATGGCTGATGATCAGACCATTCAGCGGCTCAGTGATGAACTGGCGATCCGGCATGTCGTTGATGAGATTGACAACACGGTTGATGTAAAGGACTGGACAACCTGCCGCAGCTATTTTCTTGATGAGATTGATGTCGATTTTAGCTCGCTGGCGGGCGGCTCGACCGGGCGCATGCCGGCCGACGATCTGATCGCAGCGTGGCAGCACAACCTCTACCGCGAGAAGTTGAGCCACCATATGCGTACCAATCATCGGATCACGATCAACGGGGATCAGGCGGAGGTGTCGTCAAAGGGCTATGCCTTCAATATGCTGCCACGTACCCACGGCGCAGATCTGTGGGAGGTCTGGGGCGATTATCACCACACGCTCCAGCGTACCTCGGCGGGTTGGAAGGTTGCGGGTATGACTTTCATCCTGACCTACGCCCGTGGCAACGAGATGGTCCGCGATTTTGTACCGGAGTAGCGCCGATATTGTCACCGTCTGATATGTCATACGTTACGTATATCACTACTGAAAAAACAGGCGTTTCATTAACACGCGTTACGCGGTGGGCGATCAAACCAGGCGTTTCACTCGATGAAAACCTGATTCGCCTACGGCGGCATAGTATGTTTTTTTCACAAAAATGTTGCACAAAGTGCAACGTTTTTGTGAAAACAATTGGGAATTTTTCGCCCTGCCGGAGGCGAGTTGGGCCGTTTATTCAGGCACATGCCGGGTTTGGAACCGACCGTGTAAGGCGTGTCATTAAGTGAAGTGCCGGGTTTACCATCCACTGCCTGACGCATATTACCTGAGCGGCAGCCGCACCTGGAAGCGCGTTCGTCCCGGCAACGAATGTACCTGAATGTCCCCGCCGTGCCGTCCAACGACGATGCGGCGGGCAATATCTAACCCCAGGCCGGTGCCTTTCTCCTGCGCTTTTGTTGTGAAAAACGGCTCCCAGATCCGCGACTGAATATCCGCCGGAATACCGGGGCCGTCGTCGGCAATCTCGACCATGATGCAGCCCGGTTCACCCAGGGTACGCAACCAGATGCAGCCGCGCCCATCAACCGCATCAATTGCATTATCGATGAGATTAGTCCAGACCTGGTTGATCTCACTGCCATACACGTTAATGTGGGGCAGGCTACGATCATACTCTCGAATGATAGTGACACCCCGGAGCTTGGCGCGCAGCACGATCAGCGTACTCTCCAGCCCATCGTGAATATCAACATCCTGCTCCATGGCCTGGTCCATGTAGGTGTACGCCTTCACCGAGCGCACCAGTTCCGAGATGCGCGCTGTGCTCTGGTGCGCCTCGGCCAGCAGCAGATCAACCGCCAGTGCTGCCTCCAGCCAGATCAGCACCGCGCCCAGCACGGTTGACGGGACCAGGGCTACCACCCGCGCCAGCCAGTGGGTGTCCAGGTTCGCCGATACAAACGTGGATGCCAGTTGCCAGCCATCCGGCACGCCATGGTTACTGATCCAGTCCGCGATCATATCTTCGCGTTCGCTCTGCACAAATGGATCAAGCCGCGTGGCTGCGGCAATCTGGGCAAGGGCGGAGTGGCGCAACCCGGCCAACTGCTCGCGCTGCTCCGGCGTCAGCCCGATACTCTCAAGGCTGCGGGCCAGCGTCTCCTGCCGATCCAGTGCTTCGCGCAGATCCTTGACCGCGCGCTGGGCGGCGGCAGCCGGGTTGTTCAACTCGTGGGCCAGGCCCGCCGAGAGCCGCCCCAGCGCGGCCAGCTTTTCCTGCTGCTGCATCAACCCCTGGTATTTGTAGAGCCGCTCCGCTGTGGCACTCAGAATCATGCGGCTCGTGGTCGGGATCGTTTGCAGCATCTCCCAGAAAGCCTCAACCGGCAGGCGGAAGAGATGGCAGGCATGGATCGCATGTCCGGTGCCCATATGCGGGCGACCAATCAGGATCGGCACCTCGCCGAAGAACTCCCCGGTCACATGGTTAATAAAATGGGTCTCCTGACCGCCGCTGGCGACCATAAAGCGCGCTTCGCCCGCCAGGATTACATAGAAGTAGTCGGTGGGATCACCCTGCGATAACAGCAGGGTTCCCGGTTCCAGCCAGAGTTCCTCACCGCGTTGGAGCACCCATTCCAGATGTTCATCGGACAGGTTAGCAAACAGGGGAACCTGGCGCAATTTCGCCTGGAGCGTCATAGGTTAAGCCTGCTCTCTCGTGGATGTCTACTATTTCCAAATTGTTGTATAATCGCAACTCTTCTATTGTACCAGACCTGAAACTGTCGCTTGCTATGTTCATCGGGGGAGTGTGCTACACTACCGGCAGACGTTTGGATGCAACCAGACCATGCGGAAACAGCATGCCCATGTGAGGGCGTACTTCAGGCATGGCAGGAGGATAGCGGTACGATGGAAGCGGTGATTTTGGTTGGCCTGCAGGCAGCGGGGAAATCGACATTTTACCAGCAGCGCTTTTTCAATACACACATTCGGATCAACCTGGACATGCTCAAAACGCGCCACCGCGAACGTCTGCTGCTGCATGCCTGTATCGAAATGCAACAGTCATTCGTCATAGATAATACCAACCCAACGATCCAGGCACGCGCGGTCTATATCGGGGCAGCGCAGGAGGCCGGCTTTCGCATCGTCGGCTACTATTTTCCGGCCGATGTCGCGGAGTGCCGGCAGCGCAATGAGGCACGGACGGGTAAAGCCCGGGTGCCGCCACAGGCGATCAGTGCCACCCGCAACCAGATGCATGTGCCGGTGTACGACGAAGGCTTTGACATACTCTACACGGTACAGATCGATCCGCAGGGGGAGTTTGTCGTCAGGGAGTGGCCGGATACCGAAAAATCTTAATATGCCCGCTCGTGGGGTACCTGCATAATGCGTGTCATTTATAGGACTTACGCGGTGGGCGTTTGGACCACGAAGAACGCGAAATGAGCGAAACCCGCGAAGCTGCCGGTGCTGCCATGTATCAGGCGGTCTCGCGTTTGGCGGGGTTTATCGCTTCCGGCAGGGCGGAAGACTCCACTCTTTTTCACAAAAAAATTCACATTGTGAAATTTTTGTGAAAAGGATACAAACGTACCATGCTACCGCAGGCGAATCGGGCGTTCAGGTCTGGTACCAGGATGGAACAGGCAGCACCGCGTAACGCGTGTAATTGAAGGAATCAACATCATCACGATGAAACGCACGTCGCTTCTGCTGATCAGCATCGCCTATCTCGCCTTTGTCTGCCTGGGACTGCCCGATGGTCTGCCGGGGGTGGCATGGCCGTCGCTACGCACAACCTTCATGCGCCCGTTGAGTGACCTGGGCATCCTGCTGGCAGTTTTTACGATTGGCTTTATCTTCACAAGTTTTAATGCCGGGCGACTTGTGGGGCGACTGGGCGTTGGTGGTGTACTCTTTGGCAGCAGCCTGCTGTTGACGGTGGGTCTGTTTGGGTATGCCCTGGCCCCCGCCTGGTGGACGGTGGTCGGGATGAGTCTGCTGCTGGGGATGGGCAGCGGGACGATTGACGCCGGTATTAATGCCTATGCTGCCGCCCATTTTACCCCTCGGCATATGAACTGGCTCCACGCCTGCTATGGGCTGGGAGCGGCACTCGGTCCGCTGGCACTGACATTCGTATTGAGCCGCGATCTATCCTGGCGTTGGGGCTATGCGCTGGTGGGCCTGGTATTGAGCGGCATGGTTATCTGTTTTGGCGTCACGCGGCGGCGCTGGCAAGCGAATCAAACTGGTCAGACGTTGGATGCAACCGGGCAGCAGTCCGCAACCACACCGACCGTCAGTATGGGGGCAACGCTGCGGCGTCCGCTGGTCTGGTCGGGTATCGCTATCTTTTTTATCTACACCGGCCTGGAAGTGACCGCCGGGCAGTGGTCCTACAGTCTGTTTATCGAGGAACGCGCGGTTGTCCCGGACGTTGCCGGTGTCTGGATCAGTATCTACTGGGGCAGCCTGACGGTGGGGCGGCTCCTGTTTGGCCTGATTGCCGAGCGCTTCGGTACCACGGCGCTGCTGCGGGGGAGTATGGGCGGCATTCTGGTGGGCGTGCTGCTGCTCTGGCTCAATCCGCTACCGCTGCTCAGTTTTCTGGGATTGGCCCTGATCGGCTTTATGCTGGCCCCGATCTTTCCGCTGCTGATTGCGCAAACACCGGCGCGCCTGGGTGCGGCCTATGCTACTCACGCAATTGGCTTTCAGGTTGCCGCCGCAAATGTCGGAGCGGCGGGGCTACCTGGTCTGGCGGGAGTGCTGGCCCGGGGATCGGGGCTAGAGATCCTGGGGCCGTTTATGCTGTTGCTGGCGCTACTGCTGCTGGTTCTGCACGAAGTCAGTGTTCATGCGCAAGCGGCAGCCGCGACTCCTGCTTCCACTACCTGATACTGATTTGTTGTTATCGCCACAGACAACACAGAGGACGCAGAGATGGTAAACGGAAACGTGCCGCTGCTGCGCCCGTTGCGCCCGTTCCGGCTGATTGCTGGTTTGATGGCAAACTGGTATGAGTCGATCGCGTGTATTTTCTCCCAACTAGCCTGGTAGAAGTGGGTAAATCTGAGTACAATGGTAGCACTTTTTATATTCACCGCTAACACGATGGAGGCAACTGTTGAGTTTACACGATGAGCAACCAGGAACTCCCAACGCATCCGAAACAGCGCCGCAATCACCAGATACACCTGAAACAGCGCCGCAATCATCGAATACACCGAAACCAGCGCTAACCTCACCCCGCACTCTGGCGATCTTCGCCGTCGGTTTATTGCTTGGCGCTGTGCTAGGCATTGCGGGCACAACCATTTTCACCTCGCGCTCCGAAACTACCGCCGCCCGGCCTGATCCGGCGGCGGGCGGAGATACCGGCGCCCCCCAGGGTATCCGGGAAACCCTGGAAAAAGCGGTTGCCGAGCAGACCCGCCACTTCAAGGGTGATCCTGATGCCCCGATCACCATTATTGAGTTTAGCGACTTCAAATGTGGCTTCTGTGGGCGGTTTGCGACGGAGACCAGTCCGCAACTGGAGGAAGCATATATCGAGAGCGGCCTGGTGCGCTTTGGTTACCAGAGTATCGCCATCTTGTCGGAGGAGTCGATCCATGCAGCCGAGGCCGGCGAGTGTGCGGCCGACCAGGAGGCCTTCTGGCCGTACCATGATCTGCTGTTTGCGCAACTGGCACAGGGGAATGGCAATTTTAGCCGGGATAATCTCAAGCAGTTCGCCGCCGAGTTAGATCTGGATACCGCCACCTTCAATGAGTGTCTGGATAGTGGGAAGTATACCGATCTCATTCGGGACCAGACCATGGATGCGCGCTCGATTGGTATCCAGAGTACGCCGACGTTTATTATCAATGGCCGCCCGTTTATCGGCGCACAGCCGTTTGAGGCGTTCCAGCAGGTGATCGAGGACGAACGGGCTGCGGGTGGGGAGTAGTGTTGGATGTCGAACCGAGAACCGAGAACTGAGAACGAAGCAAGGTACATGCGGCGGGGGCCGGGTTTGTTCTCGGTTCAAAGTAGGAGGCGCAGCATTGCTGCGCCTCCTACCTCATCAACGATCTCCGTCCGGATCATCTTATGTCAGCGGTTTCCTCGCCAATCACAAACTGGTCGAACAGGCGCGTCTCGCCGGTTGGATCGCGCACATCAAACACATAGCTGCTCACCGTTCCGGTAGCCGTGTCGAGGATAGAAAACACCGTCAGATTATTGCTGCTCACAAACGGCAGCGGGCGGTTGTTCTCCTCCAGCGGGTCAAGCTCCGCCATCGGGTTGAACTCGGTCGGGAAGATCGGCGCGCGGCCATGCAGATCACCTGTGCTCGGATAGTCGGCCGCATCCCAGCGGGAGTCGGGCGCGTCCAGTTCATCCCAGAAGCTGGCGGCCC
>DAOTVB010000163.1:0-5964 GCA_034436755.1 Chloroflexaceae bacterium | reverse complement strand
CGGGTACGGTGGGAACCGGTACGGTGAATGGCAATAACTATGGGCAGTCGGTTGGCGTCAACCTGGGGCAGGTCATCTTGCAGCGCCTACCGGCGGACGATGAGCGGCGCTGCCTGATCTGGTATCTGGATACGCTGGCCGCGGAGTTGAACCAGCTTCCGCTGCGCGGTCTGCGGACGAACCTGGGCGACCGGGGCCAGGGCGTTGCGTTGTCGAGTGTGTATGTGATGCTGGCCACAGAGAGCCGCGAAGTGCTGGCGCAGGGCAAGCCGGCTGAACTGGAGCAGTATCTCGATTCGGAGCGGTTGCGTCACGGTCATGATGTACCGATGTCGGCGGTGACGCCGGCGTACCAGCCGGATCAGGCCCTCCCGGACCAGGCGATTCTGCAGATCGGCGGCAGGGAGGCAACCCACAGTGATCGGGTCACCCTCTGGCGGGCGCGGCTGGCGACGGAAGCCGTCCAGAAGCAGCAGCGGTTGGTGTTGCTGGGCGAACCGGGCAGTGGCAAATCAACGTTTGTCCGCCACCTGGCGTGGCTGCTGGCCCAACGCGAACTGGGCAATCTGACCCGCCGGCAGGCGGAACCGCTCAGTGCCTGGACGACACCGCAGTTGCCGCTGCTGCTGCCCTGTCAGCGCCTGGCGCAACGGCTGGCGGCCGAGGGGTGTGCGTATCACACGGTAGTCGCTGCACTCAAGGCGGAACTGCAGCGGTTCGATGTCGCGCATGAAGTGTTGCTGCGCGAGGCTCTGCACCAGGGGGCCGCCCTGCTCCTATTCGATGGCCTGGACGAAGTGCCGGTGCAGACGGACCCGACGGCGCAGGCGGATCGGATGACCACGCTGGAGGCCATCCGGTCTTTTGCGAATATCTACCAGCGCACCCCGATTGTGCTGACCTGCCGGGTGCGGGCCTTTACCCCGGATCTGCGCGCGAAGCTGGGCTGGTCGGTGGAAACGCTGGCCCCGTTCACGCCGGGTCAGGTACGCGCATTTGTGCCGGCATGGTATGGCGAATTGGTGACAAAGGGACAGCTTGCGCAGGATACGGCCACACGGCTCCAGCAGACGCTGGTGCAACGCATTCTGGAGAACCGCCAGTTGCGCGAGATGTCCGCGACGCCGCTGCTCCTCACCATGATGGCGCTGGTGCTCTACAACAAAGGCGAACTGCCGCGTGACCGGCCGCTGCTCTACGAGGCAATTCTGGAGTTGCTACTGGGGCAGTGGGACAAAGCGGCAAAAGAAAGCCAGACCCTGGTTGAGGTGATTGGCAAGATCGAGTGGACCAGCAAAGACTTGCGCCCGGTGCTCAACCGCCTCTCCTACGATGCCCATACCAACGGCACCGCCGACGGGCGCGGCCGGCTCCGGCGCGAGTCGGTCCGCGATGCGCTGATCGCCTTCTTTGAGGATGCGCGCCTGCCGGATGCCTGGGAAGCGGCGCGGCGCTGTCTGGACTATATCGAGCAGCGTAGCGGGCTGCTGATGCCGGATGCAAACCAGACCTATGTGTTCGCGCACCTGACCTTGCAAGAGCACTGCGCCGGATGTCATATGACCGTAGAACGGGAAGATGTGCTGGATCAGGTGCTGGCACACCGCGCTGATGACCGCTGGCATGTGCCGATTATGCTCGGGATCGGGCTGGCTGACTGGCGCGACCAGCGCGATCTGCTGGAGGCATTGCCGGCACGCACGGAGCAGGGGCGGGAAAAGCCGCCGGCGCGCTGGTATCGTGACCTGATCCTGGCGGCGGAGATCGGGCGTGACCGGGATTGGAACACCCTGCGAACGAAGCCAGGCCTGCGACCGAAGATCGATTCCTTTCAGGCCACGCTGCGGTCAGGGCTGGTGAAACTGCTCACCGACACCACCCAGCCGCTCCCCGTCAACGAGCGGGTGCGGGCCGGCTTCCTGCTGGGCGACCTGGGCGATCCGCGCTTCCCGGTGACAGTTGCGGAGTGGCAAGCCGAGGCCGCGAAAGCCCTGGCAGGCGACACCAGCGGCTACTTCTGCAAAGTAGCGCCAGGCAGCTACACCATCGGCAGCAGCGACGCCGACCCGGATGCCGACGACCGTGAAAAGCCCCAGCACACGGTTACGTTTGATGCACCGTTCTGGATGGCGCGCCTGCCCATCACCAATGCGCAGTGGCAGGCGTGGGTGGCGCAGGGCGGCAAACCATCATATGCAGCGGATGACAGCGACCTGAACCAGCCGAACCAGCCGGTGGTGGGTGTGCAGTGGTACTGGTGCCGGGACTTCTGCCGCTGGCTGAGTGCGCAGACCGGACTGGATATCCGACTGCCGAGCGAGGCGGAGTGGGAAGCGGCGGCGCGCGGTGGTGATACACGGCGCTATCCCTGGGACGACGACTGGCGCGACGACCATGCGGCAATGGCAGCAGACCGGGAGACACGCGGCAGTCGCTGGAGTACGCCGGTCGGCTGCTACCCACGCGGCGCGGCCCCCAACGGCGCGCTGGATATGGCCGGCAATGTGTGGGAGTGGACGCAGACGCCATGGACGGAGCACCACGCTCTGCCCCGGAGCCAGGAGCGCGCAGACGATGCAGAACGCTTTACACTCAAGGGAGGATGTTATCGCAATGGTAGCACATCTGTTCGTTGCGCGGCGCGGGACTGGGACGGCCCGTCCGACAGGATCGTCTTCAGCGACGGGTTGCGCGTGCTGTTCTCCCCTTGTGTGCAGAACGAATGTTCTTAATTCTGTGTTCTGCATCCTGTGTTCTGCATCGGCGTGGGGGGGGGAGTGTAAAACGTTTCGGGGTAGCGCGTGTTCCCCCCCCGCGCTGTGCGCGAAGCGATTTTTTTGCAATTCTGGGCGTTATCCAGGATGAATTTTGACCATTTAAGACCGGAAGACCGGTAGTGCCGCCTTAAGGCGGTCCTGAGGGCCGCAACCCGCCTGAAGGCGGCACTACGACAAATGCAGGTTGCTCTATTACCATGCCGTTCGTTTCTTGCGCTGGTTGATCTTCTTGTTGATCGTCGTGCGCTTCGTGGTCTTCGTGGTTATGTATACGTCCGCAGCCTGTCCTGATCATGCCGCCGGCGACTCTTCCGGTATCCAGCGGGCCGCCAGCATCGTAATATCATCAAACTGGTCGGCGCTGGCGATGTGGGCCTGCAGATGCCCTTCAAAGCGGTTGAGCAGGGCCGCCGCCGAGGGTGCCGGTTGCGCGAGTAACTGTTGCACGCGCGGTTCACCAAAGAACGCCCGCTCCGGGTTGCGCGCATCGGTCACGCCATCGGTGTAGCAGAAGAGCATATCACCCGGATCGAGCTGCGCATGCGCAATCTCAAAGCTGACATCGGGGAATAACCCGACTGCCGGGCCGGTGGGGGCCAACCGTTCTTTGATCACGCCTTCCGGACTCACGATAGCCGGTGGCGAGTGCCCGCCGTTGACATAGATCAGCGCGCCGGTCAGCGGATCGAGTACGCCGAAGAAGAGCGTGACAAACATATTCATCTCAAGATGATTGGTCGTGATGTAGTTGTTGGTCAGGGTCATGGCATTCTTCAGGGCGGCGGCCCCGATAGACGGCATCGCCTGGCGGCCGGTGGACCTGGAGCGGCTACGCGGGCGGGCCGGTTTATCATCGACCAGGAGGCTGGTCCAGTCGCTGATGCTGTAGTGCTGCTGGGCAAAGGCGCGGATCAGGCTGCGCGAGAGCGACATAAACAGCGCCGCGCCCACGCCTTTGTCACACACATCGGCGATCACCAGGCCCACCCGCCGGTTCTGCGTCAGCATAAACGCATCGTAGAAGTCACCCGCAACTTCGCGGGCCGGATGGAAGCTGGCGGTAATCTCCCAACCCGCCGGCTGCGGCAACTGGTTGGGCAGGAAGCCAAGCTGGATCTGCCGCGCAATCTGCACATCCCGTTCAATCGTGAGCAGCAGTTCGTGCCCGGCATCGTCCTGCTGTTGCGCCTGCAGTTGCTGCCGGTTCAGGCCGGCAGTGATCCGTGCCTGCACCACCGCCGGCATAAATGGCGCGGTCAGGTAGTCGGTAGCCCCCAGTTCCAGGCAACGGTCAATGCCCAGCGTTGTATCCGCCGGTGTCAGCATAATCACCGGCGTTGTGCGCAGAATACCCATCTCGTTCAGGCGCTCCAGCACCTGGTAGCTGTTCATGCCCCAGAGCGCAATCGACAGCAACATCAGGCTGAAACGCTGCGTTGCCAACCGATCAAGCGCCTCCCGTCCGCTGCTCGCCACCACAACGGTATACCCGAGTTGTTCCAGCAGGGGCGCCAGCGTTGCCGGCCGGGCCAGGTCGCCATCAACAATCAAGATCGTGCCGGATGGAGCAGTCATGGCGACACCTCGCTCGCCAGTCGGTACACAACCAGCGTATTACGGTTACGATTATCGACCCGTTCATAGGTAAAATCGTCGATCCCATTCAATGCCAGGAAGATCCCCAACCCCCCGATGCTCCGCTCATCCAGCGGCATGTCGAGATCCGCCGGCGTGTCCTGCTGCGTGGGATCAAACGGGTGCGCGGTATCTTCCAGGGTGATTTTCAGGGTATGCGCGTCAATGGTGGCCTGCACCTCTATTGTGCCCGCCGCATCGCTATCAGCATAGCCATAGGTGACAATATTGGTCGCCAGTTCATCAACGGCCAGACCCAGGCGGTAGGCCTGTTGCTTCTCCAGACTGGCCTGTTCTGCCGCCGCCTGAACATACCGCCGAATGGTAGCGAGGGCGTCCAGATCCCCGGGGACAACAAGTGATTTCATGGCATTCTGTTCATCCATAATATGGTAGTGTGCGACACTACACAAAACACGGCACACACTACCGAAACCGAAATTCGCTACCCAGTGCATCGGTCGGTTATCTAGATCGCCTCAATCTGGGCCGCATCATAGCTATCCAGCAAAACAACGCTGTGGTGGAAGCCGGTCATGCGCAACGTCTCCTGGATCGACTCTTGTGCGCCGATCATGTAGATATCAACATCGCTGCCCATTTTCTGTTTGGCGAAAGCCAGGGCCCGCAGTCCCGCGCTGGCCATGTAGCTCAGATCCTGCATAAAGATGACCAGCCGTCGCGCCTGCGACCGGGCCGCTTCCTCAACCTGGGCGCGGAATTGCGGGGCAACGGCGGCGTCGAGTTCGCCCACCAGGGTAATCCGCGCAATGCCGTTGGTTACTTCGAGATTTGATGTGAATGCCATAATCACTCCTTTGCTGTGCTTAAAAATATATGCGAGGAACGGAAACCAGCTTCCCTGGATCGTTACGGCAGGGCCGCCAGCCCGGCCTCACGCGTCGGTGCGGTGGTGAAGTAGGCCAGAAAGCCGGTCGCCGCCATCGTGTCTTGCAGTTCCTCCGACAGCCCCACCAGCACCATCTGCCCCTGCACACTGGAGAGTTGCCGGTGCAGCAGCAGCAGCAGCCGCAACCCCGCACTCGACATATACGCCACCGCGCTCATATCCAGCAGCAGGTTGCGCCCCGGCCGGCACAACGGCACGATCTGCGCCTGCGCCTGTGGGGCCGTCTTCCCGTCCAGTTCCCCGCTCACCGTCTCCAGCGTCGCCGTCTCCAGCGTTTCTGCGCTGATTTCCATACATCCTCCTCTAAGCCCCCGGCGCGCTGGTCGGCACAATCCGCACCTTCACCCGCACGCGGTGGTCGCGTGGCGGCAGCGTCACCGTCAGCGCCGTCGCATCAAAGTTTTCGTACGGCTGGTCATCAATCCAGACCTGATCCAGCCGGATGCTCCCCGGTGGCAGCAGATCCGGGGCCACCCGCAAGATGTTGTCGGCGAACCCGTCCGGCTGCGGCTTGAAGTAGAAATCCATCGGTTGCCGCGTGATCAACAAGTTCGTGTAGACCGCCGCCAGGTAGCACAACTCCATCGAGTGATACCCGCTCATCGAGTGGCTGCCCTTCAGCCGCTCATTGCCCATCAGGTA
>DAOTVB010000162.1:0-39180 GCA_034436755.1 Chloroflexaceae bacterium | reverse complement strand
CTGGTGCGTAGAACGCACCCTACGGCGGTCTCCGGTGGTGATGATATCCGGGTTCCTACCAGCTATCGCTGGTGCGTAGAACGCACCCTACGGCTTCTACGGCTTCGTGTTCCTTCGTGTGCTTCGTGGTTGGTCTGATTGTTGCCGTTTGGAAGTCAAATTCGTGTCAGAAGCTGACGCTTCCCACCACCTGCCCGGCAGGACCGAACCGGCGGGCAGGCTATTTCATTGTCGCCAGATCAATTCAGCACCGGGAGGTAACCATAGCCATGTCCATCGATCTAACCTATCAGCGTCGCTACAACTGTGACCAGTGCCCCACACGTTGCGACGGTCGTTCAAAGAGCGCCTATATTTTTGCGGATGATCTTCAGCTTGCCCACCAGACCGAGGACTGGCTGCTGGCCCATCTGACAACACTGCTGCCCTGGCAGGGGCGGAAAACCCCGGCAACTGCCCACGGCCTGCCCGACCTGGAATTGCGCTATGGCGACCAGGTGCGCGCACGAATCGAGGTAAAAGCGCAGGGGCGCGCGTTTATGGCGGTAGAGCGGCTGCTCCCCCACGCTGCGTTACGCCCTTACGAAACCGTCGCCCTGAATCTGAGTGATCTGGAGCGCTACATGGCGCTGTACGAACGGGAGCAAATTCCTCTGTTTATCATCTGGTATGTACGGCGTCCCTGTCTGGGGGCGGGATGCTGGGGGCAGACGATTGCGGCATTGCGCACGATTTATCAGCGGGAGGGCGAGCGGCGGCGCTACCGGCGGCGTTCAACCGCCAGTGACTATGTAAATGGTCAGCACAAGGGCGTGACGGTCAACTACCACTTCAGCCTGCGCGAACTGCTGCCGCTGGAGGAACTGGAGCAGCAGTTCGCGCGGTTGTTAGGCGATTACGCGGCTGGAACCGGTGATTGCCTCCGGCAGAGCGGAACGGACCATACCGGGTAACGTGATTATGTTCGGGCCAGCGTAATGACTGCCGGGACACGGTTGAACATCCAGAAGCCAAAGGGCAGCCCGATAATCACCGTGCAAAGCGCCCATGCCACGGTCAACCAGAGCGCGCTAAACCACCAGCCAACCAGGACGAAGTAGAGCGCCCGCACAAGGAAGGAGCGCTGCGGAACATTCTGGCGAGTTGCTGTGCCGCCGGCTGTAATCACCAGATCGTTGCGTTGCGGCTGGAGCGTTGTCACCTGTGGCAGCCGGTTGAGCATCCAGAGCCCCGGCGGCAACCCGATGATGGTGATACACAACACCCAGGCAACCGTCGCCCAGATCCCGCTCAACCAGATACCAACGACAATAAAGTAGACTGCGCGCAGAAGAATATTGGGACCGCGATCCTGCACAACGATGGTAGACATTGTTGCTGCCTCCTGTGTAATATAACCATGCCATTTTGTTATCGGTATGACGTAAGCGGATCGGCAATAGTTGCAGTTGTGCCGGCGCTACGGCGTAATCGGCACATAACGTGCCTGGGCCTGCTCTCGCGCTGCCAACTCAGCCGTGCTCCAGGATGCGCGCTCCAGGGTAACTCCCTCAAGTTCATACAGGGCGCGCGCAAAGGCTGCCATAATCGTAGGCGGATCGGGTGGGGCGGGCAGCAACTCCTCCAGGCCGGCAACCCGCGCCGTTAACTGTTCGGTGAGTAGCGCCTGCGCAGCGGCCGGTAGCGCCAGCAACTGCGCCAGATCGCCGGGCGACCAGGAGAGGTAAATGCCGGCCTGGAGCAGCGCACCATACCGGCGGCGTATCTGTGAGAGCCCGACCAGCTTGCGCGCCCCAACCAGCACTTCGTAGGGCGAACGTCCGCCAAAGCAGGCCAGCCGCGTTGTCTGATCCAGCGCCTGCAGATCGGCCCGCGCTTCCGGGATGGGAATGTGCCGCGCCGGCAGACCGAGCAATCCCAACGTTGCCACCCAGACCGCACCGAGCCAGCGGTAGGACTCAGTAACATCGCTCAGGTGGAGGCGATGCGTACGTGGCAGGGCAATATCGAGCATCAGGAAGCCAGGAGCAAGCAGCACGGCCGTACCACCACTCGAACGGCGATGCAGCGTTACTCCCGCCTGCGTACAGGCTGCCAGATCCGCCGCATCCGGCCGCTGACCCGTTCCCAACACCAGCGCCGGCGCATTGGCGGTATACCAGCGCATCACCGGGCGTTGTTGCGTGTCCAATCCGGCCAGCAGTGCCTCGGCGGAGGCCAGTTGAACAGTTGCCGGAGCCGTGCTAAAGGGCAGACAGCGCCAGGCTACCTCAGACGCTGCTGTTTCGTGGGGAAGCGCCATGGATCAACCACCAGTACTAGTGTTAAAGTGCCGGATCATCCTATTTAAACCCCGGATTAACCATGCTAAAGTAGACATAAGCAACAAACGTTTCCCTTCAAAGGAGCGAGCAATGAAGCACCTGGGTGTAACCGTCTTACTCGGCGTACTATTACTTCTTGGTATGGACAGCATTAGCGCAGTTCCTGCATATACGAACGGCACTACTCCTGTTGCGGCCAACGCAACGCCCCAAACGCCAGAAACGCCACCACGCCACCACGAACCCGTCTCGGAAACCGACGCACGCATGCGTAGCGCAACCCCCACCGAACTGGAACTACCGCCATTCAAAGCCGTGTTACTGGTCGGGCCAATTGATGGGGACGATGGCCCATGGACTACACAGGAAAAGCAAAACATGGACCTGGCAGCGGCAGAGCTGCAGGCCAACGGCGTCACGGTTCACAAATTCTACACCCCCAACAACGACTGGGAAGAGATTACCAGTGCTGCTCAGGGCGCACACTTTCTGCTGTATCGCGGGCATGGCGTCTACTGGGATACTACGGCGACCCCGCCGGTCGGGGGCTTTGCCCTCAAAGACCGCTTTATCTCCAATGATGATCTGCACCTGGATCTGCAGCTTGCCCCCAACGCAATTGTGATGCTGTATGGCTGTTTTACCGCCGGGACATCCAGCAGCGATAGCAGCCCGATCAGCAGTGCCGAAGCGCAGCGCCGGGTCACGCAATACTCTGATCCCTTCTTTGACGTTGGCGCGGCCGGCTATTATGCAAGCTGGTATGGCGATGCCTTTCAGAAACTGGTGCGCCTGCTCTTCCAGGGCCAGACGCTACAAGAAACCTACGAGATCTTTTACGACTTCAATCCCGAAACCGTCGAACGCTATACCCACCCGGATCATCCGGACATGGCGCTCTGGCTGGATAAGGAGGTCCAGGCGGAGCAGACGCAGTACAGCTATGCCTTTGCCGGGCTGCCGGACAGCACCCTCGCCGACCTGTTCCAGCCAACGATGATGGAGTTATCCCCGCAGACAATCACCTACCTGGCGGAGGCAACTTTCCCGGCGCGCTCGGTGCCCCTCAGCGTCACCAGTAGCGGGGAGACCGCATTCACCTGGCATGTCGATGCTGCGTCAACCAATGCCGCCTGGCTCGACATCGAACCGCTTGCCGGTACCAGTGGCGAACCGCTGACGCTGATGATGACGCCAACCGGCATGAGTCCGGGCACCTATCATGCCGATATCCAGATTATCGCCGATGATCCCAACATCGAGAACAGTAACCAGACCATCACCGTGACCCTGCGCGTGGTCGAGCGCGTATCGACCCTGTTCCTGCCGCTGTTGCAGCGCTAAGACGCTACCTTCTACATAACACCACGTATACGGTGAGTGTTCAAACCAGGCGTTTCACCCGATGGAACGCAGTCATCGCCTGCGGCAGCATGGTACGTTTTTATCTTTTTCACAAAAATGTTGCACACAGTGCAACATTTTTGTGAAAAAGAATGGGATCTTCTGCCCTGCCGGAGGCGAGCCGGGCCGCTTATTCAGGCACATGCCGGGTTTGGAACCGACCGCGTAACGCGTGTTATGTGAAAGGTATTGGCGCTAAAACCGGGTGGCCGTTACCAGGGGAAACGCCAATGAATTATTGGGAAGACTGCATTCAGGGAGCCAGGCGGTCAATCCGCCAGCTTCCGTCGTCCTGGCGCTGGTAGCGCAGACGGTCATGCAGCCGGTTGGGGCGGCCCTTCCAGAACTCGATGGAGAGCGGTGCCAGGCGATACCCACCCCAGTGCGCCGGCCGGGGCGGGTCGCGCTGCGCATACTCTGCCTGTAGTTCTGCTAACCGCTGCTCCAACTGCCGGCGGCTGTCGATAATCTGGCTCTGCGGGGAGGCTAGGGCTCCCAGACGACTGCCCCAGGGACGGCTCGCGAAGTAGGCATCTGACTCCGCTGCCGGTACGGGTGTGACCGGGCCTTCGATCCGCACCTGGCGTTCCAGTTCGCCCCACCAGAAGACCAGCGCGGCCCAGGGTGTCTGTGCCAGTTCCTGCCCTTTGCGGCTGGTGTAGTTGGTGTAGAAGACAAACCCCGCCGCGTCAAAACCCTTGAGCAGCACCATCCGCGCCGCCGGTCGGCCCTCCGCCGATACGGTTGCCAACGTCATTGCATTGGGCTCATACACCTGTGCGCGGATTGCCTCGGCCAGCCAGGTGCCAAACAGCGCCAGCGGATTGGGATCAACCTCGACCTCGTTCAGCCCCTGGCGGCTGTACTCCTGGCGTAGATCAGCGATTGACATAAGAGATGTTGCTCCTTGAGCGTTACTTGCCGCTCCGTTCGGCCTCCAGCTCCGGTTTGACCCGCTCATACTCGGCTTCGATGCGCAGCAGGAGATCCTGCGCGCCCGCCAGACTGCCGGAGCGCACCAGCAACTCCAACTCCCGGCAGAGCATGGCTACGGTTCTTGCGCCGATGCTGGCGCTACTTCCCTTAAAGCTATGCACCGCCTCGCAGAGAGATACCATGTCCGCATGGGTTAGCGCGGTCTTCATCTTATTGATAAATATTGGCGCATCAGAAAAATAGATATTGATCAAATCGCTCAGGAAATTGGGTTCTCCGGCCGCCTGTAACTCATGCAGACTCTGGATCACACTCGTGTCAAGCAGACAGCCGTTGGACGCACCACGCGACGTACCAGGCAGGAGTAGATCCAGGTTGTTTGCCGGTGTGCGGGTGATCCAGCGCTCAAGCACGCTACGCAGAGAGTGCAGACTGACCGGCTTGCTGATGTAATCATCCATGCCCACCGCCAGGCATGCCTCCCGGTCGCCCTGCATGGCGTTGGCGGTCATTGCCACAATCGGCAGATGCCGCCCGCTGGTCTGCTCCATATCACGAATAGCGCTGGTGGCAGCGTAGCCATCCATCTCCGGCGTCTGGCAGTCCATCAAGACCAGCGCATAGACGCCGGCAGCACAGCGCACCGCCTCCACTGCCTCACGTCCATTTGTCACTGCGTGGACAGTATATCCAAGTTTCTCCAATTGCCGCAGTGCCAACCGCTGGTTCGCCGGGTTATCTTCAACCAGGAGAATGAGTTTCTCCGTGCGTGCCGTGTGCAGCACGTCAGGCCCGGTGTCTATCTGCAGCGCAAACGCCTCGCTACCGATATCTACCGACGACATCTGTGCGGTGCCGGTGAGTACCCCGACCATCGTTTCGAGAAACGGCCCCCGCTTCACCGGCATGGTCAGATAGGCCGAAAACCCGGCCTGCGCCGCCAGTTGCCGTTGCTCGCGCTGATCAAGCCGGGTCAGCAACAGCAGTGGCGTATTCGCAATCAGCGGATCATCCCGAATGATCTGCGCCAGTTCAAATCCGTCCATATCGTGCAGTGTCAGATCGACAACTGCCAGCGCATAGGGCTGTTCCTCCGCAACGGCGGTCTGCAGGAGGTGCTGTGCTGTTGCTCCCATTGTTGTGCCGGCGCACTGCATGCCACGGAATGTAGCATAGCCCTGAAGAATCTCCTGGTTGGTCCGGTTGCTCATAACCAGGAGCGCCCGCGCGCCGCGCAGATCGTTCTGCTCCCGGAAGGCAAGCCGATTCGGCGCGGCAATGTGTTCAAACCGCGCGGTAAACCAGAAGGTTGATCCCTGGTGCAAAACACTCTCGAACCCGATTGTGCCGCCCATCAACTCGGCCAGATGTTTGGAGATCGCCAGGCCCAACCCGGTACCACCATACCGGCGTGTCGTCGAGCCGTCTTCCTGGGTAAACGGCTCGAATAACCGATGGCGCGCTGCGTTTGACAGACCAATGCCGGTGTCGCTAATGGCAAAACGCAGGACAACATTATTCATGTTTGTGGCACTTTCCAGTGTTACACGGACTACGACTTCGCCCTGGTTCGTAAATTTAATCGCATTTCCGACGAGATTGATCAACACCTGACGCAGCCGTCCGGGGTCGCCCCGGAGATTGTCGGGAACATCCGGGGCAATCCAGGTCATCAAAGCGATATCTTTCTCATACGCCTTCGATGACAGCAGATCCGCTGTTCCTTCAACAATGTGAACCGGGCAGAAATCCACATGGTCAAGAACCAGCTTACCGGCTTCGATCTTCGAGAAGTCCAGGATATCGTCGATGATAGTCAGGAGTGCCTGCCCGGACTCATGGACGATGGTAGCAAACTCATGCTGGTTGGGGGCCAGCGGCGTATCGACGAGCAGTTCGGTCATGCCAATAATTGCGTTGATGGGAGTGCGAATCTCGTGGCTCATGGTCGCCAGAAATTCTGACTTCAGCCGGGAGGCTTCGAGCGCCTGGTTGCGGGCCTGCTCCAGATCTTCTTCCATCTGGCGATGCTGCGTCAGATCGGAGATAACCGCGATGGAGCCAATTATCTGGTCAGCATGCCGGCGCGGCACGCCATTGATCAGTGCGTAGACCATCGGACCATCGGACCGGCGCAGGCGAATCTCGTAGGTGGTGGTTTCTCCCGCCAGACGGCGGGTAAAGGCATCGGTCAGGATGGGGGTGTCGGCGGACACAACGAAGTCGCTAAACGAGCGACCAATCAGTGCATCGGGGGTAGCGCCCAGCATTTGCGCGCATGCCGGGTTCACAAACTCAAACTGGCAGTGAACATTTGTCACGATCAGCCCCTGGCCCATGGTGTTCATGATCTGGAGGGCAAAATCGCGCTGGTGGCGTAGCGCTTCGCGGGTCTGCTCCCGCTCGGTGATATCGGTCGCCACGCCAATGACGCTAAAGACGTTACCATCTTCGTCGCGGAGGGGCGAGTAACGGGTTTCAAAGATCAACCCGGCGACCGCGATCGTGGCGGTAAATGTCTCACCCGCCAGTGCCCGCTGGTTGTAGGCCTGCACTTCGGGCATATCACGGTAGATATCGAAGACGGAGCGGCCCCCGGCATCGCCTGGTTTGAGTTGCAACAGATCTAGCCCCTTACCCTCGAGCAGCGTAAAGTCGCCCGTGTTGTCCAGGGCGAAGAGAAAGATCGGCGCGCCGGCGATAACGGTGCGCAGCAGTTTATCACTCTCGCGCAGCGCCTGCTCCGCGCGTCGGTGCTCGGTAATATCCTGTACCAGCAGCATACCGCCGAAGATCTCGTCATGCTCATTTTTTACCGGCAACGTGTGGATAAGGTAAATGGTTTTTTCAAATGTCTTCTCACAGATCGTGGCACCTCCGGCAAATGCAGCCCGGTAGTAGGGCATCAGCTCTTCATAGATCTGGCGCGGTAACACTTCCCGGAGCATCTTGCCTTCAATCTGTTGGTTGGCGAAGCCGGCCGTTGCCAGTGCCGGACCCTCGGCGATGATGCAGCAGAGCTCCTGGTCAAACAGGATAACCGAGGAGTCGGGCAGGCTGCGGGCAAGCGTGCGATACAACTCCTCACTCTTGCGTAGCGCGGTTTCGGCCTGCTTCCACTCGGTAATATCGGTCTGAATGCCAATAAAGTGGGTTAACCCACCGCCGGCATCGCGCACGGGCGCAATCACCAGCTTATTCCAGAATAGCGTGCCATCTTTGCGATAGTTTTTGACCAGCACATGGCACTCATGTTCGTTGTCAATCGCCTGGCGAATGCGTTGCCGGGCCTCCGAGTCGGTATCCGGTCCCTGTAAAAACCGGCAGTTTCGCCCCACTACTTCGTCACTGGTATAGCCGGAGATGCGCTCAAATGCGGGATTGCAGGAGATGATCGGGTTATCGGGCTGGTTCGGATCGGTAATCAGGACACCGCTGCTGGTTGCCAGGATCGCGCGATGATAGAGGCAGAGTTGTTGCTCGGCAGCTTTCCGCTCCTCGACTTCCTGCTGCAACTGGTGATTGGCCTGGAGCAACTCGGCAGCGCGGGTCGCAACCAGCATTTCCAGGTCATCATTTGTTTTTTTCAGTTCTTGCCGGGCCCGGTGTGACCAGGTGATACCGGGTAGCCAGTGCCAAAACCCGATGATAATCAGGATGTACCCCAGAAAGCCGCCGATACCCTCCTCAAACAGTGCCTCGTATGCGGTTCCCTCAAAGATGCCCAACTGGCGCATCAGGGGGAGTTCATCGGCTATTCTGACGATGCTGCCCAGTCCAATCAGGCTAAACCCCAGCACGATGGCGGTCCATCCCTTGTGGGTATAGAGTTGTTCGCGCCGACCAATCCAGAGCAGATAGACAATAATCAACCCGAGCACACCGGCTTCGATGCTCTCAAAGATAAGATCCCACATGTTCTCTTCCTTGCAACCGCACGATGTGAGTGACAGGCATTCAGCGATGTTTTCTTATGCCAGGGCACACGAAAGCAGTGAACCGAGAGGTTTCAATATCACAGTATAACGACTTTTTGACATCTGTGTGCATTCCCGCAGTCCCCTTTTCATCCCACCTGCGGATAGGACTTTGTCGCCAGAGGCAGACAGTTGCATGACGGCACTATCTCGAGTATGATACCGTGTCACTATTTGGGGCGCAGTATGCTGCATCCCTCCCGCCCACGAGGAGTCGCTACATCTGTGAGTCAACCGGGTTTGTTATCGCAAAGAATCCAGGGTACGCTGCATCGGGCCGCCCCATTTGCGCTGTCGCGGCCGCCGCTTGCGGCCGGGTTGCTGCTGCTACTCACGTTCAGTCTGATGCTGATCGGTGCGCAGTTTGCTGATCCCTACCTGCGCCTGAGTGTCGGCGGCGCTAATGATGAGCGGGTACTGGTGCGGTTTTATGAGCTTGAGCAGAATAATCGGGAGCAGTACCGCTGGTCGCAGCCGCTTGCCGGGGTATTTCTCTATGGGTTTGACGGTCGTCCGGCCCGCGTCAATCTGCGCCTGACTTCCCCCCGCCCCGCTGATGCGCCCCCGCCAACCGTGGCGCTGGCGGTAGGCGCGCGCAGTCTGGGTGAGTTTACGCTCGATCCGGGCTGGCGCACCTATCAGGTGCTGGTGCCAACACAACCGGCAGGAGATACGGCACTGCTGCTTGAGAGCAGTTTTTTTCGGCCGGGGAGCCATGATGCGCGGGATCTGGGGGTTGCACTCAGTCGTGTGTCGGCGTGGCCGGTGGGCGCTGTGGGTGGACTGCCACCGCTGCAGCGGACGCTCTTTTTGCTCTCGCTGCCACTGCTGGTCTGGCTGCTACTCTGGCGCACCGGCGTTGGCATGCCGCTTGCGTTTGCTGCCGGTGTGGCGCTGGCAGGGGTAGCGGGACTGGCGGCCGCCTACCCGCTGACCGCGGGCTACCTGCTGCCGACGATCTGGTGGCCCTGGTGGCCATTCGCCCCGCTGCTGGGGCTGGTTGTGGCCCCGATGAGTCTGCGCCGCTTGCGCGGACGGGTGCCTTTTGCGCCCTGGAGCGGTCTGGCGTTGATGCTGGTTGCCGTGGTCGCACTGCGGCTGGATCTGCATGCAGCGTTGGGCCTGGCGCTGCTGTTGACCGGCACACTGCTGGCGCTGACCGGACTGGTTGATACGGACGCTGCTCCCGAACAATCCGCGCGGCGGGTCGGGGTGCGGGTCGAGGCCGCCGCGCTGGTTGGTATTACGCTGCTGGCGGTCGGGTTGCGCCTGTACCACCTGGACAGCCTGCCGCTGGGTATCTGGCGGGATGAGGCGCGGCATGCTTCGCTGGCCCTGCGTATCTGGAATGAACCGACATTTCGCCCGATCTATGTGGTCAGTGGGGCTGACCTGCCCGCGCTGCTCTTCTACCTGATGGCACCGATTGTCGGTACGTTTGGGCCACACGTCTGGAGCGCCCGCCTGATCAGCGCGCTGGCCGGGGCACTCACGCCACTGGCACTCTGGTGGGCGGCACGACCGCTGATCGGCGCGCGGGGGGCGCTGCTGAGTGCGGCGCTGATCGCCTGGGCCTCCTGGAGCCTGAGCATGAGCCGCTGGGCCTTCCCGGCCACCCTGGATCATCTGCTGATGCTGACGGCGTTAGGGCTGATGTGGCGCGCGCTGCCGGCGAGCAGTATGCCGGGTGAAGCGGGCACCCTGCCCAACGCCGCAACCGGGCGGAGGCGGGTGAAGATGGTCCTGCTGCTTGGTGGCGCGGCGCTCTGCGCGGGGCTGGCGGCCTACACCTACCACACCGGGCGGATGGGGCCGATCACGCTGGCGGTGCTGACGGTCGTGCGCCTGGGGCCGTCGTATGCAAACTGGCGGCGTGCGGCTCCGGCGCTGGTGGTGGCGGTGCTGATCGGGATGCTGACGCTGGCACCACTGCTCAACTTTATCGCCGGCGATTGGGAAGGCTACAATCGGCGGGTCGCGCGGGTCTCGGTTCTGGACACGAACAACACGGAGATCCATGCTCCGCTGGGGCTGCTGCTACGCAATGCCGGCAAATATCTGCTGATGTGGCATGTTACGGGTGAACCCAATGGGCGCCATCATGCCCCCGGCGCACCAATGCTCGATCCGATTGCCGGGATGCTGCTGCTGGTGGGGCTGGGGCTGGCAATTGCGCGCCGGCGCCGCCCGGAGATGCCGGCGCTGCTGTTGTTACCTGTGCTTAATCTGCTGCCGGGGCTCTTCAGTGGGGATGCGCCGCACGCTATGCGCTCGCTCGGCACGCTGGCTCCGGCCTGTATGCTGGCGGGCTTTGGGTTGGAGGCTCTGAGGCAGAAGGCAGAAGGCAGAAGACAGAAGGCAGAAAACCAGCGATTTTCTTTTTCTTCTCTCTCCTTTCTTCTCTTGCCTTTCCTGGTGGGTAGTCTAGTGTTTAATGTCTGGCTCTATTTTGGGGCGATGGCGCGGAACCCGGCCGTCTACAGCGAGTTTTATGTCACTGAGACGGCGATGGCCCGGGTGGCCCGCGCCTCGTTTGTCGTGGATGATCCGGAGCTACAGTCGGTGAAGGTATTCATTCTGGAGAAGACCCTGCAAACCGACGCACTACGCTACCTGACGAACGACATTCCGGTCGAGTCGGTCCGTGGGGCGCAACTATCCGCTCCAACTGGTGATCAGGCGCTGTTGCTGTTGCCTGCCGGCACGTCCCCGGAGGTGCGTGACGCCGCACTGCAGGCATTTGGCGCTGAGGCGGAACCGCTTACGGCTGTCCCAACCTATCCCCAGGGCGAACGGCCGCTCTTTCTGGCCTATGGCATTGGTGACGAAGCAGAGGAACTGCTACAGTGGACGTTTGAACAGTGAGTGACACGCGTTAGACGGTAGGCAGCCAAACAGACGCGGGATCGCCGGATCCATGTCAGCATTGGTCGTTTCGCGGTGTTCGCTCATGTCGTGTGGTTCGTGCTCCAAACTGTCACCGCGTATGTCGTATAAGTTACACGACATACGCGATGGGTATTCAAATCAGGCATTTGCCTGGACAACCGGCCCGATTCGCCTCCGGCAGGGCGGAAGATTCCATTCTTTTTCATAAAAATTTTGCACCATGTGCAAAATTTTTATGAAAAAGGTAAAAGGAGTACCATGCTGCCGCAGGCGATTCTGCCGTTCACCGGGTGAAACGCCCGGTTTGATAAACCGCCCGCGTAACTCCTGTAAGTTACACAAGTTACGCGGTCACAAACCTGAAAGGAAATTTCGCCTCCGGCAGGGCGGAGCAAACCAGATCTTTTTCACGAAATTTTGGCTCTTCGAGCCAAAATTTCGTGAAAAAGATCGATCACGCACCATGCTGCCGCCGGCGATTCTGCCGCTCACCGGGAGAAACGCCCGGTTTGAACACACACCGCGTAACTCGTGTAAGTTAGCAATAAGGTACTGGTATGACAATGTTTGACATAATTGGGCTTGATGCCGACGATACGCTCTGGCATAACGAGACGATCTTCTCGATGACGCAGGACAAATTTAAGCGCCTGCTGTCGCCCTATCACAGTGCCGAGTGGATCGATCAGCGCCTGTTTGCCACGGAGATGCGCAATCTTGAATATTTTGGCTATGGCATCAAAGGATTTACGCTCTCGATGATCGAAACGGCGATTGAGTTGACCGAGGGGCGCATTCAGGGTAGCGAGATCCAGATGATCATTGACTTTGCCAGAGAGATGCGGCGCACGCCGGTGCAACTGCTTGAGCATGTGCAGGAGGTCGTTACCACCCTGGTCCAGCAGTATCAGTTGATGCTGATAACCAAGGGCGACCTGCTCGATCAGGAGTCAAAGATTGCGCAGTCCGGGCTGGCGGACTATTTCCGTCATATCGAAATCATTAGCGAGAAAACCGAGGCGGCCTATGCCGCAATTCTGGCAAAATATGGCATTCCCCCGGAGCGCTTCTTGATGGTCGGGAACTCGCTCAAGTCGGATATCTTGCCGGTTGTTGCCATCGGTGGGCAGGCGGTGCATATCCCGTACCATATCACCTGGTCGCACGAAGTCATCGCTGATGCGGAGTCCCGGCAGCAGGGGTATGTTACACTGGAACATATCGGTCTGCTCCCCGCCCTGGTGGAGCAGATGCAGCATGGGTAATTACATATGCAAGAAATAACACAGACTCAGCGCAACTATTTGCGCAAACTGGCACATAATCTCAAGCCCGTAGTCCAGGTGGGCAGGCAGGGCTTGAGTGATCTGGTGATTGCCAAGGTGAACCAGGAGCTGGCGGCCCACGAACTGATCAAGGTGAAATTTGTTGATTTTCAGGATCAGAAGCATGAACTCACCGACGAACTGGTTGCGCAGTCGGATAGCACGCTGGTCCGGTTGATCGGCAATGTGGCAATCCTCTACCGGCAACACCCGGAAGCCGACAAGCGGGAGATTATTCTGCCCGCTGGTGGGTAGAGCTACAGGTGGCGGAGGGGTGGAAGCTGTTGCGCTCCTACGCCCGCCTGCCGGTGTCTCTACGGGCCCCCTCTCCTACGCCCCTGCGAATTCATCGTTGGCACTATCCTTGCTAACTCCATCACCGGATAATTCCGAGTAGTTCAATAATAGCTCATCCCGTTCGCTTATTTTTTAAAGCATTAAATGAAATTCTGTCCCCACTTGAACACGAAAAACTGGCTGATTTTGGGACATGTTCCCCACTACGGCCTACACGATACCGGGATGTGTAAAACATTTCGACAACATGAGCCGTCATGTGGAGTGACACGTCGCAAAAGTGACCATGTTTGACCTGCTGGTGGGGCAATTTCATGAACCGCCTCCAGAAATAAGCGAACGGTGAGTAGCTCATTATAGTGATGGAGTTGCTCATGCGTCTACAAACCAGTACCCTGCGCAGAACCGGGTCGCTGTTCAATCGTTATCGCTTCCTTTGTATCGCTGTTCTTACCGGCATACTGCTTGCGCTCGTTATTGCACCTGTCCCCCTCCAGGCGCAGTCATCTTCCCCGGAAGGCCAGGAACAGGAAGAGGAGGGCGCGACTGGTAACGGGGCAAGTATGTACAACGAGGCCTACTATGTGCTGGACGAGTTGAATGCGGGTCTCGCTGCGCCCGAGGGCCTGGTCAACCGTCAGACGCCGCAGGCTGCCCTGGAATATTTTTTGATTAACAGCCAGAATGGCGACTTTATGGCGGCGGCGCATGCCCTCAATCTGAACATGTTTCCCACCCAGAATCAGTCCGCGCGCGCCCCGGTCCTGGTGCAGCAACTGGATTACATTCTTAATCAGAAGCAATTGATCAACTGGGCGACTATTCCGGATCGCCCCGATGGTCAGGGTGTGGTGACACCTGGACAGGGTAGCGGCTCGACTGGTCCGCAGCGTAGTCTGCTGCTGGGTAGTCTGCGCCTTGACGGGCGGGATATTGCGATCCGGTTGCAGCGGGTGAAGGTGGGCGATGCCGAGCCGGTCTGGGTCTTTTCTGCCAACACGGTCGAGAATGTCCCGGCCCTCTACCAGCAATTTGGGCCGGGTGTGCTGGATCGGACTATGCCCGCCTGGGCCAAGGTAGAACTTCCCGGCAATGTTCCGCTGTGGGAATGGCTGGTATTGTTGGGGTTGCTGCTGGTGGGGTTCCTCGTGGGCTGGATGGTGCGCAACCTGGTTGGTTATGGCGTTGGGGCGCGCTGGTTTGCGAAAAAAGTCCTCAGACGGAAGTTAGACTATTCCGAGAGTAGCTGGCTACGCGGCCTCTCGGATGATATTGCCAACCCGATTGCCCTGGTTACAGGTCTGCTGGTTTTCTCGCTCCTGTCACAGGCACTGCTGACGCTGACCGGACCGTTTGCCAGTACCTTTAATATTATCACCACCGTTCTTATCATCATCGCTGTTACCTGGTTAGGGATGCGGGTGATTATCTACTTCTCCGACTATATCGGTCACGGGTATGCGCAGCGCCTGGGGAGCGACGATGAGACGGAGCAGCGCAAACTGCTGACCTACATTGCCGTCGCGCGCTGGGTGCTGATCCTGATAGCGCTGTTTATCGGCGGTGGCATTATCTTGAGCCAGTTCAGTTCGCTACGCCAGATCGGGGTGTCGCTGCTGGCTTCTGCCGGCGTGATTGGTATTATTGTCGGCTTTGCGGCGCGCAATGTGCTGGGGAACGTGATTGCCGGGCTACAGATTGCGATCACCCAGCCGGTGCGTATCGGCGATAATGTGCTGTTTGAGGGGCAGTGGGGCTATATCGAGGCAATTACCTACACCTACCTGACCATCCAGACCTGGGATAAACGCCGGGTGATTGTTCCGCTTAACTATTTTACGATGCATCCGGTTGAGAACTGGTCGAAGACCAGCTCGCATATGATCAAGCCGATCTATCTCTACGTAGATTACACGATTGATGTCGAGCAGATCCGCCAGAAGTTTGACGAACTCCTGCGCAACGCGGAGAAATGGGACGAGGAGACCGAGCCAAGCGTACAGGTTACTGGCTTTACCGATGAGACACTCGAGGTGCGGGCGCTCTGTAGCGCGAAAGAGCCGACCGCCGCCTGGAATCTGCACTGCCGGCTCCGCGAAGATCTAACAGCGTATGTGCGCGATCTCGAAGGTGGCCGTTACCTGCCGCGCCGGCGTCTGGTATGGGAAAACGACCAGCCGGGACAGCAGAATGGGCATGTAGGCGAGGAAGAGCATGCGCAACAGTCCAACGGCAACGGCCAGGAACAGCCCAACGGCAAAGAAGAGGCGTCACACCAGCAGCAGAGCAGTGATGATGGTGAAGAGATAAACATGCCCCCGCGCGGCGGGAAGCAGGCTGCCGAAGAGCACCCGCAGAATAGCGAAGAAGAGCAGCAGAAGCCGCGTCGCCGGGGAGGTCAGGAGGCCGGACAACGTCCGCAGAACGGCGAAGAGCAGCAGAAGCCGCGTCGCCGCGATGATAGGCAGCGGCAAGACGATGATCAGACGCTGCTGCACCGCATGATGCAGGATGCAAACGAGCGTCGCCGGCAGTAGATGAGGGTCACTCCAAAGCAATGGGCTTTTCGGCAGTTTCACGTCGCCGAAAAGCCCATTGCTTTGTTTATCACGCGGCACGTAGCAGCGTTTGCCAGTCGATGCTCTGGACGGTTGCACGCAGCATATGGTTATCATCCACCACATGAAATGTCAGGTTGGAAAAGACCCGCTCGGCCAGTGCGCGGGTTGGCTCCAGTGGGATAACCGTATCCCCACGTCCATGGTAGGCCACAACCGGGACGGCAACCGGGGCGGGCGGATCATCGGCAAACTGGGGCCGCGTCAGTGCCGGAGCCAGCAGCACCAGCTTACGCACCTGCTGCGGGTGCCGGCAGGCAAAGAGCGCACCCATCAGCCCGCCAAAGCTGGACCCGACGATAATCCAGGCCGGGCGCTCTGCCATGATCGGCGCCAGTTGTTCCATCCGCTCCTCTAGCGCACCATGAAAGTCCGGGGTCAGCATAGCGGGAAAGATACTGCGCAGTAATTTTGCCTTGAAGCCATGCCCGCTACTCTCCAGACCATGCAGGAAAATGCGTCCAACTACGTCACTCATGGGCTGCTCCTTCCGCTGTGGGGTAGTTTCGGGTCAGCGCCGGTTTTAGCTATCGGGAAGTCCGAGCGGAGCTTCGTCGTTTGTCACCAGGCGACCACGCGGGGCCGCCTGTTCTTCCTGTTGATGGTCAGCCAGTTCAAAACTCTGCGGTGCATAGAGGTCAATGTGTCCGCATGCCACACACACCTGCGCCGAAACCGGCAATGCCTTGCTGCCTGCCGGACCGCTTACGGTTATTTCCCCCATTGGTGTAAGCAGCTTTGCCGTCCGGGTCTCGTTGCCACACTTGTTACACTGGATCGAAGACATTGGCCCGCTCCTTCTCTTGCTGCTGATTGCTAAACATAACATATCATACTTGCAGATCATGTGCCAGTGTGCAGTCTAGAGTGCGGCGTTGCGTCATGTAGTGCGGCAGCTACACCCGGTAACAGGCCACATAGTGCCCGCTGCCTTTATCTTCCAGCGGCGGGTGATCATTATCCTCGCAGACCTTTGCCGCCAGCGGGCAGCGATCATAGAAGCGACAGCGCGGCACCGGGTCAATCGGCTTGCTGATGCCGCCCTTGATCTCGACCGGCGTGCGCGTCCAGCGCGGATCGGGTATCGGCACCGCTGAGAGGAGCGCCTTCGTGTAGGGATGTTGTGGGCGTTGCAGCACCTCTTCGGTTGCGCCCATCTCGACAATCTTGCCCAGGTACATTACCGCTAATCGGGTTGACATGTAGCGGGCGACTGCCAGATCATGGGTGATGTAGAGGTAGGTCACGCCCAGTTGCTCGCCCAGGTTTTGCATCAGTTGCATAATGCTGGTGCGGATGGAGACATCCAGCATCGAAGTCGGCTCGTCGGCGATCACGAAGGCCGGTTCGATGACCAGGGCACGCGCAATGGCTACGCGCTGCCGCTGCCCGCCGGATAGCTCGTGTGGAAAGCGGAACATGTAGGTTGAGGGCGGCGACAGTCCAACGAGGCTGAGCAACTCGGCCACGCGTTCCTGCTGATCCAGCACATTGCCGATATTCTGCACCTGCAGCGGCTCGGCGATGGTGTCGAAAATTGTGCGCCGGGGATTGAGCGACTCGTACGGGTCTTGAAAGATCATCTGGACTTTGCGCCGAAAAGCCTTGATATCACTCCGCTGGAGCCGCGCCACATCGAGCGCCTGCCCATCGAACTGCATAAATACATGCCCGGCGGTGATATCCAGCAGGCGTACCAGCAGCTTCCCGGTGGTGGTTTTGCCCGATCCCGACTCGCCCACCAGTCCCAGACTCTCACCGGGGGCAATTGCGAAGTCCAGGCCATCCACCGCGTGAATAAACGAGGTGGGCGCGCGCAGAAACCCGGCATTGAGCGGGAAGAGCTTGCGCAGCCCCTCTACGCGCACCAGCGCTTCACTGCTCGTCATGCTGTCACCTCCTGCGGATGCCAGCAGGCGGCATAGTGCCCTCCGCCATGATCCTTAAATTCCGGCTCCTGCTGCCGGCAGATCTCGGTGGCAAAGGGACAGCGCGGGTGAAAGCGGCAGCCGGAGGGCGGATAGAGCAGGTTGGGCGGTTCGCCGGCCAGGGTCTGCAACTCCCGTTTGGGCCCGGTGACGCTGGGGAAGGCCGACATTAGCGCGACGGTGTAGGGATGCACCGGGTGATGAAAGATCTCATCGGCGCTTGCCAGTTCAACCAGCTTGCCCGCATACATCACTCCGATGCGGTCACTAACCTCGGCAATCACGGCGATATCGTGCGAGATGTAGATCATACTCATCCCGATCATCTCCTGCAGCGTCTTCAACTGGCGCAGCAGCGCATCCTGTACAATCACATCCAGCGCGGTGGTCGGCTCATCGGCGATGATCAGGTCCGGGTTGCAGGAGAGCGCCATCGCAATAACGGCCCGCTGGCGCATCCCACCGCTGTACTCGTGCGGATACTGGTCCATCAACTTGGGATCGAGCCCCACCATGGTGAAAAGCTCGGCCACGCGCTGCCGGGCCTGCTCGTGGGAGTGGAGCCCCAGGTGCGTCTCCATGGCCTCGATAATCTGGTCGCCCACGCGATAGATCGGGTTGAGCGAGTTCATCGCCGCCTGGAATACCATTGAGATGTTGCGCCAGCGGTAGAACCGCATCTCTTGCTCGCTCAGGGGCACAAAGTCGGTCCCCTTGAAGCGGATCTGCCCGCCCCTGATGACGGCGTTATCGGCCAGCAGCTTGAGCAGGCTGTTTGCCACCGAGGTTTTGCCACAGCCCGACTCGCCCACCAGCCCGAGCGACTCGCCCTCGTCCAGCGTAAAGCTAACCCCGTCCACCGCCGAGACTACTCCCGCGCGGGTGGTATAGTGCATCGTCAGGTTTTCAACCCGCAGAATTGTTTCTGACATTGATTTCTCGTTTGTAATCCGTAGTCCGTAGTCCGTAGTCCGTAATTCGTAGTCCGTATTTTCACGTTTCACGCTGCACACTTCACGCTCTACCGTTTGCGCAGGCGCGGGTTGACCACCTCGTCCAGGGCGCGCCCCACCAGGTAGAATGCCGCGCAGAGCAGGGTAATCGACAGCCCCGGCGGAACAATCAGCCACCAGGTCTGGAAATTGAGCAGATATCCCGCCGACTGAGTGGTATGGATCATTAACCCCCAGGACATGCGAATATTCAACAGGCCAAAATAGGAGAGAATCGCCTCGGCAAAGATTGCATCCGTGACGGTGAACATCATGTAGAGAAAAGTCAGTGGTAACAGGTTGGGAATGATATGCCGCAGAATAATATGCCAGTGACTGCCCCCGGCGACGCGCGCCGCCTCGACATATGTCCGCACCTTGATCGTCAACGCCTGCGACTTGATAATCACCGTGGTTGCACCAAAGCCGGAGAGAATACCAATCACCAGCGCCAGCAGCGGCAGATCGAGCGTAAACAGTCCGCCCAGCACAATCAGCAGCACAATCGCGGGCAGCGTAATCACCAGGTCGGCCAGGCGCATAAAAAAGGTATCGATCCAGCCGCCGAAGTAAGCCGCCAGCGCGCCGATTGATGTGCCGATTGTGACGGTAATCAGCGCTGCCACCATCCCCAGGATAAACTCCGACGCGGTGCTAAACATCAACTGGCTTAGCACGTCGCGCCCCAGCGGATCGGTGCCGAGCCAGTGCTGTGCTGAGGGCGGCGACGGGTGCGGCGCGGCCAGCGGATCAAACCCGATGACCGGATCATAGATCAGCGGATCCCAGACGGTTCCTATCAGCAGCGGATGCGCAATCGCCAGTCCCGCATAAAAGAGGATAATCGCCAGGCCGATCAAGCCGATCTTATTCTCGGTAAACAGCTTCCAGTTATTCCAGAGGGTACCCGCCAGTAGTCGCAGGCGTACGCGCCACAGCGGTTGGGCGCGCAGACGTTCACGCTCCTGTGGGTCAAGCGTAGTACCATCACCAGCAGGTTGCGCGGTGGCAAACGGGTTACGGCGTTCTTCAGTTGCCACAAACTCCTCCTAACCGTAGCGGATACGTGGATCCAGAAAAGCATAGAGAATATCGACCACCAGGTGCGCCAGCAGCGCAAAGATCGCGGTAAATATCAGCGCCCCCATCATCATCGGGATGTCCTGTACCACCGCCGAAGTGAGCAGCACTTCGCCCATCCCCGGCCAGGAGAATACCCCCTCGGTGATGACGCCACCGCTCAGGGCGAAGGCCAGACTAAAGACCAGCGAGGTGACAACGGGCAGCATGGCGTTGCGCGCGGCATGTTTGTCACGGATAACTTTTTCGGGCAGTCCTTTGGCGCGGGCTGTGGTGATATAGTCTTCGCGCAGCGTCTCCAGCATGCTGTTGCGCGTCAGCAGCATGGTGCCGGCAAACGAGATCAGCGTGAGCGTCAGCACCGGCAGCATCAGGTGATGCAGAATATTCAGGGCATACGGTCCCAGTCCCGATGCCCCCCAGATGCCTACCACAACGACCAGACCCAGCCCCATTCCGCCCCAGTGTGCCACCCGCCGCCGGCGCGTGTCGATCCGGCGGGTCAGGATGAACCAGGTCAGCAGCACAATCGAAACGACTAGTGCGGTTAGCAGCATCCGGTTGAAGACCACATTTGCCTCAACCGGAGCGTCTCGCCAGAGCGTTGGCGTAATAAATTTGCCGATGGGGAACCAGTCCAGGGTGAAGGCAAACAGCCAGATCATCAGCAGGCCAAACCAGGGCGTAAAGACGGTGTAGAGCGTCACCCCCCCCACGGTGGTGACATATTCCAGCACCCGGCCGCGCCGCCACGCCAGGAGCTTACCGACAAAAAATCCCACATAAAATGAGACAACGGTCGATGAGATAAACAGCATCAGTGTGCGCGGGGCGCGTTCGAGGATGACATCAACGACCGGGCGGGGATAGTACTGAAAGGAAACCCCCAGATCTCCGCGCAGGAAAGAGCCAATGTAGCGAAAGAAGCGCTCATGCGGCGGGCGATCCAGGCCGAGGCTGGCCGCGATTGCCTCGCGCTGCGCCGGCGTCAGCTTGGGATCTTGCAGAAAAAGCTGGCTAAAATCACCCGGCATGGCCTCCAGCAGCATGTAGGAGAGCGCCAGGAAGAGAAAGAATGTCAGGATAATCTGCAACAGGCGTTGCGCAATGTAACGTGCCAAGAGCGGACCTCCGTTTAGATGAGAACTGAGAACTGAGAACTGAAAACTGAGAACCAGGAACATGGAGACAGAACTTTAGCGAGGAACTTTATTTGTATAAACTTTGACAGTAAAAAGCAGTATTAAATATGTAATCTAGATATGGTCTCTCAGGAGTCCCGGCTTTAGCCGGTGGGATGCCTGCGTCGGCAGTGGCATACTGTGGGGAGAACCTGATCCGGTTGAAGCCGGGACTCCTGAAGATTGATATCTGGATTACAGTTCAACCTTCATAAGCCAGATCAGGCGTTCCTTTGAGTATGCGGCATCATTTGTTTGTTCTTTGTTCTTTGCCTCTTTGTTCTTTATTGTAAACAAGAGCGCAGCCGGTGTGAATAGCTCGGCTGCGCTCCAGGTTCGCTGGGCCTACTCCATCGTCACCGCTGAGGGGAAGCCGTACAGGTTCTGCAACCCGTCCAGGGTTTCGGTGTACGGGAAGTCAAGCTCATCGGAATAGACCTCGGTGATGCTGGTGGCAAAGAGCACCACATAGGGCAACTCCTCGGCCAGGGTCTGCTGGATCTGGTCGGCAATCTCCTTACACTCATCGAAGGTGGTGCAGGACTTAATGCCGTTTGCCAGTTCGTCAAACTCGGGATTGGTGTAGCCCCCCGCGTTGAAGTCCCCCGGTGCGGCGCGATCGCTGTGGAAGAAGTCGCGCACATAGTCGGGGAAGATGGACAGTCCCCAACCCAGGATGAACATATCGAAGTCCAACTGATCGGTGCGGTCCAGAATGACGTTAAAGCCGGTCAGGTTGGCCCGGATGGGGATACCAAACTCGTTCAGCCACTGCTCCACCCAGATCGCATAGGTTGAGCGCAGTGGATCATAGCCGGGACCGGGCGAGAGCAGTTCCAGTTCGGTCATTGTCTCGCCACTCGGCAAGACCAGGGTGCCGCCGGACACGACCTGCTGGTTGTCGGCATCCCAGGTGGGCTTCTCGTCACCTTCCCAGGAGTAGTCCGCCTCTTCCAGCAGCCGGATCGCCTCATTCAGGCGTTCCTCGCGGGTCATGGAGGTACCGTCCTCATTCAGGCCATACTTGGGCACATCGTCAGTATACCAGAACTCATTGCCCTCCGGCACAAAGCTGTAGATCGGGTAGGCCACACCCTGCAAGATCTGCTGGGTGACAAACTCCTTATCAATCAGCACGGCGACCGCCTGCCGGAAGGCTTTGTCGTCCATCGGTGCGCGGCGCATGTTGAAGGAGAGATAGCGGAAGCCGTTGGTGGGGTTGTCGATGACCTGCAGATCGTCCTGGGCTTCGACCTGGGCACGCAGCCCCTTCTGCAAGCCGTTCGGGCTGAGCATAAGGTCGATCTCGCCCTGCTGCAGCGCCAGCAGCGAGGCATTCTGATCGCTATAGATCGAGTGAATAGTTGCGGGAGTATATGGTCCCACGGTGTAGTTCACAATCTCCTCGCTCACCGGCTCACCGACCACATCCTCATACATACCTTCCTTGACTTCCTCGTAGGCACCATTGGCATAGACGCTGACCTCGGCCCCCGAGCGGAAGTATTCCGGATTGGCGGCACTCTCGGCAAACGCGCCCGCTTCCCGGTTGCTCAGCATAAATGCACCGGCCTTGGGCTCGCCCTCCGGATCGTGGCTGTAGAGCACATTCAGCGCTTCGTTAAGCGCCTCCTGGTATGTCAGCAACTCTTCTTCAGAGGCATCCTCGGCGGGGGGCTCCAGTTCGCCAACCGACTCGCGCGCCTGCTCAACAATCGACCCCCAGTAGGCCTCCGACATAATCGGAGCCGTGAGCGTGCCATACTCATGCACTGCCAGACCGGGGTTCTCGGTGTAGTAGTATTTGACGGTGTAGTCATCAACCGCTTCAACGCGGTCCACAAATTCGGAATCGATAAAGGAAGCCCAGTTGCCGGTCAGTTGCAGTTCCAGCGAGGTATTAATGGTAAAAGCGACATCATTGGCCGTTACCGGCGTGCCGTCACTCCAGGTAATCCCCTCCTTCAGCGGCACTTCGCTCACATAAAACTCGCCTTCCTGCTCCAGCGGGCGCTCCGGCAGTTCAGCGGCGGCGAGTGGGACCAGGGCAAAGGTCTTATCCGCTAGGCCCATCATGCTTATCGCCTGTGGACCAAGCACATACCCATCCCAGGTTGAGGTGCTGGGGCCCAGGTAGTCCCAGTAGTTAATGGCCGTCAGATCTTCAAAAATGCCCAGTTGATAGGGGATATCTGTGGTGGTTGGGGCCGTATCCGGCTCTGCGGCAGCCTCTTCGCTGGTCGGTTCTTCTGCCGCCGCTTCACTGGTGGGCTCTTCTGCCGCCGCTTCACTGGTCGGCTCTGCGGCCTCTTCATCGCCGGTTTCTGTAGCTGCGGCCTCCGGTGCTGTCGGCTCCGCAGCTTCCTCGGGGGCAGCCGGGCTGCAAGCTGCCAGGATCAAGGTCAGGATTGTGATCAGGCCAACAAGTAGCGCTAGTCGCTTTCGCAGCATCTTCCCGTCCTCCTTGTGTGACTGCCATACAAGATTGTTGATATCTTACGTGTCTTACATTTATATCATACTTTGCGGAAGTCAGCGAGGGCAAGTTGTAACCTTACCCCGACACTTCATCCGCAAAGTGACAGGCCGACCAGTGGCCGGAGGCTTTCTTCTCGAAGGCCGGTTCAACCTCCCGGCAGATCTCGCGCGCCATCCAGCAGCGCGGGTGAAAGCGGCAGCCGGACGGCGGATTGATCGGGCTGGGCACATCGCCCTTGAGAATGATCCGCTCGCGGCGCACCGTTGGGTCGGGAATGGGAATGGCCGAGATCAGCGCTTTGGTGTAGGGATGCATCGGGCGGCGGAAGAGTTCGGCGCGCTCGGTCAGTTCGACAATCTTGCCCAGGTACATCACCCCGACGCGGCGGCTGATATGCTCAACCACACTCAGGTCGTGGGCAATGAAGAGGTAGGTCAGGCCAAACTCCTGCTGGAGGTTGCGCAGCAGATTCAGCACCTGCGACTGCACACTCACATCCAGTGCCGATACCGGCTCGTCACAGATGATCAACTTGGGCTCCATCACCAGGGCGCGGGCAATCCCGATGCGCTGCCGCTGCCCACCGGAGAACTCATGTGGAAAGCGCTGCACATGCGTCGGGTGCAGTCCGACCCGCCCCAGCACCTCGCGGACGCGATCACGCCGCTCCTGCGCCGTCCCAATGCCATGAATCACCAATCCCTCGGCGATACTCTCCCCGACCGTGATCCGGGGGTCGAGGGAAGCATAGGGATCTTGAAAGATAATCTGCATATCCCGGCGCAGCCCCTTCAAGCGCCGCCGCGAGACATTCAGCACATCGCTGCCCTCAAACAGGACTTCCCCGCCGGTCGCCTCCTCGAGCCGCAGAATCACCCGCCCGGTGGTCGTTTTGCCGCAGCCGCTCTCCCCTACCAGGCCCAGCGTCTCACCCTTTTGCAGGGCAAAACTTACGCCATCAACGGCGCGAACATTGGCGACTGTGCGGCGCATCAGGCCACCCTTGATCGGGAAGTGCTTGACCAGATTGTTGACCTCAAGTAGTGCCTCACTCATATACGTTCATTTCTGTGTTATGCAGCGGTGGGGTTTTGGACCACGAAGGAGGTGAAACGGACGAAAGACACGAAACGGGCAGTATCTTTCGTGATGTTCGCGGTCCATACCTTCCCACCGGAATATACCCGTGTAATGTAAGATATTGGGCTTCAAACTGAAAACTCAAAACTCAAAATTCAAAACTACTTATACAGCCAGCAGCGCACCTGCCGCTTATCTTCCTTTTCCAACAACTCAATCGGCTCGTCGCAGCGCTCAAAGCGATGCGCGCAGCGGTTGGCAAACCGACAACCCTGCGGCGGGTTAATCAGGCCGGGCACCGTACCGGGGATCACCGCCAGTTCCTCGCGGGTCTGCCCCAGCACCGGCACTGAGGCCAGCAATCCCTGGGTGTAGGGATGCTTGGGATCGGTGAAGAGGCTGCGCACATCGGCATACTCGACAATCTGCCCGGCATACATTACCGCGACCGTGTCGGCCATCTCGGCCACCACGCCCATATCGTGCGTAATCAGGATGATTGCGGTATCGATCTTCTCCCGCAGATCTTTCATCAGATCGAGGATCTGCGCCTGGATGGTCACATCCAGCGCGGTGGTTGGCTCGTCGGCGATCAGCAACTCGGGGTTGCAGGCCAGCGCCATAGCAATCATCACCCGCTGGCACTGCCCGCCGGATAGCTCGTGGGGATACTGGCGCAACCGCCGTGCCGGATCGGGCAAACCGACCATGCCCAGCAGTTCGATGCAGCGCTGCCGGGCCTCCTCAACCGTCAATCCCTGGTGGATCTGCAGCGCCTCAATAATCTGGTCGCCCACGCGAAACACCGGATTGAGGCTGGTGGTCGGCTGCTGGAAGATCATCGAGATCCGGTTGCCCCGGATTGCGCGCATCTGATCTTCGTTTACCTGGAACAGATCGTTGCCGTCAAAGAGGATCTCACCCGCGACGATTTTGCCGGGTGACTGGATCAGCCGCATAATCGAAAGCGAGGTGACACTCTTGCCGCTGCCGCTCTCGCCCACAATTCCCAACGTCTCGCCCCGCCGCAAGGTCAGATCAACGCCATCAACCGCCTGGACCGCGCCTTCCTCCGTCTCGAAATAGGTCTTGAGCCCACGCACCCGCAGCAATATCCGGGCATCGTCCTGACTGGACAGCGGGGAGCGGACGGCTCTCTCGGTCATTGCTGGTTGCTCCATAGACATCATTTGTCCTTACTACAGCTTCAGGCGCGGATCAAGCGCATCGCGCATGCCATCACCAATAAAGTTAATCGCCAGCGCACACAGCAGCAGCGGCAGGCCCGGCACCAGCGGTAGCCAGGGCTCATTAAACATATTGCTCTGGGCAAAAGCCAGCATATTGCCCCAGGTCGGCGTCGGATCTTGCACACCAAACCCCAGGAAGCTCAGGGAAGACTCCAGTACCAGGATGGTATTGATCAACAGGGTAAAATCGACAATGATTGGCGGGTAGGCATTGGGGAACACATGCTTCCAAATAATACGCGGGTTGGATGCGCCCAGCGCCCGGGATGACTCGATATACACCTGCTCGCGCACCGATAGCACCATTCCGCGCATCAGGCGGGCCGTGGGTGTCCAGTTCAACAGCGCCAGCGCAAGCACCAGCAGCGTCACCTTGCGTGCTTCGGTGTCGGGCACGGCAGTTAACGCCGCCGTAATGCTGACGGCAAAATCGGGGATGGGAATAAGACTCTCATTTTGCAACAAGATCGACGAGAGAATCAGCAGGACAATAAATAAGGGAAAGGTCGAAATAAACTCCAGCGTCCGCGTAATAGCAATATCGATCCAGCCGCCAAAGTAGCCGGCCAGCAGCCCCAGGAAGATCCCGATCAGCACCGCAATAGTTGAGGTGGTCAACGCCACGGTTAGCGAGACGCGCCCGGCATACAACACCCGCGTAAAATAATCGCGTCCCAGGTTATCGGTGCCAAAAATATGCAGTTGCCCCGTATCCGGGTCAGCCGTCAGCGGTGTGAGAAAGCGCTTGGTAATATCATTCTCGCGTGGCGAGAAGGGCGTCAGGTAGGGCGCAAAAAACGAGGCCAGCAGGATCAGGAGCAGCACCACCAGACTGATCATTGCCAGGCGATGCCGCCGAAAGCGCCGCAGCACAATCGCCCACTGGCCCTCGGAGTGCGTATCGCGCAGTTCATCAACCGTGGCAACCGGCGAAGTTGTAGCCATAGCGCGCTCCTACGTCAGCCGGATACGGGGATCGACGACTGTATACAAAATATCGGATATCAAATACCCCACCAACTGCAAGACAATCGTGATATAGAGCAGGGCCATTGCGACCATGTAATCAAATCGTTCCAAAGCATCCAGCAGCAGTTGCCCCAGGCCCGGCCAGTTAAACACGGCCTCGGTGACGGCGGCCCCGGCGAAGAGCGTCGGCAAGACCCCGGCCAGCAGCGTAATGAAAGGTATCAGCGCATTGCGCAGCGCATGCTTGGCAATTACCAGGCGCTCACGCACACCCTTGGCCCGTGCAGTTCGCACATAATCCTGCCGCAGCACTTCCAGCATACTGGCGCGAACGAAGCGACTCCACTGGGCAATACTGACAAAGGTCAGCACCGCGCAGGGCATAATAAAATGGAGCAGAAAATCGAGCGGTGATCTAGCTTCTACCGTGCCCAGCAGCGGCACTACATAATCCCGGTTGGCGGTGGCATTGCCCGAAGGCAGGTAGGGCAGACCGGCATCCTTGGCCCAGACCGCCAGCACCAGGATCAACATGATTCCGAAGAAGAAGGTCGGAAGTGACGCACCAATAAATGCCAGTGTGGTCATAAAATAGTCGAAGCGGGAATACTGGCGCACCGCCGAGTAGACCCCGATAATTACGCCAAACAGGATCGCCAGCAGGGTGGAAACGCCCATCAGCGCCAGGGTGTAGGGCAGGCGACTCCAGATCAACTGGCTGATCGGGCGGTCACGTAAGATTACCTGCGATAGACCAAAATCGCCGAACAGTACGCCCCGGCTAACCCGGCGGCCTTCAAGTTCGGCCAGCGTGAGTGGATCAATACACTCCTCAACAATTTCGGTACGTCCATCGGGATAGGTCAATTGCACCTGCCCGGTCTGGGTGCAGCCGACGCGCAGATCGGCAAACAACGCCTGTTCGCCGATGGTAATGGGGCCACGGGGCAGACCCACAAACCAGCGGGTAAAGCGCACCGCCGGATGCAGATCCAGTTCAAAGCGTGCCCGGATGCGGGCAATGTCTTCCTCGGTAACACCCTGAGCACCTCCGCGCTGCCGCTGCTGCAACGCCACCAGCGGACCACCCGGCGCCAGGTAGAGCAGGGCATACGAGGCAATCGCAGCCAGGAGAATGACTATCAGCATCTGGAAGAGGCGGCGTATCAAAAAGGTCGTCATGGGTTACTTTATTCTAGAAAGGTATGGCAAGGGGCGGTATTCAACCGCCCCTCCGCAACCAGTATGATCTGGGAACTAGGGAACAAAGAGATTCATATCCATATGCTCCCAGGTCGGACTGGCCTCCAGGAAGGCCTGGATCTCGCCCTGCTCGGCGGCTTCGAGGACTGTCTCAACTTCCGGGCCGGCCCCAAGCGTAGACTTCTCAAGTACATCGATCTCACCCGTCAGCAACTGGGCCACCGCCTGGTTGGTATCGCCGATGATCTGGATGATCAGATTGGGCACGGCGACTTCACCGGCGTAGTACTCCGGATTGGACTCGAAAATCATTCGCTGACCCTTCTGCCACTCCACCAGTCGGTAGGGACCATTGCTCAGCGGATTCTCAGCCACTTCGGGCAGGGTCGCCCATGCCTCTGCCGGCACCTCGGCCAGGGTCATGCCCTGGTACTCGCCCGGCGTCTCAATCACCCGATGCGCGGGGTAGGCTTCCTGGTTGCCAAACTCATTATGCGCTGCCGTGTAGATGAGATATTCCGGCGGAAGCGAACCCGGCAGATAGGTAACGGTGTACTCAGTATCGCTGGCAAACTCAATCCCCTCGCGCGATTCGCAGACCTGCAGGCTAACCACCCCGGATGCCGGATCACAGCGGATCTTCGCTGCCAGTTCAAAGTCCTCCTGCTTCACTGGCTCGCCATCTTCCCAGGTCAGCCCATCGACATACTCAAACGTCACCTGGAGTTTGTTCATCTGGATGGTGTCGCCCTCTTCATAGGTGACGGTTTCACCCTCGGCGTTGACCACCTCGACACCGGGAGCCAGTTCTACCGCCTCGGCATCGACGGTCCAGACCATATCACCCTCGGTGACATCGATTACTTCCAGTTGCGCGCCGCCATTGTCCAGCGTGGGCAACTGCGTCAGCGCTACCGGCTGGTAGTCATAGTTGTACTTGGTAAAGGCGCGGAAGCTGGTCAGGTCGGCTGCCTGAGACACTGAAGCCGCCGACTCGACCGGCACAAACAGGGTTGTCGGCTCCTGCGAGAAGCCAATCACAATGCTGTCGCCGCCATCCTCCAGCACCCAGTCGCCGACGCTGGCCGTGGCATACTCGGTCGGGTCGGAGATAAAGTTGGTCAGGTTGGGGCTGATTGCCTGGGCCTCGAGCCGCTGGAACAGCGGCAGGCTGATCATGTCACTGGTGAATTCCTGCTGGAATGTAGCATACTCTTCGATCCGCTCTTCGCGGTCAAGCGTGTTGTTGGCGGCAATGATTGCCCGACTGGCGGTTTCATTACACCAGCCCATGTAGTTCTGCCCCTCCCAGTTGTTCTCCGGCAGTGGGATCTGGTTACAGGCGTAGAGCGTAACGCCCTTGGGATCAGGCTCGCCCACCCAGGCATAGGCACCCAGTTCAAAGTCGCGCCGCTGCAACCCCGAGTTACCCCCAAACCACCAGGAAGCCGGGGCATGGGTGCGAATAATCTGGATACCGCAGTTATCCAGCAGTTGCTGCTCCAGAATGGTGGCCCAGGTCTGGCGGAACTGTGCATCAGTTGTGGTAAATTTCAGTGAGAGAATATCGCCATCTTCATTGGCACGGATAGCGCCCTCGCCCAACTCCTGACCTTCGGGCAGCGTCCAACCGGCCTCCTCCAGCAGTGCATTCCCCTGCTCCGGATCGAAGGGATAGCGGGTAATATTCTCGGCCAGCGCCCAGTGATCCTGTGGAATAAAGCTATCCATCAGCAAGCCGGCGCGGGCTTCCTCCTCCAGGAAAGGATAGACCGACAGAATCAACTCGGGGCGATTGGTGCAGTAGGCCAGCGCCCGGCGCACATTAATATTGCCCAGCATCCGGTGGGGTTCGGTAAATGAGCCAGACGCCGTCTCGGCGACACCCTCAGGGGTTGCATCTGTCACTGGCTCGGCTTCATCTTCATCCTCGCCGGGAGTAGCGGTGACGACAATCACTTCCGGCTCACTGGTGACAACTTCGCGCACAACTTCACCGGAACCACCGCCACAGGCAACCAGCACCAGCGCAATCAGGGCCAGTAGCCCGACGGAAGCGTTTATTTTACGATAGAGCGGTCGCATGAATAATATTCCTTCTATTGGAAAATCATCCAGATCTTCCATGTATCAGTAAAACCACGAGAACCTATGCGGAGAGACCGCAGAAAGAATCTACCCTCGCTGCTGCGCTCACCCCCTTCCTTATCTCCGCAGACGGTAGCACAACTGCGGCGCGAGCAGACGTTTGCCATATCCGCGTACAGGCTCTGTACAGGCATCGCAAGATGCGGGGTGGCACATGTCGTTATGCTTAACATTGTGCTACGACATTGGAGCGCGTGAGACCAACGGCCTCACAATATTTTACTTCGCTGAGGAATTCCTAAGATTATACTTTGCGCACTTCCCCGTGTCAACTGTCACGAACAACAGTATCAGGCGAAATCAGTTGTGCGCAATTCCCCACTGACGATGTGCCAGGTGTCGGTCATTCGGGTCTCGCTGTCACAAAACTACCCCTGCAATCGCCACCCCAAACAACACCTGGATCACCACCGAGGCCAGTGTGAGCAGGCGTGCGCCGGATGGTTCACGCCGATAGAGCGTCATGCCGATCCCGGTGTTGAGTAGGCTCAACAGCAATGCCGCCAGGGGCAGAAAGAGCACCTGATGCCGGGGGCGCAGTTCGGCCACCTGCCCCGCCGCGTTAAACCGCATCTCTATCGTTGCCGCCAGGTCGGGATACTGCGCCGCCAGCCAGCCCAGCAGCAACAGATTTAGCCCGAAGGCCAGCAGTAGGGTCCAGCGCACCAGCGGATCATTCCAGAAGGCATAGGAGAACACTCGCCCGGTTTCGATCCGGGAGGTCAGCGGCTTGACCACGCCCAGTTTCCGCCGCTGCTCCAGATCTTGCACAAAGGCATCCTGTTCCCGGGGCGAGATGGCATAGGCATCGCCGGAGGTCTTGATCAGCAGAGCCTTTTTGGGCGACCGGGTGGAGAAGAGATGCATCTGCTGCCCACCGGCGGTGCGCCCCTGGCCCCAGTAGTAACCAATCCCCTGCACTGGTCGCCAGGGCATACGCGCCCCCGGCGCACCGATATCCACCCGCTCGATCTGCGAGAGCGGGATGACGGCCCGGTTGCCCAGCCAGCGCACATACACGCCGTTGCGGTCCATCTCGTAGACGAGGGTGAACCCGCCGATGACGCGGTAGGCCAGCAGCCCCACCAGGAGCAGCAGCCCAATCAGGAGCAGCAGATCTCCATAGAGACTCAGGTTGACCGGCCACTCGTCTGGCGCGCGCGTCAGCGTCTGCGCAAAGCGGAAGCCGACATACCCCGCGCCCGCCAGTGCCCCCAGCAGCAGCAGCAGACCAAACCAGAGGCCGAGCGCAAATTTTGGTTTCCAGCGGCGCATCAGGGCGTGGGCTCCTCGGCATCCGCCGCAGTTGTTGCTGTCGGTGTGACTTCGTTCTCGTCCTCGTCCGCCTCTGCCGGCGGCGTGGCCGCGTCCTCGTCCGCCTCTGCCGGCGGCGTGGCCGCGTCCTCGTCTTCGTCTGCCGGCGGCGTTTCCGTCGGCAGCGTCGGCCCAAAACCGTCGTCCGTATCCTCGATGATCTCCGGCGTCGGCTCCAGCGTGGGTGTCGGTACCATTGTCGGCGGTCCCGGCAGATACTCCGGCTCCGGTGTTGGCATTGCCGTTGCCTCAGCCGTGGGTGTGGGCGCGGGGAAGCGCTCGATGGTCAGATCCGCGCGCTGCTCTTCCAGCCAGGTTTCAAACGCCTCGGCCCGTTCGTCACTCAGTTGCTGCTCCTCGTCGGGAATTTCAACCTCGGTTACCTCAACGATATGCCAGCCAAACTGGGTACGGATTGGCTCACTGATCGCGCCTTCTTCGAGATCAAAGGCAGTCTCGACTAGTTCCGGAAGGTAGACCGCCCCACTCTCGGTAACGCCCTCCGCATCGAAGAAGCCCAGGTCGCCACCGGCTTCACGCGAACCGGGATCATCGGATACCTCGTCCGCCAGTTCGGCAAAATCGGCTCCCTCGCGCAACTGCTCAACAATCTCTGCGGCCTCGTCCCGCCGCTCGGCATAGAGCAGATCGATCTCCTCCTCGGTGGCATCTTCGGGGGCATCCACCGCCAGCAAGATCTGGCGGGCGCGCACTCGCCGGCGCTCGTCGGTGGGGGTAAAGCTGTCGGCGGACAGCAGTTCAGCCTGCACCCGCTCAACCAAGAGTTGCTGGCGATACTGCTCTTCCAACCCCGCCACAAAATCTGCCCGGCTCAGGTTGACCTCCTGCTCAAGCAGTTGGATTTCGGTTTCAAAGCGGCTGTAGAGCGCGTCGATGACCTCGGGTGCCTGCTCGTTGGCGACATCCGGCTCCGGTGTCGGGCGCGGCGTGTCGGTCGGCGCGGGCGTGTCGGTGATGGTTGGCGTCAGGGTTGGGCCACCCGGCGTCACCGTCGCGGAAGGGGTGACAGTGGCAGTGGCCGTTTCCGTCGCGGTGGCTGTCTCCGTCGCCTCAGGCGTCTCGTCTTCGTCCGCCGCTACCTCTGCGGTTGTGTCGCTCGCAACCGTACCCGTAACCTCGGCGGTCCCGGTCACCGTCGCGGTTGCGGTGACGGGGGCAGCCGGTTCCGGCAGAAATATTGGCCCCAGTTCCTGCACGATTTGCTGATTCACATCGGTCGTGCTGACTTCGATCCCCATTTCGGCCGCACCGCTCTGGATAACCTGTTCGTCGATCCAGTCATTAACGGTCTGCTCATTAATATCTGTGTCGCGGATCGTGCCCGCCTGCAGATTAACCGCGGGATTCCGCTCGGACAGTTGCCCACCAAACTGGGGGTTATCGCCAAACAGTACCTGCAACTGCACATTCTGGGCAACTTCCTGCGCCAGAGCGTAGCGCCGCTCCTGCCAATATTCCTGGCGTGTCAGCGTGGTACTGCCGACGCGGGCCACCGGCCGGCTGGGTGTCCAGAGTTGCTCGTAGGAAACCCCGATAATCAGGGCCAGCACTGCCAGACCAACCGCCACGCCGACGACGGTCATAACCAACCGCTGCCGGCGTTCTTCGCGCCGCTTCTTCGAGAGCGTACGCTGTGAAGGTCGTCGGGCAATCGGCTGATTCTTGCCGCCTGCGGCCTGTGCGCCTTTTCCCTTCTTCTGGGGGTTCTTTGATGCATCAGACATTGGGTGTCCTGTGATATACAATTCGACAGCATGCGTACGCTCCCGACGGTACGGAAACGCATGCGCCGCCCCTACAAGATAGCTCCAACAAAAATACGGTCAGGTGCAACCAGTCCAACCATCAGCCTGTGTGCCGACGCCTGATACTGCCCAACTGACCGCTGGAAAGGTCGTTCAACCGAAACATCGTTCACCCATGCAGTCGGCATGGGTAAAGTGTGGCGCATACCCTGAGTGAAGGGGCGGCGCGCATACCTGCCGGCAGCATGCGCCGCTCCTCCACCCAGAATGAGCGCTCCTGGTATCGGCTTAAAAGGGGATATCTTCATCTCCGATATCGGGGGGAGGGTCGTAATTACGATATGACGATGACGATGATGATGACGATGATGATGATGAGCGAGGAGTATCACGATCACGCGACGATGAGTCATAGTTGCTGCTGCTACTGGACGCGCTCTCGCGGGCTGTGCGGCTCTCAAGAATAATCATATCACTGGCGACGACCTCAGTTTTATAGCGCATATGCCCACTCTGATGATCCTCCCAGGAGCGAGTTTGCAGCCGCCCCTCGAGATAGACCCGCGCACCCTTGGAGAGATACTGATTACAAATTTCAGCCAGTTTATTCCAGGTGACAACACTGAACCACTCGGTATCCTCGCGCGGCTCACCACTGCTATCTTTCCACTGACGGCTGGAAGCGACCCGAAAAGTCGTTACCGGACTTCCACTTGGCGTATAGCGCATCTCAGGCTCAGTCCCCAGGCGACCAATGATCATCACCTTATTCAAATCCTTAGCCATCGTATACTCCCTGGTTAACGCATACCATCATCATCATCACTATACCCATGACAACGTACATTCCACACATATCGAATCGTCCATCCAGCGCATCAACTGGACCACCATGCGCGACACGCTACGCGGGCATACGCACGCTGCCGCTACTCCTCTTCATCCGCGTATATGTCTTCTTCGTCTTCGTCGCCATACTCATCATACTCATCTTCAGCGCCACCGGCGGGCACCGGCTCCAACTCCTCTTCCGCTTCGGTTTCCTCCTCGGGTGTACCCGGCCCCTTCTCTTTGCGGTCAACCACCGTGATCAGGTAACGCAAGATCCCATCGGTCAGCTTCAATGCACGCTCAACCTCACCAATACGTGAGGCAAACAGGCTAAAGTGCAGCAGCACATAAAACCCTTCCGTAAAGCTGCGGCGGCTACCTTCACCGCCGGCATACGCGCGAATAGGATAGGCCAGCTTGCGCCGCCCCCAGGGTGTACTCTGGTCTACCGCTGTAATCGTACCGCCCTCGGTCTCAATCGTCTGCTGCAACCGTTCGAGAATGCTGGTAACGTCCTCTTCCCCCGAATGCAACGGACTAATAATAAACACCATTTCATAATCACGCCGACGTTCGCGCACTCGATCCTCCTCTGGTATTGCTCCACTCGTCGAACTGTAGCGCCTTGAACAGGCGATTTCCGGCGGCGCGCTGCCGTACAGTGCGGTGAAGCAGAAAGAAATACTTAACAATCAATTGTTATTGACAGCAGGTGATTATAGCATGTGAGTCATCCTGACGCAAACCTCATCCCGGGCAGGTTCATACCGACCGCTCTGAACCAGCGGTACGGTGGCCTGATCACCAGGTTTATCCCAACCGCCCTGGTGAGCGTGCGCGCAGCGGTGCAGCGACAAACTATCAAATACACAAGTTACGCGGTGGGCATAAAAATCGGACACGTACTCCCACAACGGCAGTCTTCGCCTGCGGCAGCATGGTACTTCATGGATCTTTTTCACAAAATTTTTCACTTTGTGAAAAATTTTGTGAAAAAGAATAGAATCTTCCGCCCTGCCGGAGGCGCAAAGCTCCGTTCACGGGGAACCGCGTAACTCCTGTCAAGTACATTTGAACGATGCCTCAAAGTTGGTCAAGCCGGACCTTCAGGGAACTTCCCCTATGCCTTCTGCATCTCTGTAGTGCATTATTCGCCCGGACAGATATAATTGATATGGTATACTGGTTCCACGGTAGCACGCAGTTGTAGCAAGAATATAGACGCGTGGATCGGCCCCGAATGAGGAACCATACAATGCTTATCTGTCATGATCAACGGAGCGGCACGGGGTGCGGTGCCGAAAATCCCGATACCGCCACACAGTGTGGACAGTGCCATCGCTCACTGCGCTTTGCCCTGCACCTGCATGACCCCGGTACGCTGATCCGGAACTACCGTGTCCTGCGGATCATTGGGCGCGGCGGGTTTGGGGCGGTGTATCAGGCCGGGGTATGATGATGCTTCACCCACCGATTTCTCGATTGCTCTGTTCTTGTTCCTCAACGCTATGTCACTCCGTCTGCGTCTGACACTGACCTACCTGCTGGTGACGGTCGGCGGACTGTTGCTGCTGGGGGGCGGCTTTATTGCGCTGGCCCGGCACTACACCGCGCAGCAGCGGGAGCGCACCCTGGCGGGGCAGGCCGAGGTCTATGCTAACTTTGTCACCGAGTTGGTGCGCACGCCGACCGGATTGCAGTCGCTTGCCCCCGACCTGGCCGCAAGTGGTGTGGTGCCGGGTGATGTGACAGTGCGGATCTTCTCCCCGGCCGGAACGCTGCTCAGCGGACAGCGCGGGCTGGGCCCCTTCCCCAGTCGCGCCGTGCTGGAACTGGTCGAGAATCCGCTGCCGTTGCCGATTTCCCAGGTAGCCGACCGGCGCTATGTTGCGTACCCGATTGTGCGTGACGGGGCGCTGCTGGGGGTGGTGGAGCTGTCCCACCCGACCAGCGAGGAAGCGCAGTTACAGCGGGCACTCCGCGCAATGGTGGGGCAGGCGGCACTGCTGGCGGCGCTGGTGATGACCCTGGTTAGCCTGCTGGTGGCGCGCTCGATTGCCCGCCCGATCTCGCAACTGACGCACCACGCCGGGGAACTGGCCGCCGGCAGTCCGGCGCACCCGCCGCCCCTTGCCCCGCTAGCGGACGCGTCCCCCGGTCAAACGCGCCGCTCCCGCTCAAACGATGAGATTCACCGGCTGGCCCGCAGCCTGGAAGAGATGGCCGGGCAACTGCAGGCGCGCATTGCCGAGGCGGAGCGCGAGCGCACCCGACTGGCGGCGGTGCTGACCACCATCTCCGAGGGCGTGGTTGCGCTGGACGCAGCGGGCGAACTGCTGTTTGCCAATCCTGCGGCGGCGGCGCTGCTGGAGTGCGCTTCACCGGCGGGGATCGCGCCGCGCCTGGCGACCCTGGACCTGCCGCCACCGAACGATCTGCCGGTGGAACATGAGGTAATGCTCGGGGCGCGGCAACTGCTGATTACGATCAGCCCGGTCAACCCGGCGACCCGCGCGCCTGTCGTCCAGGCCATCCCGCCGCAGGTGCCGGCGACCGTCTGGGTGTTGCGCGACATCACCCGGCTGAAAGCGCTGGAGCAGGCCCGGACGCGCTTCTTTCGCAGTGTCTCACATGATCTGCGCACGCCGCTGACGGCGATCCGTGGGATGCTGGAGAATCTGCAGGATGTCGCCCCGCCGGAGCAGCAGGCCGGCCTGACCACCCTCGAAGATGAAACCGCCCGCCTGGCCCGCCTGGTGGAAGAGTTGCTGCATCCACCCGCCGACGGGCAGTTGCTGCCCGCCGAGCGGCGTCCGGTCCATCTGGATATGCTGGCGCGCGAGATCTGCGCGCTGCAGCAGGGCCGCGCCCGCCGCGCCGGAATCACGTTAACCTGTGCGGTCGCGGATAGTCTGCCGCCGGTGTATGGCGACCGTGACCGGCTCAAGCAGGCGCTGCTCAACCTGCTGGATAATGCGCTGCGGTTTACCCCGGCAGGCGGCACCGTTACCGTTGCAGTGACAGCGGTACAGCCCGACCCAACTGGCGCATCCGCCGTCCGTCTAAGCGTGGCCGACAGCGGCCCCGGCGTGCCTGCTGAGCTGCGCGAGCGCATCTGGGAGCGCGGGGTGCGCGGGGCTGATCTGGGATATCCCGACGTGGATGGAGAGCAGCGCGGGGCGGGGCTGGGCCTGGCAATCGTGCGCGAGATCATTACCGCCCACGGCGGACGCGTCCAGGTTGAAGCGCAGGCTCCCCAGGGCGCACGGTTTGTGCTGGAACTGCCGGAGCAACGCCTGTCCTGACAGATTGTTCCGGTTTATGAACATTGTAATGTTTACTCCGGATATCGCCGCTCAGGAGTCCCGGCTTATGAACGTTGAAAAAATAGTCCGGATATGGCGTGTGGCCGGATAGCACGCACCACCGCACGGCCCGAACGTTTGGAGTCCCGGCTTCAGCCGGTTGACGGCCGTTCACCGGCTCAAGCCGGGACTCCGGGAGCAACGTCCGGATTCATGGTTCAAACTTCATCAGCCGGATCAAGCGTTTCCGGCAGGATGCCGCGCCCCCGGTAGGCATTCTACCGGCTCAAGCCGGGACTCCCGGTCATTTCACATCCAGGTTATTTCTCAAAGTTCATGAAGCGTGACCTACGACTACTGCGGCGACACCGCGTAACCCCAATCCCTGACAGATTGTCCCATTTTGATACATCCATTGATAGATAAGACTTCGTATATAATGTGTAGCGTCACGGGGCAGGCACAATATGGCACAATCGCCGCTTTTGGGGTATGCAGTTGGCTTGCCAATCGTTGGTAGATGTCTATGGATACGCCAGTCGAAGTTTAAAGGAGGAACTCTGTGCGACGTATTCTGATGATGATGGGGGTTCTGGTTGCGCTGGTGGCCCTGCTGCCACTTGCAGTTACGGCCCAGGAAGATCCGGCCCTGGTGCGGGTTATGCACGCCTCCCCGGATGCGCCGCCGGTGGATGTGTTTGTCGATGGTACGCCGATCCTGGAGGGAGTGCCGTTCTTTGCGCTGAGTGGCGCGTTGGCGGCCCCGCCGGGCACCTACCGCATCCAGGTTGCACCCACGGGGGCCGGGCCGGATGCGTCGGTGATCGACGCGCCGGTTACGGTTGAGGGGGGCAAGGCCTATGTCATTGCCGCCGTGGATACCGTCGAGAGCATTGAGCCGCTGGTCCTGGAAGACAACACCGGCATTCCCCCGGCCGGCCAGGCCCGGGTGCGGGTCTTCCACGCGGTGCCGGATGCGCCCGCCGTTGATGTCAAGCTGGCCGGTACGGATATTGCCGTGGTCGGCAATCTGCCCTTCAAGGCGGCGAGCTATGTGGATGTTGACGCGGGTAGCTACACCTTCGACATTACGCCCGCCGGTTCAAACGAGGTCGTCTTCACCACGCCACCGCTGCGGCTCGAGTCGGGTTGGAACTACAGCCTGATCGCCACCGGCTTCCTGACCCCCGATGAGGAGGAAGATCCCGGCTTCTGGGTGCAGGCGCGGATCGACCAGATTACGCAGTAGGTTGCTCCAGGGGAAGATTGATGCGATGGCAGGGGCCGGCAGCGTGAAGTTGCCGGCTTCTTTGCGTGTGTGACAGGTTTGGACCACGAAGGCCGCGAAACGCCGCGAACATAGGCGAGAGCGTCTGGCGTGCAATTCACACCCTTCCAAATTATATGCAGTGTTTCGCCGGGGTCACGTTCTGGTTGAAGGTCATCTATACCTTACCGACACCGCCGGCGCGGTCGCAACCTGGGTGCGACGTAGGCAGGTCGTTCGGGCCTGCGGCGCGTCTCGCTCTCGCTACCTGCCAGCGGCGGCGACTGACGCGGAGCGTTCGCCAGCAGGTGCGAAGCAACGCGTGGTACAATTGCTCCACGATGAGGGCACCGAGGTCGACAGGACAGAGATGTACGGGGAAGGGTAACAGCGTATAAAGGTTATTCTATGACGCTCACGCCAAACGCGCCACTTATTGACGTGAATGAAACAGCATTACGGCTCTTAGTCGAAGAAATGGGCATAGTCAATACGACACGGTTTATTCACCAGTTTACGATGGGTGCTGGTGACTCGGTTGCGGAAAAAGAACGTTTGTATGGAACGATGAGTGTCGCAGACATCGCTGCGGCCATCCGCGCATCGCGCCAACCTGA
>DAOTVB010000161.1:0-19375 GCA_034436755.1 Chloroflexaceae bacterium | reverse complement strand
CACAAGACTCTCACAACCAGACGCCGGGTCAGGCAATGCATCCGCTCATCATGTGAGAGTTTTGTGAGAGACTGTCTGAAAAGATGATTCGCGTCGGTCACACGGCATACTGGGGGCCCTGCGACACCGGACAGCGCCCCAGGAGTCCCGGCTTCAGCCGGTTCCGGCCACACACCGGCTGAAGCCGGGACTCCCGCTCCGGGGCCGTAGCCCCATGACCAACCCGTTTCAGACAGTCTCTGAGAGTGCCGAGCTGGATGTGATGAATACGTTTGATATTGACGCGTTCACCTGACCGAATCTTTCGATTTATTCATATGTTCGGGCATTACAAGCTGCTTCGTATGAATATGCTATACTGGAGAACACGCACAATTTTCCCGGTGATGTTCCCACCCTGGACCGGACGCACTGCAGCAGCACGCACCACCGCTACCCGGCGGGCTGCATGGCTGCGTACACGTGGGACGCGAGGAATTCGGTGCCGTGAACCATTTGTCAATTACTACCTTTGGCACCCTGCAGGTAACGCTCGATGAGCATCCCATCACCAGTTTTGCGACGGACAAGGTGCGTGCCCTGCTGGTCTACCTGGCAGTTGAGGCCGACCACGCTCACCGCCGCGAGACGCTGGCCGGGCTCCTCTGGCCCGATCTCGCCGACCGCGATGCGCGCCACAACCTGAGTCAGGCGCTCTGGCATCTGCGCCAGGCCCTGCAAGACCGCACCGCGGCGATCCCGTTTGTGCAGAGCAGCCGCGCGGCAGTGCAGTTGAACCCGGCGAGCAGTTACCATTTGGATGTAACCAGCTTTACTCATCTGCCGGCAGAGTGCGCGGCACATACCCATGCCGAACTGGAGACATGCCCGGTCTGCCTGCCCCGCCTGCGGCAGGCAGCGGATCTCTACCAGGGCGAATTTTTGCAGCACTTTGTCCTGGGGCATAACAGCCCGTTTGATGAATGGGCGCTCATGCTGCGCGAACGGCTGCACCAGCAGGCGCTACAGCTCTTCGCAACCCTGGCGCGCCTGTACGAGCAGCGCGGCGATGACGAGCAGGCGCGGGCCTTCCTGGTGCGCCAGTTGGAGTTGGAGCCCTGGCGTGAGGAGGCCCACCGCCACCTGATGCAGTCGCTGGCCCAGAGCGGGCAGCGCAGTGCGGCGCTGGCGCAGTATGCCACCTGCCGCCGCATCCTGACCGATGAACTGGGGATCGATCCGGCACCGGCGACCACGCAACTCTACGAAGCGATCCGCGCCGCCGAGGTCGCACCCGCGCCGGTACATACGGCTCCCGCCCCGTCAACTGCTCCATTGTCGGCGAACACCTGGCTGGTAGCAACCAAACTCCAGCCGCCCCGCCTGCGTGATGATCTGGTGCCGCGCCCGCGCCTGCTGACCCTGCTCTACAACGCGGTCCTGACACACCCGCTAACACTGCTCTCGGCCCCGGCCGGCTCCGGCAAGACAACGCTGCTGGCGGCATTGACCGCCGCCTATCCCACGCTGCCTGTGACCTGGTTGCGGCTGGACGAGGACGACAACGATCCGGCCCGTTTTCTACCGGCGCTGCTGGCGGCACTCCAGCAGATCAATCCGGCCTACAGCAGCACTGCCGGTCAGATCCTGGCACATCTGGAGCATCCCGCAACGGAAACACGCCGCGTGATTGGCGCGTTGATTAACGACCTGGCACAGCAGGCGGTGTCGCCGCTGGTGCTGGTACTGGATGATCTGCATACCGTCAGCAACCCGGCCGGCAATGCCGCGCTGATGTACCTGCTCGATCACTGCCCACCGATGCTGCATCTGGTGGTTGCCACTCGCCACGATCCGCCGTTGGCGCTGGCTCGCTTGCGCGCCCGCCGCCAGGTGGCCGACCTGCGGCTGGATGCGTTGCGCTTCACGCTGGACGAGACCGATCAATTCCTCAATGCCACCCTGGGGATGGATCTGACAGACGATTTGCTGGCGCTGCTGCATGCCCGCACCGAAGGCTGGGCCGCCGGGCTGGCGCTGCTGGCAAGTTCCCTGGAGCACACCGCCCGCGCCCACGACCGCGCGACCTTCCTGGCGCATCTGGCCGGCACCGAGCGGACGGTGTTTGACTTCCTGGCGGAAGAGGTACTGGAGCGGCAAGATCCCTTTGTGCGCATGTTCCTGCTGGAGACGGCGTTCCTGCTGGAACTGACTCCGGCGGTCTGTGCGGCGGTAACGGGGCAGAGCGATGCAGCGGCGGTGCTGGATGACCTCTACCGGCGGAACCTCTTTCTGGTGCTGCGGGAAGATCCGGAGGCAGGGGCGATCTACCGCTATCACGACCTGTTCCGCGATTTCCTGCATGAGCGGTTGTGGCAGGAAGCGCCGCACTGGGTACGCAACCTGTATCACCGGGCAGCACAGGCGGAGACTAACCCGACCCGTGCTATTGCCTATTTCCTGACGGCCGAGCGGTGGGAAGAAGCTGCCGAACGGATCGAACAGACGAGCCAGACGCTGCTGCGTAGCGGCGCGTTCGCCACGGTACGCGGCTGGATTGAGGCACTACCGGAGGCGGTGCGCAATGCGCATCCCTGGCTGGTCTACGCCCTGGGCGTCTGCAAGTGGGAAACCTTTGCGCTGGCGGAGGCGCAGGCGCTGTTTGCGCAGGCGCTGGCAGGCTTCGAGGCCGACAATGATCGGGTGGGGCAGGGCGAGGCACTGGTGCAACTGGTGACACCAACCACAGCCTGGGATGACCTGGAGCAGGCCGGCCGGCTGGCCGAACGCGCCCTGGCATGTCCGCTGCCCACCCATCGCCGGGCGCATCTGCTGGTAGCGCGAGCCTTCGGCCTGGTCTATCGGGGGCACTGGCAACCGGCACTGGCCGACCTGGATGCCGCGCTGCAACTGGCAGAGGAGACGGCTGATCCGCGCGCAGTATTTGCGATTACCGGCATGTTTCGCGGCGCTTTCACTGCCCTGCCGGGTGGCCTGGAGCGCTGCGAACGGCTGATCCGCCTGCTGCAACCGCACCTGGAGTCACCGGACAGCGTCCACCAGACCGATCTGCTCCGACTGAATGCATTTATGCATTTCTGGCGCGGCGATTGGGACCGGACGCTCGCCATCTGTAAACCGGCCTATGAACTGGGTGAGCGCCTGGGCATTCCGCTCTGGACGGTGGCGACGATTGCGCCGATTGTGCCGCTCTGCGCAACTATTCGCGGCGATTATGCCACTGCCGAGCAGTACGCACCCTACCTGCTGCGCGACCTGAACACCCAAGATCCCGACAGTCCGTCCGCCTATCTGGCAATCGGGAATCTCTACTGGTATGCCCGGATGCACTGGATGCGCAATAACCTGGATGCAGTGCGCCAGACGTTTGTGCAGTTGTCCCGGCTGACCGCGAAGCCACAACAGGATACGCGCCAACTGCTACGTACCCTGCTGCAGTCGCTGCTCCTGCTGGCCGAGGAGCGCTATGCCGAGGCGGAGCCGCTGCTCCGCACGGCGGCAGCAACGCAGGATCGGTTACGCTTTACGGTGATCTATAGCAATGCCCATCTGCTGCTGGCGCACCTCTACCTGCGGCAGGGGCAGACCGAGGCGGCACTACACGAATTCGCGCCTGTGCTGGCGGAGAGTGCCGCGCACAACACCGCCGGGTTCCTGATGTGGGAGGGGCGGCAGGTGATCATCCCGCTGCTGGAGTTGGCAAAAATGCGGGATGTTTATGCCGATTTTGCAGAGCATGTGCTGCGCTTGCTCGATACGTCGCAGTGCATCCCTACCGAAAAAATTCTATGAACCTCAGGAATTCCGACTTATGAACGTTGTTTTTTAATCCAGATATCGATCTTCAGGAGTCCCGGCTTCAGCCGGATCGGGCGTTCCTCTCAAGTGTAGACTTTTTGGGATAGATCGCGTCCCTTCGCAAAAAACGGAAAAGGGACGCGCCGTAGCGCGTCCCTCTCCCCAAAATCAAATCCTACAACGTGAGCGCCTACGCTTCCTGCCAGCCCTGGCCCGGCACCCGGCGCACCACATTGTTGCTATCCGGATCGAGGGCGAAGAGCCGCACCCAGCTATTCTCCACCAGATCGTTCACACCGGGGTTGGCATTGAGAACGCCTTCGATCCGATCGCGCGGTGCTTCCACCACCACCTGCAGGCGCAGCGGCTCGTGGAACCAGTTCCCATTCGAGTCATGCACCGACTGGATCGACAGGCCGGTGCGCAGATCGCCACCATTGCCCAGCACCACGCCGAGCGAGCCGACGCGATTGTGCAGCGTCTTGGTGCCACACCCGAACACCTCATTATCCACTGTCGAGGCAAAGTATTGCAGATTGATCCAGGAGGCCACCACCATCGGAGCCGAGAGGATCAGCGTCAGAATGGAGTTATCCGGATCGGTCCGCCAATCATACTCGTGCAGGAAGCTACGCCCGTCGAGATCAACGCCTCGGGTACGCTCGCGCCGCGCGGCGATAAAGGCCGCATTGCGGGCCAGCGCCCACTCCGGCCGCACTTCCGCCCAGTCGTAGGCACGGCGGCGCATGAACTCATCCAGGATGCTCCTGGGCCGACCTTCCAGGCCCAGCGTCTCGGCCCGCTCGGCGCGCGTCAGGATGGCGGCATCGGCCAGCCAGCGCTTGAGTTGCACAATGTCGTCACGATGGCCGACGGGAACCTTGTCGGTATCCAGGAGCACTACCTCGTCCAGCGAGGTGTCGTGGACACCCGGCAGGAAGTGGGTATCCTCCGGCACCTGGTAGCCCTGCTCGGGCAGTCGTTCCCGCACCGCCGGGTCATTCATCACTGCCGCCGCAACCCGGGCGTTGATGGCCCCGCTGTGCCCACAGCAGGCACCACAGTCCAGACCGGCCAGATGCGAGTTATTCTCGCTGCAGGCTTCATGCCCGGCCAGCAGCACAATCCGGCCAATGGAGTCGCGCAGGCCCATGTTCTTCAGAATGGTCACGGCCATTGTCACGCGGGTGTCCAGGTCGATCCCATCACTCTTGCCGTTGCTGTCCAGCGTGAAGGGCGCGGTACGCTCATCAAGCCGCGAGTTGCGGAACCAGCGCAGGGCGTCGCCGGCCAACCCCAGGCTGTAGGCCAGGCCGATTGTCTCCACGTAGGTAAACATCGCCGTGGGCGAAGTCTGCACCTGCTTGAGCGCCTTATTGGCCTCCCCCTTCTTCGTCTCCAGCGGGCTCAGGGTAACGCCGGGCTTGAGCAGCACCGGGCAGCGCGCGCTGCTCTGGCCGTTCACCTGCCAATCCAGGGTGATGCCGAAGAAACCGGCGAAGCCGAGCGTCTCGATTGCGGGCGACTGGGCCTCAAGATTGCGGCGCAGCGGCTCCGAGCGCACGTCGATACAGAACACGGCCTGCACTGCCGGGCGTTCCTTGGCGGCATGCGCGGGCGGCGGGGCGATGGCACCCAGCAACCGCCGGGCATAGCCATCCTCCAGCGCCTCCTGGAAGAGCACCCGTACCATCTCATCCTCGATGGCGGTATGGGTCACCGAGTGGGCCGGTGGGTGGGCCGGACGCCGTGCCAGTTGCGCGACGGCGGCATCAGTGCAGATCCGGATTGCCAGCAACTCGGCCACCTGACCGACATCCGTGTCGCCGGCCTGCCATGCCTCGCGCCGCAGGTAGGAGGCCCAGCCAAACACGCCGTTGAACAGGCGATAGAGATATGCCTCACGCTGGGCGATGGGCACCTCCAGTTGCTCCAGCATCGCGGCAATCGCCATCTCCGGCTGATCGGGCAGGTTCTTCACCCACTTGCGCCAGCCCTTCAGCCCCGCGATTTCAAGCGAGCGGTCCACCTGCGCCGCCTCGCGCCAGGAGGCGTACAGCGGCAGTGATGACTCGGTCTGGCCCCAGGGAGCCGCACCTTCGTACACATGCACCGCACACCAGAGCGTCACATGGCGCACGACTTTGTCATTCCAGTTAGTCTTATACTCCCGGTCGTACCGCTCGGCAAAGGTAAAGATCTCATTCGCCGGGCGAAGGGGCATCGGCGCATCGCCCTTCAGGATGGCCTCGAGCGCCTCCGGCTCCTGACCGGCGCGGCGAGCCACACGCTCCAGTTCAGCTTTACCAAAAGCGCCCTCCTTCCAGCGGGTGCGGTAGAAGTCCAGTTCCGGCAAAACCCGGGCGTTCAAACCATCGGTAATCACCCGGGCGGCCTCGGCCATGGGCTGCCCGGCAAAGCCCAGGAACGGATTAACGGCGACATAATCGGTCAGATCCCACAGGGGCGGAATACGACGACAGAGTTGAGCCACTTCATCGCGCAGTATGTCCAGTTCTTCCGTCGTGTACTCCGGGTAGCGTGTCGTCGTCGTCGTCGTCTTAAGCATGCTCAACTCCCCCCTCTACGGCAAAACTATTCCAGATCCGCTCCACCAGCCGGTCAGCAATTGCGCCAAAGTAGAACCCATGCAGGGCGTGGACATAGAAGGCCCGTCCGAACGCTGTGCGACCAATCGCCGGCAGCAGCACATAGATCGTTGCCAGGCTGATAAAGGCGATCACCGGCAGCACCGCCGCAATCCAGGCCAGCGGCCCCGTCGCAACCTCGATACCACCCAGCGTTGGCGCAAAGAAGATAGTGGCAAGGTGATACAGTTCAAAGACCAGCAGGCCAAAGACGAACGTCGTCAAAATGGCCGTCAGGCTGCGCGTCAGGGTGCGGCTCAGATCACCCGGCGTGCGGAAAAAAGCAATCCAGATCTGGCCGATGGAGAGCGCGACAATTGTCGAGAGCGCCAGCTCACCCGGCGAGTGGAAGGGATCAAATCCGGTAATCGCGGCGGACAGGAAGAGCGCCGGAACGGCCAGAACCGTACCGAACAGACCGATCAGCATCGCGCGGGCGGGCGGAACCGGCGTGGCCGGTGCCTGCTTGGGCAGATCACCCGTGCGCAGGAAGGACCAGGCCTTGTAGCAGCCGTGGCCCACCAGATGCAGGATTGCCGCCGGGAATGCCGCCAGACCAAACTGGATCATCATAAAGCCCATCTGGCTCACGGTTGACCAGGCCAGCGTGCGCTTGACATTGGTCTGAGCCCACATCGCCAGCATCCCCAGTACCGCCGTGATCGTGCCTGCCAGCGTCAGCATCAACAGAGCGATCGGCACGGTGACAAGCAGTTGGGCAAAGTGCAGGAGTAGCACCCCACCCGCATTGATGATCCCGGCGTGCATCAGCGCCGATACCGGCGTGGGCGCTTCCATCGTCTCCGGCAGCCAGCTATGGAAGGGGAACTGGGCCGACTTGGTCAGCGCCGCGGTGACGACCAGGATTGCCACCGCCTCAGGAGCCAGGAATGAAGTTCCAGGACTGTTAAAATTTTCCAGGAAGACATTCAGATCAAGGGTGCCCCATTCCCACCAGATCAGGGCAATTGCACTGATCAGCGAGACGTCACCAAAACGACTGATCAGGAATTTTTTACGGGCCGGAGGATAGGCTTCGGAGCGCTCCCGGTAGAAGGTCAAAAGCTGGTGCAGCCCGATGCTGGTACACAGCCAGGACACAAACAGGAGCAGCAGATTGCTGGCGGGCATCAGCAGGTAGGCCACCGCCACCGTGAAGGCCAACCAATGCAGAAAGCGACGCTGCCCGGGCTCACCATCGAGGTAGCGCAGGGCAAAGCGGTAAGTCACGGTGCCCACACCGGCAACCAGCAGGGTAATAACAGCACTGATACGGTCAAAGGTAATACCCGGGAGATAGATCGGCTGAGGGAAGAAGATCTGCCACAGCAGCAGGAGGATCGAAAGTCCGGTCAGTCCACCAAGGATGCGCAGAAATATATGTTCTGCGCGCCCTGCCTGATCGTAGCGCATTGGAGGTTCTCCTTATTCACACTCGACTCTTGAATAATGAATATAGTATCACGAAAAATATGTCGTGAGTATATAGGAAGGGGTAGCTTTCCCAGTTACTCTTGCGGGGGGTTCGCCCACCCATCCGGGTAGGTCATTGGAGAACTGAGAACCGAGAACTGTGAACTGTGATCGCCGACTGCTGACCGCTGACGGCGGACGGCCGACGGCTGACCGTTGACCGCTGACTGCTGACCGCTGACCGCTGACCGCTCTTTGGACCATCGTTCGTCGAACCTCGCTCACCGATACGACATCTCGCAGACCAGCTTTCAGACCAGCTTGCCATCAAAGCAGCAATGAGCCGGAATGGGTGCAATGAGCGTAGGGCGGCACATTCCCGTTTCGGAGAGATAGAGATGATCACATAGTCCATCGCGGCGAAAGGAGCGGGCTATTCGGCGGCGCTGTATATCGTCTTCTCCTGAGATTATAGCGCAGTTGCTACGCGCGTGATACCATGATGCCAGATTGGTAGTGATCACACTGAGTATGACAAACCAACAGGGCAGCAGTATGTGGAACCGCAACAGCTATGAGAAAATGGCGGAGAAGCCGCAGCAGTGGCACCTTGACGAGGCCGGCGAGCGGCAGCTTACCCGGCTGACCTGGGTAGTTACCGAGAAGATCCACGGAGCCAATCTCTGCGTTGTCACCGACGGCACGCAGATACGCTGCGCCAGCCGGCGGCAGTGGCTAACCCCGGCGGATAGCTTTTTCGGCTATCAGACGCTGGTTGAGCAGTTGCATCCGGCCATCTACGCCACTTTTCACCTGAGCCGGCAGCATGCACCGGACCTGGGCCGCGTGGCAATCTATGGCGAGATCTTCGGTGGAGCCTATCCCCACCCGGAGGTGCCGGCCATCCCGCATGTCCAGCCGGTGCAGACAGGAATCTTCTACGCGCCGGGCATTGAGTTCTGCGCCTTTGACCTGGCCTGGGAGTGTCACACATCCACTCGACCGCGCACCTATGTGGACTACGAACTGGCGTTGCGGATATTTGAACAGACCGGGTTGTTCCATGCAACCCCGCTGCTGGTGGGCAGTTATGCAGCGGCGCTGAACTATCCGCTCGGCTTTGCGACAACCATCCCGCGCCGGTTGAAGCTGCCCCCGCTGGCGGATAACCCGGCGGAGGGCGTGGTCATCAAGCCACTGCAAACGAGCAGTATCTCGACGCCACGGGGCGAGATCCGGCCCATCCTGAAGCGCAAGATCGCTACATTTGCGGAGGATCGCCGCTACCAGCAGGCGCAGCCATGGACCGCGCTACCCGGAAGCGAGCATACCGGGCCGCTGGCCGAGCTGCACTGGGCCGCCTATCAACTGATCACACCCAACCGGCTGCAGAATGCCATCTCCAAACTGGGCTATCGCAGCCCCCGTCAGCGCAGCAAGGGGCAGCAGCTTTTTCGCCTGCTGGTGGATGAGATCCAGGCAGAGCTTGCCAGGGAGCAGGAAACCACTCTCGCCATGCTGAATGCCTACGAACAGCAGCAACTGACCGCCTTCATCCAGGCCGAGGTACGCGCGCTGCTGCGGCAGCATTTCCGGCAGGAGCAGCGCCGGGTGTGAGGTAGTTGGGTAATTGTCTGGCATCACACTGGCGGATGTGTACGCCGCCCTGGCCTGCTACCACGATAAGCGGGAGGAGTTTGACCAGGCCATCCGCGCAGACGCGGCGTTCCCGGCAGGATGCCCTGTCCCGGCAGGCATGCCACCGGCTCAAGCCGGGACGCCCGGTTATTCATATCCGGATATTTTTTCAAAGTTCATCAGGCGGCACGACGACGGGTTGCGTGCTCATCGCCAATGCTGAACGATGTTTGAACAACGCATCCGAACAGCATTGGCCCGAGGCGGAAGCATGCCTCCCGCACGCCATACCTGGACCACCTGGCCTCACTGTCGGTTTACCAGCAGGTTCTGCAGCCGCAGTAGGGTGCATTCGATGCACCGTGCTTGCTCCGGCATCACGCCCGCGCGGTTGCAAACCGCGCCTACAATGCAGCCCGCGCGGTTGCAAACCGCGCCTACAATGCAGAGTCCTACTCGTGAACGGTTTCTGCGCCTCTGCGTTAGCCGCAGTAGGATGCATTCGATGCACCGTGCTTGCTCCGGCATCACGCTGGAACATCTGCCGCCGGAGCAGTTGGCCGATGCTATACTGGAGAAGGAGCAGCGCATCGCCGCCCTGATGCAGGAGATTCGGCAGGTTTTAGGAGGAGGAATGAATGACTGAACAGACAGCACAGCTTATTGAGCAGGTATCCGGCGACCTGAGCAGCCTGCCGGAAGAAGATCTGGCGCTGGTGGCAGCGTTTGTCACCTACCTCAAGCAGCGGCAGGCTGCCCCTCCGCCGCGCCTGTCGGCGGCGACAATCCGGGCCGAGGCGCAACGCCGGGCGGCCGCCATGGGCGATCTCCCCCGCGCCGAACTGGTCTCCCGCTTTCAGCACCTGGCTGAGGAGGTACGCCGGCAGGCAATTGTTCAGGGCACTGCAGTAGAGGAAGACTGGGAAGGTGACTAAGCGACTGCGGGCTGTGCTTGATACGAATGTCTTTGTATCTGCTTTTCTTAGCCGCAGTCCTACCAGTCCCACCCGCGAACTAATAGAGCGGTGGATGAGGAATGAGTTCACACTACTCATCAGCGATATACTGTTGGAAGAACTAGCGGAAAAGCTGATTGAACACGGCATTGATCAGGAACAGGTCATTACGTTTCTTGCCACATTGAGCAGCCTGGCAGAGCATGTGGATGTTCCGGACGAGGCAGTGCAACCAGTGATTACCGCCGATCCGGACGACGACTATGTGCTGGCATGCGCGGTGGTTGCTGGGGCCGACTATCTCGTTAGCTATGATCCGCACTTCCAACCACTGGGCGAAGAGTATCAGGGGATAAAAATCGTGAAAGCGCTGCCGTTTCTGTGGACGGTACGGCGTGCTGTTGGTACTGCCCCCGCCGCACCCGATGCCGAAGATTGACTGAACAGGTTGTACCATAGCTTTTTGAACCACGAACTTCATGAGTCATTTGCAGGCGGCAGCAGTTCAACACAACCGATATATCGGTTACACGCAACACACCTCCCGGTTTCTTTCCCCCATCGTCCGGATATGGCATGCGGCAGCAGAATGGTGCATCAAATGCACCCTACTGCTTTCTGGTGCATCGAATGCACCCTCCGGCACTTTCCCCTATCGTCCGAATATGGCATGCGGCAGCAGAATGGTGCATCGAATGCACCCTACTGCTTTCTGGCGTAGGGACGCGCAGAAGCGCGTCCGCAACCCGTCCCGATGCGGGATATCCGTTTGCCATCAACCTGGCAATCAACGAGAACGAGAGCAATGGGCGCACGAGCGGCATGTTCCCGTTCATTATCTCTGTATCCTCTGTGTTCTCTGTGGCTATGATAACAAATCCGTATGAGCATGCCTCTCGCACGCCATACCTGGACTACCTGGCCTCACTGTCGGTTCGCCAGCAGGTTCTGCAGTATTGCCTCGCGTTCGGCTGGGGGCGCGTCGTGGAACTGCTGCTCCAGCGCCCAGAGTTCCTCGATATTGCCCAGGGCATGCATCTGCTGCTGCTCCAGCGCCGTCAGGCTGCGGCCCAGTGCCTGCTCCAGACGGACGATCATTTCCTCCACCGCCAGGTTAAACCGGGCATCCATGGAGATACCAGCCAGTTGCGCATCCAGTTCCTCGGCACTCTCGGCATAGAAGATCTTCATGCCCAGCGACTCGAGCATGGTCAGCGTGCCACAGTTGCGAAACAGGTTGCGCTCGCGTGGCGTCAGTGCGCGGCCCAACCGGGCTTCGGCTTCGATCTCCAGCGCTTCCCGCGACTGACGGTAGAGCGTCGCATAGCGTCCCGACATAATTTCCTCACACCCTTACTGCTGCGTCGTCCTGATGAAAAGGCGCGAGCCGCAGAGCGACCGCGCCGGCTTATGTTAGCGGTTCACGACGGCAATCGCCATGCCATCGAGCCCCTTCACGCCGACCGTCTGCATAATTGTGGCGGTTACACGCGGATCGGCCGCCAGCGCCGCGTTAAACTGCTGAATGGCCTGTACCGTCGGCTCCGGGCTGGTGGCCTCCAGCACTGCGCCCCGCCGGATAACATTATCGGCCACAATCACCGACCCCGGACGCATCAACTGGAGCGCCGCCTGAAAATAGTCGTGGTAGGACTCTTTGTCGGCATCAACAAAAACCAGATCAAACGGCTCCGTCCCCGCGTCGATCATCTGCTGCATCAGGGTCAGCGCGTCACCCACCCGCACCTCAACCCGGTCGGCCAGGCCGGCACGCTCAAGGTTGGCGCGGGCAACCCCGGCATGGTCAGCATTATGCTCCAGCGTGATCAACTGTCCATCGGGGGGCAGGGCGCGCCCCAGCCAGATGGCGCTGTAGCCGCCCAGCGTGCCAACTTCGAGAATGCGGCGTGCGCCGTTGAGCAGCGCCAGCACATGCAGCAGCTTCCCCTGCACCGGCGACACATGAATCTGCGGCATGCCGGCATCCGCCGAGGTTTGCAGCGTCGTTTCCAGCACTTCGTCCGCCGGGGCAACCAGCCCGGCAATATAGTGATCAATGTTGTTAACAAGCTCCTGGTCCATAGTTCCTCTTTAGCATAGCGCAGACATGCCTGCCTGCGTGCAGACTTCGCCACCATAGTGTACCACGATCTTGCGACGTTCCCACGCAGCAGATGGCTACCGCACCCCAGACTCCAGAGCACGCGGCAGATGGCTACCACACTCCGGTGGCTTCTACTGTCTAAATCGTGGTATGCTATGATATATGCCCCATAATGCTAGAGAATGTGTTTCTGGAAAAGGAGAGTCTCTCACATGGACCATGCACAGTCCTGTGCCGCAATACTTGCGTTGGGCACAGCCGTTCCGCAGTATCGTATCCAGCAAGACTCCCTCACAGACTGGATGATCGAGGCGGTTGGAGCCGAACGTGCGCTGACCCGCTGGATGCGGCGGCTCTATGCCGTATCCGGGATTACGACGCGCTATGCCTGCATCCCCGATGCACTCTACCCGCCCGATCAATCTAACTTCGCACCCGGACGTCCGCTGGACGAAATTTATACCACAACTGACCGTATGGCAATCTACGAGCGCGAGTCGGTTGGCCTGGGCAGCAGTGCCGCACAGCAGGTGCTGACCGACTACAGCGCCGCCACGGACACCGATCCGGCCGCCGTGGCCGACACGGTGACGCACCTGATTGTCGTCAGTTGTACGGGGTTCTTCGCCCCCGGCCTGGATCTGCTGATTGCGCGCCAACTGGAGCTACGCCCCACGGTTGAGCGCACGCTGGTCGGGTTTATGGGCTGCTCGGCGGCGTTTAACGCGCTGCGCATGGCCCACCAGATTGTGCAGGGCCGGCCGTCGGCGCGGGTGCTGATCGTCTGCGTGGAACTCTGCTCGCTGCATATTCAACCCGGCCAGGAGCGCGAAAATCTGATCTCGGCCTCGCTGTTTGCCGATGGCGCCAGCGCCTGCCTGGTCGGGATGCCCCAACCGGAACAGCATGATGCCTTTGTGCTGCGGGGCTTCCATACCAGCATCAAACCCGATAGCGAGAATGATATGGTCTGGCGAATTGGCAACCATGGCTTTACGCTACGGCTCTCGCCCCAGGTGCCGGATCAGTTGGGCGCGGTTGCGCCGCAGGCGCTCCGCTCCCTCGTCGGCGCGTATGAGCAGTTACATTTCTGGGCAATCCATCCGGGTGGGCGGGCCATCGTGGACCGTCTGGTGGAGATCTTCGCCCTTGCGCCGGAGCAGGTCGCGGCCAGTTATGCTGTGTTGCGCGACTATGGCAACATGTCCTCGCCAACGATCCTGTTTGTGCTGCAAGCCATGCGCGAGTGTCTGCGCCGGCGTCACCCGGATGCGCCGCTGGAGGGTGTGGCGATGGCTTTCGGGCCGGGTCTGGTGATCGAGATGGCCCACCTGCACTACCTGCCCGCCGCCGTCACACCGGCCGTAGAGAGCCACCCGGTATGGAAAGGAGCAGCGGTTGAGCACCTGGCCTGATCTGGCGTCCCGCTCGGAAGCGCCGGAGTTGATGGACGACCTGGCGATTGGCGGCAGCGAACTGACCGAAGCCCTGCGCCAACTGCGCCGGATCAATCAGTTGCTGATCGGTGCCCGGCCGTTGCGCGAGGGAGTGGACCGGCTCTGGCGCTGGGCCGGGCAGCCGACCGAGCTGTCCATCCTGGATGTAGGGGCCGGTTCGGGCGATGTGAACCGCCCGCTGCTGCGCTGGGCCGAGCGGCATGGCATCGATCTGCAGATTACGTTGATGGATATCAACCCGGAGACCTGCGCGGAAGCGGCCGACTACTATCTGGATGAGCCGCGTGTTCAGGTGGAGCAGGGCGATGTGCTGAGCCTGCCCGCCAACTACGCCGATATCGTCACCGCGTCGCTGTTTGTCCACCACTTCCCCGATGCGCAGTTACCTACGGTGTTTACCCGCATGCTCCAGGCGTCCCGCATCGGGCTGGTCGTGAACGACCTGCACCGGCATGCGTTCGCCTGGGCGTTTATCTGGGGCGCAACCCGGCTGCTCTCACGCAACCGCATGATCCGGCACGATGGGCCGCTGTCGGTGTGGCGCGGGTTTCGCGGGAGCGATTTTGAGCGCCTGCGGGCTACGCCGGGCATGGGGCAGTTGCGCTATGCCTGGCGGCCCTTCTTTCGCTACCTGGTGGTCGTGCCCCGGTATGAGCGGAGGTTTGCCTGATGCGTGATGTTGTGATTATCGGTGCGGGACTGGCGGGCAGCAGCCTGGCGGCGGCGCTAGGCAGCCTGGGCCAGGATGTGTTGCTGCTGGAGCGCCGCCACCTGCCGCACCACAAGGTCTGCGGGGAGTTTCTCTCGCCCGAGTCGCAGGCCAGCCTCTACGCGCTGGGCCTCTACGACACGGTTGCCGCGCTATCCCCCAGCCGGATGGAGCGGGCGCGGCTGGTAGCACCACGCGGGGCCAGCATGCCGGTAGCGCTGCCGGGGAGCGCCTGGGGCGTCAGCCGCTTCGCCCTCGATCAGGCGCTGGCACAGGCGGCCGCACGGGTGGAAGCCGAGGTGCAGACGGGCGTTACTGCCACAGCCATCCAGCCGACTGCGGCGGGCTACACGGTTGAACTGCGCACGCCGCAGGGCCGCTCCAGTGTGGCGGCACGGGCGCTGGTAGTGGCCTGCGGGCGGCATCCGCTGCCGGGGTTGCGGCCCCAATCGGTTGAGGTGGCGGCGGACACGCGACCAACCTACGTCGGCGTCAAATGCCACTATGAAGGGGTGCAGATGCCGCCCCAGGTGGATCTCTTCCTGTTTCGGGGGGGCTATGTCGGGCTCTCGCCGATTGAGGCCGGGCGCTTTAACCTCTGCCTGCTGGCGCGACGCGAAGCCTTTGCGCAGGTCGGGGGCAACATTCGGGCGATGCTCGACGCGGTGGCGCGCTGGAACCCGGCGCTGGGCGCGCAACTGGCGGGGAGCCGGCCCCTGCCGGAGACAGAGGTCGCCGTGGCTCCGGTGGATACGGGCGTGCCGCCGGTGCCCTGGGATGGGTGTGCAAGGCTGGGGGATGCCGCCGTGATGATTCCGCCGCTCTGTGGCGATGGCATGGCGATGGCGCTACGTTCAGCAGAGATCTGCGCGCCGCTGCTCCACGACTTCCTGCGCGGACGGCGGACGGCGGACGGCTGGGCGGAAGCCTACCGCGCCGCCTGGCACCGTGAGTTTGACCGGCCGGTGCAGACCGGCCGCCGCCTGCAGGCGCTCCTGAGCATGCCGGGGCCGGCGGAGGGGCTGCTGCACCTGGGCAACCTGCTGCCGCCCCTGGCGGAACATCTGGTGCGCGCCACACGTGGCCGCCCGCGCCCGCTGGAGACGGTGCCCCGGATTGGATGACATCCGTATGACCATATGGTCGTGGGGGCGCAGCATTGTTCTACAACCAGAGAAATGACCAGGAGTCCCGGCTTTAGCCGGTCGAATGCCTGCCGGGACCGCGGCCGCTGCCGGGAACGCCCGCTCCGGCCTGATGCAGCACGGTGCATTCAATGCACCCTACGGCCTGCTGCAGTAGCACGGTGCATTGAATGCACCCTACGGCTGAAGCTACAACCAGAGAAATGACCGGGAGTCCCGGCTTTAGCCGGTCGAATGCCTGCCGGGGCCGCGACCGCTGCCGGGAACGCCCGCTCCGGCCTGATGCAGCAGCACCATGCAGCGAATGCACCCTACGGCTGAAGCTACAACCAGAGAAATGACCAGGAGTCCCGGCTTCAGCCGGTCGAATGCCTGCCGGGACCGCGACCGCTGCCGGGAACGCCCGCTCCGGCCTGCTGATGCAGCACGGTGCATTCAATGCACCCTACGGCCGGCTTACTACATCCGGCCCAAATCAACCGAGATCGGCACAAACCACCATGAATAATCCAACGAGGAGGAACGATGACAACGATCTGGCGTGGCACGCCCTACCCGCCCGGTGCGACCTGGGATGGCGCGGGGGTGAATTTTGCGCTTGTTTCGGAGAGTGCTACCCGCGTTGAGCTGTGTCTCTTCGACACGCCCGACGCGCCCCACGAGGCGAAACGGATTACCCTGCCGGCGAAGACCGGCGATACCTGGCATGGCTACCTGCCCGGCGCGCAGCCGGGACTGCTCTACGGCTACCGCGTCCATGGCCCCTACGCGCCGGAAGAAGGTCAGCGCTTCAACCCGGCCAAGCTGCTGGTCGATCCCTACACGCGGGCCGTCAGTCGCCCGGTCAAGTGGAACGATGCGCTGTTCGGCTATCCCCTCGGCAACCCGCAGGAGGATCTGATCCCGGATGAGCGGGATAGCGCGCCCTACATGCCACGCTGCCTGGTGGTCGATCCGGCGTTCGACTGGGGCGCTGATCGCCCGCCGCGCATCCCCCTGGCCGACTCGCTGATCTATGAGTTGCATGTCAAGGGCTTTACCCTGCTGAACGAAGCCGTACCGGAGCCGCTGCGCGGCACCTACGCCGGGCTGGCCTCCCCGCCGGTTATCCAATATCTGCAGGAGCTGGGCGTCACCGCCGTGGAGCTACTGCCGATCCATGAGCATGCCGATGAGCATTTCCTGTTTCAGCGCGGGCTGGTCAACTACTGGGGCTACAACACGCTCGGCTTTTTTGCGCCCGATGTGCGCCTGAGCAGTGCCGGCGAGCCGGGCGGGCAGGTGCGCGAGTTCAAAGAGATGGTCAAGGCGCTGCATGCCGCCGGGATCGAGGTTATTCTGGATGTGGTCTACAACCATACCGCCGACGGCAACCACCTGGGGCCGACGCTCTCGCTGCGCGGGATCGACAACCGGCTCTACTACTGGCTGGTGGAGGATCAGCCGCGCTACTACCTGAACTACACCGGCACCGGCAATACGCTGAATGTGCTGCATCCGCGTGCGCTGCAACTGGTGATGGACAGCCTGCGCTACTGGGTGACGGAGATGCATGTGGACGGCTTCCGCTTCGACCTGGCCGCCACGCTGGGCCGCACCGCCGCGGGCTTTGACCAGCGCGCCACCTTCTTCACCCTGGCGCAGCAAGACCCGGTCTTGTCGCAGGTCAAGCTGATCGCGGAGCCCTGGGATATCGGGCCGGGGGGCTACCAGGTGGGCTACTTCCCGCAGTTCTGGGCAGAGTGGAACGGCAAGTTCCGCGATGGCGTGCGCCGGTTCTGGAATGGACACCACGCCTCGGTTGCGGAGATGGCCCACCGCCTGGCGGGGTCGCCCGACCTCTACGCGGACGATGGCCGCCCGCCGTACGCCAGCATCAACTTTGTCACCGCGCACGACGGCTTTACGCTGCACGATCTGGTGAGCTACAACCAGAAGCATAACGCGGCCAATGGCGAGAACAACCGCGACGGTGACGACTACAACCATAGCTGGAACTGCGGCGTGGAGGGGCCGACGGACGACCCGGCGATCAATGCGCTGCGGGCGCAGCAGCAGCGCAACTTCCTGGCGACGCTGCTGCTGGCGCAGGGCACGCCGATGCTGCTGGCGGGTGATGAGCGCGGGCGCACGCAGCAGGGCAACAACAATGCCTACTGCCAGGACAGCGCGATTAGCTGGGTCACCTGGGAACTGGGCGAGCCGGAGCGCGAACTGCTGGCGTTTGTGCAGCGGTTGATCCGCCTGCGCCGGCAGCATCCTGCGCTGCGCCGGCAGCACTTCTTCCGCAGCGAAGGCGACACCGACGAGTGTGACCTGACCTGGTGGCGGGCAGATGGGCAGGCGATTGACGGCGGGGACTGGGAGGCGACCGAGGCATGCTGCCTGGGCATGCTGCTGGACGGCCCGGCCATGCGCGAGCAAGACGCGCAGGGCAACCCGATCAGCGATGATATGCTGCTGCTGCTGCTCAACGCCACCCCGGAGGCCACCCCCTTCACCCTGCCCGGACCCGCCGAGGCCGCACCCTGGGAACTGCTACTCGACACCAGCCACCCCGATGAACAGCAGTTCCCCAGCATCCGCCCCGGCGGGGTGTACGAGCTGTCGGGAAGGGCACTGGCGCTGTTGCGAAGGCGGAAGTGAGACGAGGAGGCGAGGACGCGAGGACGCGGGGAGGCGAAAGATGTGAACGGGTGGGTGTTCCGGACTGGGTAATCAACGTTGAAATATGATCCGGATATTGCCGGGCACGAGCCCCGACTTGTAAAGACCGAAAAACAGTGCGGATACGATGTATGTTCACAGGATGTTCGCCACCGCCCATCCCCAGCGTTGGAGTCCCGGCTTCAGCCGGTTCCGCCCGCACACCGGCTAATGAAGTTTGAAAAATAACCCGGATATGAATGTCCGGGAGTCCCGGCTTTAGCCGGTGGGATGCCTGCCGGGACTCGATCCTCCTGCGGGGAACGCCTGATCCGGCTGAAGCCGGGACGCCTGAGCGACGATATCCGGATGAACCATGCAAACTTCATCAACCGGAACTCCCGCACAAGATACCTCCCACCTCATCGCCTCATCGCCTCATCGCCGCATCCTATGCTAGAATACCCCCCAGACGACGCACACCGCCGCGCATGCGCCGGCACAGGATGACACTGAAAAACATGGTGGCGCGGGGATAGGGCGTCGGAGCATTGCCGCCGCGCTGTATTGCACCACCCGAGATAATCACAATGCCTGACACCTACGATTACGATGTCTTTATCTCCTACAGTTCAGTTGACCGGGCCTGGGTCCGGAATGAACTGCTGCCCATCCTGGAGGGTGCGGGCCTGACGGTCTGCATTGACTACCGCGATTTTCAGCGGGGCGCGTTCACCGTGTCGGCGATTGAGCGGGCGCTCCAGCGGAGCCGCAAGACGCTGCTGATCCTGACCCCGGCCTACCTGCAGAGCGAGTGGACCGCGTTCGAGGGCTACCTTCTGCAAACACGCGATCCGACCA
>DAOTVB010000160.1:0-3319 GCA_034436755.1 Chloroflexaceae bacterium | reverse complement strand
TGACGGAGGGAACCACAAACAGCACGCGTAGCGCTGCACAACAAACCAGGTTGCACAACAAACCAGGTGGTTAAAAACGCGTGCTGTTTGTGGTTGTACCGGCGTAAACTGCCGACAAGCTCTCATTTCGGACAAACTTCTGCCATGATTCCACTAACCTTTTTCGATCCACAGGAACGATCCGCCTATCCCACAGACATACCCGCACTTGATAACTATGGGCGGCGGATCGATTACCTGCGCGTCTCGCTAACCGACCGCTGCAATATGCGCTGTGTCTACTGCATGCCGGCTGAGGGGATGCAGTTTACGCCCCGCCCGGAACTGCTGACCAATGCCGAGTTGCTGCAGGTAATCGGTGCGGCGGCGGCGGCGGGCTTCCAGAAGATCCGACTGACCGGCGGGGAGCCAACCCTGCGTCACGGTCTGGTGGATCTGGTGCGTGCGATCAAGGCCACACCGGGGATCGAGCATATTGCGATGACCACGAACGCGCTACGGCTGCGGCATCTGGCCCAACCGCTCAAAGCGGCTGGGGTGGACCGGGTGAATATCAGTATTGACAGTCTGGACCCACAGAAGTTCCGTGAGGTGACGCGCGGCGGGAAGCTGAAGGATGTCTGGGCGGGACTGGCAGCGGCGACGGAGGCCGGGCTTGCTCCCATCAAGCTCAATGCCGTGATTGTGCGCGGCATGAATGACGACGAGGTAGTCCAAATGGCCCGCCTGACCACCCGCTATCCCTGGGAGTTGCGCTTTATCGAAGTCATGCCGCTGACCGGGGTGGCCGGGCTGGCGCAGGAGGGCGTGATCAGCAGTGCCGAACTGGTGGCCCGGATTGATGCGGAACTGGGACCATTGGAGGAGTTGGGGCAGGCCAGTAGTGATCCGGCCCGGCGCTATCGCATTTCCGGCGCTCCCGGCCGGCTCGGCTTTATCAGTAGTGTGACTGATCCCTTCTGTGCGACCTGCAACCGCATGCGCCTGACGAGCGATGGACGGCTGCACCTCTGCCTGCTCCGCGACGATGAGATTGATCTGCGGGCGGCGCTGCGCAGTGGCGCAACGCCGGAAGAGCTTGAGCAGATCGTCCGCCATGCGGTGGCGGTCAAGCCGTGGGGCCACGGCCTGCCGGAAGGCATTCTGCCCACGGCACGCGGTATGTCGCAGATTGGCGGGTGAGGTGCGATCAGCCGTTGGCGTGCTGCACCTGCTGTCCCTCTTGCTGACCATGTTCATGCTGCGCGCGATGCTTCGGGTTGTGCATACCTTCTTTCACACCGAATTTCACCAGCAGCACATTCACCGGATAGGCCGCAATTAGCCCCATCGTCAGCGAGAAGGCCAGTGATGACCAGAAGAGCGACTCGCCCATGGTTGTCTCGCCCGCCAGCCAGATATCGGTGCCGATGGCCACAATCTCCATCACCGTAATGCCGGCGGTCTCGCTGTAGAAGGCATCCCACAGCGCCTGCCGCAGCCCGACGCCCTGCTGCATGAGCGGCCCGACGGTCATGGCATAACCGGCCACATATGCCGGCAGGAAGGTAATCCCGGCGACCCACCAGGTACTCAGCGAGAGCAACCCGGCGGCGATAATGATCCCGGTCACTTCACCCGCGCCGCAGCCGGAGTAGCAGTGCGAGGTGGAGCGGAACCCCCGCCGCCAGAGCGAGTCGCGGCGAATCTGCTTGCGCCCGGAGTAGTAGTAGATTGCCAGTCCCACCGGGCCGGAGTAGAGCACTGTCAGGAACCAGACGGCTTTCATCAAGGGCATAATGCCCGGATTGTGCTGCCGCAGGTCGTGGATCAAAATACCCAGCGCAATCAGCACCAGCACAATCCAGATGCCAAGAAACCAGGGATTGGTCAGGATGGCCTGCAAACTCTGTTGAAGTTGGTTCACTCTGTATTCTCTCCACATCTCTGCTGTATTTCCGTCACATTTTTCTATTGCAAAGGATGTGCCATGGGAGAGAACGACAGAACAAAGCACCAGAGAACAAAGAACAAAGGAATGCGGAGAACTAATACCAATCTGACTTCCAAACGGCAAAGACCAGACGAACCACGAAGAACACGAAGAACACGAAGGAACACAAATGGCAGCACATCGGGTGTGATCGCGTGTGTACGTCAGGTTTATTGCTTCGCGCGCTTCGTGGCCTTCGTGGTTTTCTTGCAGGTTTGGCCGCAATCGGTATAAGAACCGAGGACTGCGAACTCAAAACAACCAAATGAATGCAGACAGTGTCTTCTACCGATTTGTTGTCATAGCCATTTTCGCTCATTTCGTGTTGTTCGTGCTGCAAACTCCCACCGCGTAAGTCCTGTAATAACAACTATGTTTGCCTCGTCAGGGCCAGTTCAAACACCCCCATGTACCAGCGGCGTTGCAGCCGGTATGCCGGACCTTCGACACCGATGGTGCGCAGGACCGCGCGAATGATCCGGCGGCTCCGCTTGCGGCTGGGCAGGCGACCGCTACGTAGCAACTCCTCGCGCAGATCGCGCACACGGAAGCCATGCCGCCGCGCCAGGGCCACAAACTCGCGGTAGTGGAAGTAGTGTAACTCGTGCAGCCGCTGCATATCCCGAAATGCCATATGTTGTTTGCTGCGTCCTTTGCGCGCGATAATCCACTCGGCCCAGGTACGCGGCAGCCAGTTGATCCCGCTAATATGATAGTGCGGATCATTCCAGGCGCGGCGATTGACGACCGTCAGCAGCGCGTGCCCACCGGGACGCAGGACGCGTGCGATCTCCGTCAGCAACTGTTCGGGTGCGTGGACATGCTCGATCACATCCCAACTTACCACAATATCGAAGCTGGCGGGTTGAAATGGTAACGCTTCCCCGGCGACATTGTAGATCGGCAGCGTCATTCCGTGGCGGGCCGCACGCAGGGCAATGATATCGCAGTAGTCCCGGTTGTAGTCGCAGGCGACCACGGCCGCTCCGCGCAGTGCCGCTGCCACCGCAAAGCCGCCCATCCCGGCCCCCAGGTCCAGCAGATGCGGCGCATGCTCCGGTGTTAGCAGCCCAATAATCTGCTCCAGCCGTTGGAGCAATTCATCCTGGTACTGCTCCTGGTTGATGCGCCGATCACGCCAGCGCGCATAATCCCGCCGCCAGGTCATATGCTGCAGCCAGGGGTCGATTTTTGCCTCAAGTTCGGTCATCGGATCAGTCATCCTTCATATTACAGGACTTACGCGGTGGGCGTTCAAATCAGGCATTTGCCTGGATGAACGGCCCGATTCGCCTGCGGCAGCATGGTACTCTTTTTTCTTTTTCACAAAAAATTTGCACCTTGTGC
>DAOTVB010000159.1:0-48296 GCA_034436755.1 Chloroflexaceae bacterium | reverse complement strand
CCCATCGGGCAGAAGGTACACCAGGTGCGCGGCTTGTAGGCCAGCGCCAGCCCGATGCCAACCAGCGTGGTAACGGTGAGCAGTATAATGAAGACCCGCCCGATAGCCTGCGGGTTAGGCCAGGCCAGCGTGAGTTGCACGGTCATCATGCTCATCAGGAAGAGCAGCACACCCCGCCGAAAGGCTTTGCTGCGCAGCCATTTGGGGGCCGGCTTGTTCCGGCTGAAGCGACTCATCACATAGTCAAAGAATGACCCGCGCGGGCAGACCCAGCCACACCAGTAGCGTCCCCGCATTGCCCCGACCACCAGCGGAGCTGCCATACAGAACAGCATCAGGAACCCCAGGTAGGGATAAAACCAGCCGCCGATGGCGACAATCGGCAGAGACCACCAGATTATTGCGGCACTGCGGCGGCGTGCGGGTAACATAAGTTTCGTGGCCTTCCCGCGACGTGTAGATGTGTTTCCCCGGCTTTTTGTGAGTGTGGCCATATGTGTACCTCCCTGATGAACTATTCAAACCAGCATTACATGTTTGCTTGAGCGACGGTAGCGCTCCGTCTGCACATATGATGCGAGCCGCGCGAGGTAGGTTACAATATTAGCAACGATTTTTTGAGGAATCTAGCGGCAGTTGGTATGAGTTCGGGAAAGACTGCTTCGGTAGGGCGGGACGCCACCGACTATCCCGCTCTGCCGGAGTAGATCCGGAACGTAGTAGCAGATTTTAGCGAGGAGTCTCATGGAACGGATAACCATCTGGTTTGGGGTAATCTTGATCGCGTTTGGTCTGGTGAGCTATCTCGGCACGGGGAACAACGATCCCACGGCGCTCACGCCGCTCTTGCCGGGGATACCGATCCTGCTGCTGGGGATTGCGGCACGTCAGGGCTGGCAGCCGACGCTGGCGCTGCGCCTGGCGGTCGGGTTGAGCGCGCTGGCACTGCTGGCGACGATCTGGGGGCTGCTGTCGGGGTTGCTGCCGGGGGGCAAGTCTATTTCGCTGCTGGCAAACTTCCTGCAGGCGGTGCTGGCGCTGGGGTGCGCGATCTTTGTGGGATTGTATGTCCGCCGGGTGCTTCAGGAACGCTCATCGAGCGGTTCGTAGGTCAGGCCGGTTGTACGAATGCGAAGGTGGGTAGCCGCGTAGCGTTTCCACACGTTCATGCGGCTGCTCCCAGCTCACCTATGCCGACACCGGTTGCTCCGTTCGCAGGAGCGCAAAGGCTGCCGGGATGAGTGTCCATGGCAGAAAGAAGACGGCGATGGAAGTGGCTACGCCGGGAATGAGATTGATCAGCGCTAAGAGCAGTGCAACTCCCACCCCGGCCAGGCGTGCCGGGCGGCGAAAGGCAGGGTGGCGTACCGTCGCCGGCAGCAGGAGCAGGAGCACACTGAGCATCAGAGCAAAAAAAAGATTCTGGTTCTCGGTAGGATAGATTTTCTCATGAAAGATCCGAAAAATGATAAAAAGCGTGACAATGTGCATCGGCAGTGCCAGGAGACACCCGCGCAACCACGGCGCGCCAATGGCCCAGGTGACAATTGCCCCTGCCAGGCATACAGCGGATGGAAGTACAACAAACTGTGCAAAGTTCGGCAGGAAACCGGAAGGAGGTCCGCTGCCAAGTGGTGATATATTGAAGGTGAGTGTCAGCGTCCAATAGAACGCTCCGTAGATAGCGCCCCCACCCAGCAGGCCCATTCCGGCGGCGAGTGCGGCACGTTGCCAGTTCATGCGTCTACTCCTGCATGCGTATGGTGATGTTGACGTTATTATTCTGGCTGCTGGAGGCAGCTATAACCGGGTCGGTATTAGTTCAGCGTAGTGCCGGCAGGCGGAGGTGAACCCGCATGCAACCAGGTAATCACTCGGGTAGGTACCTGGGTTCGTGCTGTTTGTTCTATCGGTGGCTAGTATAGCATAAAAGATAGCGCCTGTCTACATGGATTATGCCGGTTGATACCTGACTGGCAATCCCAGTCTATCTGTACAACATTTGAATAATTATTCAACTGTTATTTCTGGACCACTATTGCGCACCAGGGAAGTGTATCCGGGCCGGGGAAAATCGGGAAGGAGTGTATCTGCTGAAGTGGAAAGGGTGAAATAGCAGAACCTATGTTTGTTTTTGAAAGGACTATACGAAAGATATACAGGATTTTTAGTGTAAATAAAGATAGTATAAAGTGCATAAAGGTTCTACCTGAATACCGCCGACGTACGGCATGCTGCTAAAAAACAACACTCGTAATGCCAAATGTCTCCAGTGTCATCCAGCCCACAAAGAGGACATAGCAGCCCAGCAAGATCCAGCTCTCGGTTCGGCTCAATGCCAGCCGCGTACGTAGCAGCGCAAAGAGCAGAATCGTCGCAAAGGTCAGCACGCCCATCATCGGGGCAGCGACGGCAAAGTCAATCGTGGCCGACCCCACGATCAACACTCCAATCGGAATAGCAATCAGCAGATCGAAAATATTACTGCCCAGCACATTGGCGATGCTGATGACCCCTTCGCCCCGGCGTGCCGCGCGTACACTCACAAAGGCATCGGGCAGGCTGGTCGCCGCCGCAATCACGGTCAATCCCCAGAGGAACGTTGGGGTATTGAGGTATTGAGGATGTTGCCCAGGGCAATCGCCGAGCGGACCAACCCCTCCACCGCCGCAACGATAATCACCAGCCCCAGCAGCAGGCGCAACCACTCCTTGCCAGGCTGAATATCCGATGGAGATTCTTGTTCCGCCTGATACTCAGCGATATCCTGTTGTTGCAGAAAAATGTAGACGCCATACAGCGCCACGGGGATCAGCGCAATCGGGCGGTTCATCGCGCCCTGCCACCGGGTGCCCTCAACCGGGTTTATAGATCAAGGCGAAGGCGAAGGCCAGCAGCAGCACGGTGACACTGGTGATATAAAACTGGGCATCTTTGTAGACCAGGACGCGGTCAGTTACCAGCTTCTCCCCCAGCAAGCCCGCCAGCCCGGGAATAACCGGAATATTGAAGATCGCCGAGCCGACAATCGTCGCCACACCGAGGTTAAACTCGCCATGGATCAACGTTGCAATAACCGTACTGGAGAGTTCCGGGAAACTCGAGCCGACCGCCGCGATAATTGCGCCCTGCACAATCGCCGGTAGTTGATAGTAGGCCGCCAGCCGATCCGCCGCCTTCTCCAGAAAAAAACTGCCCCGCCAGACAAATGCCGTCGATACCACGATCACACCAATGTACAAGAGCAGTTGCATGAGCTGTTCCGTTTAGCTGGCAGATAACTGATGAACGTTGAGCAAATACCCCGGATACGCCATCCGGGAGTCCCGGCTTCAGCCGGTGGCATACCTGCCGGGGCCGCGGCCTACTGCCAGGCAAGCCTGGTCCGGCTGATGAACGTTGAGCAAATACCCCGGATACGCCATCCGGGAGTCCCGGCTTCAGCCGGTGGCATACCTGCCGGGGCCGCGGCCTACTGGCAAGCCTGGTCCGGCTGATGAACGTTGAGCAAATACCCCGGATATGCCATCCGGGAGTCCCGGCTTCAGCCGGTGGCATGCCTGCCGGGGCCGCGGCCTACTGCCAGGCAAGCCTGGTCCGGCTGATGAACGTTGAGCAAATACCCCGGATACGCCATCCGGGAGTCCCGGCTTCACCCGGTGGCATGCCTGCCGGGGCCGCGGCCTACTGTCGGGAACGCCTGATCCGGCTGAAGCCGGGACGCCTGATCAGCGCTGTCTGGATTTATTTTTCAAAATTGGCCGGTTCGCGGGTGTCGCGCATGTCTGTGGTGTTCGTGGTCCAGACTCCCACCGCGTAACACATGTAATTGACAGCTATTGTCAACCTACCCCGATACGGCTTCGCGGGTTGGGGGCGCCATAAACTCCGGGCCGACCGGATCGTTAATCGTCTCGCTCAGGATGTGCTCAATGGCATCTTTCCCCGGCCCGGTAAGCGACCAGTCCATTGCGCCGTCGATCGGGTCCAGTTGATCGGGGCGGCGTGCTCCCCAGAGCGCAATATCGACGCCCTGATCCAGAATCCAGCGGATCGCCAGATGGATCACCTGCCGGTCGTAGTGCTGCTGGGTAAACTGATTAAGCCGCTCCACGGCGTTCAGATACTGCTCATAGCGCGGTTGCTGGAACTTGGGATCGCCCTGGCGCAGATCATCGCCTTCAAAGCTGCGCGCCGCCGTCATCTGGCCGGAAAGCAGCCCCCGACAGAGTGCGCCGTAGGTCAGCAGTGTGATGCCATTCTGCCGGCAGTAGGGCAGCACATCAGCTTCAATGGCGCGCTCGAAGAGATTGTAGGGTGGCTGGCAGGTGTGTAGCGGCGCAACCTGGCGGAACGTATCCATCTGCTCGCGTGAGAAGTTGCTCACGCCGATTGCGCGAATCTTGCCCTGCTGATAGAGCTTATGCATCGCCTCGGCCGCCTGTTCAATCGGCACCGTCGGGTCGGGCCAGTGAACCTGGTAAATGTCGATATAGTCGGTCTGGAGCCGCTGCAATGAGTCATCAATTTCCTGGAAGATCCGATCCGGGGTTGCGTTGCGGAAAACGTTCCCATCTTTCCAGTCCATCGCCACCTTGGTCGCCAGCACAATGCGGTCACGCTGTCCATACTGCGCAATCGCCTTGCCGACAATCTCCTCGGAACGCCCAAACCCGTATACCGGCGCGGTATCGATCAACGTGATGCCCCGGTCCAGGGCCGCGTGGATGGTGTTGATCGACTGCTGCTCGTCTGTGCCGCCCCACATCCAGCCGCCAATAGCCCAGGTGCCCAGGCCCACCCGCGAGGCGTTGATCTCGGTTCCCTGCACGCGAACGTATTCCATGATTCTGCTTCTCCTTATCATCTCGTCTAGTTTGCAACGGTTTGGAACGTATCACGCTCGACTCGGCTTCTGCTTTTGTCGCCCTGCGTCGCAAGAAGCGTGCCACTATGAGCGTGGCGCAATGCCGCTATACAGCCGGATTGATCTCCACGACGACGCTCCTGGAACAGGCATTACCTGACGCTCTGACGCAACTTCCATGTGGAATGAGCACTCATACCGATGTGTTGCCATCACAACAGTGCATACCGCTGGCGCAGCGATGATCCACGGGAACAGGCCGCCGTTGCGCCCGTTGCGTCCGTTCCTGTGGATTGCGGGTTTGCCGACACGTTGGTTTAAAAGAGCCGGCAAGGGGAAACGCACTGACGATGACTATAGCTGAACTGATAGCACAGGCCGAGTAACTTCCTCCAGGAGAACAGGAGGAACCTGTGTGGCGACTGCTCGCGTTGCGGGCCGGCAACAATCACATTCGGTACTACCCAGCCACCCCCGGCCCAGCATGGCCGGCAAACTGGGAGCAGATACGGATTGATCCGGCGCCATACGAAAGGCAGTATAATCATAACCAGCAATAAATCCTATGGCGAGTGGGGTGATGTGGTGGCCGATCAGGTGCTGGCAAGCGCCATTCTGGACCGGTTGCTGCATGTGTTGACAGGTCTCAGAAGACCTGTCAGTTCTATATTTAAGGCCAACAAAAAAACCAGGTGTTGACCTTAGCGATCAACCACCCGGCTTTTTGTAATGTTATGGAGCGGGAGACGGGACTCGAACCCGCAACCACCTGCTTGGGAAGCAGGTGCGCTACCATTGCGCCACTCCCGCACGTTGGGTTGCAGTATAGCACGCACAACGTACGTTGTCAATCATGTTGCCTGCTCAGCCAGCAACAGCGCTACTCAAGGTTGATTTCAATACCACCCACCATGCCGGCTACGAGATTGTAGATAAACGCAGCAAGCGCACTAAAAACCCCACCAAGAACAGCATAGATAACAATACCGATGATATAGCCGATTATACCAAACCCGGCAACCATGCCAAAAACCTGCGCACCCTCACGACCACCGGCCCCTAAACCGGTTATCCCGCCAATCAGAAGTTGCAAGAGCAGAAACAACCCACCAATAATCACCCACATCAACGCATACGTAACAGCCCCAACCTTAAACGCCGATCCAATCCCAATACTTCGAATGGCTCGCATACGTCCTCCTTCTCTCTTTGATGAATGACTACGAAGCGGATGGTACCAGACGATATCCTACGCCCCACTCGGTCAAGAGCAACTTGGGGTTGCGGGGATCTTGCTCAAGTTTGCGCCGTAGATGCCAGATATACACCTTGAGATAGTCATTGTCCTTGGTGAATTCCTGCCCCCACACGGCGCGCAGCAACTGCTCATGTTCAACAACTTTACCGGCATTTTCTGCCAGGATCATCAAGAGTTGATACTCCGTCGGTGTCAGATCGACCAGTTCGCCGCGCACCGATACCTCGCGCTTCTGCTGGTCGATCTGGATCTCGCCATTCCCGGCAACAATAGGGCGGTACGCAATGGGCACACGCCGCAACAGCGCCCGAATCCGCGCCGACAACTCATCCATGTTGAAGGGTTTGACCAGATAGTCATCCGCGCCCTTGTCCAGGCCCGTGACAATATCGGTACTCTGCACTCTTGCCGTTAGCATCAAAACGGGAACCCGCGAAAACTCGCGGAGCCGGCTGCATACCTCTAACCCGTCCATCTCCGGCATCATAACGTCAAGCAGAACCAGATCCGGCTGCTGCTCACGCACAGCCGAGACGCACTCCAGGCCATTGGCAGCCTGAATAACGGCATACCCTTCATGTTCCAGGCTAATACGGATCAATTCCCGCAGCCCTTGATCATCATCTACAACCAGGATGGTACGCTGCTCCATGCGATCCTCACGCTGCTTCTCTACTGGCGCAGTGCTGTTGATTCCTGCTGCAACCTGGCGAAAACTGTCGTAACATCTTCCAGGGTCAATTCGCCTACACGGATGTAACGGATACGGCCCTGCGCGTCAACGAAATAACTTGTCGGCAGAGGAAATAGACGGTACGCGGTTGAGACTTCACCTTCCATATCGAGCGCAACCGGGTACGTGATACCATACTGCTGGGAAAACTCCCGAATATCCTCCTCGGTACGCCCCTGGGCAAGTTCATTATCGGCCAGATTTATACCAATGATGGTAAAACCCTCATCGCGGAGTTGTTCATAGGATGCCTGCAACGCCGGCATTTCTCGGCGACATGGCTCACACCAGGTACCCCAGAAGTTCAACAGAACCACCTGACCGCGATAGTCTTCCAGTTGAATATCGGTGCCGTCGAGCGTTGGCAGAGTAAAATCGGGAGCGGGACGATCCACCTCAGCGACTACAACATCCATGCCCGCCACCCCATCCGCCTGCTCACGCCCGGTCAATGTCCAGGTGACGGCTATCACAACCAGAGCAACGACCACACCAGCGGCAATGTACAGCAACTCGCGGGAGCTAAGCGAACGGGGCCGCTGCGGCGACTCCGGCGACTGCTCCGGCGTAGCGATGCCAATACTGACATCATACTGCCGCCGGCGTTGCGGATCGGACAGGATATGGTAGATCTGCTCAAGTTCAGCCGTACGTTCGCGCGCCACCCGCAGCATATCATCACCCATATGCGCTACCCGTTCCGGATCGTAGCGTTCACGCTGCTGCGCATAGGCTGCGTCTATCTCTGCCTGACTGGCGTTCTCATCAACTTCTAACCGCGTATAGTAAGTACTCATAGGCATAAACGAACGTAATCTCTATTTTAACATAGTTTCGACCTTAATTGATCAAAAACCTGCTAAAATATTTAGCTATTGCCGACAGACTATAAAACCAGCGAACGGAAGTGCGGAGCTTCCGCAGGAACTTCTCAAGAATTTGCGGCATCTGCGCCATACTGCTCGATCAGTTGCTGTGCCTCGAAGAGTTCACCCTGCCCGGCGGTGGGCAAATCCAGTACTGCATACCACTGTTCCAGGGCCGCTTCTGTCTGCGGTGGGTCAGTATTTGCCAGACAAACACCCAGGTTGAGCAATGCCCGTGGATTCGAAGCATCCTGCGCGACGGCGCGCTGGGCTTCCGCCAATCCCTCCTCAACATAGGCCGCATCATTTGCGCCTTCGCCATACTTACACAGGCTGACCGCCAGATCCGCACGAACCACGACATTATCCGGCTCAAGTTCCAGTGCCGCACGGTAGGCTTCGCTGGCATCGATCCAGCGGGGCAACCGCTCCTGGTAAAGCTCGCTCTCCGGTATCTGCTCCCGCACAATTTGCACGCTGTCATAGAGCAGATTACCCAGATTGATCCAGGCATTGACATTATCAGGCACCTGCTGCGCAACCATCCGTGCTTCGGTAATCTGATCTTCGAAGGTATTCATAAGCTGCGCCTGTTGCGCCTGCGCATCTCCACCGGCAACTGGTTGGGCCTCCGTGCCACTCGCCGCCGAAGGTTGCGGGCTATTTAGCGTTGTGAGAAAGAGACTCGCCAGCAACACCACAAAGGTTGTCACACCGACAATCGCAACCGGAATTGACCAGGATGACCGCGCAGGTTTCGCACCTGTTCGACGGCCGCTCTGCCGGGCCGCGGACTGACGGGTCATGACGGGTTGCAGGTTAAACGAACGGGGCCGCTCTTCCCCCCTGGCCGGCGGCAGCGGCCGGTAGTCAAGCAGCGTTTCTTCCGGCTGACCGGCGGTAGTTTCAGGTTCAGCGGCAACGCGGACGCGTCGTTCTTCGTCATAGGTTGCCCGCCGCACCGGATCACCCAGCACAGCATAGGCCCGCTCGATATCATCGCGCTTTTTGCGAGCAATCTCAACCAGTTCCTCGGCTGCATTTTCAAGCGCAGCCGGATCGTAGCGTGAACGCATCCGCTCATACGCCGACTGAATAGCTTCCTGATCAGCGTTCGGATGAACCTGAAGGGTTTCGTAATGATCCTGCATACTGTTCAGAACTATCTTCCATTGAGCTGGCAGGGCGACACCAGCATCGCCCTACCAGACTGTTAGACTGTTATCAGTAGAACAAAAACCGTTTGTTAGCGGGCCACACCGCGCCAACCCAGCCGTCCCGCCAGACCGGACAGACCACGCGGCAGCCGTGCCGACTGACCGCTGAGGCGCGACTGGCCTTCCAGATGGCGACGAATCAGTGCAACGAACCCACCCAGCACGCCAATACCGAAGCCCAGCCAGACCAGCAACACCAGCGGCTTGGTACTGACCGTGATTACCGCTTTCTCCGGCTGTATCGGCAGATCCAGGCCGTTGATCTTGAGGAAGATCAGTTGCATCTCCGGACGAATATTGGTCAGCACAATTTCGTGACCGCCGGGGAGCTTCGCCGGTACTTCCTGGAACGCCACATCCGGATCGGACTCATTGGCAACCAGACGCAGGACGGGGGTCACGGTGTGTTCTTCACCCTCATACAGCACATTGAGGGTCACACCTACTTCAGCCGTATCGCCGGTCATCATTGCGGCCATATCCAGATTATATTCCGTGAAGGTGATCTCATACGGCCCCGCCGTTACCTGCTGATCCTGCGCTACCATCGGCTCGTTCGGGTTCGTTTCCGGCAAATACTCAGCCGGTGCAATGTAGAGATCCTTCCAGAGATAGCTCTTGACCGAGGGGGTCTGCACAACCGCGCCCCACTGCCGATTGACATACATATGCGGATGGGCACTAAAAGACGTGTTGCCGTTACTGACTGTCAGGTCAAGAACACCTTTGCCGTCGGGCGTGTCTTGCCAGCCGTTGAAGGTGATATCGTGGTCATAGATGCGGGCCGTCTCACCTGGACTAAAGACGAGCCGCTCTTCCGGAGTCGCATAGACCGTTGAGCCTACCACACCCAGAACAAAGACCGCCATACCGACATGGACCAGGTAGCCGCCAATGCGCATCCAGCCGCTCCGCAGCGTCCGGATGATCATAACCAGGTTAGCTCCGGCCGCAAACACACCCAGACCGACATACGCCAGTGACAGATTATCGCGCACGTCCAGGAACAGTGCAAAACAGGTAGCGATAACCGCCGCGACCGCCGGCCAGCGTAGTGCGCGCAGCAGATGCCGCAGATTCGAGTCCCGCCATCCCAGCAGCGGGCCGGCAATCATCAGGGCGACTATCACAATCCCCAGCGGCGGCGTCGTCTGCTGGTAGAAACTGGGCGTCAGACTGAACCGTCCATCCTCGAAGGCTTCCCCACCCATCAACGTGCCGTCGTCAATATCAAAGGTTGCGCCCAGCGCATCCTGCAGGGTGTACCCCACCCCCGGAATGGCCGAGATTACCGGCATCGAAGTTCCAATACCAACCAGAGCCGCCACCAGCACAATGGTCAACATCCCCAGCACAAAGAAACTGTCGCGGGAGAAAAACTTATCGCTCAACGCCCTGGTGGGCATATCACGCCAGCGCAGCACCATCAGAACTGTGCTGACCACGACCAGCAGCAAGAGGAACCCGACCAGCGCGCCATACAACCCCTCTGCCACAAATGAGTGAACCGAGAAGTTCGCATAGACCCCACTGCGTGTGAGGAAGGTCGCATACCAGACCATGAGGTAGGCAAAGATCGCCAGCAGAAAGTTACTACGCCGCAGGCTGCCATGGGTTCGCTGCACCAGCATGCCATGGAGCAGGGCCGTCAGCAGCAACCAGGGCACCAGGGAAGCGTTCTCAACCGGATCCCAGCCCCAGTAACCACCCCATCCCAGCGTCTCGTAGGCCCAGTAGCCCCCCAGCAGCAACCCCAGCCCCAGGAAGGACCATGCCGCCAGCGTCCAGGGCAGCGCACGCGTTACCCAGGTGTCATAGTCACGCCGCAGCAACCCCCCCAGTGCAAAGGCAAACGGAACCGCCGCCAGTGCATACCCCACGAACAGAATTGGCGGATGAATAATCATCCAGAAGTTCTCGAGGGTGGGATTGAGCCCCCGTCCATCCGGTGGTGTCAGCGCTGCACCAGTTTCCGGATCAATCGTCGGTACAAAGGGGTTGAGGACGAGCATAAACCCGAGCATGGTCGCCAGGAGCAACATCATCACGGTAAGCACATACGGCTCAAAGTGCCGGGTGCCGCGCACGAGCAGCAGTGCCGCCACTGCCGTAAAGAGTGCCCAGATTGCAAAACTGCCGGGCTGCCCGGCCCAACTGGCCGCGATGGTAAAGAATGTCCCTAGACTCAGCGAACTATAGTTGTTCACATAGGCAATATCGAAGCGATGCGCCAGGAACAGTGAAACCAGCAGCACCCAGATCGTACAGACCGCGGCAAACGCACCATAGGCACCTGCCCGTCCATAGTCCAGGGCCGCCTGCCGCCCGCGTGTCACCAGTGCATAGCTACCGCTTGACAGCAAAGCAAGCGCGATGCCGGCAACGATTAGTATGGTACCGAAGAAATACATCAGCCCAACCCTCCTAGATAACTGCGTATTACCAGTGGTGCTACACTAAAACGACGAACTACATACCCGCCACCTCTTGATACTTCGAAGGACACTTCACCAGCAAGCTCTCGGCCATAAATGCGTCTGCAGCGGCATCATAGTGACCAATGGCAACGATACTGACAGCCTGCTCAAAGTTTGCCGGTCGGGACTCAGCCGAGACCACCTTGACCTGCTCACCATTCTCATCCTCAAGAATGAATGTCCAGCGCCCCTGCGTGTCATACTCACCCGTGCTGCCCAGAAAACCCGCAAGCTGCACACTACGCCCGCTGCTTGTGGCTTCACTGACACTATGCGTGTAGGAGCGAAACGCATCCTTGAAGCCAAACACGCCATAGACAATCGCAATCAGGATAATACCGACGCCGGCGATGTGCAGCGGCTTCAGATGGAAACCGCGCTTCGGGTTAGAAATTGTGTTTACGGCCATACCAGCTACACTCCTCACGCTTCGTGCAATTCTTCTGCCTGCCGCTCCACCGCCGCCGGTCGCTGCTGCACGCGCAGGGTCGCTGTCGGCTGCCGCACCTCTTCGCGTTCGGGCTGGCGGTCCAGCCGCTGCCGCAACTCACGCGCCTGCGCATCAATGCGCCAGAGATAGAAGAAAATGCCGATCCATACTGCCAGGGCCACGGCCATGGCGACATAGATTGCAATACCTGCTTCAAACATCATACCAGTGCCCCCTCTCGCCGCTCAAGATCCCACCGCACCCCAAGCAGATTCGTTCGCACCTGCAACATCCAGAGAAACAGTGCCGTAAAGCCCAGGTTAGATGCCAGGAAGGGAAAAAGCGTGCGTGGATTGTCCATCAACCCGGTGCCGGGAGCTTCGATATTTAGACGCACATTCCCGGTTGTCGTATCCACCTCTTCCAGGGCCAGTTGAAACCGCAACCCGGGGAAATTCGGTGACACGTCCGGCTGTCCCTGCACCAGATTAAAGCTCGGCTCCAGGATTGAATTGCTGGTCAAACCCGGCTCGCTAACCTCAACCTGCGCCACCATGCGATCGCCCTGCTGATCCAGACTGAGCAGTTCAACCTTCCGCTCGCCGAGCAGCCGAATCTGCCCCTCCGCCAGCACAACGCCATCGCACTTGCTTCCCGGCAGGAAGGCACAGTTGGGATGCAGGGTACTGTCGGCGGCCCGCGGTGCAATAAACATTAAAAATGGAACAGTAATAAAGGCAAACAGGGAGTAGACGGCGCTCAGTTTGCGGCGGCGTTCTACATGCTCAATCGCCGAACGCAACGCAAACAGCGCGGCATAGATCAGGAGCAAAACAAAAATCGAAGTCTGGCGCGGATCCCAGTTCCAATAGATCCCCCACACCACCTGCGAAAAGATCGCGCCGGTTACGGTTGCCAGCACTGTAAACAGAAAACCACTCTCCGCTGCGGCAAGCGCGCGATGATCATCGGCGGGACGCCCACGCCAGAGATATAATCCACTAAAGATTGCTGAAACTGCAAAGGCCAGGACGCTCACCCAGGCGGTCGGCACATGCATAATGATAATCCGCCCGGCATCACCAAGACCTTCATACTGCGGGACAACCAGAAACATCGCTACCACGATTCCAGCCATCCATACACCCAGCAGCAGCTTCGCAATCTGGCTCATTTGCTGCGCCATAGGTCATCACCTTCCCGGCTCGTATTGGCATTGACCAGAATGATTCTGACACATCATACTACGCTTTTGCACCCAAAGCAATAACAGTTGTACATCCTGCACCGTGTAGCATAGAACGATGAACAGGGGTAACAGGCTTCAGAATGCGGTAGAAGCGCGTTAGATCCGACAGGAGCGACCCGATCGTGCCATTAGCGAAGTTGTCTTAACACAACTGACAACTGGTTGATGTATGGAGCAGCAATGAGCGCGCAGGCACACCAGTGTGCTTTTGAACTTTGTAAAAAATCCTGCTTATATTATAACACATCAGGGAAGTGTTTAAAACCCATGTTGGCAACCAGCGAGGTCAACCCAGTTGCTGCGTGGCAACCGGCGAAACACCCCACGGGTCAGGACTCCCACACTGTCCGAAAGAGGAAGAGCGATGCCACAAATGTAACCACGGCATAAGAGCTGAGCGCCTGCAGAAACGATGCGCCATCGCCCCAGGAGGCTCCGGTCAGGGCCAGCGCCGTTCCCCGGATAACGAGGATCAGGGGCGGAATAAACAGAGGAAAAGCCAGGACCGCAAACAATGCACTTTTGAAGTTGGCCTTGGCAATAATCGCCGCCAGAATCGTCGTTGCCGTCGTCAGGCAGAGACTGCCCAGCGCCAGCAGCGTAACGAAGAGGCCGACATTGCCGATTGCAACGCCCACAAACATAATGAACAGCAGACTGGTAACGGTATCAAGTGCGGCCAGCAGGATCAGATTAAACAGCAGCTTACCCAGATAGATCGCGATAGGCGGGGAAGCCAGCCGCAACGCCAGCGCTGTCCGGGTCTCTTCTTCCTGGACAAAGCTCCGCGAGAGCCCGTTTAGCGCCGCAAAGAGGAGCGCAATCCAGAGGAGTGCGGCCTGCAACGGCTCAACATTCTGCTGCGTACCCAGGAACTGCGCCCCCAGGCTGACCGCCACCGCACTACTTGCGGCAAACAGCAGCATCGCATTCAGCGCATAGCGCGTACGCAACTCACTGCGCAGGTCTTTGACAAAAACCGCCCAGGCTGCCGTCAGCAGTGCTTGCAGAGAAGGCGTCATCACTCAGGCAGTATTCAATGTCAACACATAATCCCCAAAACGCAGTTCGCGGGGATCATTGGTGGCAATAATGCTCATTCCAACGGCGCGCTGCGCGTCAACCACCTGCTCCACCACCGCCGCGCCCCGCTCATCGAGGGTAACGGTTGGCTCGTCGAGCAGCAGCACCCGGGGCTGGTGGAGCAGAGCATAGGCATAACGCAGCCGGTGGGTCATCCCAGAAGAATAGAAAGCCACCCGGTCATCACCACGCCCACCCAGGCCCACCCGCTCCAGCAGTTCGTCAATCTGCGCATCCGAGCAGGGCATTCCACGCACCTCAGCAAAGAAATGCAGATTTTCCCGCGCGGTCAACTCCCGGTAGAGCGTCAGGTCAGGGGCGACCCACCCCAGCAGATGCCGCGCCTGCTCCGGCGAATAGACCATACCATCGTGGCAATACTGAATTGTACCGCTGGTGGGCTGCTGCAAGCCGCACAGCATACGCAGCAGCGTGCTCTTTCCGCTACCGTTTGCCCCACTGACGACCAGCGTTTCCCCTGGCTCCAACGTCAGCGAAATAGCGCATAGCACAACCCGCGAGCCATAGCCCGCCGTCACATCGCTGAGTTCGAGGCGCAACGCATTCAGATCTACCAACTCTACCAGCCCTAATTCACAACACGAATAGTTATGCCTATTTTATCACAACTATCCGGGGCGGATTACACACGCAACCGCGTAAAGCAGCTCACCCACAACTGGTGTGAGCCACTTTACGCGGTCTGGTGGGACACACATAGGATGTAGACAACAGCGGGAAGGTCGCGCAGTCTGGCTGATGGGGAGGCTACAAAATCGCTGCACGCTCACGGAGGGCAACTTTTGGGACCGTTGCCGGTGTCACCTGCTTAAGAAAGCGCAGGAGCACCTCGTTGAAAACTTCTGCCTCGTCGAGGAAGGGAAAATGGCGGCTACTGGGCATCAGCACAACTTCCGCACTGGGGATCGAGTCAAACAGGTCGATCTGATTTGGACTAACAATATCATCACGACCACCGTGAACAATCAACGCAGGAATGCGCAGGCGCGTCAGTTCGGGCTGCAAATTCGTCCGCCACATCGAGCTAACTGCCCGGCTCAACGTAAGCGCACTGGACTTGACGCTATCGTCAATCACCTCATTCACCGCCGGGTCACTGGTTTCGCCCAGAAAAAAGCGGAACAGCGTACGCCGCAGCCAGGGCAACCGGGCAAAGCCACCGGCAAAAAACGGTCGATCCGTTAACTTGAGCAACCAGGAGAGCGAGTCGCCCACAATCGGCGCACCTACCGTGGCGACTCGTTGAATGCGATCAGGATAGTTGATTGCTGTTTTTACTGCTACCATACCGCCCATCGAGTGCCCCACCAGCATAACCCGGTCAATTCCTAGAGCATCGAGAAAGCGGATCACTTGATCAGAATAGTTTTGAATGCTTGCCTGTGTATTTTTTCGCCGCGAGTCGCCAAAGCCCCAGAAATCAAAAGAATAAGTGCGAAAGTGCTCAGCAACAACTTCCATCGTCGGGAACCAGTAACGCCAGCTTCCGAGCCAGCCATGCAAGAAGAGTACCGGGCGACCACGCCCAAATACTTCATAATGAACTGCCTGATTTTCAATGACAACGATACTCATGGTAATCTCGCTTTAAATTAAACAAACGGGCACAAGCAAGGTAGTTCACTGCCGCCACAATGCATACAGTATCGCAAAGCCTGGAAACTACCACTTTCGCTTTCGCAGGACTGACTGATTGGTTATGACAGGTATTCACCGGAAACCTCTCCGGCTTCACCCCATCTGAACCTTGCCATGATTAAACGGGCCGCGTAACACATTTCGCACACCCGGCAATATATTTGCACGCCCGGCTGAAGAGACTCCGAAAGAGCAACACACGCGATACGTGTCGCTGCTCCTCACATTGTGCAACTAAAGCCGGGCCAGGCTGTTCAGGTTACGCTACTGCTGGTGCGCGTATGTAGTGCCGAGATGCTGGTTTCACGCTCATTAAGTGAGCGCCGCAATCGCCACTGAAGTGTAGAAATATCGTTGGAGATGGCGTGCAGATGCTGCATCTCGCTTTCCAACTCCTCCAACAGCGCACTGGCGTGGACGCCGACGGCGAGGTTCGTGCGTTCCGTTGAGAGTGTGCCAACCCGCTCCTGAATAGTTGACAGCAGACTGAGCAGGTACGCCCACGACTCATTATCCTGTTCCGTGCGCGCCCGGACAACCCCATTCCGATGTTCATACCATGCCTGGAACTGCCCCTGCAGTGTGTTAATCTGCGCTTCAATATTCCGCAGAGCTTCCGGGTCAAATGCGCCGCCGGGAGATGATACCGACACTTCACCCCGCGCACTGCTTGCGACCAACTGCTCAAGCTGGTCCTGCAAACAAGAAATAGATGTGCTCAACTGGGTCTGCCGCAGGGTAACGGCTTCCTGCTCATTCAGCATATCCAGAAGCATCTCCCGTAACCGGGCTGACTCACTGGCTGTGCGTACCGCCTGCTGCTGGAGCAGGTGGGGCACAAACCAGAGTAATAACACCAGCATCGCCAGAACAGTGATGCCAAGCGCAACCAGTAGTGCAGTCATATGTGCCTCCTCTTCTACTGTTTTGATTATGACAGAAGGCACGAAGAAGATCAAAAGGTATGGATGACAGGTGGATTACACCGTATTTCCATTGTACGCGTGACAAAAAAGAATCACAACCGGCCAAAAGTCCTGTCGGATACTATACCGCATCGATATGCCTAATTGCCATACATAACCAATTGAATAATTCCGGCATTCAGGTTGCACATTTCTAAAAAATGAGTATACTAGTGCCTGTCGTGCCACGCTGCACGATTTTCTTCTATTCGCCATGTTGCGAGCTACATGTGAGCCACTGTTCGCACCGCCAGGATGCGGTTATGTCCCGCCAGATCACGGTGGACTGTCACCTGTGACAGTGGGAACATGGTGTGAGCCAGGGCTGACACTGCCGTCGCCTGAGTCACACCTATCTCCATCAGTATGCTGCCTCCCGGTATTAACCAGGTCGGTGCCGCCGCAAACAAGCGCCGATACACCGCCAGACCGTCAGGGCCACCATCCAACGCCAGATGCGGTTCATGCTCGCGCACATCAGCATCAATCTCCGCCAGAATGGTGTAGGGTGGATTACTGACAATCAGGTCCACCTTCCGTGGCAACGGCGTCAGGAGATCACCGTGTAACAGTGTCACTGTTTCCCCCACGCCATGACGTTCCACATTTGCGCGCGCAACCTCCAACGCGGCTTCCGAGATATCCGTTGCATAAATATGCACATCCGCCAGATGAACGGCCAGGGCAACGGCAATAGCGCCACTACCCGTTCCCACATCGGCAATATAGTGTGCCGGCACGGCATGCGCTGTCGCTGACCGAACCGGGTGCGCGCGGACAAGCGCCAGGGCAAGTTCCACAAGCAGTTCCGTTTCGGGACGCGGTACCAGCACCCGCCGGTCTACCAGCAAATCCAGACCATAGAAGCTGCGATATCCCACCAGGTAAGCAACCGGCTCGCCATAAGTGCGGCGCTGCGTGAGTTGTTGAAAGGCCACGATGTGATCGGCAGCGGGGATATACACCTGTTCGGCCAGCAGATGCGCGCGGGACCAACCCAGCACATGTGCCAGCAACAGTTCGGCATCAAGACGTGGAGTTGAGCTAACGGTTCGCAATGTTGTAGCGGCGGCTGCGAGTAGTTGTCGAACTGTTGTATCCTTCATAATACCAGATTCTGATGAACGCATGATGTAAAAACCAGATCTTATATCTATAAAAACTTACATAAAGCGATATAATTACACTGTGTAGTAAGACTGTCCCTCACAAACCAGAGCAACGATGCTCAGATAGCCATAAAGCCACCCGTTTTACTACCGTGTGTCGTATAACCGGCATGCGTTCAGCACGATGCGCCCCTCCGGAAAAATCGGCCGTAGACCCGGCAGATAGAGAAACCGGGAAACAAAGACACGAAGGTTCTTATGAACACTTCGTGTCTCTACGTTATCTGTATATTATTACGGCAGTATGCTAACTGATATGACCCCGACTGGCGACCACAGCCAGGGCAGAACTCAGTGAGTCGGTCATGCGCGCAATCAGAGCAAATGTTGCCGGATACGCCACAACCTCACGCTCGGCCATACCGGGAGCCCAGCGATACCGCATGATCCGCGCACTCCGCTCGGTACCCTCTGTGCCGGCCGTAAGCGTCACCTCCCAGTAGGAGATCTCCTCATCCTCGCGCAGCGGCGGGAACGAGCGCAGTTGCGCGACCTGCTCGCGACTCTCCAGTTCCCAGACGGCCAGCGGCTCTTCCAGGTAACTCAACTCACGCGCAACCTCGGCTGCGTAGGCACTCAATACGGATTGCGTATCAGCGACGGCTGCCGGTGCGGGGGTACCAACCTCCAGCATGTGTAGTGTGACGCTGTAGCGATCATAATCAAACAGTTCCAGCCGCACGGACTGGTCGGTATCTTGCAGCAGCAACTGCGAGGTTTTGTGCTCATGCTCCAGCACCTGCAGTCCAACTGCCTCCGGACCTTCCTTTGCCAGCAAGCGCAGTTGCGCCAATACCTGCTTTCCTATATTCATACTGTCTCCTTCCTAATCGATTCTACGTTCGCTAAAGTCACGCCCGTCAAACGAGAGCAGGCGCTTCTTCTCATCAATCATCGTCTCCAGATGGATCGGTCGCGTCCAGAGCTTATTCAGGTTGCGCATCGTATCGCGGGCATAGTCCATCTTTAGATCGACCCCTTCGTGGCGATGTTGCAGATAGAGTTCGCCGCGATTGTTGTAGTTAGCGTCCTCGACATAGATAAACGGCTGTCCGAAGTTCGTCAGGCGAAAGAGCAACTTCTCCTTAACCTCCTGGAACTCCCGGCTGGCAATCTCATAGAAATCGGTATCACGATTGTAGCGGAAGGTAAAGAGCTTATGCTCCAGCGCAAATTCAGGGGTCAGAAACTCATCGATGAAGGTGACATCGTTATAGAGTCGCCGGATCTCGAAGATCTTCTGGCGACCCAGACCGAGTTGCCGGTCCCACTGCTCCTTCTCGGCGATGCTGTAGCAATCCTCATATTCTTTACCAAACTTACCTTTGTTCCAGCGGTCTTCAACGTCGCGTAGCAACTCCAGCCCCAGTTTGTAGGGATTGAGCCGGCCGCCACTTGTTGCCACAACCCCGCTGTGCAGGTCGGCAAAGCTGACAATCTCCGAGGCCTTGAGCGCCCGCTGGGTCATGATCGTCGAATGCCAGTAACTGGCCCATCCCTCGTTCAAGATCTTGGTCATGCCCTGGGGGGCAAAGTAGTAGGCTTCATCGCGCACAATCTCCAGGATGGCATGCTGCCAGCGCTCCAGTGGCGCATAGTTCAGCAGGAAGAGCAGGATGTCCTTCTGCGGATTCTCGGGGAAGCGCCGTTGCCGTAGTTGTTCTTCCTCCAGATGCTTACGCTGATCCTCCAGGAAATCCGGGGGGTTGATATAGTCCTGCATATAACTCCGCTCAACCTTCAACCCCTCAACCACGGGAACTTCCTCTTCGCTGACGATTGGCTGGGCAGTTTGTGCTTCGGGTCGCCGGATGTAGGGAGCATGGTAGTCGATCAGATTTTCCAGCGAGAGGCAGGTATCGATAAAATCTTCGACAATGTCATACCCATAGCGGTCAATAATGCGCTGTACCCGTGCCGCATGGTTTGCCATCTCATCGAGCATCTTGCGATTCGTATGAGCAAACCACATATTGTTCTTAAAAAAGTCCACATGCCCGGTTACATGGGCCATAACCATCTTCTGGGTGACATCTTCATTGCCTTCCAGCAGATACGAATAGGAAGGATTGGTATTAATCACCATCTCGTAGATGGTACTCCCCAGCCAGATGTGACCCTTGAGCAACTGATCATATTCCATACCGAAACGCCAGTGCGGATAGCGCGTGGGAAACCCGCCTAACGCCGCCGTCTCATAGAGCGTGCGGTAGTCAAGCACTTCATAGATGATCGGATAGAAATCCAGACCATATTCAAGGGCATAACCCTCGATTTCTTCACGCGCAGCCTGGAGTTCCGGTGGCAGATTTGTATTCTTCATAGGAATCTCTTCCCACCTGTCATAGAGTATCGCGTAGTCACCAGCACCGACAGATACGACAGCACACCCACGGTGACTCTAGCCTGAACCAGCAGTTTCGGTCACTTCCCCTTACCGAGGAAATCCTTAATGGTATCGTAGACATCATCGCGCTCGGCAATTTCGCTAATCACCAGACTCTCTTCATCGCCGAGATACTCCTCAAGATCATGGGCGAAGCGGCCCGAGCCGTAGAGCGAGCGCACCTGTCCATAGCAGAACTGGTTGACTTTGGGCAGCATCTCCTTGCGCAGCAACTCAATACACTCGCGCGTATCACCACCGCCCCAGTTGTCGCCATCGCTGAAGTGGAAGGGATAAATATTCCACTCGCTGGCAGGATAACGCTCTTCGATCAGGCGGTTACAGAGCTTGTATGCCGATGAGATCTTGGTCCCGCCACCCTCGCGGATATGGTAGAACGTCTCTTGATCAACTTCCTTGGCCGCGGCATCATGCACAATGTAGCGGATGTCGATCTCTTTATACTGGGAGCGCAGCCAGGTTTCGATCCAGAAGGCTGTAATACGTACCATTTCCTTCTGTTCGGTACCCATTGAGCCTGACACATCCATCATATAGATAATAACGGCATTACTCTCCGGCAAGAGCGTTTCTTTCCAGGAGCGGTAACGCATATCATCACGAATTGGAATAACCACCGGATCTTTAGTATTGTAGTCCCCAGCGGCAATCTGGCGGCGCAACGCCTCGCGGTAGGTTCGCTTAAAATGGCGTAGCGAGTCGGGACCAGTGCGGCGAATACCGCTGTAGCGATCCTTCTCGCTAACAATATTCTTCTTCCCACGGGGCTGAATATTGGGCAGTTGCAACTCCTCGCCCAGGATCTCGGCCAACTCCTCCAGCGAGACATCGACTTCTAGCACATGCGAACCAGGCTCACTCCCGGCCTCACCCGAACCGGGCTGCCCGTCACCCTGGGCAACCGGATCACCGACATCACCATCGCCCTGACCGACACCACCGCCCTGTTTGGCTCCATAGCGAAACTGCGGAATATCGATCTGAGGCAGGGGAATACTCACATAGCGTTTACCCTGCCGCCCGATCATCTCACCGTGCGACATATACTTGCGCAGATCTTTTTTAATCCGCCCACGCACAATATGCCGGAACCGGTTAAGGTCACGTTCAGCTCGTTGGACTGACATTGACATATGCCATCTACTCCAAAAAAATAGCGCCCATGCTTACCATGCCATCGGCACAGCAGAAGCATAGACGCAGTCGCAATTTCCAGGCCACCATAACTCCATAAGCGACCGACATTCAGCGGTCACCTTCCGGTTTTAACCGGAAACCTATGCACAATCTGCTGCACCCTGGTATGACTACGATCATACCACATACGTGTAGTAAGGTATTATAGAAATACGTCATAGAAATTATGGAATGCGTAGCGGTAATCGGATTACCGCTACGCTGCCTGCAATCGACTGCTTATACCCGGTATGTTCACCTGTTAATAGGTTGAGCGCGTATCACCACGGGCAAAGATGCTTGCCACATAGTTCAGCACATCGGTTGCGCTCTGCTCATTATAGCCAAAGTCCCGCATCAAGCGCGACTTGACCACATCGATCTTCTCCTGCGTATCCTTATCGATAACACGCGAAACCAGCGAAGTAAGCTTGATGCTGTCCTTCTGATCCTCGAACAGCTTCAACTCAAGCGCCTTGTGGAGCCGCTCGTTGGTACGGTAGTCGAAGGTCTTGCCCTCGATTGCCAGCGCACCGATATAGTTCATGATCTCACGCCGGAAGTCGTCCTTGCGCGAGTCGGGGATGTCAATCTTCTCTTCGATACTGCGCATCAACCGCTCATCGGGCTCTTCATACTGGCCGGTGTACTTGTTGCGCAGCTTCTCGCGCTGGGTGTAGGCTTTAACGTTGTCGATGTAGTTCCCACACAGGCGGGTGATCGCTTCTTCATCAGCACTAATTGCGCGTTGCACTTCGTTCTTCACAATCTCGGTATACTCATCACGCACGACGGAGAGTAGATCACGGTAACGCTTGCGATCATCTTCACTATGGATCAGCGCATGGTTCTTCAATCCATTCTCCAATTCGTTCATTACCATGAAGGGGTTGATATAACCTTCCTCCTGATAGCGTACGAGCGCGTTACTGATCTTATCCTGAATATAACGCGGGCTGATACCTTCCATACCCTCACGCTGGGCTTCTTTACGCAGTTCCTTGATATTGTCGTCGGTGAAGCCGGGGAGGGAGCGCCCATTGTAGAGCTTGAGTTTCTGCAGGAGGGTCAGGTTGGCCTTCTTCGGCTCTTCGAGGCGGGTCAGAACCGCCCACATTGCGGCCATCTCCAGCGTATGGGGGGCAATATGGACGCGCACCTTCTTCTTATTGAAGTCGCGTTCGTAGATCTTGATCTCATCGCGCAGGCGGGTGACATAGGGAATATCGATACGAACCGTACGATCCTTCAGTGCCTCCATGAACTCGTTGTTCTCGAGGCGGCGATATTCCGGCTCGTTGGTATGGCCGATAATCACCTCATCAATATCGGTTTGCGCGAACTTTTTGGACTTGACACGATGCTCCTGGGAGGCACCCAACAGGTCGTAGAGGAATGCCACATCGAGCTTGAGCATCTCGATAAACTCGATGACACCCCGGTTGGCAATATTGAACTCACCGTCAAAGTTGAAAGCACGCGGGTCGCTATCACTACCATAGAGGGCAATCTTGCGATAGTTAATATCGCCGGTCAACTCGGTGCTATCCTGGTTCTTCTCATCCTTGGGCTGGAAGGTACCAATACCAATCCGGTCCTGCTCCGAAAAGATAAGCCGGCGCACCCGAATATGCCGAATCATCTTGCCCCAATCGCCATCATAGCGGCGCATCAACTCGCGGAAGTTGTAGCGGCAGACCGGGCAGAGATCTCCAACGATGTTGATCTGTTCGTCGGGCGAACGACCTTCGTTCAGCCGGCTAAGAAACCGACTGCGCATATCGATAGGAATCAGGTGCAGGGGATCTTCATGCATCGGGCAGGGCTCCCAATCATTATCCTTTACCCGCCCCGCCTCAATATCGGCAATATCCCCCAGATACCAGTCGTAGGTATAGAGGGCACCATCATCCGTGCGTGTGTAGTGCTCCAGACCTTTCTTCAGCCGACGCACAATCGTACTCTTCGAGCTACCGACCGGGCCGTGCAACAGCAACACACGCTTCTCAGTCCCATAGCCCTGCGCTGCGCTCTTGAAGAAATTAACCAGGCGCATCAGAGGAACTTCGAGACCAAAGATTGCATCATCCCCACCGAAAGAATCATCGAAGAAGAATTTGTAACGGACCAGACGCTTCTTGGCGTCGATGAACTCTTCGGTTCCATACGACGTAATCATGTCGTAAATTCGCTGGAACGCATTGCGGGAAATTCTCGAGTTCTGCGCAACAATATCCAGATACTCCTCAAAGGTTCCCGTCCAGTTTAACTGCTGGAAGTGCTTCTGATCTTGCAACTCACTGGCGAACTGCAAGAGCGACGTTCCATTGAGAGTCGTCCCATTAACAGTCGTCGTCATCCGCTTATCCTCCTGCTGAGGGCACTATCAAGAGTACCGAAGCAGACGGCCCCAGGGCCGGCCTGCCAGTGGCACGGAGCCACTACGCCCACCGCACGCCCAAATGCGGAATGGCGATGTCGCAACATAGCAACTTGCTAAGGTACAGGTAAATTAGTCGTATCCTTACATGCCTGGTTTATGAGCGCCGACGTTATGCTATAAATATCTAGATAGTGGGCGGCCTCAATACCCGCTCACAAACCGTATCAGGTATACAGCTTGGGACCACAAGGAGTTATCATGAGGGAGGCCTGTCAATACCAGGTTGAGGTTATTATAGCAATGTTTAGAGGGAGCGTCAAGGGTTCCACTAGTACAGGAGTACTAGTGGAATAATCCCCCTGATACTCTGCGGGACGCGATTCAGATCTAACTTTGCTGCATCCCGGTGGCTTCCTTGAGCAGATCCTCAAAGATATGCTGCGCCTGCTCGTGATAGCGCCCGATTGAGCGATATTTTGCATACCGCCGTTCGAGCAGCGTTGCGGTATCCAGTGCCTGCAGTTCGGCCAGATTGGCACGCAACCGCTCCCGCACTGTGCTCACGGTGACATTCCGGGCGGTGTGTGCGCCGGAACCCGGCTCCGGGATCACTTCATCGGCGATACCCAATTCATGCAGATCGAGGGCCGTAATGCGCATGGCGCTGGCGGCGTCAGGGGCACGCGCCGAGTCCCGCCAGAGGATGGAGGCGCTGGCCTCGGGTGAGGCTACAGAGTAGACCGAGTTTTCCAGCATCAGGAGGCGGTCGGCAACACCAATTGCCAGCGCACCACCGCTCCCGCCTTCGCCGATCACACAGGCGATAATCGGCGTCTTCAACCCGGCCATCGTAAGAATATTCTCGGCAATCGCATTAGCCTGACCGCGCTCCTCGGATTCCTTGTTAGGATTGGCCCCCGGCGTATCGATGAAGCAGAAAACCGGAAAGCCGAACTTCTCGGCATGGTTGAAGAGGCGTAGCGCCTTGCGATAGCCTTCGGGATGTGGCATCCCAAAGTGGCGGCGCACATTCTCGCGGGTGTCACGGCCCTTCTGATGGCCGACGATAACAACCGTCTGCTCTTCGAAGACGGCAATACCGCCGACAATGGCTTCATCATCACCAAAACGCCGGTCGCCATGCAGTTCCACAAAGTCCTCACACAATCCCTGAATATAATCGAGGGTGCGGGGACGCTGTGGGTTCCGCGCGATCTGAACACGGTCCCAGGGGGACATATTTTCGCTGATTGAAGCTTTCGTCATATTCATAACTAACTCAGTTACCATTTCGCTTAACGGCACTCACCGCGTTGCTGTGCCGACGACTGACACCATAGTTAATTGAACGATACCGAAACCGACTGACCAACGAGCGAGCGAGTCTAGACGGCCTTCCTGGTTCCCTGATAGAGCCGCAGCAACCGTCCCAGCAGCGGACGTAGTTCGGTACGCGACACAACCATATCGACCATTCCATTATTGAGCACAAACTCGGCGGTCTGGAAATCCGCCGGCAGCTTCTGCCGAATCGTCTGCTCGATCACGCGCTTCCCGGCAAAGCCGATATTGGCTCCCGGCTCGGCGATAATGATATCGGCGACCGAGGCATACGAGGCCGTCACACCACCATAGCAGGGATCAACCAGGAGGGAGATATGCGGCTGACGCACGGCAGTCAGGCGGGTCAGCGCCATACTGATCTTCGCCATCTGCATCAGCGAGATAACGCCTTCCTGCATGCGCGCGCCACCGCTGCGGTTAATCGTCAGCAAGGGCACATGCAACTCGGCCGCCCGCTCGGCAGCACGTAACACCTTCTCACCATAGACGCTCCCCATTGAAGCACCCATAAAGGTGAAATCACATACAGCCACCGACAATGGCAACCCGTTGATCGTGCCCAGACCACTGATCACCGCATCGATCAGGCCAGTACGCTGCTGCGCCTCCTTGAGCTTTTCGGCATACCCACCCTGCGCCGAGACAAAACGCAGCGGGTCTTCAGGCCAGAGATGATTATCCTGCTCCTCAAACGAGCCGACATCAAGGAGCCCCAGCCACTCATGGCCGGTCAGACGCATATGAAAGCCACATTTAGGGCAGACTTTCAAGTTTTCGTTCAGTTGCTTCTGATAAATAATCTCCCCGCACGATGGACATTTTACCCATATATCATCGGGAATCTGTGCATCACGCCGGTTCTGGTCGGAAGTAAAGCGACTTCCCGTGCGGCGAAATAACTCTTTCATAACCTCGGCAAATCCTCTCTCATATGGCACGCGTTAAGACTGCGGCTGGTACTGGTATGCGTTCCATTATAGCATAAGAATGAACCGGGCTTGATATTTAGCAACAGAATGGGCCAGGTTGCTTTTCGCTGAGTCGGCATAACGATAGGAATAGCCCGCGCCCGGCATACGCCACTGCCGGTCAATTATGCTGCACATGTCATATAATTGCAAATTATACTAAATTATCGCCCCTGATCGTTACGTCAAATAAACAAACATGCGGCGGCAAGCAGGCTTTCATCCTAATCATAATGCCCGATGCATACTTCTACCCGGCTGCACACGTTTATGCCGTTCTATGCTATAATTTGCAACCATCGCACCAGTAACCGTACTATAATCACGCAATTGTGTCCCCGGCAGTCACCAAGGTACATTCGATCACGTACCGGCAATGTCACACGGATGTGACGGCTATACGCCGGTTTCGGGGTAATGACGGTCGCAGTCTGTGCCGACTGCGGCGGCATGCGCTGCACGCCGAACCGGAGTGCTCTCCCCAGGTGAACCCGGCCATGGCGTGGGTGGGGCTCAACCCCGGCAACTGTCGGCGGTTGTGCCGGTCCTCTGGCCCCTTTCTTGACTTGACAGGCATCGCGTGATCGGGACAATGGTGCATTGTCCTCGTGCAAGAGCATGGTTGTTTCCCTTCGTGGGAAGGATGAGGAGGTTTCAAAACATGAGTGTGTTGCTGTGGATCATCCCCCTCTTTGGCGTTCTGGCGCTGGTTTATGCCTGGTTCCGCTCAAACTGGATTGCCAAACAAGAAGTCGGCACAGAACGCATGGGTGAAATCGCCGGGTTTATCCGTGAAGGCGCGATGGCGTTTCTGTCACGCGAGTATCGCGTGCTGGCGATCTTTGTCCTCGTCGTTGCGCTCCTGCTGGGTATTGCGAATGCGGCGGCAGGGCAGTGGCTGGTGTCAGTATCGTTTATCGTCGGGGCCATCTGTTCGGGACTGGCGGGCTTCTTTGGTATGCGCGTGGCAACTCTGGCAAATGTGCGCACCGCAAATGCCGCCCGCAGCGGTCTGACCCAGGCGCTCGGCGTGGCGTTTTTCGGCGGATCGGTGATGGGGATGGCAGTGGTTGGCCTGGGTATCCTGGGGCTCTCGGGTCTGTTCCTGCTCTATCTCACCCTCTTTAATATCAATCTGATCGATCTTACCGCCGTCGGGCTGGACTCCTTCAGCAATGTTCTGGCGATTCTGACCGGGTTCTCGCTGGGGGCCAGTTCGATTGCCCTCTTTGCCCGTGTTGGTGGGGGGATCTACACCAAAGCCGCTGACGTTGGGGCGGACCTGGTGGGTAAGGTTGAGGCCGGTATCCCCGAAGATGATCCGCGCAACCCGGCGGTGATTGCCGACAATGTCGGCGATAATGTGGGTGACGTGGCCGGCATGGGGGCAGACCTGTTTGAGTCGTATGTCGGCTCAATTATCGGCGCAATGGTCATCGGGTTGACCTGGGCCGAGGGTATTGGCAGTTATAACGCCGTTCTTCTGCCGTTGCTGCTGGCCGGTTCGGGGATTCTGGTTTCGGTGATTGGAACCCTGTTTGTACGCACACCCGAGGGCGGTGATCCACAGCGTGCGCTGAACATCGGCACGTTTGGCGCAGGCGGGTTGATGGTGGTTGTCTCCTTCTTTATCATCTGGTTTATGCTTGGCAGCGCAGGACAGTTTGAACCCTACCCCGGTAGCCCGGGCCTCTACACCTGGTTTAGCGTTTTCCTGGCGACAATTGTTGGTCTGGTCGCCGGGATTGCCATTGGTCTGATTACGGAGTATTACACCTCTGAGAGTCGCGGGCCGGCCCGCGCCATTGCCGCCGAGTCACAGACGGGTGTGGCGACCAATATTATCGCGGGTCTGGGCACCGGCATGCTCTCCACGGCCTTCCCGATTCTGGTGCTGGCGGCGGCGATTATTATTGCCTACAGCCAGGCCGGGCTCTACGGAATTGCGGTGGCCGCCCTGGGGATGCTCTCCACTACCGGCATCCAACTGGCCGTCGATGCGTATGGTCCGATTGCCGACAATGCCGGTGGTATTGCCGAGATGTCGGAACTGGGGCCGGATATCCGCGCCCGCACGGATAAACTCGACGCAGTCGGTAACACCACGGCGGCGATTGGTAAGGGGTTTGCCATCGGTTCCGCTGCGCTAACGGCGCTGGCGCTCTTTGCCGCCTACAGCCGCGTGGTCGGACTGACTGAGATCAATGTGATGGACCCGCTGGTGATGGCCGGCGCGTTTGTCGGCGGGATGCTGCCGTTCCTCTTCTCGGCCTTTGCGATGAAGGCGGTTGGTCGCGCCGCCGGGAAGATGATTGACGAGGTGCGGCGTCAGTTCCGCGAGATCCCCGGTCTGCTGGAGGGTAACGCAACAGCCGAGCATGCGAAGTGTGTGAGTATTGCTACCGGAGCGGCCATTCGGGAGATGGTTGCCCCTGGCCTGATCGCGGTCTTCACACCGGTTGTCGTCGGCTTTATCTTTGGCCCGGAGGCGCTGGGCGGTCTGCTTGCCGGTGTCACTGTCACGGGTGTGCTGATGGCGCTCTTTATGTCAAATGCCGGTGGTGCCTGGGACAACGCCAAGAAGTATGTTGAGAGTGGCGCGCTGGGCGGCAAGGGCAGCGAGGTGCATAAGGCAACCGTCGTTGGCGATACCGTGGGCGACCCCTTCAAGGATACGGCGGGGCCCTCGCTGAACATTCTGATCAAGCTGATGAGTGTGGTCAGCCTGGTGATTGCGCCGCTGCTGGCAACAATGTGGGGTCTGGGGTAAGCTCAGGCAGTATCGTTGGCAACAACCTGAAGACGCAGCAGATGAGGGGGGCTTTGCCCCTCTCGTTTGCGTTCACCGGGCTGACCGCACAGCGCACCGGCCGTAGCGCCGAAATTTGGTATCATCCCTGAGTCCTGGTAAGATAGCACTGCGCAAAATTGAGAATTTTTACCAAAATATTGCAAGCCTGCTGGTCTATCATCACACCGGAACAGAGCGTAGCATGGCAGTGGTGGTCCTGATAGGAGTTATGCAGTCACTGAACCGGCAGGTATCTCAGCCGCCGGCAGGATGGAAGCGACCAGATCTTTTCCACAAGGTGAATTTTTTGTAAAAAAGAAAAATACCATGTTGCCGCAGGCGAATCGGACGTTCCTCAGGTGAAACATCCGGTTTGCATGTCACCTGCGTAACTGCTGTTACTGAAGCTGGTTGCCGGCTGGCGTTGAAGAGGCATAACGCCAGAGTACCATAGGATGAGTCTATGCAAGATTTTAACAGTCTGGAAACGAACATTATGCGGGCGATCCTCGGTGCAGCTATTCTCGCCGTTGCCTACGCCTTTTTTGTGCGCAGCCGGGTGCTGGCACAGGACAAGGGAAGCCCGCGGATGCAGGAGGTCTGGGGATCGATGCAGGCGGGGGCGGCCGCCTACCTGGGACAGCAGGTACGGCCGTTGCGCACGCTGGTGATTGTGCTGGCCGCCGGAGCCGCCGCCAGTGTGCTGATTATCCCCCCCGCACCGGATGTGATCGAGCGGTTTGGTGCAGACCAGGCGCAGATCTGGGTGGCCGGTGGGCGCGCAGGTGGGCTGGTGCTCGGCGCACTCCTGGCCTATATTGCCGGCTCAGTCGGCATGAAAGCCGCCATCGAGGGAAATGTACGCATGGCGGCCGCCGCGCGCAAGGGTTATAGTCCCGCGCTGCGGATTGCCTATGGCGCGGGGAGTGTCGGCAGCATGCTCACGGTGGGGATGGGACTGCTCGGCAGCGCGGCGATTTTTATGCTGTTCGGCATCACGGCTATGGATGAACTGTTGAGTTTTGGCGCGGGAGCCATGCTGGTCACGCTCTTTCAGCGGGTTGGTGGCGGCATCTATGCCCAGGCTGCGGACCTGGGAACCGATATGGTTGAGAAGGTAGAATTTGGCCTTGCAGATAACGACCCGAGCAACGCGGCAATTATCGCCGGTACGGTTGGCGAGAACGCAAACGACTGTGCCGGAATTGCCGCCGATGTTTTCGAGAGCCTGGAGCTAACCTTTGTTGCCGCGCTCATCCTGGGGCTGGCACTTGGCCCGATTGCCGATGCCGAACAGCCCTTTGTCATGAACTTCCTGCTCTTCCCGCTGATGGTGCGGGGGGTTGGCGTTATTGCGGCGCTTCTGGGCAGTCTGTTTGTGCGAACCGACGAGCGGCGGCGCAACGCAATGGCCGCGCTCAACCAGGGCTTCTATGCCACTGCCGTTCTGACGGTGGCCGGGGTTGCGGCCGTGAGCTACTTCTTCCTGGCCGATCCGGATACCGATATGATCGACTGGCGGCCCTTTCTGGCGACCAGTGTCGGCGTGCTGTTGGCGCTCGGCCTGAACCGAGTGACGCAGTACTTTACCGCAACCACCTATGACCGCGTCCGCGAAGTAGCACGCCTCTCACGGACGGGACCGGCGACAAATATCCTGGCGGGGATGACGCAGGGGATGGAGTCGGGCTTGTGGGCGGTTCTGGTCATCGCGGCGGCGATCCTGGCCTCGGTCTTTATCTACGCCGAACTCGCGGCCGTCACCGTTGCATACATCTTTTATGGCATTGCGCTTACCGGCCTGGGCTTGCTGACCCTGATGGGAAATATGCTGGCGCTGCACAGCTTCGGCGCGATTGCCAACAATGCCCGGCGCATCGGTGGCATCGCCGGGGTGGACAAAAATGCGCGCAACGTGATGGAAGATATGGATGCCGTGGGCAACCAGACCCGGGCGCTGACCCGGGGCACGACCACCGGCGCAACGGTGATTGCGGTGGTGGCACTCTTCGGCGCATTTCTGGTCAATACGGCACAGGTGCAGCGCTTCCTCGAGTATCCCGTGCTGACAGGGATCAACCTGGCTTCGCCGCTGGTTCTGATCAGCTTTCTGATTGGTGGCGCGGTGCCAATGCTGTTTACCTCCCTCACGCTACACGCCGTCCTGCGCACGGCGGCCCAGGTTGTCGCCGCCACCCGGCAGCAACTCCAGCGCGCGGCGACGAAACCAGAAGACTACGCGCGGACGGTTCAGCTTACAACCATCGCCTCGCAGCAGGAACTGGTCAGCATGGTGCTGGTCGGCGTGCTGGTGCCGCTGCTGATTGGCTCTCTGCTGGGAATAGAGGCAACGGGCAGCTTTCTGCTGGGCAGCTTGCTCTCCAGCCAACTGCTGGCATTTTTCCAGGCGAATACGGGCAGTGCCTGGAGCAATGCGCGGCGCTATATCGAGGATGGCAATGTCGGCGGGAAGCATACGGAGGCGCACAAAGCTGCCATCATCGGCGATACGGTGGGGCACCCGCTCAAGGATAGCGCGGGACCGGTGCTCAACCCGCTGATCCGCGCAATCAGCCTGCTGACCCTGGTGCTCGCACCCACGCTGTTGCTCTTGCGTCCGCTGGATACGCCGATCAGCACGCCGGTCTGGGCAGTTATGGCGCTGGGTGGACTGCTGCTGCTCTGGGCGATCTGGCGGAGCCGGCGTGAAACCCCACAGATGGCGGAACTCTCCAAGGCAGCGGCGGCACAGGGGCGGATTTGAGCGTAAAGAACTGAGAATGGAGAACCTGGAACCATGTAGAGAACAAAGAACAAAGCAACCTGGAACAAAAACGCCAGCGCATTCATGAAACATGTTTGTTCATTATTGTCTCTAGCGTCATGCTGTTTTCGGGAACATCGAGCGCAGGGGATCCAAGGCTGCGTTCTCAGTTCTCGGTTCTCGGTTCTCGGTTCTTCGTTCTGTGTCCTTTGTTCTTTAACAGAATATTTACGTTTGCCACCTGGTGGAGTATAATACAGAGGATAGTACTACCGTAACACAGATAGCACCTGCTGCTCCACGGCGGGGCAGTTGACGCACCCGCAGTCCGGCTCACAGGCATAACCTGGTAGAGAAAAATCCACTTACACGAAAGATTGGGTACCGTGAGTGAGCGCGCTGTAAATGCATCTAATGCATCCGAAGTCAAGCAACTGCGCCAGGAGGTACGGCGCCTGATTGGCGGGGCAGGCAAGCTGAACACCGACACCGACGCGGCCCGGCGGTTAATCGCCCCGTTGTATGCGCGGATGGAGCTGATCGAGCAGCGCCTGGAGAGCTTATCCCGGCAGATCGCGGCAACTGAGGAAGCGGTTGATGCTGATCAAAACGAGGTGCGGGAAGCTGCTCCTACGAACACGCCGCAAAAGCAGACAAGCCACACCGGAAAGGAGCAGTTCAAGGTCAATGCGCTCCTGCAAACCCAGGTAGAACAGCTTACGGCGGCCCTGGAACTGCTGCGCGCCGAGTGTATCCGGCGAGATCGGGAACTGGATCGACTGCGCGAACAGAGCCGGCTCGCGCAGGACACGGCCCGCCTGGAGATTATTCAGGCCCTGCTGCCCACCATTGACGGCCTTGATGAAGCTCTGCGTACGGAACAGCCCCTGCCGGCGCACCAGACACCCACGCCGCCGGCCACCCCTTTTGAGCGGATGCGCGCCCATACCGCAGCACTCCAGCAGGATAGCTCGATCACGCCAGAGGCGCGGGCCACCTGGCGCGCGCGCATGAACCTGGTACGCCGGCGACTGCTGGATATCCTCGCCACCGCCGGCGTTCAGCCGATGCATACGCAGGGGCAACTGTTTGATCCACACCGGCATGTGGCCCTGGAAGTTATCGTCGCCAGCGAACAGCGTCCTGCCGGCATCATCGTTGCCGAACTACGCCGGGGCTACCTGGCCGGCAACCGGGTGCTACGTCCGGCGGAGGTGGTCATTAGCAGTGCCTCCGGTGAGCCACCGCAGAGGGAACAGAACAGCGGCACGCATAGTTCCTGATGCGCTTGCCCCGGAATGGACGCAGCACTACACGGTTACACTTCCCCGTACAGTCTGCATTTGCATCTGCTCCACCTGTAACGTTATAATAGCGTTTAATCCCATCACAACTACATTGCTGATACCATTCAGATGGAACAATTGCCTGCCTTCCGGGTTAGTGACCACGCGAGTCCTGTAAATTACACGACTTACGCGGTGGTTCATCAAACCGGGCGTTTTATCCGGTGAACAGCAGAATCGCCTGCGGCAGCATGGTACATTTTGATCTTTGTTCCGCCCTGCCAGAGGCGAAATCTCCTGTCGGGTCAACGACCGCGTAAGTCGTGTACATTATAGGAAGAACAGACAAACATCGGACAAAGAACAAACCGGTTGTTCGATAATCGAGCACCAGAGACATTTTGTTCTGTGTTTCTTTGTTCTGTGTTCTTTATATTCCGTGTCAGCTTTTTATCCACGAGTGGAGTTTCATGTCTAAGCGTAAGTCAGCCCCGGCCAATAAACAGCGGGGACGCAAAATTGACAAAACCACGGACCAGCGCCGGCAGGGGCTACAGGCATTTCAGGCAGGTCGTTTTGATAGCGCGATCACTGCCTGGGCCGAGTTGCACAAGCGCGATCCCGAGGTCAAGGTTGCGCTTGCCGAAGCCTATTTCCGGCGAGCCCTAAAGCAGTCTGCGCCGGCAGAGCAACTGGCCGATATGCGCCAGGCGACCACACTCCGTCCCGATGAACTGCGCTACCAGTATCATCTTGGATTGGCGCTGCATCGGGCCGGCGATCTACCGGCGGCAATCCAGCAGTATCAGACGGTGCTTGAGCGGGATAGTAGCTGGACGGGGGCCGGGATGGCGCTGGCGCTGGCAACCCTGGAGCAGAATCCGCAGGCTGACATTACCGCCCTGCCGGGTGTCACACCTGATGTACGCACAGCCTTCGTGCCCGTGCAGACACTGCTGCAGGGTGAGGTGCCGCCCCTGAATGACGATAAACCTATCGAGCGCCTCTGGCATGGGTTGGGCCGCGTTCAGGTCAAAGATGCAGCGGCACGCGAGACCCTGGACGATAGCCGCACACTGCCCGCCCCGCCTGCAACCAATGTGCGGCGCTACTACAAGGGAGTTGCGTCAGCACAGGCGGGTGACAACGCTACAGCACTGCGCGATTGGCAGCATGCACATGCGGCGGATATGCGCATGTCCTGGCTGCTGGACAATCTGGCGGCAGTCTGGACGGAGCGACTTGATGCACAACTGGCGGACGATGATCTGGCTGGAGCCCTGGCGACCGCGCATGATGCCCTCAGAGTCCCGATGAATAACAGTGCGCTTAACCAACTTCTGGTACAAACGCTGGACCGGGGGGCGCATGCGGCCGCAGCCACGGGCGACTGGTCCCAGGCGGCAGAACTCTGGGAAGGGGCGCGGCAGACGGTCAGCATCAGTAGTGGGCTTGGCTCACCACGTCCGCTCCTGCATAACCTGGCCCGGGCGTACGAAGTCCAGGAACGCTGGTCTGAGGCAGCCGATGCGTGGCGCGCCATGCTGCGGACGCGTCCGCGCAAGAAGACAAAACAGACTGAGGAAGATATCACGGATGCGCAGTGGGACTGGGTACGCAAGCGCATTATTGAATGTTACAAGCACGCCGGTCAACCCGGTGAAGCTATCACCCTGTTTCGCCAGGCAATCAAGGCCGATCCGGAAGACCTGGAGACGCGGTTGCAACTGGTTGATGCATTCGTGGCAAATGAGCAGGAGCAGTCGGCCGTCAATGAACTCCAGCGCATTACCGACATTAATCCGGAGTATACCGAGGCGTACCTGCGCATGGCCAGCATTTACCTGCAACGCCGCGACTGGTACAATGCCGCGACACCCATCCGGAAACTTATCACCCAGAATCCCCAGCGCGAAGATCTGCGCCGCCAGGTTGCGCAGTTGTTGCTGCTCCACGGCATTAACCAGAGTGAAGTAATGTTTTATGACGCGGCGATCAAAACATTCGAGAATGGGTGGCAGTTTGCCCCAGGCGACTACCGCTTCCCGCTCAACATTGCGCGGCTTTTGCTTAATCAGCGGCAAGAGCAAAAGGCGCACACCCTCCTGGAGCAGACCCTGGACCTGGCCGCCGATCAGCCGGACGCCTACATTCAGGTCATCGACGCCTGGACCATCGAAGACAAGTTAGATGAAGTCCAGGCAGTCTTGAAGCGGGCCGAGGCAAACCTGTCGCCAACGGCGGAGTTCTACATGTCGCTGGGCATTACCCTGCTGATGCGTACTACCCCGCCGCCCAGGCTGCCGTCACCGTTCGACCCGGCCCCACCGCCGCCCCCACCCGAAGATGAGGATAGCCCCTGGACGCAGATGGCACGCGAGGCGTTGGACCGGGCGGTGACACTCAAACCCGACGATCCCCGCCTGGCCGGGGGCATCGCCGCCGAGTTGATGTCCTTACGTCCCAAACTGGCACTGCGCTATGCCGAGAAATCTGCCGAGATTGGGCCGAACGAGCCGAATGCTCTGATGCTGCTGGGGTTGGCCCAGGCACTGAATGAACAGAAACGCGAGGCCAAGCAGACCCTGCGCAACGCCGCGAAACTGGCACGCCAGCAGGGTGATACTGCAATGGCGCAGGAGATCCAGAGCCTCCGGCAGGAAATTGATAGTCCCTTCTTTGGGATGGCGCTCCAGATGGGACCGTTCCTGGACGATTTTGACGAAGAAGGATTTGATGATTTCTTCATGTAGCACAGGACGAGGGAGCTAGATGACGAAACCGTATGTTGATCCATATGCCGTTCTCGAGTTGCAGCGCACGGCGACGGCTGCGGAGATCAAACAGGCCTATTTTACGCAGGTACGCAATCACCCACCAGAACGTGATCCCGAAACATTCAAGCGGATCAGGGCTGCCTATGAGCGTCTGCGTGACCCGGAACGCCGCACCGAAACCGATATGCTGTTGCTGAATGTCTGGCCTGAACCGGCCCGCAAGCGCCGACCGCCGAAGCTGGATTTGACCCTGCATCACGAAGATGTGCTGACGGCTGCGCGGGCGCTCACCGATCTGGAGCGCACCGACTGGCGCGAGCATTATGCGAAAATCAAACTATGAAGATGAAGCACCCTACGCCAGATATATCCCGGGCGAAGGTACTGGTTGAGTGCGTGCGGCGGATGCTCGGTGGCAGAAGTTTACGCAAAAGTGATACACAGAACATAGCCCAACTGACGGCTCCGTTACAGGCCCGCCTGGACACCATCGAACAGCGACTGGCGGATCTGTCCCGGCAGATGCAGGCTGCCGGCAGCACGCAAAACGGTCATGCGGTAGACCAGGTGCATACACGCCTGGAAACCATTACCCATCATCTTGAGGATGTCTCCCGGCAGATCGCGGCGACTGGTGCAACCCGCAACGGGGGGGAGAGCGAAACCGTCCGTGATGCCATTGCTGCCCTGGAAAAACAGATCAGCCGGGCCGGGCGCGAGCAACTCAAGGCCAACTCGCTAACCGAAGCTCAGACCGAAAAGCTCTCCGCCGCGCTGGAGACGCTGCGCGCCGATAACGCGCGCCGTGATACCGAACTGGCAACTGTGCGCGAACAGATGCATGCAGCAGAGGCCGCCGCACGCCAGGATGTTATCCAGGCCATTTTCCCGGCCCTGGATGGCCTGGATGAAGCAATCCGCTCCGGGGAGCAACTCCTGGAACAACCCGAGGCAGCGCCACCCTCCGCCACCTTTTTTGAACGGATGTGGATGCGGAAGGAACCACCGCCGGAAGATACTGCTACAACCCTACGCGCGGGAATGTCGGCCTGGCTGGTCGGACTGACTTTTGTTCGTCAGCGGTTGCTGGATGTGCTGGCGGCAGAAGGCGTGCAGCCCATTAGCGCCACGGGCGAACTCTTTGACCCGGAGGTACACATTGCCATGGACGTTGTCCCCGCCAGTGCCGAACTACCGCCGGGGATCGTTGCCACGGAGCTACGCCGGGGCTATCGGAGTGGCAACCGGGTGCTCCGCCATGCCGAGGTTGCCGTAAGCAGTGAACGGACGGAACAACCGGTCGCGCAGATCTAGGCCGGCCGGTGCGGCATACCGGGTATCTCGCAGGTGGAGCCTCTGTGCGGTAGGGACGCGCAGAAGCGCGTCCGCAACTCGTGCCGGGTACGCACGCAACTATAGATTCTCTTATGATCCGGGAGTAAAAATGAGTACAATCATTGGCATTGACCTTGGAACAACCTTCTCTGCGATGGCGTTGGTACGCGATGGGGTGCCGCAAATTCTGCCGCATGGCGATGAACGCATTATGCCTTCAGTCGTTGGCTTTACACCCCAGGGAGCGCTCCTGGTCGGGACACCCGCACGTAATCAGTATGTCCTCTACCCGGAGCGAACGGCACGTTCCATCAAGCGCCAGATGGGCCAGAATGTGCGCATACCGCTGGGTGAGCGGGATTACACCCCCCAGGAAATCTCTGCGCTGGTGCTGCGTGAACTCAAACGTAGTGCTGAGGAGCAGCTTGGGCAACCCGTTGAGCGTGCTGTGATTACCGTTCCGGCCTATTTCTCCGACGCCGCGCGGCAGGCGACCCACGAGGCGGGGGAGATTGCCGGGTTTACGGTGGAGCGGATTATCAACGAGCCAACGGCGGCCGCACTGGCCTACGGACTGGATCGCACCGATGAGCACCAACTGGTAGCGGTCTATGACCTGGGTGGCGGCACATTCGATGTCTCGATCATTGAACTGGAGTCCGGGGTGGTGGAGGTGCGCTCCAGCCACGGCAACACGCAACTCGGCGGTGATGACTTCGATGAGCGCCTGGTTGACTTTCTGGCCGAGCGCTTTACCGAAGAGCATGAGATTGACCCCCGCACCGACCCGCGCGCCCTGGCCCGCCTGACACGCGCGGCTGAGACGGCCAAGATTGCCCTCTCCAGTCAGCCGTTTGTGCGGGTGCGTGAAGAGTATCTGCTGACCGAGGATGGTCGGCCCCTGCACCTGGACGTTGAAGTGGCGCGGGTTGAGTTTGAGAACCTGATCAGCGATCTGGTGGAGGGCACCCTCGATGCACTTGATGCTGCCCTGCAGGATGCGGAAATTACGGCGGATGATCTCAGCCATGTGCTGTTTGTCGGTGGGAGCACGCGCATCCCCCTGGTATGGCAGATGGTCCACGACCATACCGGAATCGAACCAGACACAACGGTAAACCCGGATGAAGCCGTAGCACTGGGTGCGGCTGCCCAGGCGGCAATTATTGCCGGCGAACCACTCGAAGCGATTCTGGTCGATGTCACCCCCCACTCGCTCGGCATTGAGGTTGCCGAACTGGAGTTTGGGCAACTCGTCCCTGACCGCTACAATGTCATTATCCAGCGCAACACAACCATTCCCACCTCACGCTCGGAGGTCTACTCGGCACTGCATCCGACGCAAACGGCAATTGAGATCAAGATCTATCAGGGCGAGCATCCAATTGCCTCGCGGAACACACTGCTGGGTGAGTTTTTCTTTGACCAGCTTAAACCGGAAGTTCCCGGTCAGCCACCGCGCGTGACGGTGCAGTTTGATTTTGATGTGAATGGCATTCTGCATGTCTCAGCGGTTGATCGGGGCAGCGGGAAGCAGGCCCAGACTAGCGTCAAAGCCGCGCGCGCGCACCTCAGTCCATCGGATATTGCCACCGCCCGCACCGATCTGGAACTGCTGGAGGATTGGGAAGCTCCGGAAGTGGCCGAAGTAGTGAATGCCGCCCTCCAACCGGACCCGGAAACGCTGGCGCTGCTGACCCGCGCACAGCGAGTGGTTGCGGAGGGACACGGCGACACCAGCGCCCTCCAGGAGACGATTGCCGCCCTGGAAGCCGCCGTGCGACGTAGCGATGAGTCAGCCGTTGAAGAACACTCGGAGACGCTGCTGGATCTGTTGTACGAACTGGACGAGGAGTAACCCCCGTTGCTTCCATCCGGGCGGATTATGAAACCGGGTTATTCCCTTGATGAACGTTGCAATTAATCCAGACATCGCTCCGGGAGTCCCGGATGGCATATCCGGACTATTTCTAAAAGCCGTAGGGTGCTTTTTATGCACCGTCCGGCTCGCGCACACCATAACCTGGACTATTTTCTCAAAGTTCGTCTGGCGGTAGGTCTGACCGGAAACCGCCGGAAGGCGGCATTACCCGAACGGTAAACGGTCAGGTGCATTTGAACAATGCCTCAATGTTGATCGCTCTCTTCCGGAAGGACCAGCATATAGCCGGTACTGCGTATATTGACCAGATAGTCCGGCGCGATCTTGCGGCGCAGGTTACGTACATGGGCTTTCAAGAGAACTTGAGCATCAGCATCATTGGCATCATAGCCATGCGTGTGGCGCACGATCTCTCGGTAGCTCAGAACGTGTCCCGGCGAACGGGACAAACAGGTCAGCATGGCATACTCAATTGGCGTAAGATGGAGCAGTTGACCGCCAAACGAGACCGAACGCCGGAAGCTATCAATGTTCAACTGGCCCAGGCGGATATAGCGTTGCTCCACTTCTGATGCAACCGGCTGCGCCTGGTCAGGCCCGGGTTCCGAACTGACCGGATAGGCGGACTGGTCGGGCGGGTGCGCCGGCTCCATCTGGTTCTGGAGCTGGTTGATCCCCTGGACAAGTGTGCGCATGGCGTTGTCCTGATGGATCTTCACGTTGCGCTGGGTAATTGCGCGGGAGGTGCGCTGGAGGAGTTCAGCCGGAGCGCACGGTTTGATCAGGTAGTCATAAGCGCCGCTACGGAGTGCGGTAATCGACGTCTCCAGGGTGGCTGTGCCGGTCAGGACAATCACCGCCGGTGGTTGATCCTGGCGGTGCGCGGTATGCATAACCGTGATACCATCAACTTCGCCTATCTGAAGATCGGTGATAACCAGATCAAAGACGTGGTTTGCCAGAAATTCCAGCGCCATCGCGCCACTGATTGCCGATTTCACATGGTAGTGGGCATGCTCAAGTACACTCGAAAGCATACGCAGAGCGAACACATCATCTTCCACAAGCAAAATATCGAAGTGCATAACAAAAAACCTCTGCGGCTGCTGAAGGTCTGCTCTCCCTGAGATTAAGGACAGTTCAGGGTTGCGCCGGCCGATTACGGGGAAGTTCCACTTATAGAGATACCAGATAAATCTCGGACAATGGGAGCGGATGCCTGGAGCGTCCGCACGCGGCTGCAAGCCGCGCCTACGCGTTGATGGTCCAACTTCTATCTAATGTCTCTATATTGTTGTTGGTAGTATAGCAATCTCCATCAGACTGGTCTATAACCAGTCGATGGAGATTGATCGTAACTCGGGTGGCAAAAGTAGACGCAGTATGTTCTGTGTGGCGACTTTATGTCAATTTCTGGACCGGACTGAGTTGTTGCCCCCTCTGTGTGGTGCCGTTATGCCGGCAGCGCCGTTATCTCTGGTATGGGATGTGCTGTGGGCCGGGCGATCAGGTAGCCCTGTACCAGGTTGGCTCCATGCGCGCGTACCCAGGCCAGTTCTTCCGGGGTCTCAACGCCCTCGGCGACCGTCTGAATGTTCAACTGGTGCGCCAGTTCAAAAATCTTCTGGGCAAGTACGGCTTTGTAGGTATCGCGGTGTACGTCGCGGATCAGTTCTTTGTCAAGTTTGATAATGTCCGGGCGCAGTTGGTGAATCAGATTCAGGGAGGCATAGCCCGCCCCCAGATCGTCCAGAGCCACGCGAAACCCGGTTTTCCGGTAGAAGTTCAAGATGTGCTGTAGATGTTCCACATTTTGAACGTGATCAGCTTCGTTGACTTCAAAAACGATATTGTGTGCGGATAGTCCCAATTCGCGCATCAGGCGTAGCGTGGAACGCAGACAGAACGCCGGATCATAGATGGCGTTGGGATTAAAATTGATAAAGACCGGAACGCGGATCTGATGCCGGGCCATAGCGCGGAGTACACACTGACGCGCAGCCAGATCTACCTGAAAGAGCAGATCGGCATCACGCGCCAGGTTGAAGATGCGTAGCGGCTGTACCAGATTGCCCTGTTCGTCCGCACCGCGCAGGAGCGCCTCGTATCCATAGATACGCTGCGTATCCTGTGCCATAACAATCGGTTGAAAATGACAGGTAAAGCGCTCTTCCACCAGCATATCAACCAGCCAGTGCGACGTGTTGAAGACGCAGAACTGGTGAAGGGTACGCATGCGGGCCATATCGCTCAGGCCGGGTTCCTGCGTTCCGGGCATAAGCAGGGCGCGCGTGCCTTTCATCTCTTCGCTGGTCAAGATCTTTTCCAGGTCCGCGATAAACTGCGGGATCATCCCGCTATGCAACGCTACGGTGAGACACTGCGCTTTGGGCAGCAGTTGATGCTGCTGGTTTTGCTGCTCCAGGTAGCGCAGCAGTTTTTTCTGGATGTGACCGATTGGCACCCAGAGAAAGAGTTGAAATGTTCCCTGTGCAATCACCGGGAGCACCTCACACTGCTCACAGGGTGAAGATCGGGATGTACCCATTGTAACCATGCTGCTCCTACAAGACATAATGTTGACCTCTTTCCCTCTGTCCGATATGCTGCACGTGCAGGCAATGCGGCAGCACGTTACTTCTTCTGACCAAGTGCATAGGCAATTCCATTCTGTAAAGTGCTCCGCGTAATCAACCCGCTCAGGTCGGCCCCCAGGTGAACCAGCGTCTGGGCGATAGTTCCATGCATCCCGGTGAGGATGACCTGCGCTCCCAGGAGTTTCGCCGCCTGCGCCGCACGCACCAGGGCGTTGGCGACCTGCGTATCGACAACGCGCACACCGGTAATATCCAGAATAGCAACCATGGCACGATGCTGACTAATTCCGGTCAACAGGTTTTCCATAATCTGCTGGGCACGCTGGGTGTCAATCGTGCCGATCAGCGGCATAACCACAACCTCGTCGCTGAGGGGAATAAGGGGTGTAGACATTTCGGCCAGAATTGCGGCCTGGGACAGGATAATCTCTTCCTGCAGCCGTTTATGCTCGGCTTCCAGCCGCCGGCGTTCGGAGATATCGTGGAAGTAGACCGATAAGCCATCGTTGGAGGGGTAAGCGCGCACTTCAAACCAGATGTCGAACGGCGGATAGTACTCCTCGAATGTCACCGCCGTCTGCTCGGCAACTGCCCGATGATACTGCTGGTAAAAGATCGTGCCCACCGCTTCGGGAAACTCTTCCCAGATTACTTTCCCCGGGAGTTCTTCAGGCGTGCGAAACAGCAACTCCCCCGCCTGATGATTGATGTAGGTAAACCGCCAGGCATTGTCCAGGGCAAAAAAGGCGTCGGTGATACTCTCCAGAATGGTATTGATCCGGCGGTTCGATACCAGAAGCGCCGCCTCGGCCTGCATCCGCGCCTCAACATTGCGCGTGGCACACTGGAGTTCGCTAATCGCGCCCGTCTGGGGGTCGCGCACCGTTCGGCTGGTCGTCTCCACCCAGACATACTGATCATCGCTGGTACGGATGCGATAGGTTATGGACGTGATGTCGGGCACTTCCAGGGTTTCCTGGTGGTTGTGCCGGATTGCGGCCAGGTCTTCGGGATGAAACAGATCATAGGCCATGCTGCCGATCAGGTCGATCGGTTCAAAGCCGAGGATGGCGCGGCATGCCGCTGAGACATACAGATAGGTACCGTCGGGGGCATGCCGGGAGATCATATCGGTGGCATTTTCGGCCAGCAGACGATACTCCGCCTCGCTCGCCATGAGTGCCGCTTCGGTTTGCTGGTGGGCTGCTACCTGTACTTCCAGTTCGGCAATCCGCTGCTGAAGGGCTGTTACCTGCTTCGATCCGTTAGTCTGTAATTCATAAGGTACGTTCGCTGTCATTGCACAATGTTCCTTCATTCGGTAAGGTGTTGAGATTAGTGCAGCACTTCGGTCAGACCGCGCCGGTTGCTGCGGGTGTAGTGCTGTTCGGCCAGGATAGTCAGCAGGGTCTGCTCCTCCAGGATGCCCTGCTGGATCAAGAGTTCGCCTAACTGAACACGCATCCCCCGCTGGCGCAGCCAGGTCTGCAACTGCAGGGCCGGAGCCAGTTGCGCCGGGGAAATCATATTGTTCTGGATCAGGTATTCACCCAGGAGCAGCGGTGAGTTGTGATCCGGATCAAGCAGCCGGTCCATCGACTGCACCAGCAGGACTGTCGTCAAGACCGGGGGCGGCAGGATGCCCTGCTGGATCAGCAGATCACCCAGGAGCCAGGTAGCACCATTGGTCAGCCGCTGGCGCTGTTCGGCCAGGGCGACCACCAGGTGAGTTGGGGTAATATATCCTAGAGAGAGCAGGTAATTTCCGAGCCGCCGGGTGTTGCCATTCACGGTTCGCGCTGTCGGTCGGGATGTGACCGGCGGATGTTCGTGCAGGGTGCGATGCAGCAGATGGGCAACTTCGGCACCGGCGGCGGCTGAGATTTGTTGGCGGACCATAGGTAGCGCCTTTCTGTGGTCATACTGCCGGATGCGTTCCAGCGGCAATATGACATTCAGTGACATGAGTTACGCGTCCGGTTCCAAACCAGGTATTCACCTGGATGAAAAGCCCGATGCGCCTGCGGCAGCATAGTACTCTTTTTTCTTTTTCATAAAACATTTGCACCGTGTGCAAATGTTTTATGAAAAAGAAAGGAATCTTCCACCCTGCCGGAGGCGAAACTTCCTGTCGGGTCAACAACCGCATAACTTGTGTCAGTGACATTCCCAATGACATTCATTGTTAGCGAAAACTGTTACAATCTAAATATAGCAAGATATGTCGTTCTTGAGTAGACACACTGAGTTAAGACCTGGTAGAGAATCAGGAAAGACCTGTTCCAGACCGGGTTACGCCATCGGATTGGTGTCGCTCCGGCCGGGTGAGCGGCCAGTGGCCCATCTGGCGGCACATCAATCACTGTTAACCGGACAGGTGTGCGTCTATTATGTGGAAGTTTTATGGCAAAACCGCCGACTGCTGCGCCAATGCACATTCTCTTGCCCAGCGATGTCTTCCCGCCCGGTAGCGTCGGCGGGGCGGCCTGGAGCACGTATACCCTGGCACACGCCCTGCACGACCGGGGGCAGCGGGTAACGGTTGTTGTGCCGGTCCAGGGTCAGGCGGGGCTGCAGCAGACGCAGGCCGGAGAACTGCCGGTGTTGCGGTGGAGCTACCGTGCGCCGCATCTGCCGTTTGTGCAGAACTATGCGCGCCATGAACTGGTGTGGCAACCGCTGGCGGATCTCCTGACGCGCCGGGGAGAGGCCGACCGTGATCGATTGCTCATTCATGCGCAACATGTGCAGACCACGCCGGCAGCGGTGCTGGCGGGGCAGCAGTTGAATGTGCCGGTGGTAGTAACAGTGCGCGATCACTGGCCGTGGGACTATTTTGCCACCGGGCTGCATGGCAACCGGGTACCTTACCCACGGACGAGTTGGGCCAGCCTGGCGACCGATCTGCCGGCACGCCTGGGTATGCCGGCGGGGATACCAGCGTGGGCAGCGATTCCGTATATGCTGGCGCATGTGCGGCGGCGCGCAGCATTCCTGGCCCGAGCCGAGGCGGTGATCGCTGTGAGCCGGTATATCGCGCGTCGTCTGGAAACTATCGTCCCACCCGAACGCATCCATGTGATCCCCAATATGGTTGATCGCGCAGCAACCGAACGGATCGCTGCAATGCCACCCGAGACACCGTTACCGGAGCGCTTTATGCTATTTGTGGGTAAACTGGAGCGGAACAAGGGAGCCGGATTGCTTGGGGCGATTTTTCGTGCGCTGCAGCAGGCAGCGGCATTGGGCAGGGAAATGTTGCCCACGCTGCTGATCGCGGGGAGCGGCGTGCTGCAGGCGGAACTTGAGCGCGACCTGGCAAACCTGGGCATAGCAACCCGCTTCCTCGCCTGGGCTCCGCATGATGAAGTGCTGCGGCTGATGGCCCGCTGCGAGCTGCTGCTCTTCCCGTCGGCCTGGGGCGAGCCGCTCAGCCGGGTGCTGCTGGAGGCCGGCATGCTGGGCGTACCCATCCTGGCAATGCCGACCGGCGGCACCCCGGATATTATCAGCGATGGCGTGAATGGCGCGCTGGCGGCAACCCCCGAGGCCTTCGCCGAACGGCTGGCGCTGCTGTTGCATCGGCCTGCAGAGCGGCGGCGTATGGGTGAGCAGGCGCGCCACATGGCCCGGCAGCGCTTCGCGGTCGAGGTGGTTGCGCCCCAGGTGGAGGAACTGTATGCCCAGTTGCTGCGGGCGCAGCGTATAGGGGGGGTAAAAACATACGTGTAACACCGGCAACAGCATAAAATCAAGTTAAGATGCTCACGCATGCAGTTCCAGCGGTGGTACCGTGTCTTCCTCGGTTACCGTCAGATCGTTCAGCCCCTCGATCTGATAGTCGCCAAACCGTTTGATGTGCTGCGTCAGATACGGACTCAACGTGGCGACATCCTCGCGTCTCACCAGCATCCCCTCGCCAGCGGTTGACACGTTGTTCAATAGTTTCCCGGACGTGGCGACATCCTCGCGTCTCACAGCATCCCCTCGCGGCGCAGGTCGTGCAGGATGCGGAGAAAACAGCAACTCGTCCCAGAAGGCTCGTTCCGGTACGAGCTTTCTGGGACGAGCATACCTTTGTGAGCAGAAGATATTTTAACCCCCTTGCCGTTTTTACATGTAGGTTTTTACCTCCCCATGTAGATCGTAAAGAGGCCGGCGAAGATCACGACAGTCGGTTTCATGGTATCGCTCCAGCTACTCCACGACCACAGCCTCGATCCGTGGCACCTCCGTCGCTATGCTCTCGGATGTCGCCGTTGCCGGTGTGTAGAGCAACGCGACCAGCCCCGCTGCGAGGAAGGCGCTGACGGATGATCCAATGATGACTGCCGAATAGCCGAAGGCGCCGGCGAGACCGAGGGCGGCCCCGCCCGCCACGAAGCCTACCAGCGCGTAGACGCAGTACTGGAGCGTAAAGTCCGTGCCCGCAGCCGTCAGGCGGGCGTTGTCCATCATCACGGTGCCGAGCACCGCCGAGGCCGGGCTGTACAGCAGGAACAGTGCGCCAATCGCCGCCCAGGCCGGCAGATCGTCAGTAAAGCCGGATGCGGGCGCGAGCAGCAGCAAGATGCCGAAGCCCATCGCCAGGGCGATGCCGAACATCACCGGCTTGCGCCCAATCCGGCGGATCAGCCAGCCGACCGCCACTGCCCCCAGCATGCCGATTACCGAGCCGACGATGTTGATGCTGAAGCCGATCCGCTCCAGCGACCAGCCGGCGTCCACGAGCAACGGCGTAATCAGGCCGTAGGCGGCGCTCACCCCGAGGGGGTAGAGCAGCAGGATGATCAGCCAGCGCCCCATGCGCGGCCGGCGGAAGAAGGTCAGCAGGTCGCGGAAGCGGGCATGTTCGGTATGGTCGGCGTGGCGCGCGCTGATCGTCGTCGGCTCACGGAAGAACCAGAGTTGTACCAGGGTGATCGCAGTGCCGCCGGCGAGCAGCAGCATGCTGCCGAACCAGCCGATCGTCGGGTAGAGCATCAGCACCAACCCGCCGCCGATCACGTTGCCCAGTAGCCCGCCACCCACCTGGATGCCGTTGCCGAGGCCGCGCTCCGCCGGGCTGAGTAGACAGCACGACAGCGCGTCGGCGGCGATGTCCTGGGTGGCCGAGAACAGGCCGACGAGCATGCAGAGGCCCAGGATCAGGCCGAGGTGGCTACCGAGGTCGAACAGACCGATCACCAGGAGGGTAATCACCAGCAGGCTCTGCAGGATGATCAGCCAGCCGCGATAGTGACCGAGCCGCCCGAAGCTGACCCGGTCAATCAGGGGCGCCCAGAGGAACTTGAGGATCCAGAACAGGCCGAGGAAGTAGATCGCGCTGAGCTGCTCCAGCGGCACGCCCTGTTGCCGCAAGATGGCCACCAGGGCGGTGAAGAAGAAGCCCAATCCGAGGTACTGGGTGATGTACAGGCTGCCGAGCAGCACGTAGGTGCCCCGGCGCGAGCCGTTGGGTGCTGCGAGAGGAGTGGTCATGCAAGCTCCTTTGATTTATATCCGAAGGGTTCGTGTGTGCCGGCCTCCGGCGGCGTCACGCCCGCGCCGAGCTTCCAGTGCCTGGCCTGCTCGCGCTCGTGCCAGAAGCGCCGGTAGAGGCCGTCCTGGCCGAGCAGTTCGGCGTGGGTGCCCTGCTGCACCAGCCGGCCCGCGTCGAGCACCAGGATCTGGTCGGCGCGCTGGAGGGTGGCGAGGCGGTGGGCAATAACGATCACGGTCTTTTCGGCGGCCAGGGCATCGAAGGCCTGCTGGATCTCCCACTCGTTCTCCGGGTCGATGCTGGCCGTGGCCTCGTCGAGCATGACGATCGGCGCGTCTTTCAGCAACGCCCGGGCGATACTGACGCGCTGCTTCTCGCCGCCCGAGAGCGTCGCGCCGCCCTCGCCGACCATGGTGGCGTAGCCGTCGGGCAGGGCCGTGATAAACTCATGGCAGCGGGCCGCCCGCGCCGCCGCCTCGATCTCGGCGTCGCTCGCGGCAGGCTTGCCGAGGGCGATGTTGGCGCGGATCGTGTCGTTGAACAGGTAGACATCTTGAAAAACCATCGTGAGCCGGGACTGCAGCGTGGCGCTGGGTAGCTCGCGCACGTCGACGCCGCCGACCTGGACACTGCCCTGACTCACATCCCAGAAGCGGGCGATCAGGCTGGTGATCGTGGTCTTGCCGCTGCCGCTCGGTCCGACCAGAGCGGTGATGCCGCGCGGCGGAATGCGGAAGCTGACGTTGTCCAATACAGGGGTCAGGGGGCGGGCGGCGGGCGGCGGCAGGGCAGCGTGACTCTGATCCCGGCCTTCTGAACCCTGGCTCCCGTAGCTGAAGCTCACCGCGTCAAACACGATGCTCGCATCGCTCGGCGACTTCCCCCGCTCCGGCTCCGCGAGGATCGGCGTCGTGAGGAACTCGTTGAGATTGCGTACCGCGTTCTCGACGATGCGCTGGTAGGCCTGCAACTCGCCCAGCAGCATCAGCGGCTGGTAGAAGGCCAGGCCGAGGAAGAGGAAGAGCAGGAAGGTCACCCCGCTCAGGCTTCCGCCGAGGAAGAGCCAGACGCCCAGCACGATCAGCGCGGCGAAGCCCGCCTCCAGCACGCTCATAAAACCGATCATGGCCG
>DAOTVB010000158.1:0-16003 GCA_034436755.1 Chloroflexaceae bacterium | reverse complement strand
TCGGGCGCGAGGCTACCCGCATCGTCGAGCCACTCCGCGTAGGTCAGGCGCAGCGTGCGCGTCAGGTCAGGGTCGGGCTCATTTAGCCCCTGCGGGAAGGCCCGCAGCAGCACCGGCATCGACAGGAACGGGCCGGAGATGTCGAGTAATGAGAGCCATTCGGCGTGGTGGCGGGCGATGGACATGGGTTGCTACCTCACAGAGCATATGTTTTAACGCAGAGCCGCAGAGTCGCAGAGCCGCAGAGCATTACAGATGATGAACCACACGATGATACCCATTCTTGACATACTTCTCACCAAAGTTGATCACCAATGCCAGACGCAAGTTCATCAGGCGCAGATAGGTGAGTGCCTGCGCCTCGAAAATACTATTGTATGTACTCACGGCCTTCACCTCGACAATCACCAGTTTCTCGACCAGCATATCTAAGCGTAACGGATCAGACAAATTCTGATTTTTGTACATAATCGGCACACAAAGCTGACGGTCAACGTGCAATCCCCGTTGGCGCAACTCCCAGGTCAATGCTTCCTCATAGACACGTTCCAACAGACCCGGCCCACCTAGCGTACGATGGACTTCAATCGCACTATCAAGGATTTGTTGACTAATCTGATTCTCTCTTACATCATTCTTCATGGATGTGTTCATTTGCGCCTCTCTACCTCTGCGCCTCTCCACCTCTGCGTCTCTGCGTTGAATCTACGCCAGCCGCTCCGGCACCAGAAACACCACCGCCACCGGGAACAGACGCGGCTGCGGGTCGGCGAAGCGGGTACGAATGGCCGCGGTCTCCTGCGCAATCTCGCCGGGTATCTGTGCCAGCCGCGCCTGCAACGCGGCCACATTCCGGCGGTACTGGTCGCGCTCGGTGTCCGAAAACAACTCCAACTGGATTGCCTGCGGCTCGTCCACCTCCTGCCGAATAGCCTGCTCCAGTTCGCGCAGGATGCTGGTGATATCCGCAACTTCCTGCTGCTCCCGATCCGCCAGCAAGCGCTGTAACCCCGTCAGGCGGTCGTTCATTCGCGCGTCCAGCGATTGCTCCAGCGCCGGCGCCAGCGTCGGCCAGAGCGCCGCCAGCCGCTGCCGCACAGCGGGCGCGGGTTCGCGCATCTGTGCTGCCGCCAGCACCTCGCTGATGCGTCCCACCTGCGGGATGCGGCGAAACCGCCCCTGGTTAATCTCGCCCCCGGCGGTGATCAGTTCCTCGTGCAGCCGGTACTGGTTGCTCCCAATCACCACCAGGCGGGCGTGCGCCAGGACCAGCGGCGTACCGGCAAGCTGGTCGGGAATCACCTGGGCGACCACGCGATGCAGTTTCTTCGTGCCGGTGCCGCTCCAGACCTCGGCCCGCAGCAGCCGCAGGGCCATCTGCACCAGCCGGTGGTTGAGATGCACCAGCACCACATCATCGCGCCCCGTGACCAGGCGATGGTCAAAGGTGATCGGGCGGATCGCGCGGGTATAGGGGTGCTCCAGGCCTTCGGCACACGCGCCCCAGCTTCCTCGCAGTGGCGGCAGCCGGAAGACCGGACTGCTGCGCCGCTCGCCGGTCGGGTCGGGCCAGACCCCCGGCAGGTCGGCCGGTTCCAGCCGCGGCTGCCCGGCCAGGTCCAGCGCGACCTGCACCACCGACAGGATATGCTCCGGCGTCAGGTGCAGCGTGCGGCGGCTCTCCTGGACCTGATCCGCCAGCTTCTGGATGTGCTCGCGCAGGTTGCGCTCAAACGTGAGCATCTGGCGCACGGGGGCAGCCTGCCGCTCAGCCGCCACCGTGTCCAGCCGGGCCCGCCGGCCCAGCATCGCCTCGGTCACCTGGTCGGCAATCACCGGCCCCACCTTGCCCAGGTCTTCGCGGATCTGCTCCACCTTCTGCACCGCGCGCATCAGGAACTCCAGATCGCCCTCCAGGTTGCCTACCCGCGCCTCCTGGTTAGCAGACGATTCGAACGCAGAGGCGCGGAGACGCGAAGGCGCAGAGGAATAAGATAGGTTTTCTTCGCTCTGCGGCTCTCCATCTCTGCGCCTCTGCGTTAAAGAGTCTGCCTTTCTCGAAAGCAATCCCTGCGGCGCAAAGTGGTAGATCTGTGGCGGGTGCGACTGCCCGTGGCGGTCAATCCGCCCGTTGCGCTGCTCCATGCGGTTGGGGTTCCAGGGGATTTCGTAGTGGATCAGACGATGGCAGTGCCGCTGCAGGTCAATGCCCTCCGAGGCGGCATCGGTCGCCAGCAGCACCCGCACGCGACTCTCGTCCGGGCCGGCCTGGAATGCCGCTTTGACCTGTTCGCGCTGATCATCGGCCATCCCACCAGCGAGCATCAGCAGGCGGTCGCCTTCGGTAATACCCTCGGCAGCAAAGAGGGACTGGAGCCACTTCTGCGTGGCGCGATATTCGGTGAAGATAATCACCCGTTCGTCCGTCCATTGCCCAGTCGGGAAGAGCTGCCGGCGCAGCCAATCCAGCAGCGTCTGCGCTTTGCGGTCCGGGCGGCGCGCGGCCTGGTCGGCCCACTGGTGCATCTGCGTGAGCAGCGTCTGCTCATCCTCGGTGAGCGGACGAAACAGGCTCGTGGTGGTGCGCAGTGCTTCATCCGTGGCGGTTTCGTAGATCGCATCATCGCCATAGGTCGCATCCACCTCGTCAAGCATTGCTCGTAAGATGCCCACACCCGGCCGTTTCATGGTGCGCTGCCGGGTTGGACGAGCGGCTTCACCGAGGGACTGCTGATGTTGCTGGAGGGTTGCCAGAAAGGCCGCCGGCGAGGAGAGCAACCGCTTCTTCAGTAGTTTGAGCACAAACTCGGTGGCGGTGCGCTCCACGTTGTCCGTGTGATTCTGTTGGCGCAACTCCGTATAGCGGTGCAGCCGGCGATGGGCGTGCCGCTCATCATCGGTATAGGGCACCTCGAGCGCGTGCAGTTCCCGGCGCGGGAAGCGTGGGCTGCCGTCCCAGTTGGGGATGTCGCGCTTGAGCCGGCGCACCATCACCTGCATCAATGTCTGCCGGTCGGGGGGGATGCCACGGGCAAAGCGCTGGGGGTCAAGCAGTTCCAGTAGCGCCGAAAAGCTCTCGGCGTAGCCATTGTGCGGGGTGGCGGTGAGAAACAGGCGATGCTCAAAATGGGGCGCAATCAGCCGAATGGCTGCCGTACGCTGCGAGTCCACCGCATAGCGACCCACCCCCGATGGCGCGACGTTATGCGCCTCATCGACAATCAGCAGATCAAAGCGGCGGGGATAGGTCACGTCGCCCTGCGCGGGCAGGGCCTCACGGAACAGGCGGATCGGCTGGTCGCGCTTGAGATAGTCCATCGAGGTAATCAGGCGCGGAAAGTGCGTCCAGGGGTTGACGTGCAGCCCCCGGCTGCGGCGCAGTGTGCGCATCAGCTCGCTATCGACGATGCGGAAGTCCAGGCCGAACTTCTCGCGCATCTGGTCGCGCCACTGGTGTTGCAGGGCGGCCGGACAGACAATCAGGATACGCCGGGCGCGGTGGCGAATGAGCAACTCCTGGGCCACCAGGCCCGCCTCAATCGTCTTGCCCAGGCCAACATCATCCGCAATCAGCAGGTTCACCCGGGGCATCTGAATGGCGCGCACCACCGGGTCAAGCTGGTAGTCTTCAATCTCGATGCCACTGCGAAAGGGGGACTGCAAGGCCCGCACATCGGCGGACGAGACCGCGCCCCAGCGCACGGCGCTGAGAAAGGCCGCCAGTCGCTGCGGTGAGTCCCAGCCATCGGGGGCGGGGAGCGCCAGGGTCTCATGCACCTGTGCGCCGATCTCGACGTCCCAGATGACCTGGAGTTCTTCCCCCAGGGCATCATCCTCCACGGAGGTGAGGGTCACGAGATGGTGCGGGGTTGCCTGACGCAAGGCCAGCGGATCGACGGGCAGCGTACTCTGAACCACATCAGTGACGACAAAGCGGCGCCGGCGGATATCTACAAGCTGCCCGACTTCCGGGATGGTGGGTGGTGCAGGAGAGGTCATAGATACTGGCGTTCCTTCAGAAGCTCGGCGGCACCAGCGAACAGGACAACGGTATATGGACATGGAGACATCGACGGATCCTCAGCCACACACTGCGACCGGCACGCCTTGCGGGAAGGTGCGAGGGGTGCTACAATAGCAGTGCGCAAGCAACAACTTAAAACGACGGTACAAAGCCCGCTCGAATACCTGCCACGGTGAGCGGGTTTTGTCGTTGGTGCATAGTATAGCACATTCCATGCGTTCACACGGTTCAACGTTCACACGTACGAACGTTGGCGAGCACGACCTGTGCCGGGCGGGACGGCCTGGTTCACCATATGCGCGCCGCCTGCGTATGCGACCCAGGTATCGCCAGCGTGCAGTCTACCACAGTCCGCGTACGGGTGCATTACCAGGAGCGAACCGCCCAATGACCATCTGGGCAGGTTTGAACGTTTGAACGTTTGAACGTTTCAACGTTTCAACGTTTCAACGTTTCAACCCCACCGCTGCCACGGCGTGGCCCCCACCGCTGCGCACCGTTCGCCCGGCGCTGCGGCGAACACCCCGATGTTTACCGATTTTTTACACCATGCGTACCTTTGCGCTGCTTCAAACGGTCCATGACATGGGAGGTGTTTTTCGTTCTCATGGAGGTACCGGACTATGCACACCCACACATCTGCGCCCCCGCTCGCTCCCATGACCAACCTGCGCATCAAACTGCGCATCGTACTGACCGCCTACGTGCCCGACGCTGACCTGACGCTGCTTGCTGCCGGGCTCGGCATTGCTCTTTCCGGCGAAAGCAAAGCAGAGCGGGTCCGCGCGCTGATCATCACGGCGGACCATACCGGCCGACTGGATGACCTGGTCCAGCGACTGTGGGAAAGAATGGACAATGGAGAATGGATAATGCAGAATTATTCACAGCAAAGAAAGGTCCGTTTCATTCTCAATTCTCCATTGTCAACGCTCCATTCTTTCCGTCCACTCCTGCTGCCGGCGGATATCGCTCACCGCCAGTATGAGGGACAGGCCGCAGTGCCCGGCGATCCGGCTGGCATAGCGGCATTAGGACAGGGACCGTGAGGTTGTGGTGAGCGGCAGCAAAGGAAAATCCTGATCTCTCTTCATGCACAATGTATTGATATATGTATATATTATTTTTACATTCGTACCATAAAATGTATGCTATCATTTGAATTGGATGATTACCACATAGTACCCGCTGTTGCACGGTATGCCAGGAGCATCTGCTATGCAGGAACCATCACAACCAGTGAACGAGCCCGACGAACAGATAAACACGCGTTCGCGGGAAGAAATCAAAGAGGAGTATCTGGATGCCAGTACAAACGTGCGCCACTGGTCTAATCTACGATTTGCGCAACTTACGGTATATATTGCGGTCAGTGGTGGATTGACGGCTATCTTGTTCAATTCTGCATTCATCCTGGCAGAGCCCTTCCGCCTGATTATTGCGAGTGCTGGGGTCATTACCACCATTGTCTTTTGGATAACCGAAGAAAGGACGATGGCCTACTGGCGTAACTTTATTGAACGTGCGGCAGCGCTGGAACCAGCCCTGGGGTACCGGCAGTATTCAACGCGTCCCCCAGGAAAACTGATTTCGTCCGCGAATGCAATACGCGTATTATTTGTCCTCCTTTTTATCTTCTGGGTATCATTAGCGATCTGGACATAATAACATATTCCAGATGGAAGCCGCTACCACATGAACACAGGGAAAGACACACAGCCTACGGAACCGTCGCTCCCCATACGAACTGCTGGAACGCTGAAAACCCAACACCACCGCTTCGCCGCACGCCGGTCCGGCATCCCCCGGCCAACCGGCTGCTCGCCGATAGCTCCAGCAGGCCATGACCACCCGGTCTTACCCGCGCGCAGATCCGCGCACGCCGCACCGGGCATTGGACAGATCGTCGGCCCACGAGCCGCCCCGCAGCACGCTTGTTCTCGCCTGGTCATCCCTGGATACAGGGATGACCACAAAACGTGCTTCCTGAACTACCGGATCAAGGTTTCATTTGAGGGCTCAGACGAACGGTTAACCCTATCCCGAAACAATCCACATTCCCTGGCCCTTCTATCAGTATAGGACACTCGTGCTAATTGAAACCTTACGATGGGGCAAAAGCGCCAACCCTCACAAGGTATATGTTGTGCCTGGCGATGAGCGTTATTTATCTACTTCCCACTAGATCGACTTGTGAGGGGGGCGGTTCCTATCTAGCGTGACCAGCCGCCAACATCGCATTTCCTCACTTCCCGCCCTAAAAGGGAACATCAGCCTCTGCTTCACATTGACAAAGATTTCACCTACTTAGCTTGTTCTTGTTCTTGTCTGGTAATATCCACCTGGTATCCTGACAGATATGAGACTACCTGAGTAGATGAGTGATAAGCTATGAGAAAACGAAAAATCAAACTAAAGCGGTCTCGGTCTAGCAATGCTAAGGTATGGGCAGGAGTTATTAGCGTGCTGCTCTTTCTCTGCTTCCTCGGCATTCTTGCACCGGATACTTCTGACACTTCTGAGAGAGAACCAACCGTCGTAGCTAATGTAGAAACGTTGCCGTCTGAAGTACCGACAGCTACAGACATACCACCTGTTGATACTCTGTCACTAGAAACTCAAGCTGAAACCGGCACTGAGAACGTAGAGGCTGACAATCCTTCCCCGAATGACCAGAGTAACCCTGACGGCTACCCTGTGCTTCCTGAAGGGTTAGAAAGCGCCGTAGTAACTCACGTTGTTGACGGTGATACCGTTGATGTCAGTCTGAATGACCAGGTTGTGCGCTTGCGCCTCATTGGTATGGATACCCCTGAAACTGTCCACCCAAGTAAACCAGTGGAGTGCTTTGGTAGAGAAGCATCTGACCAGGCAAAAGCGATGCCGGCTGGTCAATCTGTGCTTCTTGAAACTGATGACAGTCAAGATAGTGTAGATCGTTATGGGCGGCAGTTGCGCTATGTGTGGTTGCCTGATGGTCGTCTCTTTAATCGAGAAATGATCGCGCAGGGGTATGCTTTTGAGTATACCTACAACGTGCCGCATAAATATCACGGGGCATTTGTACAAGCAGAGCAAGCTGCACGAGAGCAGCAGGTAGGTCTATGGGCACCTGAAGCTTGCAATGGTGAGCAGCGTCCGGCAGATACCAGCCCGGCAGCACCGCAACCAGCGCCGACCGAGTCAGTGCCAACTCAGCCGCCACCGCCACCTGTAGAGCAGCCTCAAGTTGATCAAAGAGAAAATTGTGACCCGTCTTATCCAGGGGTCTGTATACCGCCGCGTCCGCCTGACCTGGATTGTGGTGAAATTACGTATCGCCGTTTTGAGGTTCTGCAACCTGATCCGCACGGGTTTGATCGTGATAAAGATGGAATTGGGTGTGAGAGTTAGAAAGGCAAGCGATGTGCCAAACAACAAGGTATAAGGGCAAGCCATACTATTGGAACTAAGGGGACTACTATAGGTTGTACCAAAGGAACTATTACACAGCACTATCTATAACACTATACTTATCATAACAATGTTAAAACGTATGAATGTGCAGGCATAGACCATATATTAGCATACGCTTAGTAAGGCTTTGCGTCTACCCACTAACCAAGGAGAACAACAATGTCGCAAGGTAGCCTATCTCGAGTGTTTCTATTCCTGGCGTTACCCGTAATCATTCTGGTTACCATGCTTGCTCTTCCGCATTTTGTAACTGCAACCCCTAGTCCTCCTACTGGTACGATACGGCAAGTAGGTTCTGCATATGCAGCCTCATCAGACGTTCCTGGGCAAACAGTTGGGCAAGTGTGTCCTGGTGATCGTCTCGTTCTATTTCGCAAAACACGATTTAATGAGGAGGTGCTATGGTTACGCCTATCTCACGCATGGGCACATTTGTGGACGGGGGAACATCGTATACGCAGACTAACAGCGTACATCAACTATGGAGCAGATCACCATGAGCCTATCCATTCCAGCAGACAATCTGATGCAGCAGGGCATTATGGCAGTTAAGGCGGGAGACAAAGACCGGGGACGGCACCTGCTTACCCAGGCTATCGCCCAGGATGCGCAGAACCAGACCGCCTGGCTCTGGCTTGCCGGCACAACCGATGACGACCAGGAAAAGTACACCTGCCTGGAACGAGTGCAGGCGATTAATCCTGATACGAAAGCGGGACAGCAGGCCAGGACGTACCTGCAACGCCATCCGCTTGCGGCTCCACACCCGGCTCCGCCATCCACCACTACTCCCACGACCAGCAGTGCGTCCGCTCCTGCGCCGGCACCCGCCCCGGCAGCAACCGCTCCTGCGCCGGCACCTATCATCCAGGTACGCGGCAACACCCGGCTCCTGAGCCTGATTGCCGTCCTGCTGCTGCTGCTGGTCGCCGGCAATGTCTACACCGTTGTCACCACGTACCAGCAGCAGCAGATCGAGGTTGCGCGGGCCGCCTCGTACACTGAGCGCGTGGCAACCATTCGTGAACGCGCCGAGGAACAACGCGATCTCATCCAGTTGGTAATGGACAGTTACGAAACAGAAGCCTACGATAACCCCCGCATTGACCGTATGAACCCGCCGCAAGCCACGCCACGTTCGTGGCAGTGGTTAGGCGGGTTTCTCGCAGGCTTTAGCCAGTGGCTCTTCTACATTCGCTCTTGTGTGTTAGTAGTAATAGTGGTATAATTACCACTATGGAATACCGAACTATTAAGATTTGGAAGACGACGTACCATCAACTCCGCTTACTGGCTGCGCTTACGGGCGAAACGATGCTGGCGGCCTTGGCGCGACTGGTTGCGGCTGAACTCGAACGGGTGCAACGTGAACGACCTACGTAAATCTTTTGTCTACCGCCTGTACCCGTCGAAAGCGCAAGCCAAGCGGCTCGATTCGGTGCTCGAAACGTGCCGACGCTTCTACAACGACTGTCTTGCAGAGCGCAAGACGGCATATGAGGAGCGAAGCGAGACGGTCGGCAAGGTCGTGCAACTGCGCCGCGTCAAGGACGTGAAAGCAACCAATCCATATGCCAAAGGCGTACACAGCCACATCCTGCAAGTGGTTGTGGCTGATCTCGACCGCGCCTTCGACGCCTTCTTCCGGCGCGTCAAGGCGGGTGAAAAGCCGGGCTACCCGCGCTTCCGTGGCCACAACCGCTGGCGTTCGTTCGGGCTGAAAGAACTCGGCAACGGCTTCCGGCTTGATGGTCGGCGCTTGAAACTGTCGGGCATCGGGCGCATTGCGGTGCGTTGGCATCGACCACGAGCAGGCCAGATCAAGACGCTCCGCGTCAGCAAGAAAGCGGGCAAGTGGTTCGCCAGTTTTTCATGCGTGGTGGATACGCCCGCACCGCTTCCTGCGACCGGGCAGGGTGTGGGGATTGATGTAGGGCTGTCCAGCCTGATCACCACGAGTGAGGGCGAGCGGGTTGAGCACCCGCGCTTCTACCGCAAGGCCCAACGGAAGCTGCGCGTCTGCCAACGTCGGGTTGCGCGACGGAAGAAGGGCGGGGAGAACCGTCGGAAGGCCGTGCTGATGCTGCAACGGCAGCATGAGCGGATTCGCAATCAGCGCAAAGACTACCTCAACAAGCTGGCGCACGATCTGGTAATGCGCCACGACCGGATCGCGCTGGAAGACCTCGCCATCACGCGCATGGTGCATGGCAATCTGGCAAAGAGTATTTTGGACGCCGGGTGGGGCTACCTCGTACAGCGACTTCACGACAAGGCTGAAAGCGCCGGTCGAGTGGTTGTGTTGGTAGACCCACGTGGAACATCCAAGACTTGTTCAGGCTGCGGGGCTACGTTTGAAGGGCTTACGCTGGCCGACAGGTGGGTTACATGCGGTTGCGGGGTATCGCTCGACCGCGATCACAACGCCGCCATAAACATCAAAAACCGGGGCGGGCAGCTCCGTTGGTCGTCAAGCTCGCCACGAGGCAGGTTGGACCAAGAAGCCGCGCCACTTTAGTGGCTGCGGAGTGTCACCGGATCGCAGAACAACAACTCATTGCAACCGAACACACCATCCATGCACTCCAGATCATTGGCATTCAGAACAGCCAGATCATCGAACTGCTGGCCGAGGCACCATAGGAGCAGCCGGTGGGGATTCCGGATCGTCTCCAGGCTTCCGCATTTTTCGCAGCCGGCTGCACCCATTCAGGAGAACATCATACCATGCAACCCAGCCTGTACACCGCAGATCCACGCACACCAACCGCACGGCCATCACCCCTTGTGATACCGGGAATTGAAAGCTACCTGCCGCACTTCAGTCGCGCATTGGCCGATGAGATTGCCCAGATCCGCAAAGGTGGCGGGCAGAAAACCTATGTAAGCGATGGACGCCGGCTCGGCACCCGTGATGGGCGCTTCATCTACTCATTCACCGCCGATACCGAGCTGCGCTTCCCCGATGACACTCCGGTTGACCTGGAGTATCACGGGAGGAAACACGAGGGGCGGATTCTCTCGATTGATGGGTTTGATCTCATCCTGGCCCTGATTGATGACATTGGCAGTGATATTCCCAATGCCATCCTGCATACCGAGCCCTGGTTTCTGTTACAACAACTCCAGGAGCGGTTGTATGAGCTACGAACGAGCGAGGAAGCCAACAAAACACTGGCGGCACGCCTGCTCGCTCCACATACCCAGGCCCAGACCGGGCAGCCGCAGCAGACGGCCCAACTCCTCCAACCGCTCCGCCGGCAGCTTGATGCAGCATTCCAATGTAACCTCCAGCAACTCCGCGCCGTGAGCCAGGTGCTTGCCAACGATGTCACATTTATCTGGGGCCGCCGGGTACCGGCAAGACCAGCACGCTCGGCCTGACTGTAGCGGCACTGGTGGCGGCCGGCGAGTCGGTGCTGGTGGTTGCGCATAGCAATGCCGCTGTCGATGTTGCCATGCAAGGGATCGCGCGGAATATGCAGGCCACGCCGCCCTACCGGGAGGGAAAGATCCTGCGGTTTGGCGTAGTCGCCCGCACCGAACTGGCGGCCTATCCTTCCCTGCATGTGCGCGGCATTGTCCGTGAGCAACACCCGCAGCTTATTGACCGGATCGAAGCAGCCGAAGAGCGCCGCCGTAAGCTCATTGCGCAATCACGGCGCGCCGGCCTGAGCCCGTCCGAGCAACAGCACATAAAGGATCAGATTGCGTTCATCAAAGAGGAGTTACGTCCGCTCAAGGAGCAACTCAAGCAGCACGAGTCCAACCTCGTCCGCGCGGCAACCGTGGTTGGCTGTACCCTGTCCAAAGCCACGATTGCGCAGGAGATCTACCAACGCCGTTTTGATGCAGTCGTCATCGACGAAGCCAGCATGGCCTATATTCCCCACTGCGCTTTTGTGAGTAGCCTGGCCCACAAGCGGGTCGCAATCTTTGGTGACTTTCGCCAGCTTGCACCCATTGCACAGGCCGAGACCGCAGCCGTGCAGCAGTGGCTCCAGCGAGATATTTTTGCCCAGGCCGGCATTACCGCCCGGGTCAATGCGGGGGGCGGAGACTCACGGCTGGTGCGCTTACAGGAACAACACCGCATGCATCCGGCTATTGCCGGCGTCATCAATGCCAACTTCTACGGAGGGCAACTGATAAACGCTCCCGGTACGGCCGCGCGCGCTACCGGCACTGTGCAGAAAGCACCCCATGCGGGGGAAGCCCTGGTCTGCTATGATCTGACGCCGCTCACTGCGTCCTGCTTCAGTGACCGGGAGTCACACAGCCGCTTTAATCCGGTATCGGCGCTGGCTGCGGTTCAACTGGCACAGCAGGGGCTGGCCGCCGGGCAAGGATCCATCGGCATCGTGACGCCTTACAACGCCCAGTCCCGGCTCATCTATCGCCTGCTGAAAGACTGCAACCTGGCGGACAAACCAGTGCGGGTAGCAACCGTTCACCGTTTCCAGGGCGACGAGAACGACCTGATTATCTTTGATGCGGTCGATGGCGAACCACAATCCAAAGCGGGCCGGCTCCTGCAGGGCGGGATGGATAGTACGGCCATGCGGCTGATCAACGTGGCAATCAGCCGGGCGCGGGGCAAATTCATCGGTCTGTTCAATCGGACCTACCTGCGCACCCATCTCGATCCCACTGATAGCGTCCACGCCCTCCTGCATGATCTCACCACACGCACACCCATAACGGCTGCCACATGGTCGCGGCGATCACCCCACAGCCTGTTTCACACCGATCTACCGGGCCTGGCTCTCTTGGGGAACAGCCAGGAGGCACAGGAACCGGTGATGCAAGATCTGCGTACCGCCCGTGAGGAGATTGCCATTGCCTGGCCCACGCGCCTGACCCCTGACTACTTCAACCCCGGCGTCCTGCACCAGTGCGACGCGTCGAAAGTCCGCTTTTTTATCAGTGGAGCAGGTAGCAGCGCATTTCACATCGGGTTACGGAATATGAAGATTTTTGAGGGGCATACCAGTCCAGCGATCGGACTGGTCGGGATCGACCGCTCCCGGCTCTGGCTCTACCTGAACCCGGCTGACCCCCGCGCGCCGGTTTTGCGGCTGGATCTGCCGCAGACGGTGAAGCTGCTTGCGGCCTTCTGGGGGCTGGTCCCGGAGGAGGAACTGACCGAGCATCGCGCGCTCAACGCCACCTGTCCTCAGTGTAAGAGTCTGCTCTGGCTGGCGACCGGGAAGTATGGCGTGTATCTCCGGTGTACCAGTGATGCATGTGCCTACACCCGATCGATCACCCCCGCCATTGCCACCGATATTGCCCGCCTCAATGGGGTTGTGTGCGGTCACTGCGGTGGTATGGTGAAGGGCCGCAAGGGGCCAACGGGCGTCTTCCTGGGGTGTGCTAACTACCCTGCGTGTACCTGGCGCATGTCGCTTGATAGCCTGGTGTAATCAACAGGAAGTCGGGAACCGGAGGTTCACCACACAGGCACGAAGGACACAACGGGCACGAGAATATCAAAAGCCTTCGTGTCCTTCGTGCCTCTGTGGTTCATCTAACCGGTCCTCAGTGCTTACGCAGTGCTATAATGCAGCCAACGAGTCATCTTGACCGAAAGGCAAGCTATGGAAACGATACGGGTTGGTGATGCCAAAGCACGTTTCTCGGAACTCCTATCGCGGGTAGCGGCCGGGGAACGCTTTCTCATCCAGCGGCGTGAGCACCCGGTTGCCGTCCTTATCAGCGCCGGCGACCTGGAACGACTGGATCGTACGGCTCGCCTCGTGCAGCGGCTGGCGCTGGCATTGGGGCAAAACGAGGATTTGCTGGCCCAGATCGAGCGCGGCGAGGTTCACCCCGCGATGGCAGCCTTTGGGCTCTGGCGGGACGAGCCGGATCTTGCCACCCTCGCCGATACGGTTCTCCGCAACCGTGAGGAGCAAGCTCCCCGAACAGGAGTCGACCTGTGAAAATACTGGACACGGATCACTGTATTGCCCTGTTGCGTGGCAGGCTTACGCTTCAGGGGCGCGTCGATCCGGCGGAAGTGCTCGCTGTTACCACGATCAGTGTCGGTGAACTGACGCATGGCGCGGCGAAATCAGCGCGCCCGGCGGAAAATCTTGCGCGTGTCGATGTATTGTTGGCGAGTGTAACAATGCTTCCCTTTGACGAAACCACCGCCCACCTGTTTGGAACCCACAAAGCTGATCTGGAACGTCAGGGCATGCGCCTGAGCGACCTGGATCTTCAGATTGCCGCGACGGCGTTGCACGCTAGCAGTCCACTGGTGACGCATAACACACGCCATTTCCAGCGTATCTCTGGCCTGCTCCTGGAGGACTGGTTGGTCTGACAGGCACAGCACCCTCTCAGGACATAGCGGGCATAAGCAGTTCACCACACAGACACGAGGGTCACAAGCAGTTCACCACACAGATACAAAGCGCACAAAGCGCAAGCGTAGATGGAGCAGCTTCGTGTCCTTTGTGCCTCTGTGGTGAGCATTTTTGTCCAGGTGAGGTGACGGTGTAGCATAGTGTGGGGAGTAGAACATAGTACAAGGACAAACCAATGACTGAGGCTGCCACGTTTGTAACTGGTACACAAGCAGGTTTATCAGGAAACCAGCAGATACGAATTGCACTCAAAGCAATTGCCAACAATGATGGTAGCGCAACCATCCAACAAATTTATGATGCAGTAGAGTCACAGCTTGGAGCAAATCAGCAACTCTCAAAGCAGGGGAAGGACAGTCTACGCTTCTTCATAAACAAAGTTGCAAAGAAACGTGGATACGTTTACCCGCATAACCCGGATAATCCAGGCTGGCACATCACACCTGAAGGCTATCGCTTCCTGAGCATGTCGGCAGAAGATCAGGAAAAGGAGTTGGAAGAGCCACAACAAACCACAGGGAACAAAGACTCGCGCCAAACTTCTCTGCCCACCACCCTGGGCAGCAGCCTGAAGCCGTATGTGCGACTTGCTACCCACCTGAACGACCCGACCTACACCCCCGACGAGATTGTTGACCGCCTGGGGCGCATCGATCCGCCCATCGTGCCCGGCCTCACCGAGAAGCCTGATGCCGCGCACCTGGTCCGCGATCTGCTGCGGCTGCGCCTGCTCGAACCGCTGGATGCCGGGCGCTACCGCCGCTGGCCGCATCTGGCCGATAACACCGAGCCGCACCTGCTCCGCTACGCCGCGCTGACTATGCTGGTGCCGTCCGGCAACGGCGGCTACCTGCTGCCCATCCTCACCGCGCCGCTGGACGGCAGGCCGCACCCCGCCGCCGCGTGGCCGCTGGGCGAGACGCTCCCGCAGTGGTACGCCCGTGAACAACAGTGGAACAGAAAGTGGCGCTATGGAAATATTTCACAAAGTAGGAGGTGCCACGATTGTTTGCGCCACTCACTCCATCCATTTCGCGCCATCGCCGTGAGCTTCAGGGCGTTGGTGTGGTTTCTGGCAGCCAGGGTTGACCTTCTAGTGTCCATTCTTCAGTGCCAAGATCGAAGGTGATGGTGCGGCTGAAATCGTCTGTGGCCGTGATAAGATGATTAAGTTCGTCCGCAGCAGTGGCCACCCCATCTTGCACAGTGATGTCTGTGATAATAATCTCACCAATATTCTGTGGGCACGACCAGCTAAGATCGTACTGCTCAACCCCGGGAGTATAGTTTGGAATGACTGTGTAAACAGCACACTCTTCTCGTGGTGTGGTAACATAGAGCGATTTCCCATATCCCTGTGCATCGACCACTGCACCTGCTACCCAGACACTGGCACGATACTTGTACTGTATGCTGTTGGGACCTCCAGCAACTTCTTGAGGTTCAATGCGGCGTATTTCAGTATCTTGTGGACTAACACCAGGGGTGATCGTCGGGACACCCGTGGGTCTACCGGCTGCTGCATATGCAGCAGCCTCGGTGGCACGCTCAGCGGTACTATCAACGGTTGGAGCCGCAAGCACGGTGTGCTGGATCATCGCATCAGTCGTAGCATTAAACGCCAGAAGACCGCCCTCACGTTCGACACACTGCTCTCGTTCGGTCTCGGTCTTGGAGCTCCAATTATCGCGACAGGAACTACCTGGAGGAGGAGTCTGCGCTAGAGTGAGCGAGAAAAACAGAACGAGACAGATCACGACACCACTCACAATAATGCTTATAGTTGGTTTACTCATTTGTCATCTCCCTCTTACGTCTCTCTGATCAGGAAAATCTATGGAAGAATGGAACAGCTCATAGATCCATCATTGTCGTATGGTCGCAGACAGAAACTCGAGACGGATGGAGCAAGGCGGGTTTTCAGTTGTCTACCAACCAGTAACCGTTCAGGGTGTCGTCCACCCTTGACGCCCAGCGCATTTCCCGTATCATACACGCTATGCACGATGAGACACCGCCAGTACCAGACATCTCCCAGGCCGACTGGGCTGCCACCCCGCCCGCCGTGTGCGCGGTGCTGGTAGCTTTGCTTGCTCGCATCGCCGACCTCGAAGCGCGGCTGAATCAGCATTCCGGCAATTCGTCGAAA
>DAOTVB010000157.1:0-126809 GCA_034436755.1 Chloroflexaceae bacterium | reverse complement strand
TCCCACCCCAATCTGCCACAACCCGCAACCTGTGCTATATTTCACATGATAGCAATCAGTCCAGCCAACAGGAGTTACGACCGTGTCACAGGGAACTGTGCTTATTGTTGATGATGAAGCCAGCATTCGCAATGTCACCCGCGCCTACCTGGAGCATGCGGGCTTTCAGGTGGTCTGTGCGGACAATGGCCCCGAGGCGCTGACGCTGGCGCAGCAGCAGCAGCCCGACCTGATTATTCTTGATCTGATGCTGCCCGGCATGGATGGCATGGAAGTCGCGGCCCGCCTGCGCCAGGAGTCCGATGTCTACATCCTGATGCTGACGGCGCGCAGCGAGGAAGCCGACCGGGTTGCCGGACTACGCATCGGTGCGGACGACTACCTGACCAAGCCGTTCAGCCCGCGTGAACTGGTGGCGCGGGTGCAGGCGATCCTGCGTCGCCGCCGGGGAGCCGCCGCGCCGGATAACCCGCTGCGGTTTCAGCATGTACGCGTTGATGCGGAACGGCGCGAAGCCTGGGCCCACGACCAGCCGCTTGACCTGACCACCACCGAGTTTGATGTGCTGCTGGCGCTGACGCGGCATACGGGCAAGGTGTTGAGCCGGGAGCAACTGATGGACCTGGTATGGGGCGCAGATTTTTACGGCACCGACCGGGTGGTCGATGTGTATGTCGGGCAGGTGCGGCGCAAACTGGAAGCGGCCACCGGCGCAACGCTGATCCGCACGGTGCGCGGCGTTGGCTATAAGTTTACGGACGAGCGCGCATGAGACTCTGGCGACAACTGCGCTGGCGGATTATTGCCGCTCAAATTGTTGTGGTGATTGTCGGTGTGGTGGTACTGGCCTGGGTCGCGGATGTCATCGCTGTCGGCACGGTGACAGAGGCGCTGGAAGCGGCGCTGCGGATTCTGCCCGGTGATGAGGCGCGGCTGCTGGCGGGCCGGGTCGGTGAGGCCCTCCTCGCCAGTTATCGCCAGGCGATTACGCAGGCGTTGCTGATCGCCGCCCTGGCCGCAACTGCGGCGGGCGTGGCGACCAGCCTGCTGCTGACCCGCGAGATTCTGCGTCCGTTGCGTGAGATTGGGCATAGCAGCCGGCGCATTGCCGCCGGCCACTACGATGAGCGTGTCACGGTGCCGGGCAGCGATGAACTGGCGGCGGTGGCCCACAACTTCAACCTGATGGCCGACACGCTGGCCCAGGTTGAACAGCAGCGCATTACACTGATCGGCAATGTGGCGCACGAACTACGCACGCCGCTGGCCGGGCTGGAAGGCTACCTGGAGGGACTGATCGACGGGGTCGTGCCCGATGATCCGGCGACCTTTAGCTCAATGCAGCGCGAAGTGCGGCGACTACACCGTCTGGTCAACGATCTGCAGACGCTGTCGCGGGTGGAGGCCGGGCAGGTTTCGCTCCAACTGAGCAGCTTCGATCTGCTGCCGCTGGTACAGCATGTGCTGACGCAACTGCAACCCCAGGCCGGCGCACAGCAGCTTGCGCTCCACCTGGAAGAGCCGGCCGCGTCGATGCAGGTGTATGCCGACCCGGATCGCACCTCCCAGATGCTGCTGAATCTGGTGGGGAATGCCATCCGCTACACGCCGGCGGGCGGCAGCATCACCCTGCGCCTGACCAGCGCCAACCGGATGGCCTGCCTTACCGTGACGGACACGGGTGTCGGCATTCCCGCCGAGGCACTGCCCTACATTTTTGAGCGCTTCTACCGGGTTGATCGCTCGCGCGCGCGCAGCAGCGGTGGCAGCGGTATCGGGCTGACGATTGCCCGCCATCTGGCGTGGGCGATGGGCGGCGATATCACCGCCGGCAGCCCCGGTGCCGGCCAGGGCAGCAGCTTTTCTCTGACGCTGCCGCTGGCAACCGACAACAGTTCGCCGTAGCCGTCTGCCCTATTCTACCCTGTTCCAATGCAGGATTCTCCGCATGTTCCAGCGCACCGTACATGCACTCCGGGCAGACAGACAGATGGCTGGCACAGATTTTGCGATATACAGAAACAGAACCGTGTGTGTTGCAAGATACTAAGACAGGAGGTACGTATGACCCGGATAGAGAAAACAATTGATGTCAGTGTCCCCGTGAATATTGCCTACAACCAGTGGACGCAGTTCGAGGACTTTCCCCATTTTATGGAGGGTGTCTACGAAGTACGGCAACTCGACGACAAGCGGCTCTTCTGGCGGGCCAAAATTGCCGTCAAAGAGGAGACCTGGGATGCCGAGATTACCGACCAGACGCCCGATCAGCGGGTTGCCTGGAAGAGTACCTCCGGCGCGGAGAACGCCGGCGCGGTGCTGTTCGAGTCGATTGACGCCAACACGACGCGGGTAACGCTGCGGATGGATTATGAACCAGAAGGGTTGATCGAGAACCTCGGCGACTGGATGGGCTTCGTCTCGCGCCGGGTTGAGGGCGATCTGACGCGCTTTAAGCAGTTTATCGAGGCGCGTGGTCAGGAGACTGGCGCATGGCGCGGCGCAATCCATGGCGATAAAGTGGAGAGTGACCCGGAAGCCGCGCGCGCGTTTGCCGTGGGCGATTCGGGTCAGGGAGAAGTGCTGTAGGAGGGTAGGAGGGTGAGCAGCGGTCGCAGGTTGCTCCTGACCCGAATAGGTACCAGACCTGCCAGGTCTCTGAAGACCTGGCAGGTCTCCCTATGCATGCCCGGCCAGGATCGGTTGATCCCAGCCGGGCATTGTGCATGCATTCCGCACATACGCAAAACAACTCGTCAGACGCGCATTGCCGAACCTACCGCACGATCAGCGGGAGGTAGAGCTGCTCAGGAGCAAAAACCGGCCCGACTTCGATGGTGACAGTGGCAGTGTTTGAGTCGGCCTGACCATCGTTGACCTTGAAGGTAAATGTGTCCGTACCCTCAAAGTTCATCTCCGGCACGTACGTGAAACTGCCGGTAAGCTCATCAAGTTCAAAGGTCGTGGCATCCTGCGGCGCGTCAACCAGAATAAACGTGAGGTTATCGCCATCTGCATCCGTCCCAACAAGTGCTTCCGTCAGCATTTCATTGGCCGGCATGGTAAATGCAGCATTGCTTGCTTCCGGCGGCGTATTCGCAGATAGATCGATCACCCGCCAGAGTTCAGTTCCGCTGCTACTATCGTTAGCGGTAAAGAAGACACTGGCCTCATCCGGTGAGGTATCGACCACCGTGAACTGTGCCGGGTTGGAGTTAGCAACGCCTGGCGCAATATCCTGCACCAGCACCGTCCCGGTAGTCGTGCCGTCAGTTTGCCATAACTCCGCTCCATTCGTCCCATCGGCAGCCCGAAAGATAACCAGTCCTGCACTGACCTGCGTAAACGCTTGTGGAAGCGCACCGGACGAGCCAGACAGAATATCTTCTAACAGGGTTGTACCGGCACTGGTGCCGTCGCTCTTCCAAAGTTCTCGCCCTGCGGCACCTGTCACAGCACTGAAAATAACCGTTGTGCCATCGAGACTCGCCAGTTCTTCCGGCGCTGAACTTGGCGCTCCGGGGTTAATATCTCTGACCAGTGATGCAGCAGTAGTTGTGGCATTCCAGAGTTCACGTCCACGGAAACCATCGTTTGCACTGAAGAAGAGTGTGCCACTGATGTTCGTTAAATACTGGGGATCTGACTCACCCGCACCCGGATTAATATCTTCGACTAGCAGTGTTCCGGCTACAGTGCCATTACTCTTCCAGAGCTCACGTCCATTATTGGGGGTGTAGGCATTAAAGAAGAGCGTGCCATTGACATTGGTCAGTTCAATTGGATCTGAGCCGTCTGTTCCATTATAAATATCACGGAGCAGCGTGGTGCTTGACGGCGTACCATTGCTCTTCCAGAGTTCACGACCTTCTTCGTCGGTATAGCCATTGAAATAGAGGATACTACCGACTGGAGTCAGTTCAGTCGGATTGACTGGATTACCGGGAGTAAGATTAATTGTCCCCCCCAGTGTGCCATCACTCGTCCACAACTCACGCCCGAAGCCATCATCATCGGCAGTAAAGTAGAGGCGGTCGCCCACGGCTACCAGTTCATACTGATCTTGATTGTTGTCCACAAATGAACTATCTGAACCGGTGAAGACATCTTTGAAGAGTTTCGTCCCCGTGGCTGTGCCGTCACTGACCCACAGCTCACGTCCGTGAACACCGTCATTGGCAACAAAGTAGAGTGTCCCATTTACATTTGTCAGATGAGAGGGGGAAGAGCCGGCTTGACCAGCATTAATGTCCTTCACTGGTTCCGTTCCGGCGGCCGTACCATCACTCTTCCAGAGCTCTGCGCCACGGGTACTATCAAAGGCAACAAAGAAGAGGGTATCGCCAACCATCGTTAGTTCATCTGGCGCTGAACCACCCTGGTCAACGTTGATATCCTTGAGCAGATTTGTTCCAGCCTCGGTGCTATCACTGATCCAGAGTTCACAACCATGCGTCAGATCACATGCATTGAAGAGAAGCGTTTCATTGAAGCCAGTCAATACAGAGGGGTCTGAAGCACCGGAGCCAGGAACTATGTCTTTCACCTGGGTTGTCCCACCCGATGTCCCATCGCTCTGCCACAATTCTCTCCCCGTGCTGCCATCATCGGCACTAAAGTAGAGCCGTCCATCAACATTTGTTAGATCACGCGGATCAGAACCGGCATCGGCTGCGGGATTAATATCCGCTGCCAGAACAGCCTCTGGCGTTGCAAGCGTGTTATCATTAAACCACAACTCGCGGCCCATCCCACGCCCATCATCAGCACTGAAGTAGAGGAGGTCACCCACCGGCGTTAGATGCTGCGGTGAATACGCAATCGTCGGATCTCCGTCAATATTGACGGGGTCGGTCTCTCCTGGCGTACCATCTGTATACCATAGCTTAAACCCATTCACTCCATCGTTTGCACTAAAGTAGAGCCGTGGCGTTAAACCAGTGACCACCGTCAGTTCCTGGGGATCTGCATCGCCGTCAACAATGTTGTTAATCACAGCGAATATCTCGGTGCCTCCATCAGTGCCATTACTGCGCCACAACTCACGCCCATTATCAGTACCATCGTCGGCGCTAAAGTAGAGCCGTCCATCGAAGACGGTGAGTTCCTCAGGCTCAGAACCTTGACGATTTGTCGGGTTGATATTCTTAACCTGGGTAGTTCCTGCCGATGATCCATTGCTCTTCCAGAGCTCCTGTCCATCATTACCGTTGGAAGCGCTAAAATAGAGTGTATTCCCCAATGCTGTGAGCTCTCCCGGCAACGAACTACCTCCACCAACACGAATATCGCGCACCAGGACCGTGCCTGCTGTGGTACCGTTGGTCTTCCAGAGCTCTGTCCCTCTGGTGCCATCATTAGCCGCGAAGAAGAGCGTCGTTCCTACCACGGTCAACTCCAGACGATCCGCATCTTGACGAGATGGAGGTAACAACGAACCGTCGGCTCCCGGGTTGATATCACTGACAAGAGTCGTTCCGGCAGCCGTACCATCACTCTTCCAGAGTTCTATCCCATTTGTTCCATCGTCAGCAGCAAAGTAGAGTATGTCGTTAAAGCTGGTTAGACCAAATGGGGACGAATCGCCCAGGCCAGGGAAAATGTCTTTGACCAGGGTGGTCCCCGCCGCCGTGCCATCAGTTTTCCATAACTCTTCTCCGTGACTATTGTCTCGGGCAACAAAGTAAGCTGTAGTACCAATAGTTACGATCTCATCCGGAGACGAATCCGGAGTCGGATTTAAATCCATGTTAATGTCGAGAACCAACTCCGCCGGACCGGCCGCCCGCACCGGAAGCGACATACCGACCAACCCCACAACCAGTGCCAGCAGGATCAGCCATGCGCCACTGCGCCCCGGTCGCCCGCGCAGGTGGGCAACCGGTGAATAGGACAGGGAAACCAGAGATTTCATAGTAATTTCTCCTGTATTTACTACCTGTTATACTCATTAAAAGGAGCGTATCATCGCCGTTTGCAAAATGTTCATCGCAGCCTTTCTAGCCTCGGTCATACACCGAGAGCGTCGCGGAATACATGCACGTTGCTACCAGCATAGATCCAACACACCGACACAAGCTGCCCGGCTACGACACCTCCTTTCGGTATAACCACCGCCAGCCTCTTTTTTCTATAAAGAGGAACGGAGGGAATACACTATCTGGATTAGTAAAAGAATAGTTATTGTGGAATGAATAGCCCTATTGTACACCATGATGTATGAAATAGCTGTATTAAAACCTGAGCTTTCTATGAAATATATATCATCCGATTTCTACAAATTATTTACCTGCCTCTACACTGCGTAGTAGGGCCAGTCAGTGCTTCAGATAAACCGGTCCACATCGGCACGCTCATGCAGCGTTATCTGCGCCGCAACCAGCGATTTTTTCCGGCAGGCGTGGCTTGCACCTGCATGAACGGGGCAGGCGTGCAGCTATAACCAGGTATGCTCCGGTCAGTTCGGCAACCGGATGTGACGTATGTTCCTGCACACGGTTCTGGTGTACCCGGTCTGCATGCCTCCGGTATGCGCTTCCCAGGACGGGTAGGGGCAAAAGATGTTTCGTCCCTACCGGCCGGCGCAGAATGTTACGTCACACCCTCTGCAACCATCGGCGTACAGCCTGTTATAATAGAGTAGCAAACTCGACAGACTGATGGACGTGCAACAACCGTTCGCGCAGCCCCGCCGGTAGTCGCGCTACCTGCGGCATGGCTGTGGTCAGTACAGTTCGCAACACAATCAGAGGGAGTATCCCACGGGGCGTCCTTGCACGTAGTACGTTAGCAGGAGGACCACCGCACAGATAGAGTGAAGAGATGACAAGGTCAAATAAAAATCTAACTGCACCCACCATTACCGCTATCGCCCAGGAAATTCTGGAGCAGCGCCGCATTCCCAGCGCCACCTATCGCATCCAGTTCAACAGCGATTTTACGTTCCGCGATGCACAGGGCATCATTCCCTACCTGCACGACCTGGGGATCAGCGACTGTTATGCGTCGCCGCTGCTGAAGCCGCGTGTCACCAGCAGCCACGGCTATGACATTACCGACCATGGCGAGCTTAACCCGGCCCTCGGCGGTGAAGACGCATTCGAGGCATTCTCGGCGGATCTGCGCGCGCGGCAGATGGGCCTGATTTTCGACACGGTGCCCAATCACATGGGTATCGGCGATGTCACCAACGTCTGGTGGATGGATGTGCTGGAGAATGGCCCCAGTTCGATCTATGCCTCCTATTTCGATATCGACTGGCACCCGGTCAAGCCGGAACTGGAAAACCAGGTGTTGCTGCCAATCCTGGGTGATCAATACGGAAATATCCTGGAGAGCGGTCAGCTCAAGCTGGTGTATGAGGATGGCTCATTTTTTGTCTACTACTATGAGCATAAGCTGCCTATCGCGCCCGGAACTTACAGCGGCATCCTGAGTTACAAACTGGAGGATCTGGTCGAGCAACTCGGCGTGGATGACGAGAATGTGCTGGAACTGCAGAGTATTCTGACGGCCATCAGCTATCTCCCACCACGAACGGAGACGGCGATCGAGCGCATCGCCGAGCGCAATCGGGAGAAGGAGGTCATCAAGCGGCGTATCGCCACGCTCTACGATAACAGTTCCGATATCCGGGAGGCGCTGGATGCCTCGGTACAGGCTTACAACGGCACCGTAGGCGATCCGCCCAGCTTTGATCTGCTCGATCAGTTGATCCGCGATCAGGCGTACCGTCTGGCGTTCTGGCGGGTGGCCGCCGAGGAGATCAACTACCGCCGCTTCTTCGACATTAACGACCTGGCGGCGATCCGGGTTGAGCTGCCCGAGGTCTTCCACGCAACCCACCATCTAATCTTTCGTTATCTGGCCGAGGATAAAGCCACCGGCCTGCGCGTCGATCATCCGGATGGGTTGTGGGATCCGCCGAGCTACTTCCGGCAACTGCAAGAAAGCTACGTCCTCTACAAAGTCCGCGTATTCCTGGAGCAAGAGGGGATCGCGGAGGAAGAGCATCTGGTGCAGGAAGTCGCCGGCTGGATTACCGAGCAGTTCAAGCGGAACAAGACTGCCGCTAACCCCTGGCCGCTCTATGTCGTCGCCGAGAAGATCCTCTCCGAGGGCGAGTCGCTACCGCTGGATTGGGCTGTGGCCGGAACGACCGGCTATGATTTTCTCAATGCGGTGAACGGCATTTTTGTCGATGGCAACAACCGGCGCGCCTTCGACCGGATCTACAACAACTTTACCGGCAATCCGGTCAACTTTAACAACCTGGTCAACTCAACCAAGAAGATGATCATGCTGGTGTCACTGGCGAGTGAAACCTCGGAACTCAGCCATCAACTAGAGCGGATCGCTGAGCACAACCGCCGCTACCGCGATTTCACGCTCAACAGCCTGACCTTTGCCATTCGTGAGGTCATCGCCGGGCTGTCGGTCTATCGTACCTATATCAACGGCACCGATGGTGTGGCGCGCTGGGACCAAAAGTATATCGAAGCCGCCGTGAAGGAAGCCCAGAAGCGTAACCCCCGCACCGCCGAGGCGATCTTTAACTTTATCCGCGATACGTTGACCCTGCGGAATATTGAGGATTTCGCGGAAGAAGATCAGTCGCGCCTGCTCGACTTTGTGATGAAGTTCCAGCAGATCACCGGCCCGGTGATGGCGAAGGGCGTCGAGGATACGGCCTTCTACCTCTACAACCGACTGGTCTCGCTCAACGAGGTTGGCGGCCACCCGACCCACTTTGGCTACACAATTAATGCCTTTCACAAACAGAATAGCGATACCTGCCGACGCTGGCCGCATGCGCTGCTGACCTCATCGACCCACGATACCAAGCGGAGCGAAGATGTGCGCGCCCGCATCAATGTCCTGTCGGAGATTCCGGAGGAGTGGCGTACTGCGCTGACCCGCTGGAGCCGCCACAATGCTTCCAAACGCACGAAGGCCGAGGGCGAAGCCGCCCCCGACCGCAACGACGAGTATCTGCTCTACCAGACGCTGATCGGCGCATGGCCGAATGAACTGTCCACGCCCGAAGAGTTTGCCGACTTCCGCGACCGCATCGTGGCCTATATGCAGAAGGCGACCAAGGAGGCCAAATTTCATACCAGTTGGGTCAATCCCAATGAAGAGTATGACGCCGCCGTACAGAACTTTGTCCAGTGCGTCCTCTCCGATGATCGCAAGAGTCCCTTCCTGAAAGATATCCAGACATTCCAGCGGCGCGTCAACTTCTATGGGCAGTTTAACTCGCTGGCACAGACGCTGATCAAGCTGACTGCCCCCGGCGTTCCGGATATCTACCAGGGATGCGAACTGTGGGACTATAGCCTGGTCGATCCGGACAATCGCCGCCCGGTTGATTATGACCTGCGCCGCTCCCTGCTGGCCGATCTGAAGCAGCGCATTGAGCAGAGCGACTCAAACCTGGTGCCGCTGGTGCGGGAACTGCTCGACACCAGCCAGGATGGGCGGGTGAAGCTCTACCTGATCTATCGCACGCTGCACTATCGCCGCCGGCATGAGCAACTCTTCACGGAAGGGGATTACCAACCAGTTGAAGCGCATGGCGACAAACAGGAGCATGTCGTCGCCTTCTACCGCTCCCACGGCGATGCATCCTTCCTGGTTGTCGTGCCGCGCCTCTTTGTGCGGCTGACCAACGGCAATGAGCAGATGCCGCTGGGCAAGCGCACCTGGATGGATACCTGGATTTCGCTGGAACACGATCAGGCCGGTCAGCAGTATCGCAATCTCTTCACCGGGGAACAGCTTACCGTGAGTGACTATGATGGCACACCGGGGTTGCCGCTGGCATCAATCTGCGCCCACTTTCCGGTCGCCCTGATCGAACGTGTGCAGTAGGGTTTGCGGATTGGCGATTGGCGCATAGGGATTGGATATTAAGGATACGACTAAAGACCTGACAGATCTTTAGGGATCTGTCAGGTCTGGCATCTATTCGGGTTGGTTTTAGAACTTTCGCAAGCCGACAATTCTACGATTTGATGTACAAGATTAACCCCTAACCCCTAACTCCTAACCCCCAACCCCTAAAACGGCTCCACCGGCGGATCGCGCAGGGCCATCGCGTCAATCCAGACCACAATCGTCAGCCAGCAGACATAGCCGGCCATCGCCAGCGAAACCAGCCGGGCGCTGCGACCATAGCGCCAGAGCAGCGAGAAGGCAATCGCTGAAGTCACACAGATGGCCCAGGTTGCAAAGAGCAGCCAGCGCGTTGTAATCGACGAGAGCGTAATCAGGGGCAGCACGGCCTGGGAAGCCGCCACCAGAAAGGTCAGCCAGACCAGCGGCGGCAAGAGCGAGCGCCGCAACCGGGGATGACTCAACAGGAGCAGCGCCCCCAGAAACGCCAGCAGCACCGGGAAAAAGCCAAAGTGCGTAATCATCCCATCGTACCAGAGCGAGCGGAGCGTGATCTCACGCGGGATTGGATCACGTCCGGTGATATCATTCAGGCCACCCGTGACCATGCCGTACAACTGCTCCAGGAAGAGCCCGGTGAACCGGCCATAGTAAAACAACCCGGCGAACAGCCCCGCCGTACCCCCGGCCAGCAAGATCTGGCGCGTGCCACGGCGTTCTGCCGGTGCCCGATAGCGCCACCAGAGCAGCGGAATAACCAGCAACCCCAGCAGCACGGTGTTGATAAACTGCCCGATATGCCCCAGGAACGCCTGCGCAAACAGGAAGACCAGCAACCCCCAGACCCGCCAGTCGCTATAGTCCGGCCAGCGGAGCACCAGCACCGCCATCAACAACGTCGAAAACCAGAGCGCCGCGACCTGCGTTTCAAAGGCAAACCAGGTGGTCATAAACCCGGCCGGGGTCAGCGCATAGATCGCCGCCGCCAGTAGCCCGATCTGGGGACTGCGCGCCGCTCGCGTCATAAAAACATAGAGCAGAACAGGCATGGTTGCCTCAAACAGTCCCGCCGTCAATTCAAACAGAAAATGAATATTCAGTCCGGTCAGCGTCAGCGGCGCAATCATCACATACAGGCCATTGGGAAAGGGAAAGGGCAGACCCCGATGCTGGGCCTCAATAAAGAAACGTCCATGCACCGTCAGCGTGTAGCGGTTAACGTGTAACTGTAAATCGCCCGGCATCGAGTCGGGGTAGAGCCGCCCGGCATACTTGAGCGCAAAGGTCAGCACCATCAGCAAGAGCAGCCAGGGCAGCAACGTCTGTGGCGCAGGCACCCGCAGGCGGCGCAGCAGCGGGGGCACCAACCAGACGCAGAGCACCGCGAAGATGATGCTAATCAGTCCCGTCTGGATCACCCAGAGGTTGCCAAACGCCAGCCGGGGCGCCTCGAACAGCGTAAGCAGCGGCACGATCAGCGTGAGCGGCAGCAGCAGCAGCAGCGCCAGCCGGGGCGTAAAACCTACCACCCGCAGCACCAGCCAGTAGAGCAGCAGACTGAGCGGCCAGATCAAGACCAGGTGGGGCGCAGGCAGTACCAGACCATTTGTCCGCGCCTCGCTGATGGTCAGAAAGCGGCCAATCGAGACGCCCAGTTCCGCCCGGCGATCATTGGCGGCCTGCCACGGCGCGGTTGCCAGCCGGATACGCAGCGTGCCATCGTCCAACGCTGACGCGGGCACGTAGAAGCGATAGTGCGCTGCCGGTTGGCGCAGCGTAATCGGTATCGGCGGACGATCGCCCAACTGTAGCTCGACCACTGGCGGTGGTGAATCGGGTTGCCAGTGTCTCCGATGAGAGACAATCGGCAGATCTACCAGCAGATCGCGCTGCCCAATGCCGGGCACCTCGATCCAGGACGCACTCCGGGTCCAGCGAAAACTCGCATCCGTGTAGGAGTTCTCGGGGGTATTAAAGTTTTTCAGGAAGGGCAGGTCGCTGCCGAGACCGCGCCCCTGGCCCACCAGAATGGTGTAGCGAAAGGGTACCTGTACCACCAGCAGCATCAGCAGGAAGCAGGCGGCAACCAGGAGTGCCGGCCGCCAGTCGAACAGACTCTGCCAGGATACGCTTAGATTCCGGATAGCGGTTTTTTTGAGATCCAGCCGGGAATAGGGTGGCGTCACCCGCGGCTGATCCGACGATGATAACTGTTGCTCTCTGGACATGCGTTACCCAATAGACTATAGGCGTGTGAACGGCTGCCATTATAGCATCTTATGGGTGCGTGGCGGTTATACATCACCATCAGTGCCGTTCGCCATCCTCCATCAGGGCAAGCTGGCGGGCGACCTCTTCCACGGCGATGCGCTGCTTACGGTAGAAGTCCGACTCGCTCATTGCCAGGCGGTTGGCAACATCGCGGATACGCTTGCCCTGCAAGAAGCGCAGTTCCAGAATATTGTAGAGCAGCCACTCCTGCGCCGAGGGGTCCAGTTGCCCGTCGGGGCGCATATTGTCGATGGCCTGGCGCAGCACCCCTTGCAGCGCGCGCGTAGGACTGCCGCCCTGCTCCTGCAGCAGCCGCCGCACCGTGCGCATCCCCAGCAGCGGGCTGTCAGAGAGCTTGGGCCCGCCCCAGTAGTGCGTCAGCGCATCCTTAACGATCTGCGGGAACTCCGATTGGAGCACAATATCAGTATCGAGGGCAGCCAGCGAGGCCGGAGTGGCCTGCTCCAGCCGCGTGGTAAACTGCTTGAGCGACTCAACCTCGGGCGAGAGGCCGCGCAGGGTGTCGAAAATGCGCTGCTGCATCTGCACCGTGGTCAGCGCCATCTCCATCTGGTGGGCCAGCACCCCGATCAGGCGGCGCGCATCGGGCGTCAGCGCGCCATCGTGCTGCATCGACTCGGGCGGGTAGGCCACCCCCAGCGCCCCCAGAAACTCGCCCGTGGGACTGTGCAGCGGCATCAGAAAAAAGCCGTTGCTCAACAGAAACGCCTCCGTCGGCGGCAGCATATTCAGATCGCGTGGGGAGAGCCGCTCCAGGTGCGGCATGAGCGCGGCCAGCGGATGCTCATTGACGAAGCGTTTGACATCGCGGCGCGCGCCACAGAGTGCCTTGACCGTGTAGCTGCCGTTACTCGGCCCGACCACAAAGCCGGTCTCCACCCGCAGCGTGCCACAGACCGCGATCAGCGTATTCTCCAGCAGTTGCCGCAGATCGGCGCGGGTGAAGGTATCGCGCGGCAGGCGGCGCAGATAGTCCAGCTCCTCGTGGTCCTGCATCAGCACCAGCGCATAGATGTAGGGGCGGATCAGCATAATCAGCGTGGGCATCAGCACGGTCATGATCATTACAGCGAAGATGATCAGCGTATCACGGGGCAGTCCCAGCACCTGCTCCAGCCAGGGCACCGTCTGCAGGCAGAGAATAATCGTCACGCCGACGAGCGGGCCGTACAGCCCCCAGCGCACAAAATCCTGCTTGATCACTCGGTCGGGCTGAAACACGCCGTGGAAAGCCACGCTGTAGGCCATCACCGTGATCATCCCCATCATCACAGCATTGACGATGGCGTTGAGTAGCAGAATAGCACTCTCCGGCAGCGGCGTAGCGGCCCCCCCCGCCACCAGGTAGGGGAACACCCCCAGACCGGGCGAAACCAGACTGATCCCCAGGTAGGTCAACCGCCGCCGCAGGGTGGGCGTGAGCGCATTCCGGCGGGCCTGGACTACCGTGCGCAGCGCCACCAGAATGCTGACCACAAAGAAGATCACATACAGCCAGAAGAGCGGCCCTGCTGCAAACTGCGCCACATTGCCGCTCGAAATCCCGCCGCGCACCACCAGATCGGTCGAGAGCGCCATAAAGAAGAAGAGCACACTCCCGGCATACCCGGCCCAGACCAGCCAGCGCTCCTTCCAGCGGCGCTCTGTGCCCAGGCTGGCGGTCAGCAGCGCCTTGGAGAGATGGAGATAGCCGGCCGGCACCAGCGCAATTCCCAGCCACTGCGCACGCAACAGAAACTGCGTCGTCTCCATCCGCCCCGCCCGAGTCAGCAGAATATCACCGCCCGACACAATCAAAACACTGGTGAGCAGCACACAGAGCGCCCGCGCATTATCGTTGCGCCAGTTTTGAAAGGCAACATACGCCAGCAGCGAGAAGGTAACGATCAGGACGGCGGCGGTCAGGAGTTCATTGATTCGTAGCAATAGGTCCGTCATAGGGGATTCGTATACTTCTACCTCCGTTTTAGGAGCAGTTGCGGCTATAAAATCTTCTCCGATTCTGAGAATTATACCACAGCCGATACCGAACAAAGCACAGTGTACCCTGGAACGGAGCTACGGCAACGTGACGGTAGGTGCGGTTTGCAGCCACACAGAGGTCGGGTTGCGTGCAGTTGTATGAACGGTGCAGCGATTGCACCCTACGGCTCCCGCGCGGCCGGTGTTGGAGTCCCGGCTTCAGCCGGATCAGGCGTTCTCGGCAGCACGCTGCCGATACCGAACAAAGCACAGACAGCCCGGTGCATTCAATGCACCCTACGGCTCCTCGGCAGTCTGCCGCTGCTCCGGCAGGCATCCCACCGGCTCAAGCCGGGACTCCCGGCAGGCATATCCAGTTTTTCAAATTGTATGCCACAGCACCTGCTCCGGTTGTTCTCTGTTCTGTGTTTGTCTGTTCTTTCTACGACAGCGTGTTGTTTGGGGCCGGCATAGCCTATGCTATAATCCTCTCACAGTATACGCGTTACGCGGTGCCTTCTCTGGCAGGAGATAGCACCTCCGGCAGGCGCAACCGGCCTCCACGCGCTGTACATACCTGGTCTGATCGCCTACCGCGTAAGCTCTGTTCACGGTAGCAAAATCGATCCGAAACTGTAAGAAAGTTTATTATGTTCAACCTGCGCAGTCTGCCCAACTTCCTGGCGCTCTTCCGCATTCTGCTGACCCCGCTACTCTTCTGGCTCATCCTGACGGGCCAGGCGTGGGGCTACCTGGGGGCCGTCGGTGTCCTGCTGCTGATGGGCCTCAGCGATTTTCTCGACGGGCGGATCGCCCGCCGGCTGCAGGCCGTTTCGCCGCTGGGCGTCTTTCTCGATACAATTAGCGATAAAATCTTCGTCGCGGGTGCGCTGTTGCCAATGATTCAGGGGGGGCTGCTACCCGGCTGGATCGCGCTGCTGATTATCACGCGTGAGTTTATCATTTCGGGTCTGCGCTCGTTTGCCGCCTCAGCCGGGGAAGTGATCTCGGCGGGGCAGTGGGGCAAGCAGAAGCTGGCAATCACTGTGGGGGCGCTGATGTGGCGGCTGCTGGCGGCCGCCCTCGAAGGTGCCGGTCCCCTGCGCTTTGCCGCAACCGATGCCGGTCCGGTGGCGTTTTTCCTCAGCCTCTGGCCCGTCGCCATGGCCCTGGCGGTCATCTGGACGGTCTTCTCCGGGGTGGAGTATCTCTGGAAAGCCTGGCCGCTGCTGCGCGGAAGCTGGTCCCCGCCGGTCAGATCCGGCCAGGAGGCATCCACCGGCGAAGCCTCGGCAAATGTCCCCAAGCCGCAATCGTAGTCTCTGGGAGCACCGCGAACAAAGAACCAGGGAGCACAAACCGCGGCCCAACTCCCGCGGGAGCCACGTTATGTTCAGTTCCGGGTGTAGCGCTGCTCGCTATCACTTGTTTGTCAGGCGAGAAATTCCTCAGGTGCGCGTTTAATCCCCTAAAACCGATTTTGCCGACAGCGGACGGATCAGCAAGATCCGTCCGGCATTTTGAATACGACGAGGTTTCCCGTGAAAGCCCGAACCTTTCCAGGGGCGTTGTGCGCCCTGCTGCTGCTGTTTCTGACCCTGGTAGCTCCCGGTGCCGGGACGGTGCCTGCGCAGGAGGCTGACGCAGCCCCAACCATAATTCCGCCGGAACTGCGCGGGATGGTTATCCGTGATCCCTGGTATGATTTTGGCACCTACCCTAACTATCCCGACCAGCCCAACCGCGTGGCGCAGGACCGTATGGGCGCGCTACTGGCCGAAATGGGCGTGCGCTGGGTGCGCTTTGAGTTTCACATCCAGGATGGCGACGTGGCCGACCAGATTGCGCGCCACGACTACTTTATTCGCACGGTTGCGCCGCGCTACAACCTCCAGATCCTGGCGCTGCTCGGCTTTGGCGTGACCCGCGACTGGCCGCCCTTCGATCCCGCCGATCCGCGCTCGCTGGTCTATCCTCGCACCTACACCGATCCACGTTACGGCGGTGGCGTGAACGATTACATGCGCACCTGGCTTGACCGCGCCTGCACCATCGCCAACCGCTACCGTGATGACATCGCCGCCTACGAAATCCTGAACGAGCAGAACCGCCTCGCGCCGAATGGTGATGGTATTCCTGCGACGATGAGCGCGCGCCTGCATACCAAGTTCTACCGCATCTTTCGGCAGGAGCACTGCTTTGACCCCGCCGAAGATCAGACCTGGCGCGAGGATATTCAGATTATCCTGGGTGGACTACACCCGAAGGGCAGTGGTGAACCGGGGGAGGAAGAGCATATCTCCGATGTGGAGTATATGCAGCAGCTTTACAGTTCCGACGGCTTTGAGAGCTATAACGATACCTACGGCCATTACCCGCTCGATGGCATAGGCTACCACCCCTACCCGGAGGAGATCCGCATCAGCCTGCAGAGCGACCTGGACCTGATCAGCAGTCGCCTGGACCTGATGCGGCTGGTGGTCAACGCACTCGACCCGCGCCAACCGGCGTTCTGGATTACCGAGATTGGCTACAACGCCGCCTACCTGCGCCAGACCGTGACGGGGCAGGCGGCCTTTCTGCGCGCGACCTACACCGGGTTGGCCGACCGGGACGATATCGCAACGATCTTCTGGTTCAAATATGAGGATTTCCCGCCCGCCAGTGGACCGCTGGCGCAGAAGTGGGGCGTGGTGCGCATTCCCTTCACGGAAGATGCCACCTGCCCCGGTGGAGCCTGCTATGATCCGACCGGCGCACCGGCATACCGCCGCCCGGCATTCTGGACCTACCGCGAACTGGCGGGGCTGCCGGTGACGCGGAACTATCTGCCACTGGTGGGGCGATAGATGCGCTTCCTGTAGCAGAACGGTGCATAGAATGCACCCTACGGCTCTGAGATTTTAATCCGGACATCACTTCTCAGGAGTCCCGGCTTCAGCCGGAGCGGGCGTTCCCGGCAGGATGCCGCTGTCCCGGCAGGTATCCCACCGGCAAAAGCCGGGACTCCCGGCCATTCATATCCGGACGATGTGTTCAACAGTCATAAGCCGGGACTCCCGGACGGTGCATAGAATGCACCCTACGGCTATCTGCCACTGGTGAGGCGGTAGATGCGCTTCCTGTAGCAGAACGGTGCATAGAATGCACCCTACGGCTTTGAGATTTTAATCCGGACATCACTTCTCAGGAGTCCCGGCTTCAGCCGGAGCGGGCGTTGCCGACAGGATGCCCCGGCAGGCATCTCACCGGCAAAAGCCGGGACTCCCGGATGGCATATCAGGACTATCTTGTCAAAATTCATCAGGCGGCACTACGCGGCACAACTGCCGTTCGTTGAAAACATCAGGACGTTCACCCCCCCGCCGACAACACCGCATTAATGGCAATCACCGCCAGCGTATTTTGCAAAAAATGGTAGAGAATACAGGGGTAGACCGACTTACTCCACTCGCGCAGGAAAGCCAGCAGGAGCCCGATCACCAGCAGTGCCGGGAAGAGTTGCCAGATCAGGTGCGCTCCGGCGAAGATGACCGCGTTGGCGGTAATGGCGGCGACCGCGCCCCACTGGCGGCGCAACAGCGGGTAGAGCATGCCCCGGAACAGCAGTTCCTCGCCGATCGGTGCCAGCACCGCGACCAGGAACAGCACCATGATCAGTTGCACCGGCTCCAGCACCTGCCCGTCGGTCAGCGCCTCGACCTGGGGATTCTCGAACTGCTCCCCAGTGATCCGCACAATCGCCAGATTTGCCAGTGCTGCTGCCATAAAGCCGACAATCACCAGAAAGGGCGTGGCCGCCAGCGGCCGCAGCGGTGCGGGGCGCAGGCCCAATGCACCCCAGCCGGAACGCCGGGCCGCAAACAGATAAACCCCCAGAATCATCATACCCATAAAGCCGACAGCCGTCAGATAGCCTACCGGCGAGAGCAGACTGTCACTCATTTCCAGCGGGGTAAAGCGCACGAGTAGTCCCAGCACGGTGGCAATCAGCACTGTGCCAATCAGCATCAGGCCGAGGACGGCAACAATATCAAACCAGCCCCAGGAAATCTCTGGCTGCTGGTTATGTTGAACGAAAGGATCGGTTGTTTCTGGATCAAAAGTCATAACATCGATTCGGTTCTGTCCGTCTAATACCAATTTGCCGGCAAAACAGCAATGAGCCGAAATGGGCGCAACGGGCGCAGCGGCGGCACGTTCCCGTTTATTATCGCTGCGTCCTCTGTATACTCTGTGGCTATGACAACAAATCAGTATAAAGATATTGCGCCCTCACCGTATGCAACATAGGGTGAGGGCGCAGATTGATTATAGTCGAAGACCAGAAACCCCTACACTTCTTTCACCGCATTAACCAGATCAAGCATACCCCGCTTGGCGTCCGTGAAGTACATCAGGGTATTATCGGCGGCAAAGAGTGGGTTAGGAATGCCGGCAAAGCCAGGGCTCAGACTGCGCTTGACCACAATCACACTCCTGGCGCTCGACACATCCAGAATCGGCATCCCGGCGATGGGGCTATTGGGATCGGTGCGCGCCACCGGATTGGTCACGTCGTTTGCACCGATGACGATAGCAACATCGGTCTGCTCGAAGGTCGGGTTGACCTCGTCCATCTCCTTAAGCTTGTCATAGGAGATATCGGCCTCAGCCAGCAGCACATTCATATGTCCGGGCATACGACCCGCGACGGGATGGATAGCAAACTCAACCTCGGTACCACGCGACTCCAGCAGGTTGGTCAGGTCACGCACCGCATGCTGGGCCTGTGCCACGGCCATACCATAGCCCGGCACAATCACCACGCGCCGTGCGCCATCCAGCATCATGGCGATCTCTTCCGGCGAGGTAGACTTGGTCTTGCCTTCATAGATATCATCGCCACCGGTTGCACCCTCCGGCACCCAGACGCCAAAGAGCACATTGGTCAACGAGCGGTTCATGGCCCGGCACATAATGGCGGTCAGGATCAGGCCCGATGCACCCACCAGCGACCCGGTAATAATCAAGATGCTGTTCTCGATCACAAAGCCGGTGGCCGCCGCCGCCAATCCCGAGTAGGAGTTGAGCAGCGCAATCACAACGGGCATATCCGCGCCGCCGATCGGCATCACCAGATACCAACCCAGGAACGAGGCGACAATCAAGAGCAGCCAGTAGACCGGCACCGCCGTCGGGACAAAGACCAGGAACAGGCCGAGCAAGACACAGATCCCCAGCAGTACACCCTTGGCGGCCGGTTTGGTGGTCAGTGTCCGGTTAATCTTCTGCCACTGCCCCATCAACTTCTGCTCCTGGGCCGGTTCCATCGTGGTCGGCTGCGCTTTGGGTGGCTCCGGTTTTTCCGGGGCACCATTGGTGCCGGTAGCCTGACTGCCGGTCTGCGCCTGCGGCTCCGGCTCCGGAGCGGTCTGTGCCTGTGGCTCCGGCTCGGGATCGGGCTCCGGAGGGGTCTGCGCCTGCGGCTCCGGCTCGGGATCGGGCTCCGGAGCGGCCTGCGCCTGCGGCTCCGGCTCGGGTTCCGGAGCGGCCTGCTCCGGCTCCGGACCGGCCTGCTCCTCCGTCTTCTCTTCAGTCTTCTGCTCCTGATCCGGCATTGAGCCACTCTGCCGGCCGCGGGTAAGAAAACCGAGCCGCTGCTGGATCTGCTCGCCCGTAATGCCTTCGAGCTTGCCATAGGCGACCAGACTGCCCCAGAAGGTGACAGCGCCGATCAACCCGGAGGCAAATGTCGCCACAGTAAACTGAAATACCTGAGTACTTGGTCCAACCAGGCTACCCTGCTCGACATTCAAAAGGAAGACCGCTTCGCTCAGCGCAGCGCCGGCCACAATCGCCGAGGCAATCCCGCCAAAGCCATTGAGCAGCGCGACCATCTGGGGCATCTGCGTCATCTGGACCCGGGTTGCCATCAGCGCCCCAATACCACCGCCGATCAGCAGCCCCAGCAGAATCAACCAGAAGTTAAGAATCCCCTGCGCGAACAGCGTCACAATAATTGCCAGCAGCATCCCGGATGCGCCCATCAGGTTACCGCGTACGGCAGTGCGTGGGTGGGTCAGACCCTTCAACCCCAGGATGAAGAGGACCGCTGCCACCAGGTATGCCAGGTTAATCCACGGATTCATTATGATTACTCCTTTCTGCGGAACATCCCCAACATACGGTTGGTGACCATAAACCCACCGACGACATTAATCGTAGCAAAGATCAATGCCAGAAACCCCAGAAATGTCGTCCAGAATGTCAGGTCAGCGCTCATTGCCAGCAGCGCGCCAACAATGGTAATGCCCGAAATGGCATTGGACCCCGACATCAGCGGGGTATGGAGTGTCGGTGGCACCTTGGTGATAATCTCAACCCCAACAAAAATCGCAAGCACAAAAATGGTTAAAGCCGTTATCAGACTCAGTTCCACCGCGTGCTCCTCTCAATTACAAATCTCCTACGTCCAGACATAGCTCCTCCCTACGCCGCACTCGACTCAACGCCAAGCAGATCGCGGATGCGCGGATTGACCACTTCGCCGTTGTTTGTCACCAGCGTGTCGTGGGTAATCTCATCATCCATATTCATCTGAAACGCGCCATCTTTGACGGCATGGCGCAGGAAGTTGATAATGTTGCGGCTGTACAACTGACTGGCATGGTTCGGCACGGTCGCCGGCAGGTTAGTCGGCCCCAGGATCGTAATGGCATGCTCGACCACCACCTCGTCCGGGCGGCTCAATTCGCAATTCCCGCCCCGCTCGGCCGCCAGATCCACAATAACCGACGCCGGTTTCATGCCCTGAACCGCCTGCGCAGTAATCAGCAACGGGGAGCGCTTACCAGGAATCGCCGCCGTCGTAATCACAATATCACTGCGTGCAACCACCTCGGCCATCAACTCGCGCTGGCGGCGGTAGAACTCCTCGTCCATCGCCTTCGCATAGCCGCCCTTATCCTCCGACGTGCCGGTCTCCAGCGGCAGTTCCACAAACTTCGCACCGACGCTCTCGACCTGATCCTTCACGACCGGGCGTACGTCGTAGGCTTCCGTCACCGCACCCAGCCGTTTGGCGGTGGAGAGCGCCTGCAACCCCGCGACCCCGGCACCGATCACAAACACCCGCGCGGGCTTGATCGTGCCTGCCGCCGTCATCAGCATGGGGAATATCCGGGGCAGATGCGTCGCTCCCAGCAGCACCGCCTTGTAGCCGGCGATAGTCGCCATCGAGGAGAGCGCATCCATATTTTGCGCCCGGCTGATCCGGGGCATCAACTCCATCGAAAAAGCCGTAACACCGCGTTCGGCAACAGCCGTCATTGCCTGCGGGTTACCCAGGGGTTCGAGGAAGGCGATCAGCCGCTGATCGGGATGCATCAGCTCAAGGTCGTTGGAGGCCAGGTCAGGATTTGCGCCGGCGGCCCGCACCTGGACAATCGTATCGGTATTGGCAAAAACATCCTGGCGCGAACCGGCCACTTCCGCGCCGCGCTCGCGATATTCAGCGTCCAGAAACCCGGCGGCTTCACCAGCGCCTGGCTCGATCAGCACCTCCACTCCCTGTTTTGTGAGAGTCGGGATATCGGCAGGGATCAAGGCAACACGTTTTTCACCGGGAAATGTCTCCTTGGGGACACCTAGTTTCATAGACCTGCACCTTAACATTCAAAAAGTCTTGCACCAGAGTCGTATATTCCGCTTCTGCCGCATCGCATCTGATGCACGTACGACCCTGCTTCGCATGCAATCAGCCCGCCGCCAGCACCGAAGCGAAACATGATACTCTCCACCCTGGCTGAGGGGAGTGCCGGGCCAGTTCGCCTGGAACAGTGTTTTAAATTATAGCGCCTGCACAGACTCAGGCTGGGGAGCATCGGCATCCTATTATAAAGGCGATATGGGAATTTGAAAAGTTGACCTGTGCAATAGTTTGGCAACTAAATGGTTTGTTTAGTGCTCCCCACCACAATGATCCTGCACCTGCATTCCAGCAATGCCAGGACATGCGCGGTATCGCCGGTTTCGGTTGTGTGCCAGACCCGGACGCCGCCCTGCCGCAGACGATACCCCACCACGTAAGTCGTGTCAGTAATTGCCACGAGTTATGCGGTCACTGACCTGGCAGAGCATTTCGCCTCCGGCAGGGCGGAAAATTCCAGTCTTTTTCACAAAAAATTTGCACGGGTGCAAATTTTTTGTGAAAAAGACAAAATAGTACTATGCTGCCGCAGGCGAATCAGGCTTCCATCTGCTCAAACGTCCGGTTTGAGCACCCACCGCATAAGTCGTGTCATTTACTGATAGAGATCACCAATCAGCGCTTCCGACTCGTCCTGGAAGGGCCAGAGCAGGATACCGCCGGCCCCGGCCGCCCGTGCGGTCTGCTGTGCCCGGCGCAGATCATGGGCCAGGTCGGCGGGTGTGCGCCGGCTGCCCGCATCGGTGGGGAAGCCCAGTTCGGTGATTACCACCGGCCGCTCCGGCTCCAGCATGGCTAACTCGGCAACGGCCCGCTGCAGATCATCCGGGAAGCCCTGCCCATAGTACCAGTGCGCAGCGTAGCGCCCGCTGTCGTAGGGATCATCGTCATAGTAGTGAAATGTGTAGAAATCGACAACATCGGCCAGGCGCAGATCCGCCTCCCAGGGCTCGAAATAGTTCTTGGCAAAGGCCAGACCCACCGTCGTCAGTCGTTCCGGATCGAGCCGCTTGACCTCATCATGAATTGCCTGGATAAACTGCTTCCGCTCGTTCGCCAGCCGAAAGCAGAGCGGGAAATCGGCGTTGTCCCAATCCCAGCAGCGGATATCGACCGGGCTACCGATATCCGGCTCGTTAAACAGATCCCAGGCCAGGATGCCCGGCTTCCCGGCCATATGTGTCACCACCGGGCGCACATGCTGCTCAAGCGCCATTGTGTAGTCTTCCGGGGCAAAGCGGTCCTGCGGGTACTTTGCCAGTAGCACCGGCATCACATAGATTCCGCGCTGATTTGCTTCGGTGATGAACATATCGAGGCGTTCCAGCCAGAGGTCCATACGGTAGTTCGGGTCGGTTAACTGCGCACCGCCAAACACATAGAAGTTCAGGAAGAGCCGCAGGCTGTTGACCCCCAGCGCCTGCAACTGATCCAGGTCGGACTGGATGGCGGGCAGATCCCACGGGCAGTTGCCGTCCGCGCCAAACTGCAGGCGCGGGCAGACCACCGGGTCGTCGGTGGATGGACGCAAATAGTTGACCCCGCGTACCTCAAACGGGCGTCCGCCGGCGCGCAGTTGTGCGCCCCGCACCGTCATCGGCGGCAGTTCCCCCGCCGACAGCGCCGAGGTGGACGGCTCCGGCGTGCAACTGGTCAGCAGCAGGAGCAGCAGCAGGAGCAGACGGCTTACCTGCAGGCAGCGCCTGGTGGTGCAAGACGAGTAACAGTTGTGATTGTATTGCATACCTGGTCTTCAAGATAGGGACGCACTGCGTCGTAAAACTGGTCGTTTAGCGCGCGGGTAGTATACCAGAGATAGCAGGAGCGCGATTGGAAGGCTGGAATTGCTGTGTGGTCTAACATAGATGAGGGGCACAACGGATCACCCACATCCGCTGTGCCCTCATAAAAACGGCAATCCGTACAGGCGCGCCTGGACACGCGGCACCTATCATACCAATGTGCCGGCAAACCAGCAATCAACGGGAACAGGCGCAATGAGCGCAACGGCGGCACATTCCCGTGTATCATCGCTGCGCTCTCGGTGTGCTCGGTGTGCTCGGTGTGCTCGGTAACGATGACAACACATCGGTATCACGGGATCACTCGCTCAAATGCAGATCGGTCACGGCTCCCAGGCTGCTGCTGGAGACGAGCCGGGCATACTTCGCCAGGACGCCCCGGGTGTAGCGGGGCGCCGGCGGCTGCCAGGCTGCCCGGCGGCGCGCCAGTTCGTCATCCGGCAGATTAATCTGGAGCCGGAGGGTGTCCGCATCAATCGTGATCGAGTCGCCCTCCTGCACCAGCGCAATCGGGCCGCCCACCGCCGCCTCAGGTGCAACATGGCCCACAACCAGGCCATAGGTGCCGCCGGAGAAGCGCCCATCGGTGATCAACCCGACCGAGTCACCCAACCCTGCGCCGATAATCGCCGAGGTGGGTGCCAGCATCTCGCGCATGCCGGGGCCGCCCTTCGGTCCCTCGTAGCGCACAATCAGAACATCGCCGGAGTTGATTTTGCCCGCCAGGACCGCCTCCAGGCAGGTCTCTTCCGACTCGAACACGCGCGCCGGGCCGGTGATGCTGCGATGCTTGATGCCGGTAATCTTGGCAACACACCCCTGCGGGGCCAGGTTGCCCCGCAGGATCGCCAGATGCCCCTGCGCATAGACCGGCTCACCCCAGGGCCGGATCACATCCTGCCCGGCGGGTGGCTCATCCGGCACATCCGCCAGCACCTCGGCAATAGTCTGGCCGGTGATGGTCAGCGCGTCGCCGTGGAGCAGATCATGCGTCAGCAGCATCTTCATCACCTGCGGCACACCGCCGACCTGGTGTAGATCGGTCGCCACATACCGACCCGACGGCTTCAGATCGCAGAGCACCGGCACCCGCTGCCGGATCGTCTCAAAGTCGTCGATGGTCAGGGGCACCTCGGCGGCATGCGCAATTGCCAGCATATGCAGCACCGCATTGGTCGAGCCGCCCAGCGCCATCACCACGGTAATGGCATTCTCAAACGCTTTGCGGGTCATAATCGCGCGGGGCAGCCGCTGCTGCTGAATGGCCTCCACCAGCACCTCCCCGGAGCGTGCAGCACTGTGGGCCTTCTCCGGGTCTTCCGCCGCCATCGTTGATGAGGCCCGCAGACTCATGCCCATCGCCTCGATTGCCGACGACATCGTGTTGGCCGTGAACATCCCGCCGCATGAGCCGGCACCCGGGCAGGCGCGCCGCTCAACTTCCAGCAGTTCGTCCTCGGCGATCTTTTTGGCGCTGTACTGCCCAACCGCCTCAAATGCGCTCACAATCGTCAGGTCGCGGTCTTTGTAGTGGCCGGGCTTGATCGTCCCGCCATAGACAAAGATGGCCGGAATATTCAGGCGTGCAATCGCAATCATTGCCCCCGGCATATTCTTGTCACACCCGCCGACGGCCAGCACCCCATCCATACTCTGTCCATTGCAGACCGTCTCAATCGCATCGGCGATGACCTCGCGGGACACGAGCGAGTATTTCATCCCTTCGGTGCCCATCGAGATACCGTCACTAATGGTAATTGTGCCAAAGAGTTGCGGCATCGCCCCCGCTGTGCGCATCGCCGCCTCCGCACGGAGGGACAGGTCGTTCAGCCCTGCATTACAGGGGGTGATGGTGCTGAAGCCATTGGCAATCCCCACAATCGGTTTGCTAAAGTCCTCGTCGCTAAACCCGACCGCGCGTAGCATTGCCCGATTGGGCGTACGCTGAACGCCCTCGGTGACGATCTTACTCCGGTTGTTCCATGGCATAGTTTGCTCCTCTGGCTGACCTTTGTGCGTGATTCCCGGTGATGAGATCACGCTGGTGGAAACGCTGTTTCGTACGCCGCCCGTCGGTATGTCCGCTCCGGCGCAGGCGCGTGCTGCGGGCAGAACGACCATCCGGGCAGCGTGTTTCGGTCTGCTAATGATAGTACGCAACGAATTGCGACGCAAATAGCTCACCGACGTGCCCCGACTCACTGGTATGAAATACAGGAGTTACGCGGTCGTTGACCCGACAGGCGACTCCGCCTGCGGCAGGGCGGGTTTTCATCAGGTCAAACTTCCCGTTTGCATCATTACCGCGTAACTCGTGTGAAATAGACGTATCAGGATTCTCCGCATACAAACTACGGGTATTTATGTATAGACATGTTGGCTGTTATGCGGTAAACTTAGATCGAAAAATATATAGTACCACACTGGAAGGTCGCCGATGCCCTTCCCGGCAGGCGGTGGTTGCTTAGGAGAAAGGGGGGCGACGCATGCGTTGCCCCTTTCGTGTCCCTGACAACCGGCAGACTGTTGCTTCCAGGTGCTGGGTTCTGTTCAATGAAGAACAATCATGAGTCTACTTACAGTCATACCGCTGGTGGCTGCCGCACTCTATCTGTCGCTGGCGAACCTGATCTATGATCAGGCTGTTCCACAACAGCGCAACTATCTGGTGGCGGCCTACTGTCTGGGCATGGGACTGGTTTTCTTTGTAGTGTTCCAGTTCCAGGCCGCGCGGACGGTTGAAGCAGCAACCTTTTGGAGTGGCTGGTTGCTGCTGCTCTTTCCCACAACGGCCATTGGATTTCACCTGGCGTGGCAGTGGGCTGGTGTGCCCGCACGCTTTGTCTATCCGATCCTGGCGGTGGTGTACGGCTCGGCGCTGCTCCTGGCGCTACTCCACCCCTTTGTGGGACTGCTCGGCATGCCGGTACGGGGCATCTGGAACCTCTGGACCCTGGCTCCGTCCAGAGCGGTCGGGTTCGGTAGCATTGGCCTGGTCTGGCTGCTGCTGCTGACACTGATCTGGACGGTGCGGTTCATAACGGCTCCAGTCAGGTTAGCCGATCCCCGCACCCGGCGACGGCGACAGGTACTGCTGGCCGGGCTGGTTGTCCCGGCCCTGATCGATGCGCTTCTCTTTCTGCTACTCCTGGCCGGCACACGCCTTCCAGTTATGGAAATTTTGGCGTTGGCAGCCGTTAGTAGTGGGAGTATACTGTTCTATGGCACCTTCCACGTCCGGATTTTTGCCCCCACACCGGAGCCGGCAACCCACGATATGCTCTGGTCGTTAGCCGAGGGTGTTGCAATCATTACACCTGAGGGAACTATTCGGCTGGTCAACCCGGCGCTATGTCAACAAACCGGCTATCGAGAGGCCGACCTGCTCGGGCAGGATGTAACGCTGCTCTTTGCAAATAGCCCATCACAGTTTCATCGCGACATTCTCCCATCGATCCGGCGCCATGGCACAATCAGCGGCGTTGAGCAAGTTTGCCGCACCCGGAACGGTGCATTGCTCCCGGTTCTGTTGTCCGGGGTGTTGCTTCCGGCGCAACCTGATGCAGCCGCCGGGATTGTCTGTGTCCTCGCGGATATCAGCTATCTGAAGCATATGGAACAGGAGCTACGTGTGAGTGAAGCGCGCTTTCGCATGATCGCCGATTTTACCTACGATTGGGAATACTGGGTCGGAGAGGATGGGCGCTATCTCTATGTCTCACCGTCCTGTGAACGCATTACCGGCTACGCGCCGGAGGTATTTCAGGCCGACCCGGACTGGCTGAAAAGGATTATCCATTCGGATGACCGGCAACGGGTGGCGGAACATCTGCACGGGGAAGGACAGTGTGCCGGTGCTTTTTCTACCCGGTTTCGCATTACCACCCGCGATGGCGAAGAACGCTGGATTGGGCATGCCTGCCAGCCGGTGTATGACCGGGAGGGCCGCCGCCTGGGGCAGCGTGCCAGCAACCGGGATATTACCGCGCAGGTCCAGGTAGAAGAGACGCTGCGGATGAAAGAGGAGTGCTACCGTGCCGTAGTTGAAGGTACCGATGATCTGATTATCCAGGTGGATGCCGATGGTTATTTCACCTACGTTAATCACAACACCGAACGCCTCTATGGCCTGCCGCCGGAGGAGTGTCTGGGCCGGTTGGCATTCGACTTTGTGCATCCCGATGATCGCGTGCGCACCGAGATGGCCTTTATGACCTGGATGCAGAACGGCATCACCAGCGCGACCTTCGAGAACCGGCTGCTCAGCCAGACCGGGGAAGTCTACTCCATGCTCTGGACCATTAATCCCCACTATAATACCGCCGGCGAGATGACCAGCATAACGGCCATTGCCCGCGATATTACGGAGATGAAGCGGGTCGAGGCGGAACTGCGGCAGACCAACATTAGCCTGACAACCTGGGTGGCCGAGTTGGAGCAGCGCACCCACGAAATCACCATTCTTAGCGAACTGAGCGAGGTGCTGCAGATCTGTACCTCGGTCGAGGAGGCTTACGGCGTCATTGTCCGCTTTGCGCGGCGGTTGTTCCCGGGCGACTCGGGCATGCTGGGAGTGCGCCGAACAACCCAGCGCTCAATTGAGCCGGTTGTGGTCTGGGGCGAGTTGCCCATAAATGTGCGCGACTTTACCAACGAGGAGTGCTGGGCGCTGCGCCTGGGACGGGTGCATGTGGTGGATGATCCGCTCACGGATATCATGTGTGCGCATGTGCATGCAATGGGTGGTCAGTCTTCTATCTGTGTGCCCCTGACGGCTCAGGGCGAAACGCTTGGCGTGCTGCATCTCCAGATGGCACCACCAGTTGCCGGGCGCGAAGCCGGGCTCAACCGGCGCACCAGCGAAGCCAAGCAGCATCTGGCCGTGGCACTGGCGAAACAGGTCGCGCTGGCCCTGTCGAATGTGCGTTTGCGGGTTACGCTACGCCGGCAGTCGATCCGCGATCCGTTGACCGGGCTGTTCAACCGGCGCTACCTGGACGAGACGCTGGAGCGGGAACTGCGCCGGGCCGAGCGGGCCGACCATCCGGTTGGCGTGGTGATGCTGGATATCGACCACTTTAAACAGTTTAATGACACCTACGGGCACGATGGCGGTGATACACTCTTGCGCAGTATGGCGGAGTTTCTCCAACTGGAGACACGCGGTGAAGATATTGTCTGTCGGTATGGTGGGGAAGAATTTGTCCTGATTATGCCGGGGGCATCGCTGGAAGATACCCACCGCCGCGCCGAGCAGGTACGGGCAAGTGTGAAGCAGATGCAGGTGCAGCATGCCGGACAGACCCTTGGCAGTGTCAGCGTGTCGCTGGGGGTTGCCGTCTTCCCCATCCATGGCGCAACCAGTGACGAGGTGCTGAAGGCCGCGGACAGCGCCCTCTACCGGGCTAAAGCCGGGGGGCGCGATCAGGTGGTCTTCGCCGAAATGCTGGTCTATCCGCTCAACGTTTCATACTAACGGGGCGTATGCACAGGAACCGTGTTGAGCAGACCGATCTGTTGCGCATAGCGGTCAAACTCAGCGCGGGCACGGTTGATATACCCGCTCGCCTCCTGAAACCCAAGGGCCGCCCGATTTGCGCGCTCAACCTCGTAGCTGCTGTAAAACTCGAGCAACTCGTTGAGTGCGTCCATTTCCACCTCTAACCCGCGCAGATAGGAGGCATGGGCCTGTTCCACCTCCGCCGGGGGTGTCACGGCTTTCATGCTGGTATGGATCTGCTCCACCTGATCGCGCAGACGCTGCGCAGCGGAGGCATGCCCAACCGAGGTTCCGCCAGGCCGAGAGGTCGCATTGCGATAGCTATCCACGGCATTGCGTAGTTGCTGCCGCATGGCATCCATCGTGTCGAAGTAGCTGATTAACTTCCCCTGGCGCACCGAAGCCATCTCCGACTCCAGGATCGGTACCACACTATCCTCTACGGTGATTTCGGGCATAACCGCAGACGAGATCTCGGCGGGTACCGGCGGTGGGTTATTACGCTGCTCCACGGCCGTTCCAAAAGACTGATGCAATACCAGGGCCAGGCTCAACAGGATCAGCGGCACGCTCCAGAAGAGCAACTGCACCCGCCGCATATCGCGCCGGGTGCGCCGCCAGTTGACCCACCAGGATTCCGTATGTTCACGGGCTTCCTGCTGCGGCAACGGCTCATCAAGCTGCACATTCAAGACGGGTGAGGGTTTGGGTTGGCCCTGCAGCAGTTGCCGCTCCTCCAGCCAGCGCAACCCCTTCTGGGCCCGCTCATTGGCGGGATTGAGCTTGAGCACAGCGCGCAGGCAGAAGGCAATCTGGTGCGGATCATCCAGCACACCGCTCAACCAGAGCCAGGCCCGCTCATTGCGCGGGTCCAGTTGCACCGAACGCGTCAGGAACCCGGCGGCGATACGGCGCTGCCCACCCCGCGCGGCGGCAACCCCGCGCTGGTAGAGCCGATTCGCCTCAGCGGTATTGGCGCGGACACCGGCCTCCGGCGCACCATTAGAACCATCTTGCCGGCCGGGTGGGACCGTCAACTGCGTCCCTCCCTCGGCCGGGCGGCTGCTAAATGCTTTATGCATACGTTTAATGCTCCGGCAACCACTGGTTTATTTCCCGCTGAATCTGCACCGGGTCTTCCACTAACTGGCTGCGAATAACTTCCCAATATTCCGGCTTCTCATAGCCCAGTTGCCAGATCGCAATCCCTGCCAGATCCATCTCCTGTACCAGGTCAAGCTTCGAGGCGAGGCTCTGATCCGTCATAAACCAGACCTCGCGTCTTCCCGCCTCGGTTTCATAGAACAGGCGGCTCTCCTGGATCAGCCCCCGGTCATCACGCTGCCGCAGATCGACGGTTAACCCCTGCGCATCGATCAGATCCTCGATATCGCCCCAGGGCAGCGCGCGGGCCGGACCACCCGATTCGGGCCAGTCATAGCCATAGAACGGCACGCCAATAACAATCTTGGAGGGATCAACCACCGTCTGGGCATACTCCGCAACCGACTGGACCCAGTAGAGTGGCGCAACCGGGCCGGGACCGCTACCGCGCCAGTGGTAATCATAGGTCATAATGCGCAGGCGATCCACATACTTGCCCATCACCACCCAATCCTGGTAGCCACCCAGTCCGCCATAGTCGCTATCCTTGGCATGCACCGCAACCGTCAGCATTTTGTTGTGCGAGTGGAGCGCATCGGCCAGCTCGATAATAAAGGCCGAAAACTCTTCGCGCAATCCCGGATCAAGCGACTCATAATCGATATCGATACCATCGTAGTTGTGGGCCAGCACTTCATTCAGGATATGCTGAATATGGTTCGTCCGGCGCTGGGGGTCGAGCAGCATCGCCACCACTGCTTCATAATCACCGACATTATGGATCGTCGGGATCACCAGCACATTATTCTCGTGGGCAATGCGTACCAGTTCGTCGTCACGATTACCATAGAGCCGGCCGCTCCCATCGGTCGTGTACCAGAACGGGCTGATCTCATCGAGGATATCTTTATTGGCCTCAAATGACTCGCGCGCGCCACCGCTGAACGATGGCGGTAGCCAGGCCGCAATATATCGCCCGGTTTTGGGATGGTAGCCAAACTGCTGCTCTGCCGGCAGGCTCAACTCCAGCAGCGGAACGGTGGGAACCGGCGTAGGTGGGTTGGCAGACATGGCGGTACTTCCCATCAGAGCAGGTGCGGTACTGGTCGGTTCGGCCACAACTGCAACACCGCCGCTGAACGGCGACGGCACCTGCCGGGTCAGCAGCAATGTCTCGTACACCAACACCGCAGCCAGGGCCAGCGCTGTGATATAGAGCAGAAAGAAGAAGAGATTCTGTGCATGCAACACTGCACGATAGTTCATAGTATTAATAGGCTCCCAGTTCACGTAAGCGTGCGTCACTAATGCCAAAGAGGTGAGCTATTTCGTGCAACACGGTACGCCGTACCTGACTCTGCAGCGCCGCGGCGGTTGGAAAGTCGCGCTCCAGCGGCTCCTGAAACAGAATAATCGTATCGGGCACCTGGACACCAAAGTGATTGCGCCGCGTCAGCGGGACACCTTCGTAGAGCCCGTAGAGCGACTGCCAGGGTTTCAGCCCTACGCGGCGACGATGTTCGCTGGTAGGACGACGCTCAACAATAACTTCGACATTCTCCAGGTAGCGTGCAAACTCGGGCGGCAGGCTCTCCAGGGCATCGACAACCAATTGTACAAAATCGCTGTTATCCATTGCGGCGCACCACTCCATTAAGGATGTTACAGGCAATTATACGTGTGGTCAGGAGAAGGTGTCAAGCGTTTACGCCCAATTTTGCATATCTATAGCGATACCTCTACAATACGCTGTGATACATCTGCTGTATACATATCCTACGCACGCTCGTACCGCGCCTGCCAGTATCGGTTCGCCCATGGAACCGGCGTTTGCTGTTATACGTCTTCTCTTTGAGGAAAAATATTGATGGAGGAAAACCACTGCTGTCTATGAAAATGTATCATCGCGTTGGCATATCCCGACTGTTGATCCTGTTCATCCTCATCTTCCTGCTAACGATACTCGCTGGACCGGTCCGTATCTTTAACCATTCCCGACTACACGCAACCCGCATAACCAATCATCTGTCGCCGTCGGTACTATCGCAGCCGGCTCCTGGCGATATGCCGGTGCGCTCGGGATGCCAGGGACATCCATTCGACGCACCCGGGCTGTTTATCGAGCCGTATGTGCGCCCCGAACTGGCGGCGCGGATGGAAGCATTGCGCCCAAAAATCCTGGCGGCCGCGGCGCGGCACAATCGTCCCGGTCTATCCGGCATGAGCGATACCCAGTTTGCCGAAGTCATTGCGCTGCTAATGTACAACGAGCATAACGGCTGGCTGGAAGATGAGGTCGAGGTGCTGCGCGTGCTGACGCCGTTCTATGAGCATGCCCAGGTCAGCGTCAACAGCAGCGGCCTGGGCAGCAACTTTAGTGTCTGGCCCAGCAATCTGCGCCCCTCCGTGGCCCTGGAGATTTTAGAGCAGCAGGTGCCGGTTCCCGCACCGACCCGCGTTATCACAGTGCCGCTCCAGGTCGCCGGGAGCAGCATCATCCCGGCGAACTACACCTCACAGGAAGCACTGTTTGCGGCCATTACCCGCGAGATCAGCCAGGATGATCTCGCGATTGAGTATCTGGCCGCCAATCTGGAGCGCGGCATGTATCGCGCCCGGTTCGAGGATGTGCCGGTCAGTTGGCGCACCCTGGCAGCGTGGCATAACCAGGGCATCGTCCAGCCGCACCAGATCCGCGCCAACCCCACCGCCACAGCGTACGTCCAGCGCACCTCGGCGTACCTGCTGGTGGCCCACCAGTTGATCCACGCACCGTCCGGGCAATCGGTGACCGATGGCTCGGACTACGTGACTGGTAGACCATAACATGCTTCATTTGACAGGAGTTACGCGGTGGGCGTTTGGACCACGAAAAATACGACATGAGCGAAACCCGCGACACGACCAATGCAGCCTTGTATCAGGCGATCCCACATGTGGCGGGGGATATCCCCTCCGGCAAGGCGGAAGAAACCTGATCTTATTCACAGGAGTTACGCGGTGAGCGTTTGGACCACGAAAGAACACGACATGAGCGAACATCGCGAAACGGCCAATACTGACATGTATCCGGCGATCCCGCGTTTGGCGGGGGATATCGCCTCCGGCAGGGCGAAAAATTCCATGCTTTTTCACAAAAATGTTGCACTTTGTGCAACATTTTTGTGAAAAAGATAAAAAGCGTACCATGCTGCCGCAGGCGAATCGGGCCGTTCATCCAGGCAAATGCCTGATTTGCATGCCCACCGCGTAAGTCGTGTTATTCACAAAAAAGTTCACAACGTGAATTTTTTTGTGAATAAGAATAAAACGTACCATGCTGCCGCAGGCGAAGACAACTTTTGTGGGAATACGTGTCTGATTTGTACGCCCACCGCGTAACGCGTGTATTTAATTCTGATATGCGGGCAGTTGCGCTCTTACCCGTTCATACAGGGTTTCGGGGGTAATACGTGGCAGGTACTCGCTTTCGATCAGCATAGCCGGAACATCTTCACACGCGGCCATGCAGTTCAACTCAACAATAAATAACTCATCGGGGTATTCACACTGCAGGTCATGAATCGTTTGCATAAGTGGATCATGTTGGGCGGTGCAGAGCGCACAAAACGTAACAGTAAGCGACATAAACCCAATTTCCAGGCACCAGAGTGCAATAGTTCCTCTGCTCCTTAGCAGGAGCGACAGTTTCGATTGGTGTCTCTCTCATTATCCTCTCATTCTTTGTTTTGTCAAGCCTTTGCAAAGCATTTGTTGAGCATTTGCCCATAGCTACACGCGCCGGCGCGCAGTCTCACCGGGCGAACAGCGTCCGCCGTCCGTCGTCCGGCATTCGTCCTTCATGGCACGTTACTTGCCACTTTTAGCAGCAGCAGAGCAGCACATGCCGTTCAGCGGCAGATGGGTTGGGCCGGCGAACTGCACCAGTACCATTTTATGACGAGGAGGATCAATGACGCAATCGAATAGCGCAGACAGCCATCCTACCGATTTCACGCAGCCCCACTACTACCTCAACCGCGAGTTAAGCGAACTGGGCTTTTTCTACCGGGTGCTGTTTGAAGCGCTTGACGCACGCAACCCGCTGCTGGAGCGCGTCAAACATCTGGTCTACTTTACCAAAAATGCGGACGAGTTTTTTATGAAGCGCATCGGCGGGCTGCTGCGGGAGATCGACGCCGGGGTGACAACGCCAACGGTTGACGGGCGCACCCCTGAACAGCAGTGGCACGAGGCGCAGGCCGCCTTCCGCGAGATGCAGGCTACTCAGTATGACTGCTGGCAGCAGACCATCCGCCCGGCGCTGGCCGATGCGGGCCTCCAGATCGCCGCCTACGATAGCCTCGACCAGGAGACGCAGACCCGGCTCCAGGAGCATGTGAAAGCCGACATCCTGCCGATTCTCACGCCGCTGGCATATGACCCGGCGCATCCCTTCCCTTTCATCTCCAATCTCTCGCTCTCCCTGGGCATTATGGTGGGCAATCCGAATGAGCAACCCCCTACCTTCACCCGCGTCAAGGTGCCGGACATGCTGCCGCCCTTTCTCACGATCCATGAAGACGCGCAGACCTGGGTCGGGGTGCCGGTGGTTGAGGTGATCCGCACGAATCTGCATCTGCTCATCCCTAACCGCGAGATCCAGGCCGTATCGCTCTTCCGCCTCACGCGTAGCGCGGAGGTCCGGCAGGATGAAGAGGTCGCGGAGGATCTGGTTGCCATGATCGAGGATGTGCTGGAGAAGCGGCGCATGGCCCCAGCCGTACGGCTGGAAGTGCAGGCGGATATGCCCCGGCCAATGCTGGAGCTGCTGATCCGCCACCTGCAGATTCCGGATGAGGCGGTCTACCGCCAGGGCATGCCGCTGGATATGACCGACCTGTCGGCCCTGATGCGCCAGAAACGGCCGGATCTCAAGTATCGTGACTGGACGCCGCACCCGCATCCCCGGCTCATGCCCGACACACCCGGCGCGCAGGGCAGCATCTTTGACGAGATCAAACGGGGCGATATCCTGCTGCACCATCCCTACCACGCCTTCGACACCACCACACAGCGCCTGTTTGACGAGGCGGCAACCGATCCGGCGGTGCGCGCAGTGAAGGTGGCAATCTACCGCACCGACAACGACTCGCAGGTGCTGCGGGCGCTGATGGCGGCGGCAAACAACGGCAAGCAGGTCGCCGTCACAATTGAGCTAAAGGCGCGCTTCGACGAGCGGCAGAATGTGGCCTGGGTGCGCCAGTTGGAGGAGCGCGGTATCCATGTCGCCTACGGTGCGCTTGATGTCAAAACTCACACCAAGCTGGCGCTGGTGGTACGCCAGGAGGAGGAAGGCCTCCGGCTCTACTCGCATGTGGGCACCGGCAATTACCACGCCGGAACCGCCAGTGCCTATGTTGACCTGGCGCTGCTTACGGCGGACGACCAGGTTGGTCGGGATGTGGTTACGGTGTTCAACATGTTCACGGGACCGGGGCACATGGGCGAGTTTTCCCGGCTGCTGATTGCGCCCGCCACCATGCGGCAGACATTTATCGAGCGTATCCGGCGGGAAGCTGCCCTGGCGCGCGCAGGTCAGTCCGCCCGCATCGTCGCCAAAGTCAACGCCGTCGAAGACCCGGCAATTGTGGCCGAACTCTACCGCGCGGCCCAGGCCGGTGTCCAGATTGACCTGATTGTGCGGGATATCTGCCGCCTGCGGCCGGGACTGGCGGGCATCAGCGACACGGTGCGCGTGCATAGCCTGGTCGGGCGCTTCCTGGAACACTCGCGCATCTTCTATTTTGAAAACGACGGCGACCCGGCCTGGTATATCGGCAGCGCCGACTGGATGACGCGCAACCTGGACAAACGCATGGAAGCGGTCACGCCAATCTACGCGCTGGACCTGCGCCAGGAACTGCGGGTTATCCTGGAGACCATGCTGGCCGACAACCGCCGCCGCTGGGTGATGCAGGCCGATGGCTACTACATCCATGTGGAGCCGCAGGACGATGAGCCGGTGCTCGACGCCCAGGAGATCCTGATTGACCGCGCCCGCCGGTATCAGTTTGGCGAGCATGGCGCCGCTAAAGAACTGGTGCTGGAACGGCTCAAACGCCCGCGTCTGCTGGTCGAACCACCCCTGCTCAAGCGCAATGCGTAACAGAGTTTGGTACGAACGCGCGTCTTGTGGTAGGATGCATGCATCCAATCCCAACTATCTGTGTAGCCGTGGGTAAACCAACATTTGAACGGAGGAATCTGTGACGAATCCCGAAAACCCTTCCGGCAACCCACCGGAAGAGCGGTCGGAGGAGCAGGCCGCGCCAGATACCGAGGCGACGACCCCCTCCCCAGCGGAGACAACGGAGAGTACAACCGCACCCGACGACACGCCGGATGCGCAGCCATACGAGCAGGACACGCCGGATACAGATGAGCACGCCTACGACACCGGCGGAACCAGCGCATCCCGCCAGATGCCCCGCATAGCCATCATTATCGCCGGCGTGGTTGTGCTGATTGCCATCATCGGCGTGAGCGTCGGGGTCATCTTCACCCGACAGCCGTTCGGAACTCCGGACAACTCAGATGTCATTGCCGAGGTTGGCGATCTGACCCTGACCCGTGGTGATTTTCTGCGCAATTACACGCCGGGGCAGGATGCGCAGGAGACACTGGATGAGCTTATCGAGTTCAAACTGGTCGTGCAGGAAGCCCGCGAAGAGGGCTTAACCGTAGACGAGGCCGAAATCGATGAGCAGCTTGAACAACTGCGCGCGAGTCACCAGAGCCCGGAAGCGGTTGAGGCTTTCCTGCAGAATCTGAACATCGGCTCCGAGGAAGAGCTGCGCGATGTGATGGGCCAACTGCAGCTCTATCAGGAGATGATCACCAACCAGATCGTGGTGGAGCAGGCGCACGCGCGGCATATTCTGCTGCAGGCCAGTGACGAAGCCGCCGAATCCGGCGATCTGCATAGCCAGCCGGGCCAGGAGATCGCTACAAAAGCCGAACGGCGGGACGAAGCCGATGAGCTGCTGAGCGAGATTGAAGCAGGGGCCGACTTTGCCGAACTGGCGCAGGAGCACTCGGACGACCCCGGCTCGGCCCAGCAGGGCGGCGATCTGGGGTGGGCTCCGCGTGGCGTCTTTGTGCCTTCCTTCGACGAGGCCATCTTCGAGATGGAGCCCGGCGAGGTACGCCTGGTCGAGAGCCAGTTTGGCTGGCATATCATCGAACTGCTGGAAGCGCCGGAGGAACGCCCGCTGGATAATCCGCAGTTTATGCAGAGCCCGGTTGTGCAGGAGCAAATCGACGCGACGCTGGTGCCCTGGCTCGAAGGGCTACGCACGGCAGCCGAGGAGAGCAACCAGATTGAGGTACTGGTCGAGCCGACGACCCTGGTCCCACCGGAACCGACCCGGCCCGCGCTGCCCACCGTGCAACCTTAAGGCCGGCGTATCCGTCGTTGTTTATGCAATGAGGAATGCGCGAACATCCGCCCGCATGCCGGGTCGCACCATCTGAGCGAACAGTCGTATAGGAAGCAGCGGACAGAGGAACCCCAAACCGGCGTTCCTCTGTCCATTTTTTATGCGCTGGAAATCCGGCATATTTCGTTTATTTTCTACAGGTTCTGTATTCTCAGTGTTCAGCTTTCAGCTTTCAGCTTTCAGTGCTCAGTGCTTGGTCCTTCGTCCTTCGTCCTTCGTCCTTCGTCCTTATGTCCTTTATTCTCTGTTCTCGCGTGGAGTTTCTAATGAATATGCATAACAAACCCTGCTTTCACCGTACACCCTTCCTCGCCGCGTTGACCCTGGCGCTGCTGCTGGCCGCCTGTGGCACTTCTCCCGACAACACAACCACCGCCGTACCCACGGAATCGGCCGCCGGACCGACAACCGGCACGGCCGGCAGCACCCCCGAGGCGGCCACAGCCACCCGCCTCCCACCCACCAGCACACCGGCTGCCGTCCCACCCACCAGCACACCGGAGCCGCAGCCCACCAACCCGCCCGAGCCACAACCGAGCAATACGCCCGTTCCCCCACCACCACCAGAGCCAGACACCTCCCGATCAGTTCCCTCCGCCACTGCACACGGCAGTGAGATTCTCTTCCTGCGTAACAACACACTGATGGCCTACGCCCCGGACAGCGGCCAGGAGCGCATGATCACAGCCGATGTGCAGGAGTTTGCCGCGACGCCGAATGGACAGACGCTGGCGCTGGTGCGCGGCAGCGGCGCGACAACCACGATCTGGCTGGTCGCACGCAGCGGCGAAGATTTGCGCCAGATCACCAGCGATGACCGCAACGTGAGCGGGCTGGCCTGGTCCCCCGATGGCCTGACCCTGGCCTATACCGCCGGGACTGGTGCCCCGCCCCGCCTGCCGGACTGGATGAACTGGACCGACTGGTGCGCTACCGGCGAGGTACGCCTGCTCGATATCACCAGCGGCGCAGTCAGCCCGCTTGCGCCCGGCTGTGACCCGGCCTTTGCACCGGATGGCCGGCGGATTGCCTTTGCCGCCCCGCCCACCCGGAACAATCCGACCGGCGACACACCGCCAAGCGACAACAGCCTCCGACTGGTGAACCGACAGGGGGAGAATGGCTGGGACTTTGCTGTCGCCGGTACGGCTGCTTCCGGCGAGGATGCCGGGTTGCTGGTCTATGCCCCGGCCTGGTCCCCCGGCGGGATGGATCTGGCCTATCAGCGCTTCATCGGCTACCGGGCGCTGGTCGATATCAACTACACCGAGATGGGCGGCTCGTTCACGGCTGACACGCAGATGCTGAATGTGGGCGCGGGCTGGCTGCTGCCCCCCGAATTTGCCCCCGATGGCTGGCGTATGGCCCTGGTAGAACACAACTTTAGCGATGCGCGGGGCTGGGGTGGGTACGAACAGTGGGAAACGCGAGTGCTCGACCTGAATGCCGAGGAGCAAGTAGCGCTGCCCTCCGGAACCCGCACAGCGCATGCGGCCGTCCTGGATGAACTACCGCGCGCCACCGGAGCCGCCTGGGCACCCGACGGTAGCGGGCTGGTTGTGGCATTACCCCCCGGCTGGAGCGCCGACGCCCCGCTCGATCAGCCCCGCTTTGAGCAGCGCGAGCCCGGCAACCTCTGGCGCTGGACGCCCGGCAGCGCCCCCGACACGCTGCTGGTGCAAAACGTAGACTTTGCCTCGCGCCTGGTCTGGCTGCCACCCGCGCCGGCCGTTGAAGTAAGTTCCCAGGGCTACCAACTGGTCTATCCGGCGGACTGGCAACTGACCGCAAGCGAGTTTGAAGAGCGCACCGCCGTCGCGCCCGACGGCATCAGCCTGATCAGCGCCGTGCCCTGGCCCGGTGCTGCCGACGATCTGACCGCGCTGACCGTCACCGAGCTATTCCCCGGCGTTGTCGCCTCCGTCAGCGATGCCGGGCAACCCCTGCGCTGGCCCGACGGCAGCGTCTATCGCGGGTTTACCGGCGTTACCCCGGAGGGCACCCCGGTCACCGGGGCAGTGCGGATCGTACCGACCGCGTCCGGCGCGCCGATTACGCTGCTCTACCGGACCACGCCGGAGCGCTGGCTGCAGCAGCGCGCCACGGCGCAGGCGCTGCTGGCGGCGGGAGGACCGACCGAGTAGGAGCGTCGGTGGCTGAAGGTTGATTTTTTAATCCGGACATCGTTGAGCAGGAGTCCCGGCGTCAGCCGGTCCCGGCGTTCCCGGCAGGATGCCGCTGTCCCGGCAGGCATTCCACCGGCTACAGCCGGGACTCCCGGTCATTTCATCGCTGGACTATTTCCCCAGACGTCATCAGCCGGGACTCCCGGTCATTTCATCGCTGGACTATTTCTCCAAACGTCATCAGCCGGTCCCGGCGTTCATGCGGCTGCGGTAGAGCGTGCGGACGCGCTTCTGCGCGTCCCTACCGCAGCCGATCATTCCGGTTCATTGTGGAATGGCTTTCGTTGCAGGGTATTACCGTGCTATAATGCCACTGATGGTTATGAGTTACTTTGCAGAAGAGAGGTTGTGAATGCAGAACTTGTGGCACGATCTGGTACCGGGACCAATGTCACCTGACATCATCAATGTTATTGTCGAGATCCCCAGGGGCTCACGCAATAAGTACGAATTTGACAAAGGCTCTGGCGCATTTAAGCTGGATCGCGTCCTCTACTCGGCGGTCCAGTATCCGGGCGACTATGGCTTTGTCCCCCAGACCTACTACACCGACGGCGATCCGCTAGACGTGCTGGTCGTCACGAACCTGCCAACCTTCACCGGCTGCCTGGTTGAGGCCCGGCCTATTGGCATGTTCCGCATGCTCGACAAGGGCGACGCCGACGATAAGGTGCTGGCCGTTTTGAACTATGATCCTTTCTTCAATGATTTTGCCGATTATACCGACCTGCCGCAACACTATCTCAGGGAAGTCGAGCACTTCTTTACGATGTACAAAGACCTGGAGGGGACGCGTGTCGAGCCTGTCGGGTGGGAAAGCGCCGAACATGCCAAAGAGCGTATTCGCTTCTCCATTGATCACTACTGGGATATGCGCGCCGGTCGCCTGAGTAAGAAAGCTTAACCCGCCAGCCATGCGCGCACGAATGAAGCGAAAAGCCCCTGGGAAACGTACGGCTTACTCGGCCGGGGGCGTTATCTACCGTATCAGCGTGGATCAGATCGAAGTTGCCCTGATCGCCACCAAGGATGGTGGCCGCTGGGGTCTGCCCAAAGGGCACGTACGGCGGGGCGAGACCGCTGAGGAGGCGGCTGCCCGCGAGATTGCCGAGGAGACCGGGCTCACGGGGCAGGTGTTGCACCACCTGGCTACGATTGAGTACTGGTTCCGCGCGGGGCCTTCCCGCATTCATAAATATGTTGACCTGTTTCTCCTGCGCTACATCACGGGTGATGTTGTCCCACAACAGACCGAGGTGGACGATGCGCGCTGGTTCCCGCTTGATGAAGCCCTCCGCCTGGCATCGTTCGAACGTGAGCGTGATGTGTTGACGCAGGTGCGCACGCTCTGGGAGACGCACGCGCTGACCGGAGATCAACGTGATGCCTGACACCCACGGCCCCTGGTCGGTTGAAGTACAGGTGAATGCGCCGTTTGCCGATGCGGTGGATATCGCGCTGGTCGAACGCGCGGCCACAACCCTGCTGGCCCACGCCGGCGTGGTTGAACCCGTCGAGGTCAGCGTGCTTATCACCGACGATGCGGCGATCCACACCCTCAACCGGGATTACCGGGGCGTTGATGCTCCCACCGATGTCCTCTCCTTCGCCGATGAAGCCGGCGGCCCCTTTGTGAGTGTGCCCGGTGCGCCGCGCTACCTGGGTGACATTGCCGTCTCCTACGAGCGCGTGCTGGCCCAGGCGGCCGACTATGGTCACGCGTCCGAGCGCGAACTGGCCTACCTGGTTGTCCACGGCATGCTACACCTGCTGGGCTATGATCACGAACGTGGACCGGAAGATGCCGCGGCTATGCGCGCCTGCGAAGAAGCTGTGATGGAAGCACTGGGCCTGCCGCGCTAACCCAAGCGAGGTACCCCGATGACCATACCAACGCTTACGGGCGAACTGCCCTACCTGACCACCGAGCAGATGATCGCGGTGGATCGGGCGATGATCGACGACTTCGCCATTGAGCTAATTCAGATGATGGAAAATGCCGGGCGCAACCTGGCGCATCTGGCGCGGGTCCGCTTCTTTGCGGGCGATCCCCGCCGGAAGTCAGTGGTTGTGCTGGCCGGGACCGGCGGCAACGGCGGCGGTGCGCTGGTCTGCGCGCGGCGGCTCCAGACCTGGGGCGCGCAGGTGCAGGTCTTTGTCACCCGGCCCGACGCCGAGTTTACTGGTGTTGCCGCCCACCAGCTTGGCATCCTGCGCCGGATGCATGTCCCGATCGCCCTGGCCGAAACCATTGCCCACGCCGGCAGCCCGGCCCTGATCGTGGACGGCATTATCGGCTACAGTCTACAGGGCGCACCCCACGCCGCCGCCGCTGACCTGATCCGCTGGGCCAACGCGCAGGGCAAACCCATTCTGTCCCTGGATGCACCCTCGGGCATTGATACCACCACCGGCACCGTTTTCGACCCGGCGATCAAGGCCACGGCCACGCTGACGCTGGCGCTACCCAAGGAAGGTCTGCGCGCGGAGGGTGTAGCCGCGCGGGTGGGCGAACTCTACCTGGCCGATATCGGTGTGCCCCCGGTACTCTACGCCGAGTCGGAACTGGGCATCCAGGTCGGGCCGATCTTCGCCGGAAGCGATATCCTGCGATTGCGGTAGGGCTGTAGGCCGTAGTCCGTATGCCGTATGCCGTAGTCTGTATTCCGTAGGCCGTATCACGTATCACGTAGGTGCGGCTTGCAGCCGCACGCCATACCCGGCACGATTTGTTCTCGCTTCTCCCTGGTTCATATCACGTAGCCGTAGGGTGCATTCGCTGCACCATGCTGCCGCCACAGTAGCCGTAGCCGTAGGGTGCATTCGCTGCACCGTGCTGCCGCCACAGTAGCCGTAGCCGTAGGGTGCATTCGCTGCACCATGCTGACGCCACAGTAGCCGTAGCCGTAGGGTGCATTCGATGCACCATGCTGCCGCACGCCATACCCGGCCCCGGCAGACATCCCACCGGCAAATGAACGTTGAGATGTTAATCTGGACATCCGCTGGATCGGAGTCCCGGCTTCAGCCGGTCCCGGCTTTGCCGGCAGCCGTAGCCGTAGAGTGCATTCGCTGCACCATGCTGCCGCCACAGTAGCCGTAGCCGTAGGGTGCATTCGCTGCACCATGCTGCCGCACGCCATACCCGGCCCCGGCAGGCATCCCACCGGCAAATGAACGTTGAAATGTTAATCTGGACATCCGCTGGATTCGGAGTCCCGGCTTCAGCCGGTCCCGGCTTTGCCGGCAGTAGGCCCCGGCCCCGGCAGGCATCCCACCGGCTCAAGCCGGGACTCCAGTGAGTCACATATCCGGACTATGTTTTCAAAATTCGTAAGCCGGGACTCCCGGTCATTTCATATCCGGACTATGTTTTCAACGTTCGTCTACCGCACGCCATACCCGGCACGATTTGTTCTCGCTTCTCCCTGGTTTACCCGCTCAATCTGGTACAATGTTGAGATACGTCATGGACACGAGTTACGCGGTTGACATGCAAACTGGACGTTTCATACGATGGAAGCCCGATTCGCCTGCGGCAGCATGGTACGCGTTTTTTCTTTTTCACAAAATGTTACACTTTGTGCAACATTTTTGTGAAAAAGAAGAGAATCTTCCGCCCTGCCGGAGGCGAAAATGCCTTTTGAGTGAGCAACCACGTAACGCGTGGCGTGGCGTGCGGCAGCGTGGCTGCCGCCATTACATCAGGAGTAGCGCCATAGTCAGCATGAACGCTTATATATTCCCATACGAGGTGTTATGACAAACAGCTACGGTTTTGAACTGATTCGCACACAGGATATTCCCGAACTCAATACCCGGGGCCGGCTCTACCGGCATGTCAAGACCGGCGCGGAACTGCTCTCGCTGGAAAACGACGATGAGAACAAGGTTTTTGGCATAACCTTCCGCACGCCGCCCGCCGACTCGACCGGCGTGGCACACATCCTGGAACACTCGGTGCTCTGCGGCTCGCGCAAATACCCCCTCAAAGAGCCCTTTGTCGAGTTGCTCAAGGGCTCGCTCAAGACCTTTCTCAACGCCTTTACTTTCCCTGATAAGACCTGCTACCCGGTCGCCAGCCAGAACCTCCAGGACTTCTACAACCTGATCGATGTCTACCTGGATGCGGTCTTCTACCCGCGCCTGACCCCGGCGATCTTCCAGCAGGAGGGCTGGCACTACGAACTGGAAGCAGCCGATGCGCCGCTGACCTTCAAGGGCGTGGTCTTCAACGAGATGAAGGGCGCGTATGCCTCGCCGGAGCGGGTGCTGTCCGACCACTCACGGCGTTCGCTCTTCCCCGACATCACCTACGGCGTCTCGTCCGGGGGCGAACCGCAGCATATTCTGGACCTCACCTACGAGCAACTGTCCACCTTCCACCGGCAACTCTACCACCCCTCCAATGCACGCATCTTCTTCTGGGGCGACGATCCGCCAGAGGAGCGCCTGCGCCTGCTGGATAACTATCTCAAAGCGTTTGACCGCATCGCGGTCGACTCCTCCGTGGCCTTGCAGCCACCCTTCGACACGCCGCAGCGGTTTGAGCACGCCTATGTGGTCGATCCGGAAGAAGCGGGCGACAACAAGAGCATGCTCACGCTCAACTGGATGCTGACCGAGACCGACGATCCAGAGACCATCCTGGCGCTGGAGATCCTCTCCTACATTCTGGTCAGCACCCCGGCTTCACCGCTGCGCAAAGCCCTGATCGACTCCGGCCTGGGCGAAGATATTGCCGGCGGCGGGATGGATGACTCGCTGCGGCAGGCCTACTTCTCGACCGGACTGAAGGGTATCGCTGTCGCGAATGCCGACACAATCGAGGCGCTGATCCTGCAGACGCTGGAGGGATTGGCCCGCGACGGCATCGATCCACAGATGGTTGAGGCGGCGGTGAATACGATTGAGTTTCGCCTGCGCGAGCAGAATACCGGCTCCGCGCCGCGCGGCCTCTGGCTGATGATCAACGCGCTGATCACCTGGCTGCACGACCGCGACCCATTTGCGATCCTGGCATTTGCCGGCCCGCTGGAGGCGATCAAGGGACGCCTGGCGGCGGGCGAGCGCTACTTCGAGCGCCTGATCAAGCGCTACCTGCTGGAGAACAGCCATCGCACCACGATCCTATTGCAGCCCGACCCCGAACTGGGTCAGCGCGAAGCAGCCGCAGAACAGGCCCGGCTGGACGCGGCCCGCGCCGCCATGGGTCCGGCGGAGATCCAGGCAGTTGTGGAGAACACCCGCGAACTGAAGCGGCTGCAGGAGACGCCCGACCCGCCCGAAGCGCTGGCAACCATCCCCACGCTGACGCTGGCCGACCTGGAACGCCAGAACAAGACCATTCCGCTGGAGGTTGATGAAGCGGCGGGGAGCCGGGTGCTCTACCATGATCTCTTCACCAATGGCATTGTCTACCTGGATGTGGGACTGAACCTGCACATGCTGCCGCCGGAGCTATTGCCTTATGTCAAGCTGTTCGGGCGGGCGCTGCTGGAGATGGGCACCGAGCAGGAAGATTTTGTGAAGCTCTCGCAGCGCATTGGTCGCCAGACCGGCGGGATCGTTACCAGTTCGTTCACCTCCGTCGTACCGGGCGACCCGACCAGCGCCGCCTGGCTCTTCCTGCGCGGCAAGGCCACCCCGGAGCATGCCGCCGACCTGCTGGCAATCCTGCGGGATGTGCTGCTGACGGTGCATTTCGATGATCATGCGCGGTTCCGGCAGATCGTGCTGGAGGCCAAGGCCCGCGCCGAGGCCGGCATCATCCCCAGCGGTCACGCGGTGGTGGACACCCGACTGCGCGCCCGCTTCAACGAGTCCGACTGGGCCGACGAGCAGATGAGCGGGATCAACTATCTCTTCTTCCTGCGCGACCTGGCAATGAAAGTTGACCGCGAGTGGCCGGTGGTGCTGTCCAACCTGGAGGTTATCCGGCGGCTGCTGGTCAACCGGGCGGCGATGATCTGCAATGTGACGGCGGATGCGGGGGATTGGGCGCAGTTCCGCCCGCAGTTGAACCGCTTCCTGGCGGAGTTGCCCACCGCGCCGGTGACGCTCTCGCCCTGGACACCCCAGTTTGATCGCGCATTCGAGGGGCTGACGATTCCCGCTAATGTCAACTATGTGGGCAAGGGGGCCGACCTCTACCAGTTGGGCTACCGCTACCATGGTTCAACCAGTGTAATCACGAAGTATCTGCGGACCACCTGGCTCTGGGAGAAGGTACGCATGCAGGGCGGCGCGTATGGCAGCTTCTGCAGCTTTGACCGGCAGTCCGGTGTGTTGAGTTTCCTCTCCTACCGTGACCCGAACCTGCGCGGCACGCTGGATGTCTACGACCAGGCGGGGCGCTTCCTACGCGCGGCCGACCTGAACGAGACCGAGGTGACGCGGGCGATTATCGGCGCGATTGGCGACCTGGATGCCTACCGCCTGCCGGACGCGAAGGGCTACAGTTCGATGGTCCGCTACCTGGTTGGCGACACCGACGAGGCACGCCAGCAGATGCGCGACGAGATCCTGGCAACACAGGCCGGCGACTTCCACGCCTTCGCCGACTGGCTGGAGCAGGTGCGCGAGCAGGGGCAGGTGGTCGTCCTCGGCGGCCAGAACGCAATTGAGGCGCTTAACGCCGAGCATCCCGGCCAGTTGAAGACGGTGCGGGTGTTGTAGGTTTACGGGTTTGCAGGTTGGAACGTTTGCAGGTTGGAACGTTAGAACGTTGGAACGTTAGCGGGGAATTCGCAGTACTGCCTGATGAACTTTGAAATTCAATCTAGATATCATCACCACGGTAGATAGCCGTAGGGTGCATTCGATGCACCATTCTGCTGCTCCACATCTGGACTACTTCTTCAAAGTTCATCAGGCGGTCGTTCTGCTGGAAACCGCATGAAGGCGGCACTTCGTGACTTCCTGATGTTTGCAACTTGCATGCAGACAGCCGTAGGGTGCATTCGATGCACCGTTCTGCTGCTCCACATCTGGACTACCTTTTTCAACGTTCATCAGACGGTCGTTCTGCTGGAAACCGCCTGAAGGCGGCACTTCGTGAATTCCTGATGTTTGCAACTTGCATGCAGACAGCCGTAGGGTGCATTCGATGCACCATTCTGCTGCTCCACATCTGGACTACCTTTTTCAAAGTTCATCAGGCGGTCATTTTGCTGGAAACCGTCTGAAGGCGGCACTTCGTGAATTCCTGATGTTTGCAACTTGCATGCAGACAGCCGTAGGGTGCATTCGATGCACCGTTCTGCTACTCCACATCTGGACTACTTCTTCAAAGTTCATCAGGCGGTCGTTCTGCTGGACATCGTCTGAAGGCGGCACGATGTAAGTTCCTGATGTTTGCGACTTGCATGCAGACAGCCGTAGGGTGCATTCGATGCACCGTTCTGCTGCTCCACATCTGGACTACCTTTTTCAAAGTTCATCAGGCGGTCATTTTGCTGGAAACCGCCTGAAGGCGGCACGATGTAAGTTCCTGTTGTTTGCGATTTTTCTTGCAGAGACATGCTGCGGCGCGTCCACTTCAGACAGACGACTGCGTACCGGCATCCCGCTCGTCTGGTGGATTATTATCTAACCAGGTCTGCAGATCAGCGATACTAGTAAAATCGTATGCTGCATCAAAAAGCTGTTCCAACTGCAGCAGTGAGAGCTTACCACTGCGCTCTTCCAGGTCTGGAGCAAGTGGTCCAAAGCGTCGGGTGAGTAAGCGTAGTGTCAGACTAAGGGCTTCCGCCCAGCGGCCTTCTTCTTTCCAGGTGGTTGTAAGTTCCATCGTCTCCTCCCGTTCTTGCGGTGATACCAGAACCGGACCCCTACCCATACCATGCCTCAGCCCCTACATCCATCTGCGCATCAAACTCAGAAACACCATAGCGACTCAGCCGATCAGAAACTCGCGGCACGAGAGCCCCAGCGCCCGCACCGCCCACTGGTCGAGCAGGGTCAATACCTCATCCGGCAGTTCAATCTGTAAAACTGCCACAGAACTATCCCTTTCGCGTTAGCACGTTGATGAAGTTTGAGAAATAACCGGGACTCCGGGAGTCCCAGCTTCAGCCGGCCTGCGGCCGTCAACCGGCTGATGAACGTTAAATTTTTCATCCGGATATCGACTTTCAGGAGTCCCGGCTTCAGCCGGATCGGGCGTTCCCAACAGTATGCCGCTGCCCCGGCAGGCATTCACCGGCTAAAACCGGGACTCCCGGCCATTTCATATCCGGACTATTTCTTCAACGTTCATCAGCCGGGACTCCTGAGACTGGAACGCGTTCTGGAGGAACCTGCGACCACATACTATATCCGAACTATTTTCCAATTTCATAAACGTTCCAACGTGCTAACATTCCAACCTGCTAACCTGCTAACGCCCTAACGTCCCAACCGCTTCAGCGTGCGCGTATAATCGTCAAAACGCGCTTTCGCAATCACCGCGCGGTCGGGGGCGCGCAGCACAATCCCCTCCGGCTTACCGCCGGCCTGCACATCCAGCCGGCTCCGGCTCTCCGGCAGATGCTGCTGCAAGAAGCCGTGCATCTCCGCAATGCCTGCCGGGAGATCGCCGCCTGCCAGTTGAAACAGGCGCGGCGTCAGCGGCACTGCGTGCTGCGCGGAGGCGGCCTGCAACTCCACTTCCGGGAGAAAGGGCTGCCCGCCGTTCTCGCGCCAGGTGGACAACTGCTGCGGCGTTTGTGCCGGCAGCGGCGCATAGTCGGCAAGCTGCATAATATCAAACAGCCGATAGGACACCTGCCGGTCGCTGGTGTACTGCTTGCCGGCGGCTGTCACCTTCCCACCATAGACCTCGACATAGTAGACCGTGATCGTATTGACCTGCAGGCCATTCAGCGCCTCGGCCAGCGATTTCAGCGCCGCAACGATGCCAAGCGCCGGATTGCCGATCAGGTCGCCCCGGGCATAGAGCAACTCCTCCCGGCTGCCCAGCAGATAATTCCCATCGGGGAGAAAGATCAGGCGCGCATTGGTGCCGTCGATCTTCTCGGTGCCGATCACGCTGTCCGGGAAGGCCGTCACCTGCTCCAGCAGGCTGCCGTTTTTCGGATCAAGTGCGTGGTAGGTCGGGATGGACGGATACTTCGTCAGCGAGTTGAGTTTGGCCAGGTCAGTTTCACGCAGATCAAATTGCATAGTCGTCCTCCAGTGTGGGTAGGATTGGATAATGAATAGTACGGTTTTTTATGAATTGCGGTTGATGCGTCACACGCGGTACATTGAAAAACCAGTGTCATGGTGAACGGAGTGAACCATCTCACTGAAGTTCCATCGTCAGCATGACATCGATCTTCGTTGCAGCCCGCCGCATCATGGAACAGCATGGCGATTTCATTGTGTCATCCGGTGAGATGCCTCCCGGAGCATGCCCTGAGCTACGCCGAGGGGGTCAGCATGACAATGAGGGGCGCTGTGATCCGCTGTGCCATGGGATGTCTCGGCGATTTCACATTGCTATGCGGCGAGATGCCTCCCGGAGCATGCCCTGAGCTACGCCGAGGGGGTCAGCATGACATTGGGGGACGCTGTGACACAACGTCCTGTGGAATACCTCGGCGACTCCGCATCGCTATGCGGCGAGATGCCTCCCGGAGCATGCCCTGAGCTACGCCGAGGGGGTCAGCATGACATTGGGGGGCGCTGTGGCGCGCTGCTGTTTGGCTGCCTTGCAATACACCGTATGAATCACCACAAAAGAATTATACCAACTCTCACGCAGGTCTACCATCGAGACAGCGCGTAGATCACTCCACCTCGGACAGCAGCAGGCAGGAGCATGACTCCCGCACTCCACAACCGGCCCTCCGCTCCCCGCTCCCCGCTCTGCGTTCTGCGCTCTGCGCTCTGCGTTCTGCGCTCCTTTGTTCTCTGTTCTTCAGTTCTTTGTTCTTAATAAAAAACTGGCACACTCCTTGCTATACGCATCTAGCGCACACTACACGATGTAAGCATGGCCTGATCAGGCAGCATTACCAAGGAGGACACGAGAATATGAGCCTGCTAGAGCAGTTTTTTCAGCAGCACCCCGAGCGCCGGCAAGAGTATGCCGACTTTATCCAGCGCTACCAGGACAACCCCGACAGCATCTCGGACGAGGAGGCCGCAAGCCGCTACCGCGAGATTATGCGCCACGCCTCGGACGCGGAGGCCGACGAAGCGAACGACCAGGCCTTTCAGGGGCTGCCGATTGATACGCTCAAGTCGCTGGCCGGTTCGTTCCTCAATGCCAATAATGACCCCAACCGGCCCTATGACGGCTACCAGTTCAACAACGATGACGAGGCCGCGCAGCCGCGCAACGTCGGGCGCATGGCCCGCCGCGCCGAGCAGAAAGACCCGGACCTGCTTGACCAGATCCTGGGCAAGGACTCCCCGCTCAACTCCAGCATGGGCCGAAAAGCTCTGGCGGGTGGCGCGGCCTACCTGGCCAGCCGGGTGCTGGGCAACAAGTCGGGCAAAAGTAGCTCCGGAGTCAACCTGTCAAGCATCCTCTCGAAAATGTAGGGCTATTTCAAGGTTGAGTATCTGGGTGTAGCCGTGCCTGTACCACACGGATGCGGCTACACACCCCACCTCTGGGAATAAGTACAGGTGTGCGGATACACGAACTTTGAAAAATAGTCCGGATATGGTGTGCGGCAGCAGAACGGTGCATCGAAGGCACCCTACGGCTTACGCGATGGGTGTTTGGACCACAAACAACACGACATGCGCGAAAAGCACGAAACTGCTGGTGCTCCCATAGAAGAACGGTGCATCGAATGCACCCTACGACGGCTTTGAGAAATAGTCCGGATATGAATGACCGGGAGTCCCGGCTTTAGCCGGTTGAATGCCTGCCGGAACAGTGGCCTACTGCCAGGAAAGCCTGATCCGGCTGAAGCCGGGACTCCGGTCCAGTGATCTCCGGATTTAATGTTCAATGTTCATAAGCCGGGACTCCAGGACAGTGATCTCCGGATTTAATGTTCAAACGTCATCAAGCCGCACCTACGTTAATATGGTCTTTTTGTTCTTTGTTCTCTGTTCCTTTGTTCTTTGCTTACAGCGAGGTTGAACAATGACGTTATCCAGGATAGGTAGAAGTGCCGCCGGAACCGGGCGGGATGGTCACTGGTACAAAGATGCAATTATCTACGAGGTCCATGTCCGCGCCTTTCACGATAGCAACGAGGATGGCATCGGTGATTTCTGCGGCCTGACGGAAAAGCTGGATTATCTGTATCATCTGGGGATCACGGCGATCTGGCTGCTGCCCTTCTACCCATCACCGCTCAAAGACGACGGCTATGATATCTCTGACTACACCGGCATCCATCCCGACTATGGCACGCTGGAGGATTTCCGGCATTTCCTGGATGCCGCCCATCAGCGCGGGCTACGGGTGATTACCGAGCTGGTGCTCAACCATACCTCCGACCAGCATCCCTGGTTTCAGCGCGCCCGCCGCGCCGCCCCCGGCAGCGAAGCGCGTAACTTCTATGTCTGGAGTGATACCGGCGAGCAGTATGCGGAGGCGCGGGTGATCTTTCAGGACTTTGAAAACTCCAACTGGAGTTGGGATGCGGTGGCCCAGACGTACTACTGGCATCGCTTCTACCACCACCAACCCGATCTCAACTATGCCAACCCGCGCGTGCTGGAGGCCATGGCGGGGGTCATGGAGTTCTGGCTCAAGCTGGGGGTGGATGGCATTCGGCTGGATGCCGTGCCCTACCTGGCCGAAGCCACGAACACCAACTGCGAAAACCTGCCGGAAACACACGCGATCCTCAAGCAGTTGCGCCGCCATGTAGACGAGCGCTTCGCGGAGCGCATGTTCCTGGCTGAGGCCAATCAGTGGCCGGAAGACGCGGTGGCCTACTTTGGCGCGGGCGACGAGTGCCATATGGCCTTTCACTTCCCGCTGATGCCGCGCCTGTTTATGGGCGTGCGGCAGGAGACCCGCTTCCCAATTGTGGATATTCTGGCGCAAACGCCGGAAATCCCGGATAACTGCCAGTGGGCGGTCTTTCTGCGCAACCACGATGAGCTGACGCTGGAGATGGTGACGGAAGAGGAGCGCCTCTACATGTACCAGGCGTTTGCGCATGATCCGGCGGCGCGCGTCAACCTGGGCATTCGGCGACGGCTGGCCCCGCTGTTGAGCAATCACCGCCGCCGCATCGAACTGCTACACAGCCTGCTGTTTGCCTTTCCCGGCACGCCGGTGATCTACTATGGCGATGAGATCGGTATGGGCGACAATATTTACCTGGGCGATCGGGACGGTGTCCGCACGCCCATGCAGTGGAATGCCGACCGCAACGCCGGCTTCTCGCGGGCGCACCCACAGCAGCTCTACCTGCCGCTGATTGTCGATCACGAGTATCACCACGAGACGCTGCATGTAGAGGCACAGCAGGTCAACCCGCACTCGCTGCTCTGCTGGCTGCAACAGATGATCGGGATGCGCAAGCGCTACAAAGCCTTTGGTCGGGGCAGTATCGAATTGCTGCACCCGGAGAATCGCAAGATTCTGGCCTTTATCCGCCGCTATCAAGATGAGGTCATCCTGATTGTTGCGAACCTGTCGCGCTTTACGCAGTATGTTGAACTGGATCTGCGGGACTACGCGGGACAGGTGCCGTTTGAACTGTTTGGGCGCACGCCCTTTCCTACCATCGGCGAACTGCCCTACCTGTTGACCCTGGGGCCACACAGCTTCCACTGGTTCGCCCTGGAGCCGGCCGGGAATGATCGCGCTGTTCTGCCGCCGGGAGCGACCGAGCGACCGATCCCCCGGCTGCGGGTGGCCGACTCCTGGGAAGATCTGGTCTGGCGCAACGCCCGCGCCGACCTGGAGGCGATCTTACCGGATTACTTTCGGACGCAGCCCTGGTTTACCGGCTGGCACCAGACCATTCTGTCGATGACGATCCAGGAAGTAATCACTGTTTCAAACGAAGCGCCCACGCTCTACATCTGCCTGATCCGGGTGGAGTATAGCGATGCCGACCCGGAGACCTACACGCTCCCGCTGACCTGCACACGCGGCGAGACGGCCCGATATGTCCGGGAGCGGTTCGCCAACGCGATCATCGCCGAGATTGAAGAAAACGATCCGGATGATCAGGACGATCCGGCAGAGCCGAGTATTCTGTATGATGCGATCTGGGATCTGCGCTTTAACCAGGCGCTGGTCACCAGGATCTCCCACCAGCAGCGTTTATTGGGAACCGCCGGAGTGCTGACGGGAACGCCTACCCCGGTACTTGCATCGATCCAGCACATTGTTGAGAATGTACGCAACTTGCGCATTCTCCAGCGGAAGCATGCCAATACCGCCGCTGCCTATGATGAGCATGCGGTGCTGAAGCTGTTTCGCCGCATTGACGAGGGCACTAACCCCGATCTGGAACTGGGACAATTCTTGACCGAGCAGGGGTTTGCGCATAGCCCCGCCATCGCCGGTGACCTGACCTACCAGCGCCGCCGCACCCCGCCGATGACGCTGGCAATTTTGCAGCAGTTTATGGGCAATCAGGGCGACGCCTGGCATGACTTTCTGGAAGATCTGCACGGCTATTTTGAGCGTGTCGCGGCAACGGCTGCCGAGCGGCCGGCAGTTCCTGGTGCGCTGACTACCCTGCTGGAGCAGACCGATCAGGAACTGCCGGCCCTGGCGCATGAACTGATCGGTGACATGCTGACGAAGGCGCAATTACTGGGGCAGCGCACCGCCGACCTGCACCATACACTGGCAGCGGACCCCGACAACCCCAGCTTTGCGCCGGAGCCGTTCAATTCGTTCTACCAGCGCTCGGTTTATCAAACGGCCCGCGCCTTGAGCCTGAATGTGCTGGATAACCTGCGGCGACGACGACCTACCCTCCCCAATGATCTGCAGGAGGATGCCCGGCGGCTACTCGAACAGAAGGCCGTATTGATCGATGAGTTTCATACGATCCTGGAGCGCACCTTCACCGGGATGCGCATCCGCTGCCATAACAACTACCATCTGAAGCAGGTGCTGTGTGCCGACCAGGACTTTACAATTATTGACTTCGAGGGCGAACCGCAGCGACCACTTTTTGAGCGGCGGCTCAAGCGTTCCCCGCTGCGCGATGTTGCCGGCATGCTGCGCTCATTTCACTACGCGGCGCATGTAGCCCTTGCCAAAAGGCGTAAAGCGGGGCAGCATCTGGAAGATGGAGAAGCGTGGGTGCGCTACTGGCAGCACTGGGTGAGTGTCGCCTTCCTGCAGCGCTACTGCGCACTGGCCGACGGCAACTCCCTGCTGCCCCGGACAACCGCGGAGATGAGCCGGTTACTCAAGATTTTCCTGCTTGAGCGGGGTATGTACGAACTGGAGTACGAGCTAACCAACCGTCCCGACTGGGTGGCAATCCCACTGCGGGATCTGCTCTACTTTTTGCAAAGAGAGACCTGACAGCTCTGCGGAGATCTGTCAGATCTGAGAGGCTGTCTGAAACGGTGGGTTGCGTCGGTCAGGCATCCTGATGGTTGCCCTGATCCACCGGACAGCGCCCCCGGAGTCCCGGCTTCAGCCGGTTCCGGCCGCACACCGGCTGAAGCCGGGACTCCCGCGCCGGGGCCGTATCCCCATGACACACCCTTTTCAGACAGTCTCTGACAGCGGTTTTCGTTCTTTTGTTCTCTGCTCTTCTGTTCTTTGTTCTTTACTACTACTCCTGCGCCGACGTGTCCAACTTCAGCGAGGCCGAGTTCATGCAGTAACGCTGGCCGGTCGGCGCGGGGCCATCGTCGAAGACATGGCCGAGATGGGCATCACACACACTGCAGAGTACCTCGGTGCGGCGCATAAACAGGCTAAAATCCACCTCGGTCTCGACCGCATCCGGTGCAATCGGGGCATAGAAACTGGGCCAACCCGTGCCGGAATCAAACTTGGTTTCGGAGCTAAAGAGCGGATTCCCGCAGCAGACGCACTTGTAGACACCCGGCTGTTTGGTGTCGGCATACTCACCCGTAAAGGGGCGCTCGGTGCCCTTCTTGCGCGCCACCCGGTACTGCTCCGGCGTCAACTGCTCGCGCCACTCCTGATCCGACTTCACAACCTTCTGCTGAGTCATGTCGATCTCCTGTACAAATTGCTACCCACTCTGTAGACAGGGTTTGCACCGGCATTTCCAGGCAGGCAGGTGCGTTACGCCCTCATCCACGCACTCTCTTACCTGTCACCGGCCACCTGTCACATTATCACCTTCTCATGATAACAAAATTTACACAAAATCAATGTTAGCAAAAAGCTAGAACAAGCAAGAAGAACCGAGAACCGAGAACAAACTCTGCACCACTTCGCGCCAGGTGGTATCATGAAAATCGGACTACAGACTTCGGACAACGGCTTACGGACTTCGGACTTCGGCTTACGGACTACGGACGACCAAAATGCTATCACTTCCCGACAACCTGGCAACCCTGCTACAGAAGCTGGCCGCCTTCTGTGCGGCACGTAATATCTCAGCCTGGCTGGTGGGCGGCGCGGCCCGCGATCTGGCGCTCGGCCTGGTGCCCCACGACCTGGATGTGGCGGTTGATGCCAACGGCCTGGAACTGGCCCGCCAGTTTGCCAACGAAATCAACGCGGCATTTGTGACACTCAAGGATGAGCGGGGCGCCGGGCGCGTCGTGACACGGCCGGCTGATCCCGCAACCACACCCCGACTGGTGCTGGATCTGGTGCAGTTGCAAGCACCCACCCTGGAGGAAGATCTGCGCCTGCGCGACTTTACCATCAATGCGCTGGCGCTACCGCTGCCGGTGTCCGATCAGGCCGACCAGTCTCCAGCGTTTATCGATCCCTGCGGAGGCCTGCCGGATATCGCCGCGCATCGGTTGCGCCCATGCAGCCCGATGAGTCTGCCGAACGACCCGCTACGCATCCTGCGAGCAGTGCGCTTTGGTGCGGTGCTGGGATTTGCCGTCACTCCGGAGTTAGACCAGGCGATCCGGCAGTATGCCCGGCACATCACCCAGCCGGCCGCCGAACGAGTCCGCGATGAACTGCTCAAGTTGCTGCATCTGCCCAATGCTGCGCCCTGGCTGCGCTACCTGGACGATACCCGTGTCCTGACGCGGATCTTCCCCGAGCTGGAGCCGGCGCGGGCATGTGACCAGCCGGGCGTTCACTTTCTGCCGGTGCTGGCCCACACGCTCGAGGCTGTCGTCGCCCTGGAGTGGCTGCTCGCCGGGTTGGAGCCGGTGGTCGGACTGCATCCACACCTTACCCCATCACTGCCGGTGGCGGTGCAGACCCACCCGGACCTGCCGCGCAACCTGGCCTACCGTGAGCGATTGCGGGAACATCTGGCTGACCCGCCGGGGAGCGGTGGCTCACGGGTAGCGCTGCTCAAGCTGGCAACACTGCTGCACGACAATGCCAAGCCGCAGACAAAGCAGCTCAAACCGGAGGGCGGAATTTCATTCTATGGACATCAGGATATTGGAGCCGAAATCGCGCAGGCGGTGGCCCAGCGGCTGCGCCTGAGCCGGCAGGCGGTGGCCTATGTTGCGCTGGTAGTGCGGGAGCATATGCGCCCTGGGCAACTGCGGAACACGCCGGGGGTGACACGCCGCGCCATTGCCCGCTTTCTGCGCGATACGGGTGCAGCCGGCCCCGATCTGCTGCTGCACAACCTGGCGGATCATATGGCAACGCGCGGGCCGTTGCTCGACCCGGACGACTGGCGGCACCATCTGGCCTGGACGGACGAACTGCTGGATACCTGCTGGGGACAACCGCCGGAGCGCAGCCGTCCGCTGGTGAGCGGGCACGACCTGATGCAGCACCTGGGCATTGCACCGGGAAGACTGGTCGGCACCCTGCTGGAGGAGATCCAGACGGCACAGGCGGCGGGTGAGATCAACACGCCGGATGAAGCGCTGGCACTCGCGCGCCAGATGATCAGTGAGTGGGAAGCAGAAGGACCGGGCTAACCCTACCTGGGTAAACACAGCGGTCTACCCCTACTCGTGCACAGACCGATCCTCCGCGTGCAGATCATCATCGGGGGGGGCATGATCCTCATTAAGGAAGGGCAACAGCACAAGCGTCAGTAAAAGCATAAAGCCAAGCAACAGGTTGGGGAACAGGTTTGCAACATCTGCCATTGTGACACCTCATTTGCCTTTTACTACAGAGGATACGATCCCAGTGCCATGGCATACTAGCGTTCACAACCGAATAATGCAATGAGAACTGCCTGATATGGAAATGATGTCAGCGATGGGAGGCAGCAGATGCCACACACAACCTCCCGTCGGCCTGACATGACCGATTGCCCACGAGAGTATGGCGGATAGTGGACAAGTCACCGCAGCCGCGCGCAGATGCATCAGACCTTCTTCAACACATCGCGCACAATCTGCTCCAGACGGTCAAGAGGAAAGGGCTTGGGCAGGTAGTAGTCTACGCGCTGTTCACGCGCCTTCTTCTCCAGTTCTGGTGTGGCATAGGCCGTAATCATAACCACCCGGGTATCGGGCGATGTCTCCTTAATGGCAGCCGCCAGTTGGAGACCATTCATGCCAGGCATATTGTAATCGGTAATCACCAGTGGTACCGGCCGCAGCGCAATCTGTGCCAGCGCCTCCGCCCCACCATTGACCGTGACAATATCGTACCCACCGGTCAGATCGCGCATCAGGCGATGGAGAATAATCAAAATATCCGGTTCATCTTCAACCAGGATGATCGCTGGATTACGACCCGTTTGGTCGGTCATAGGTTACTCCTCAGTCCCCGGTAGTGCCAGGACGCTTGCAGTATCTTCTCCGCATTACCGCATCTCTGCTCCGAACAGGAGCCAGAGTCCCCGGTGAACCTTCCGCCGGCCACTGTATGCTACAAGGATGGCCTGGCACTGAACTGGAAGACTCACGTAGATCGGGTGAATTTTAACATAATGGGCCAGTGTGGGCAACCAGGAATGTTGTCCTGAGTTTACGACATATGGGCAAGTCGAACAAATCTGTTATCATAGGTGCCTACGCGCTCCCAAATGTAATCGTCATCATCCGGCGCGCGCAAAACGGAATGGTCGCAGACAAGGTTCGCAACAGCTTTGCATAACGGGGCGATGCGCCGCAGGCGAACATATGCACCCTCTACCCGGTAACCTTGCTTGAAGTGCAGGAGCAGCATGCACCATGGGACAGTTGTCAGGTATCTTCTTAAATGTTCTGGCTCCGGTTTTTCTGCTTGTCTTGCTGGGCTACCTTGCCGGTCCCCGGCTGGGATTGGACCCGCGTACGCTATCGCGCTTTGCCTATTTTATTCTCACTCCGGCCTTTATCTTTAATGTCCTCAGTCAGGCCCGGATTGAAGCCGGCCTGGCCACGCGTATGATCCTCTTTATCATCAGTGTATATCTTGGCACAACCCTGATTGCCTTTCTGCTGGCGCGCATCCTGCGCCGCCCGGCCCAGATGACGGCAGCCTACATGATGATCGCGGTATTTGGCAATGTCGGCAATTTTGGTCTGCCGATTATCCAGTTTGCCGAAGGTGAGAACGCGCTGGCTCCGGCGGCCATCTACTTCCTGGCGGATGTGATCCTCGGCTTTATCGTCTGTGTGGCAGTCGCCAACTTCAGCCGTGGCATCAGTCCAGCGATGTTTGTGCAGGTCTTCAAATCGCCGGCCCTGGTCGCGCTACCCCCGGCGCTCCTGGTGAACTGGTTTCAGTTGCAACTACCACCAATTGTATCACGTCCGGTTGATATGCTGACCGCGGCGCTGATCCCGACCATGCTGGTCGTGCTGGGCAGCCAGTTAGCGGCGGCCGGGTTGCCCCGGATCAGCTTTGATCTGCTAGTGTCCAGTGGTATCCGGCTGATCAGCGGGCCGCTGCTGGCCTTTGCGCTGGTTGCACCGTTTGGCCTGACGGGACTGGAGCGCAATGTGGGGATCTTGCAGGCCAGTATGCCTGCGGCAGTGCTTGTCTCGATTATCGCCATGGAAAATGATGTGTTACCCAACTTTGTTACCGGGTCGGTGCTCTTCTCCAACCTGGCAAGCGTGGTCTCGTTAACAATTGTGCTGGCAGTGTTGTAAACGGCCCAATTTACGTGGTGAGATCCGGACCACTGCGTACGTCGTGTAAAGAAGACATACCGAACGGGTTATTATTGTCAAACGCGCATCTTGGTGTATAATAGCCAAACATCAAATGGCCTTCAGAAATAGATAACCAGGAGTAGCAGATGAAACGACGTGAGTTTCTTCGCGGCACGGCAGCCGGTATGCTTGGTAGCGCCGCTCTGGCCCTGGGAGCCTGTGGCGCAGCCGCCCCGGAAGAGGGTGAGGCAACTCCCGGCGAAGCGGGTGAACCAGCCGGAGCCAGTCCCCCCGCGCAGGGGCAGGAGACGGTTGAGTGGCGCATGGGTACCAGTTGGCCGGTTTCGCTCGACACGATCTATGGGGGCGCAACCGATGTCGCCGAGCGCGTTGCGGCGATGACCAATGGCCGGTTTCAGATCGACACCTTCCCCGGTGGCGAACTCTTTCCCGCCCTTGAAGTTATCCAGAATTTGCAGCAGGGAACCGTTGAGGCCGGTCACACGGCTTCCTACTACTATGTCGGGTTGAGCCCGGCATTCGGCTTTGGCACCTCCGTACCCTTCGGGCTGACCGCCGCCCAGCATAACGCCTGGTACTACCATGGTGGCGGCATGGAACTGATGCATGATCTCTATGCGCAGTTTAACACCATTGGCTTTCCTGCCGGCAATACCGGGGCACAGATGGGCGGCTGGTACCGGGAGGAGATCGAATCGCTTGAAGCCTTGCAGGGTTTGAAGTTCCGCATTCCGGGCCTGGGAGCCGAGGTCATGCAGCGGCTGGGGGTGAATACGCAGACCCTGCCGGGTGGCGAGATCTTCCAGGCGCTCCAGACCGGGGCAATCGACGCCGCCGAGTGGGTCGGCCCCTACGATGACCAGAAGCTGGGTCTCAACGATGCCGCCGAGTTCTACTATGCGCCGGGCTGGTGGGAGCCGGGGCCCGCGCTTGATGCGGTGGTCAACCTGGATGCCTGGAACCAGCTCTCAACCGAGTTCCAGGAGATCTTCAAGACCGCCTGCTACATGGCGAATGTCAACATGCTTGCCAAGTACAACGCGCGCAACGGTCAGGCGCTGCAGGAGATGATCAACGGCGGGACGCAGTTGCGCTTCTATAGCGATGAGATTATGTCCGCCGCGGAACAGGCCGCCGAGGAGTTCTACGAGGAACAGGCCGCCGATGACGAGACCTTCCGGGGCATCTACGAGCCCTGGAGCGAGTTCCGTACAATCGTGCGCCGCTGGAACGAAACCAACGAACTGCCCTTTATGAGCTTCGTCGCCGAGGATATTAACGGTGGTCAGGAGGAGGCCTGATCAGGCAGAGCATCTGCCGGTAGCATGTCCGGTTTGCAATGAGACCCGTGCCCGGGATGTCCTGGCACGGGTCTCTGTTCATGTACTTCTTCACCTGAAAAATGACGACTACGAGCTTACATAACAGGGGTTACGCGGTGGACGTTTGGACCACGAACACCACGACATGCGCGAAAACCACGAAGCTGCCGACCCACCGCGTAACGCATGTTAATTAAAATCAAGTTCCAGCAAGAAGTTGACCAGACCGGGGAACAGAATAATCAGGATCAGAACGACGAGTTGGATGAGAATAAACGGGATCGCCCCCCGATAGATATTCCCGGTTGAGATCTCCGGCGGAGCCACGCCGCGCAGGTAGAAGAGCGCAAACCCAAAGGGCGGGGTCAGGAACGAGGTCTGGAAGTTCGCGCCGAGAATCACACCAAACCAGATCAGATCGACATCCAGCGCCAGGGCAACCGGCACAAACAGCGGAATCACGATAAAGGCAATCTCGAAGAAGTCGATAAAGAAGCCCAGGAAGAAGACAATCAGCATACTGGCGATCATAAAGCCCCAGAACCCGCCGGGCAGATTGGTCATAATGTCGAACACAAACCGATCGCCCTCCAGCCCCCGGAACACCAGCGCAAAGGCCGTTGAGCCAATCAGGATAAAGATCACCATCGTGGTGACGCGCATCGACGCATCGGCCACCTCGCGCAGCGTCTGCCAGGAGAGCCGCCGGTTGGCCGCCGCCAGCAGCGTTGCCCCCAGCGCGCCGACCGATCCCGCCTCGGTTGCGGTGGCGACCCCAAAGAAGATACTGCCCAGCACGGCAAAGATCAGAAAGAGCGGCGGCACCATGACCTTCGCCACCCGCAACGCCAGCGCGCGCCCGCTCATCGTGCGTTCCGAGACCGGCAGAGCCGGTGCCAGTCGCGGCCGGATCTGCGCAATCGCAAAGCAGTAGAGCGCAAACGCGCTGGACATCAGCAGGCCGGGAATAAGCGAGCCGATAAACAGGTCGCCAACGGAGACACCGAGTTGATCACCCAGCACCACCAGCACAATGCTGGGCGGAATAATCTGGCCGAGCGTGCCCGACGCGCAGATCACGCCACAGGCCAGATCGCGGTTGTAGTTGTAGCGCAGCATAATCGGCAGCGAGATCAGCCCCATCGCCACCACCGTCGCAGCCACGACGCCGGTGGTCGCCGCCAGCAGCGCGCCGACCACCACCACCGAAACCGCCAGACCACCGCGCATCGGCCCGAACAAGATGCCCATCGTTTCGAGCAGGTCTTCGGCCAGGCCGGACTTCTCCAGCATCGAGCCGAGAAAGATAAAGTAGGGAATGGCGAGGAGCGTAAAGTTGGACATAATCCCAAAGACGCGCGAGGGCAACCCCCGGATCAGCACCGGATCAAACAGATCGAGTGCCACCCCGATAATCCCAAAGATAATTGCCACTCCACCCAGCGAGAAGGCCACCGGATAGCCCAGCGCCAGCAGCGCCAGCGCCGCCAGGAACATCATCGGCCCAAGCGCTTCGAGAAAGATATCATACATCGTGCGCCTCCGTTATGTAGCCTGATCGCTGATCTGCTCGTCCGCCGAATGCAGATGACCGGTCAGCATCGCCACATTTTTGATAATCTCCGAGATACCCTGGATAATCAGCAGGCTAAAGCAGAGAATAATCACGGTTTTGAGCGGGTAGCGTGGCAGGCCAAACGGATCGGGAGACTGCTCCTGGATCTGCCAGGAGAAAATCACGGCGCTCCAGGAGAAGTGGATCATCAGGATGCTAAAGGGAATGAGGAAGAAGATCGCCCCCAGCAAGTTGACCAGAATCTTGCGGCGAGTCGGCCAGCGCCCATAGAAGACATCGACCCGCACATGCCCATTATGCTTGAGCACATAGGCCGATCCCAGCAAGAAAATGATCGCAAACAGATACCATTGTAACTCGATGAACAGATTCGATGAGAGATTGCGCCCGACGATCCGCCCGATATAGCGCCCACCAACATTCCACACGCCGACCAGGATCACCAGCGGCACCAGCCAGTAGGTGAACTTGCCCAGCTTTTCCATAAAGTCATCAATGACCTGCGACAAGCGGAGCAGTGCTTGCAATAGCAACCTTCCTTTCCAGTTCTGACAAATCTATTCGATCAAGGACTGGTGACATGGCTAGTCCGGATATGACGAACCGGGAGTCCCGGCTTCAGCCGGTGGCATACCTGCCGGGACCGGGCATCCTGCCAGGAACACCCGATCCGGCTGATGAACGTTGACAACTAGTCTGGATATGACGAACCGGGAGTCCCGGCTTCAGCCGGTGGCATGCCGGCCGGGACCGGGCATCCTGCCAGGAACACCCGATCCGGCTGAAGCCGGGACTCCTGAGCAGCGATATCTGGATGAAACATTCAAATTTCATAAGCCAGGACTCCGATCCAGCGATGTCCGGACGAAAAATTCAACATTCATTTTGAACGATGCCCAGGCATTCAAACCTGTCATTCCCCGACAGTAGGGGCGAAACATCTTTCGCCCCTACTGTCACAGGCGAAAAATCTTTCGCCCCTACTGTCACGGGCGAAAAATCTTTCGCCCCTGTTTTCTGCCGGTCCACGCCCGGCCCGACCCGCCGCCCGATCATCTGCCGGGTACAGACCGCTGCTTCCCGGATCGTTCCGACAAACGTATTCCAGATCAGCAACGGCAACGCATGACCAACACGACCGCGCGTATCATTCTATTATGGACCGCACCGGAAAGCGAGTAAGGAGATGGGGCAGGTTGACGCGACAGTCGGGGTTGCGCTATGGTATTTCATGAACTGTCATACATCGGGGCGCACATCCTGCATATGGCACATAAAATCTGCCAGACGGCTATCTTCAGAGCGCAGCATAGCGCGCCAGGTTCGATTCTAACGAAGGGGGAAGGGCTCGTGTAATGGGAATGGGCCGCATTTTAACGGTTTGCGCACGTTCTGTCAATAGCATATGAGAGGTTATACCTGATGATATACCGCCTTTTGTTGTTCTGCTTGCTCTTGCTGACAGGTTGTCGGGCCGGAGCCGCATCAACCGCCACGCCAATGCCATCCGCCACGCCAACACCGTCCGCTACGTCAGCCATCCCGAACCTGGCCGCCGCGACCACGCCCTGGGTGCGCGCACCCCAGCTCGCAACCAGCAGTCCGCCCCCGGCGCCGCCGGCTTCACCCAGCACACTGCCCGGCGCAACCGCCACGCCCACGCCAACCGCCACCCTCGCACCACCGACGGCGGTTCCAACCACGCCACCTTCCGCCACGCCAACCGCCGTTCCGCCGCCGGCCCCACCCGCGCCGACCTATGGCTACCCGATTGGCTTCCCCGGACGCATCCCCGGCGCGGGCTTCTTTGTCCGGCATGGCTACCAGGTTGAGAATACCTGGTTTAATCCGGGCTACTGGCACGCGGGCGAGGACTGGTACGCGCGGGAGGGCGATACCGCGGGCGCCCAGGTCTACGCGATTGCGTCAGGGACGGTTGTGTATGTGGGGTCGAACTACCCCGGTCGGGTGGTGATTGTCGAGCAGGACGATGGGTTATTTTCAATGTATGGACATCTCGACCCGGCTGTCGCGGTGCAGACCGGCCAGCGCGTAATCCGGGGTGATCTCCTGGGGACGATCCTGCGGCGGAGTGACGATGTCCCCAACCATCTGCATTTTGAGATACGCACCTTCCTGACCAGCCGGGAGGTGAACGGGGCCGCGCCGCGCTACGGCTTCCGCTGCGGTGTGCAGTGCCCGCCGGGGCCGGGCTACTGGCCGATTGGCGCGCCGGACCTGCCGAGTGATATGGGCTGGCGCAACCCGACGCATGTGATCAACCAGCGTATGTTTCCACCGGATGCCGCTGCGCCCCTGGGTGAGGTGCAGGTGGTGGCCCAACCCGTAGCGCCGGCCGTGACGCTCTGGTCAGCGCCGCCGGGGGAAGAGCAGACGGCAACCGGCGAGCTGCCGCTGCAACCGGAGGCGCGCTACCCGCTGCTGGCGGTCTGGACCGGCCCGGAGGATAGTCGCGGCACCAGCGCTGCGGCGTATCAGCTCTGGTACCGCATCGGACTGCCCGATGGCGGCAGCGGTTGGGTGCCGGCACTGGTTGCCTCGGATTTCGAGACGGGCAGCGACGGGCGGCCGGCGACCCTCTTTTTTCACTTTGTGCCGGTAATTCAATAGTATTGGCTCGCACACAGACGCAAAGGGAGAGATGTAGTCAAGTCTGGACCACGAACGCCGCGAAACGGGCGAAAAACGCGAAACTGGTGATGGCGGGACGCCGACGATGACCCGGTACTTACTGGCACAATGTGTCCCAACGAACCGCCGTATCATCCTGACCCCTGCGGCGTAGCGCAGGGCATGCTCCGGGAGGGATCGCACCGTACAACCCGGCATTCATCGGGACATCGTGCCCCAACAAAACCCCATGTCACACTGACGTGAGGAAGAAGCACTGCATGGCATCGCCGAATCGGTGAGATGGTTCGCTCCGCTCACCATGACAACGCTCTTCACTGTTTTTTACAATGAAAAGCAGTGTCATCCTGACCGGAGGGAGGGATCGCACCGGATGGCATCGCAGTCCACGGCACAGCGTACACCAATGGAACCCCATGGCATTGCCTGGCATAAACAGTGAGATCGTTCGCGGAGTTTACCCTCGAATGCAGTGAAGGGCTCACGATGACATGGAATCTTATGGATGTGCATGATTTTTCATGGGTGGGAATATCGCAGCATTCCATGACACCGCGTACCGTAATGAACATCCATGTCATGCTGACCCCTGCGGCGAAGCTCAGGGCATGCTCCGAGCGGGATCGCACCGGATGGCAGTGCGCCATCAAAGAAAGCAGTGCATCGCCTGGTACGGCACGGTGCCATTCGTGCATTCGTCGTCCGCTTCGGGGACGGCTCCTTCCCGCACCACCGCACGTCACCCCCCCATCCCCAATCGCCAATCCCCAGTCCCCAGACGCCCGGGCATCAATTCCGGCTATGGATCTCTTCCGCCTCGGTGCTGGTCTGCTCGTTCTCGAAGCCGAAGGTATCAGCGACGATGTAGAGCGGGCGGCGCTTCACCTCGTCGTAGATGCGACCGAGATACTCGCCAATGATGCCGAGGAAGATCAGTTGAATGCTCCCCAGGAACAGCACCGTGACCAGCGTCGATGCCTGGCCGTAGAAGGCCGGGTTTGCCGCGTTAATCAGGCGCAGCATAAACACAATCACCAGGAAGAGCAGGCTGAGCAGCGCAACGATAAAGCCAAAATAAGTCGCCAGTTGCAGCGGCATGTAGGAGAAACTGGTGATCCCGTCAAAGGCAAAGCGCAGCATCTTGCTGAGGGGGTACTTGGTTGCACCGGCTGAACGCGCATTCCGCTTGTAGGGTACCCCGGTCTGCTTAAAGCCCACCCAGACCGATAAGCCGCGCATAAAGCGGTTGTACTCGCGCACATTCTTCAGCGCCTCGATGACACGCTGATCCATCAGGCGGAAGTCGCCGGTGTCGATTGGGATTTCCACACTGGTGATTCTGGCAATCAGGCGATAGAAGAAGGTCGCCGTCGTCTTCTTAAACCAGGTCTCGCCTGCGCGTTCGGTGCGCACCGCGTAGACCACCTGATAGCCTTCACGCCAGCGCGCAATCAGATCGGGGATGACCTCGGGCGGATCTTGCAGATCGGAGTCGATTACCACCACTGCCTGGCCCTGCGCATAGTCGGTACCTGCCGTGATTGCGAGCTGGTGTCCAAAATTGCGGGAGAAGTTCACAATTTTGACCCGCTGATCCTGCTCATGAAGCTGGTACATAATCTCCGGGGAACGGTCGCGGCAGCCGTCGTTGACCAGCACAATCTCAAATGGCTCGCCCAGCGGCTCCAGGGCTGCCACAACCCGGCGATAAAACTCCGGGAGGATCTGCTCTTCGTTGAAAACGGGGGCAACCACCGAGAAGGTTGGACGTGCCTGGTCCGAGCGCTGCACCGGGCGCGGCATATCATTTGTCACCATCGTCTGCATAGGGTCTCTGTTCCTCGCATTTTAGACAGATGTCATAAATTTGACTACCTGCAATTGTAGCATGGCCGACGTGGGTATGGTTCAACAGACAATGACATTTTAGCCGGAGTTTGATCCGCACCCCACCCTACGCAACCTCAGTCATCTCTTCCCAGTTGCGCCCGACCTCCACGTCCACCTTGAGCGGTACACGCAGCGGGCAGATCTGCTCCATCACCTCACGCACCAGTTGCTGCACCTCGTCCGCCTCGGCGTCGGGAGCCTCAAAGATCAACTCATCGTGGACCTGCAGCAGCAGGCGGGTGCACAACTGACGGCGCTTGAGTTCTTCCGCCACCCGGATCATCGCCAGCTTCATAATGTCGGCGGCGGTCGCCTGGATCGGCGCATTGATGGCTTCCCGCTCGGCGGCCTGGCGGCGCTGCCCATTACTGCTGGTCAACTCGGGCATGGCGCGGCGGCGACCAAAGAGCGACGCGACATAGCCCTGATTCCGGCCCTGCTCCAGCGTGGTGTCGATATAGGTGCGCAACTGGGGAAAGCGCGCAAAGAGCGCGTCGATCAGGCCCTGCGCATCGGTGCGGCTCAGACCGGTGCGCTGGGCCAACCCAAAGCTGCTGATGCCATACACGATCCCAAACACCGTTGTCTTCGCCAGGCGACGCTGATGCTTATCCACCGCCCGGATCGGCACATTGAAGAGTTGGGCCGCCGTTGCCGCGTGGATATCCTGCCCCTCCTCAAAGGCCTGCACCAGGTTGGGGTCCAGCGTGATATGCGCCAGCACGCGCAACTCGATCTGCGAGTAGTCGGCGGCGATAAAGACATGCCCGGGCGCGGCGACAAACGCCCGGCGGATCTCGCGGCCCTCCTCGGTGCGCACCGGGATATTCTGCAGATTGGGATCATTGCTCGACAGGCGGCCGGTGGCGGTGCCCATCTGGTTGAAAGAGGTATGCACGCGCCCCGTCTCCGGATTGACCAGACCAGGCAGCGCATCGACATAGGTTGATTTGAGCTTGGCAAGCTGGCGATACTGCAGGATCAGGTCAATAATCTGATGTTTGTCGCGCATCTGCTCCAGCGTATCTGCCGTGAGCGAGTATTTCTTGGTTTTGGCGGTACGCTTGACCTGATCGGCGGGCAGGCCCAGTTTGTCGAACAGCACGCCGCTCAACTGGTCGCTGGAGTTGATGTTGAACGGCCGCTCGGCGTAGGCGTAGATCTCCTGCTCAAGCTCGGTCTGGCGCTGACCCAGGGCGGCGCTCAACTCCTGCATGTAACCGACATCCAGTTTGATCCCGGCCTGCTCCATCGCTACCAGCACCGGCACCAGCGGCAGTTCAAAGCGGGTGAAGATGTCATAGATGCGCGCCTGCGCCTGGAGTTGCGGCTCCAGCGCATGCTTGAGGCGCAGCGTCATATCGGCATCGGCGGCGGCGTAGGGCACGGCCTGCGCGATGGGCACATAATCAAAGGTGATCTGTTTTGCGCCCCGCCCGATCAACTCCTCAATTGACTGCATCTGCTCGGCGACCTTCAGTTCATAGAAGGCCAGTTCCTTCAGGCTGACGCGCTGCTTGCCCAGCAACCGGGCCGCGATCAGCGTGTCAAAGGTCAACCCCTGCGTGATAACCCCCGCGTGCAGCAGCATCGCCATATCAAACTTGGCGTTGTGGGCATATTTGGGCTTCTGTGGATCGGCGAAGAAGGGGCGCAAGGCATTCAGCACCTGCTGCCGGGGGAGTTGCTCGCCGCTGCGATGCCCAAAGGGAATGTACCAGGCGCTGCCGGGCTCAACCGCCAGCGAGATACCCACCAGATCACACTGGAAGGGGTGCAACCCGGTGCCCTCGGTATCAAAGGCAAACCCCGGCGCACGGTTGAGTTTCTCGATCACCCGGTCCAGGTCATCGGTGGTGATCACGGCCTGGTAATCCCCCAGAGCCGGGGCCATACTCGTGCCAACCGGCGCGTGCTGCGGGGGCGCAACCGGGGGCAGTTCATCTGTGCCGAACATGGACATTTGCAGGCTGCTGCCGGCGGGGGCTTCCGCGCTCAGGTCGGGCAGCGGGACGGGTTCAGCCGCCGCGTCCGGCATAACCTGGTCCAGGTGCGCGCCATCCTGCGGGAGCTTCCTCACCAGACTGCTGCCAAACTCCAACTCCTGAAACAGTGCAATCACCGCCGCCCGGTCATAATCGTGCAGCGTTGCCGCCGCCGGGTCAAGCGTCACCGGGGCATCGCAGACAATAATCGAGAGCTTTTTGCTAAAGAGCGCCTGATCGCGCTGGCCCTCCAGCTTTTTGCGATAGCGCTTGGGGGTTTCTTCCAGATGCTCATAGAGGTTCTCAATCGTGCCAAACTCGGCCAGCAGGTTGAGCGCGCCGGTATCACCGATGCCCGCCACGCCGGGAATATTATCCGACTTATCGCCCTTGAGTCCGCGCAGGTCGGCCAGTTGGTGCGGCTTGAGCCCCTTGTAGCGCTCCTCGACGTGAGAGAGATCATACAGCGTGGTGGTGGTCTTCTGGCCGTAGGGATTTGCCAGGACCACGCGCACATGCTCGTCTACCAGTTGCAGCGTATCGGTGTCGCCGGTGAGGATCAGTGTGTCGATATCCTGCGCCGTGGCTTGCCGGGAGAGCGTGCCGATGACATCGTCGGCCTCGTAGCCCTCGGCAGTGTAGATCGGAATATTCAGCGTTGTCACCAGTTGCCGGATGCGCTCCAGTTGCGGGTGAAACTCCGCCGGGGTCTCCGCGCGGCCGGCCTTATACTCGGCATAGAGATCATCACGGAAGGTGCGACCTACATCAAAAGCCACCGCGACATAGTCCGGCTGATACTCCTGCAGCGCGGTCAGCAAAATCTGGGCAAAGCCGAAGACCGCATAGGTCGGCTCACCGCTGGAGGCGCGCAGGTTGGCGTCGGCGAGAGCGTGAAAAGCGCGGTAGGCCAGGGCGTGTCCATCGATCAGCGCAAGCTGTTTCCGGCGAGTCATCGTACTTCTTACTCCTGGGTTGAGACGGCACATGCACCTCTTTATTATACTCAACGGCGAACAGATGAGCAACGCCGGGGTTGTGGGCCGTGGTTTGCGTTGGCAGGTTTGAACGTTTGAACGTTTGAACGTTTCGCGCTCTGTGCTCTGCGCTCTGTGCTCTGCGCTCTGCGCTCCCCGCTCTGCGCTCTTCCGCTTCACTCCTGCGCCGCGTTGAGCAGTTCCTGGAAGTAGGAAGTGTCGCGGATATCATTAAATGCGGGGGTGTTAAAAAGCAAGTTAAGGAAAGCCTTGCGAGAAATTTGCCCTTTCTCAAATGCTGCTTTCAACAAGTCCAGTGCTGTATCCATATTGCCGTTAAACAGTTCCAGGTAAAACTGTGGCAGTTCGTCGGTATCGGCTGTAACGCTATCGCGTGCTAATTCAATCTGTTGTAACGCGTTTTCTTTCTGGTTAAGTTCTTGATAACAAACAGCAAGCAGTAAACGTGTATCCACCAGGCCGGCGTTAAGAGCAAGCGCTTGCTGGCAACTCTCAACCGCATCGGCATAACGCTCCTGCCTGTGGTATAAAAAACCCAGATCAAGATAAGCCAGATGATCTTGCGGATTGAGCGTAATCGCGCGCTGTAGTGCCATAGTAGCCTGGTCGAGGTCTCCCTGCAGTTGATACACATTACTCACTGCCCGGTAATAGCTCGGGTTCTCCGGATCAAGCGCTAGCGCCTGTTGATACGCCGTCAGAGCCGCCGCATACTGATCAGTATCCCGATATACATCCCCCAGGTTTTTATAGATAGCAGCATCGTTCGCATCAAGCGCCAGTGCCTGGTTGAGGACTATCAGCGCCGCGTCATAGTTTTTCTGCAACCTGTAGATCTCTCCCAGGAGTGTCAAACAAAGTACCTTGACTTCAACTCTGTCAAACTGCTCGACAATCTCTAGGACCGCCTGAGCAGCATCAAGTGCCCGGTCATAACCAGCTTTTCTTACATATAGTCCAGCCAAACTTAATAATAAAGTTGCACGCATATCCAGCGTCTCATCACCCGCCGGCAGATCGTGCAGAAGGGCTTCGCGCAACGCAATTTTGGCATCAATATTTTTATGAAGAGGGTCAATTTCAATGTTACTTAAAATGACATCCCAGGCAGTGCGCCTGATCTGCTCAGGCTGCGGCGCTTCGACAAACTCGACCACCCGGTGGCGGAAGGCCCAGAAGTCCGGGGCATAGGCCGGCAGCTTCTCCGCCTCGCTCTGCGTTAACCAGAAAATGACACGCATTCGCGCATCAACAAAGTATTCCCGGCGGATGTTCAGCGCGCGGTAGGCGTTACGCCCATCCGCCCCATCCCCCCAGCGCAGGCCGGAGACAAAGAAGACCGTCCTGTCCTGGTCGGGAAGCTCCCGCAGGTGCAGCGGAATATCGGCATTGTCGGCCCCGGTGACCCGGTAGTCGCTCACGGTCTGCCCCAGGGCGCTCAGACGGGTCTTCAGGGCAGTCTCGGCATCGGCGCGCACAAACTCCGAGGAGTAGACCGCCAGCAGGATCGCCGGGCGCTGCCACTTGATGGCGCGCTCCAGTTCGCGCAGCAGACGCTCAATGCGCTCGCTAAATGGCTCAACTGCACTTGCTACGGTCATACCGCCTCATCCAGTAGTTTGTTGAGTGCCGGATGCACATCGCACCAGACTTCGTCGTTCTTATACTCCAGGGCCGCCAGTACCTGGAGCAGCGGCGCAATCTTCTCCGGCTCATCGTAGCGGTTGTGGTTGCGGATGGCCCGTAGCACATTGCGCTGTTCCTGGGTCAAAAAACGCCGGTACTCGCTGCGGATCTCGGCTTCGGCTTTAGCAACATCCGTGCGCTCGACGCGGGCATGCCCGTTGCCCACCGCCCAGTCAATCGCGGTACGCATCACCCGGCACATCTCGCGGAACAGGCCGCCGCTCACCTGAATGGCATCGTCAAGCGTATCCTCCGCAATCAGGCCAAGCTGCATGCGCTTGAGCAGAAACGCCTGCATCGTGTCATAGCCCGGCTTGAAGCGCACATCCGGCTCTCCGCGTGGGTGCAACTTAACATTCGACAGAAAAATAGTCCGGTCGCGGATGGCCTCAAAATCCGGGCTGTAGAAGAGCGAACTGGGCACCGTGTAGACAATCGGCAGTGCCGGCTGGAGCATGGTTTCGCGGTGGTCACAGAAGATTTCACGCACCCGCTCCAGGTCCGGCTTGTCCAGATCATCCACCAGGATCAGGGGAATGCGCTTCGTCTGCGCCTGAATCGCTATCGCAATATTGTTAATCACCTCGATCAACTCAGACAGGTTGCGCTCAAATACCTGCCGCAGCTCACTGCGGGTCTTCGGCTCCAGTTTCAGCTTGACTCCGGTGCGCACAAAAAAGGCATTTAGCTCGCCGGCAACTTCCGACTCGGTCGTACGCCCGGCCAGTACGGTGCTGACCTGCTGTTCAATCTGACCGCGCCAACTATCAAGTTCTCGGAGCAGTTGATCGGGCAGTTTGCCACCACCCTGGCGATAGTCCCGGAAGAGCCACCCGCCAATGGCAAGCAGGACATCTTTGAAATCCAGGTCATTAATATCGGCCTCATCACGGATGGTAAAGTTGATCGGCCAGTACTTTGCCTGAATTTTCGCATCAACTGCCAACTGGCGCAGTTCAGTCGATTTGCCGCAGCCGCGATGCCCCGAGAAAAAATACTTGGGCGGCTGGCGGTAGGGCCGCAACAGATAGCGCTTGAGCAGGATGGCCGGATTGTCGGGGCGCTCCACGTAAAACGGGTTGGGTGAGCCGTCCGGTTGTGGTTCCAGCGGCAGATCAAGTTCAAAGTTTAGCCATGCCCGGTCAAGATCCTCGGCCCGAATATATTGGAATGCTTCTTCCATAGCATCTACTCCCCGCAGTGATTACTGCAAGCATCATAGCACATTCGCCGCTCCCGGCAAAGAACTTATTCACCGCAGAGCCGCAGAGCCCGCCGAAGTTCCAACCCATCCCACATCGCTCCACCCGACAAGTTCACCCCCATGACCGAACAGACCAGCACGGCTTATTCGTGCATTCGTGGCCCTATTCGTGGACGGTTGCCCTCTGCCCTCTGCCTTCTGCCTGGTGAAGCCTCTACGAGCCATCCGGCACGAACGGCACAAACATCCCCGCATCGTCAACCGTCCAGCGGCTGCCATCGCTGGCCTGGACGCCGCGCCGGGTACGCCAGGCATCGGGGAGTTTTGGCGGGATTGCCAGGATGCCACCGGCGGGAGTATGAAACAGCACAAAGTCCATATGCCCGCTGATAGGTCCGGTGACATCCACGCCCACGCGCCAGCCACCGCTCCACTCACGGTAGAAATCGAACGCTATCTCCTCGCTGCCGGTCATTTCGTAGATCAGATTGGTGATGCACTCGCGGGCGATTCTGGTTACGCCCTGCATCTCGGTGACTTGCGTCAGGCCATGCTGGTCGGTCATGGGTGATCCTCTCTTCGACAGGTTACAGGTTACAGGTTACAGGTTACAGGGTGAACGCCGCAGCGGTCACATTAATCGGGTGTGTTGCAGCGCTTCGTAGACTGCGAGGGTTTGCCGGGCGGTCTGCTCCCAGGAGAACGCCTGCGCACGCCGCAGTCCGCGCTCCCGCAGGTCCACCCGTAGCGCTGGAGCATCCAGCACCCGCTGGATTGCCGCAGCCAGTTCATCAACAGCGTAGGGATCGAACGTAACCGCCGCGTCGCCGACCACCTCCGGCAGGCTGCCGGCATGCGCGCAGATCACCGGCACCCCGCAGGCCATGGCTTCCAGTGGCGGCAACCCAAAGCCCTCATAGAAGGAAGGGAAGACAAACGCCGTCGCGCCCGCGTAGAGCGCCGGCAGATCCGCCTCGGCGACATTCTGGATGCGCATAATCCGGTCACGCAGGCCGGGCGCGGCGGCCATCTGCTGCACCTGCGGATAGCGCGGATCGTAATGCCCGGCGAGCAGCAGAACGGCCGGTTGTTGTGGGGTGACGCATGCCCAGGCCTGCACCAGGCGCTCCAGGTTTTTGTGCGGCTTGTTTGCACCGACATACAGCAGATAGCGTGCCGGTAAACCATATTTTGCGTGGACAGCGGCCACCGCTGCCTCCGTTTGCGGACAAAAGCGCGCATCGGCGGCCAGGGGCGTAACCGTGATCCGTTCCGGGGGAATGTTATAGGCACGGATCAATGCCTCCTGCGCATTGCACGAGATAGTAATAATCCGGTGGCTGGAGCGTACTGCCAGCCCCATCGCCACCCGGTAGAAGAGTCGCCCCTGCCGTGAGAGGGTCTGCGGCAGATGCAGGCCCAGCAGATCATAGATTGTCACCACCGAGGGGCAGGGCAACCCGGCGTAGGGCTTGATGTAGTAGGGCGAGTGCAGCAGATCCAGTTGCAACGCGCGGGCCAGGCGCGGCAGCGCAATCTGTTCGGCCAGCGAGAAGGGCCGCACATTCGTCTGAACCAGTTGGATCGCAGGCTGATCGCCCAGCAACGCCGGCAGGTCGTGGCGGGTGTTGGGCAGAGCCGGGTTGTAGAGCACAGCCAGGGTATGCCCATGCTCCAGCGTGCCCAGCGCGGCGGCGAGGTTTGCGGTGTAGCGCCCGATGCCGGGAAAGTGATCATAAACATAGCGCGCGTCCAGCCCGATACGCATACCACTCCCTAAACCTTTTTTCCATCCAGTAGTTCGGCATACACCTGCTCAATCGCGCGGGCAGTCTGGCGAGCATCAAACTGATGAACGACCCGCTCCCGGCCGGCTGTGCCCAGCGCGCGCGCCTGTGCCGGATGCGCCAGCAGTTCACCGATGGAGCGGGCCAGCGCCGCGATATCGCCCGGCGGCACCAACCGCCCCGTCACGCCATTGACAACAATTTCGGGCACACCACCGTCGGCGTAGGCCACCACCGGCCGCGCCATTGCCATCGCCTCGATCAACACCCGGCCAAAGGGTTCGGCCTGCGAGCAGTGAACCAGTAGATCGAGTGCGGCCAGGAGCTGTGGCACATCCGAGCGGTGGCCGGTAAAGGTGACGCGGTGAGCAATGCCCAACTCATGCGCCAGGTCACGCAGCTCTTGCAGGTAATCGCGCTCGGCGGCAAACAGCGTATCGCCGATGACGGCAAAGTGGGCCGTTGGATGCGCCGGAGCCACCAGCGCAGCGGCGCGCAGAAAATCGGTCTGACCTTTCCAGGGCCAGACCCGCCCCAGGATACCGACCAGCGGACCCGCATGGGGCAGATCAAGTTCGACGCGAAGCGTGGCCGCATCCCGATTATGCATATGCGGATCAAACGCGGTCAGATCGACCCCATTGTAAATGATCGTGGCACGCCCGGCACAGGGCAGCACCGCCGCAACCGCCTGCGAGATCGCAATCATTCGGGTAGCCATACGGCACATCAGGCGCGGGTACCAGGCCCCCCCCGGTTGCCCCGGCGCGTGGATATCGCGCACATGCCAGACCAGCGGCCGCCCGGTCAGCCGGGCGGCCGGCAACGCGTAGAAGGCGGCGCGCACCACATTGCTATGCACCAGCGCAATCCGTTCCCGGCGCACAACCAGCGCCAGCGCCAGTCCACCGCGCAGCAGTTCAACCAGGGCCAGGGGATTGCCACGCAACCGGGGCATGGCTATCGGCAAGGTCGGCACACCCAGTTCATGCGCGGCTATGGCGAGTGGACCCGGGTTGCAGGCCAGCAACGGCCGAAAACGCTGCCGGTCCAGGTGGCGCAGCAGCAGCAGCAGACTATGTTCCGCGCCACCCAGCGCAGCGGCATGATCGAGGAAGAGGATTGAGTGGGTACCGGGAGTAAAAGACACACTGCCTCACTTCACCGTCGGTATTGCGATTATATTTTCATGGCGCACGGCTGACTCATCAATTGGTACTAGTGTACTGGTTAAACCTTGCCAGCGCAGGCAGTAGCATGCATACTGCAATCTGTGAAGCAGGGCAAAGATAGCTTCAGGGGTATCATCAACATCCGGTTCCAATTCACGACTAACTTCAACAATCAAGAGTGGATGATCACGCGTCAAAGTTGCCTGCGCACCATGCAATACCTGACCAACCGTACCCTCGACATCAATTTTTATCAGATCAACTCGGGGTAAGTTTAACTGTTGGACTACCTGATCAATGGTCGTTACCGCTACCTCAGTAACATGCGGAGCAGCGCTTCCTGGTGGCAGCAACCCGCTGCATGATGCTGTACGCGCGAGAGCAAACGACATATGTCCCTCCTGGGCACCGGCAGCCTGCTGCAGAATCTGGACATTCGTTAACTTGTTCCGGGCAACATGCGCTTCCAAACGCGGGTAAGACTCTGGGTGTGGCTCAAAAGCAACAACGTGACCCTGCGGCGCATGCCTGGCTGCCAGCAGCGTATACTGTCCGATGTATGCCCCGACATCCAGAACCACACTCCTGGCATTAAGTGCGTCCAGAAAGTAGTGAACCAACGGTCGCTCGTAGAAACCAAGACAGTACATGTTGAAGTCTACCCAGTTTGGCAAACGTAGTGTAACCTGGAGATCTCCATCAAGGGTTGTCACAACTTCGCTGTCCGGGATAGCGAGTCGCGGATAAAGCATAGTTGACACGCGATATGTGCCCCGTACAACCGGGCTATGGAGGGCATACCAGCGTAATAACTTCATCCAGAGAGGGATACGCGTCATATATGTGCTTTCTCATAAGAAAGAATACGTACACCTGGAACTCAGAATAAATGTACAGAGTTGTGCCAGGTGTGTTTTATGCTATGTCACTTTATTCTATGCTCTCATGGTCAGGAGTTACGCGGTCGGTTCCAAACCAGGTGTTCACCTGGCCGAACGGCCAGATTCGCCTCCGGCAGGGCGGAAGAACCCATCCTTTTTCCACAAAAATGTTGCACTATGTGCAACATTTTTGTGGAAAAGCTCAAAAGTACCATGCTGCCGCAGGCGAATCCGGCTTCCATCTCGTTAAGAACCCGGGTTGCATGTCAACCACGTAACTCCTGTCATGGTACACGAGTTACGCGGTCGGTTCCAAACCAGGTGTTCACCTGGCCGAACGGCCAGATTCGCCTCCGGCAGGGCGGAAGAGACCAGATCTTTATCATAAAAAATTTGCACAAAGTGCAAATTTTTTATGATAAAGATAAAAAGAGTACCACGCTGCCGCAGGCGAATTACGTTGTTATCGGGAGCAAACGGCCCGTTTGAACGCGCACCGCGTAACTCGTGTCATGGTATGGCTATTACTACCACGAGGATTTGCAAAAACCATGCGTGCCGAAGCCACAGAACAAGCTGATCTGTACATCCGATGCTGGTTATCTCTGCGCCCGCTGCGTCTCTGCGGTGAGAAAGAAATCTCGTTGTAGTAATATCCAGACAAAATCACTGATGATACAACCCCTGATAGACGGCCAGTGTCTCCTGAGCCGCACGCTGCCAGGTAAAATGGTGAGCGCGCTCCAACCCGTGCATGCGCATCTGTTGTGACAAGGTCGGGTTCGTCAGTACTTCTTGCATGGAGTGGGCCAGAGCCTCCGGACTGCCGGTATCTACAAAATAACCTGCATCTGCCCCCACTTCACGAAAGAGCACGGTATCGGAGCAGACAACCGGCGTACCACATGCCATAGCTTCGATAAGCGGGATACCGAAGCCCTCATACAGCGATGGAAAGACAAACAGATCGGCGGCGGCATAGTAGTGCGGTAGATCCTGGTTGGCAACATGCGCAATATGGGTTATGGCCGGGGCAATCCCTAGTTCCATAATAAGTTGTTGCTGGGCCGGTGTGGGCATACTGCCAATGCGCACCAACCGCACTGATGCCTCCCGCTGACGCAACTGGTGGAATGCCCGATATAATCCTTCCAGATTTTTGCGCGCCGCGCCATGCCCAACATGCAATACAAGATAGCGCTCACCCGGCTGTAGAAAATGTCTACGCTGCTGTTCGCGTTCCTCCGGCGTACCAGGACCAAATACCGGGTCAATCCCATGATGTACTACCGAAATATGATCGCCGGGATAACCTGTTGCTTCAATCAGTTCCTGGCGAGCATCGGCGCTAACGGCAATAATCCGGGCTGCGCGCAGCATACCCCGAAAGGCCAGCCGAAAGATCATAAGCGCCGGGCCTGCGGGATGCCAGCGGCGTAATTGCTGCGGTGGGCCAGATCCACCGCTATGGTAGGTGACAATGGTGCGCCGGGGATCAGTAAAAAAAGCCAGATGTCCATAACTGTTATCGAGAATATGATAGACATCGGCGTTGATCCGGCGGAGTGTCAGCGGATAACGCAGCCAGCGTGAGAGATAGATCCCCAACGTTCGGAGCGAGGCTGCCCGTCCATACGGCATCGGAACGCGCAGATCCGGCCAGGACCAGGCTGACTGGCGCACCTCAACAAACGTCACATCGGGTGCCAGTACCCGCAATGCTGCAATCAGACGGTCGGAATAGACCTCGATGCTGCGCCAGCGTTCTTCCGGGAAATTGCGTACTAACGCAACCCGCATCCAGTCCTCCTGTTTCTGCACCTGCATATACATCTGGAATGGAGCCCGAGCAACAGCCTGATCCGTGAAATGCTCCCGTACATACCGGTGACTACATGTTCCTGACGATAGGCGTACCGTTCTTTCAAAGCGTATCGTTGCCTGAACATCTTTTACCACCATAGCGTGATACCACCACAAGATGACCAGCAAAGAGTGTGGGCCACCAGTGTCCCAGAAAATCAAACTGGTGTGAGAGTAGCCGGGTTTGCTCGCGCCCAAACATCCGCGCCAGCACCACACTCAGGATCGGCATACTGGTAAGGAGTGCTGTATCAATTCCGTAGGTAGCGATAGGATGAAACCCCGCGGCCTGAAGCATGGCATGCAGAGCACGGCGCGTAAAAAAGCGGATATGCGGATCACACCAGGGCGTGTCTGCTGTCTGTGGATGCCCGCCGGCAACGAATTTCCCCCCAAGCAACCGCACACGGTGAGAGATATGTGCAGTGTTGGGCACGCTGACAATTAACAGACCGGACGGCTGCAACACCTCCCGCATATGATGCAAGAGGCTAAGCGGATCAAAGAGATGCTCAAGCACTTCCATACAGACAATAATGTCGAACTGATCTGGACGAAAGGGCAGTGATTGTTCCAGATCAGTCGAGACCCCCTGAAAATGGTGTGCCTGCTGTAGCGCATGGAATGAGAGATCAACACCAACATACAGACGGGCATACTGCCGCAGGAGGGGAGCATAGGTCGAACCATTGCCGCACCCGACGTCCAGGATTGTCGCCGTATACGGTACATGCTGTCGAAAGACCCGCGCTAAATCTGTACTAGCCCTATCCCGCGGCGCTCCCAACGAAGCAGACGTTGCTTTTAACTCATCCCAATAAACTTGCTGATAGTATGTGCGTTGTTTCATGCATCTCTCTCGGCAATAATACGTGCAAACCGTGTAGCGGTTTCCTGTCCATATGCTTCCCAGCTAAAGGCTTCAGCGCGCCGGCGTGCTGCCCGACCCATTTCCTGCCGTTGCGCTGTATTCGTACGCAGGGTTTCCAGAGCCGTGGCTAATGCAGCAACATCGCGCACCGGAACAATAATCCCTTCCTGATCATTCCGTACTACCGAGCCGGCATTTGGCGTTGTCACCACCGGCAGACCAGATGCCAGTGCCTCATATGTCACCAACGCACTACCCTCTTCCAGACTTGGTAATACAAAGATATCAGCCGATTGATATAGGGCTGCGGGATCAGGTATATGTCCCGGGTAAGTGATCCCCGGCAAATGGCTGTAGCGGGAGAGTAGTGAGCGCATGCTCAACATGATCCTGCCGGCCAGCCACAACTCGGCATCCTGCCACCCAAGTTGTTGCCAGGCCTCAAGCAGGTAAGGAACACCTTTGCGCAGTCCAATTTGCCCAACAAACAGTACGCGAAATGGAGTCGGGTTGCGGTTCCAGGCTGGCTGAAACTGCGTAAGATTAACGCCCGACGGATAGTGGATTACCTTTGTGGGCTTAACACCTTCATTGATAAACGTCTGACGTGCAAAATCCGAGCGCGTCACCACAAGATCAGCCAGTGCAAACTCGCTGACCATACGCGTAACATCCTCATCAGGTACTGTCCAGTGCAATCCCCAGCGTGCATACTCTTCAGTCAATAGTCGCCGGTGATAGCATGGATGGGTTGCCGGACATTCAACAATCGCCAGCATCCCCATTTTTTTAGCTTTACGGATTGTACGTAACCCATGACTGCTCCAGACATGCAACAGGTTGGCGGGCTCAAGTTGTTGAGACGCCCAGATATCAAAGATGATATGCTGAATATACCACAACCAGTAACGCCGATCATAGGTTGCCAGTTTGCGTAACACCCGATCGGGCAGACCAATCGACCTGATCAGATCGGGCGGAATGTCTGTCACACGATACGCCCCGCATAACAATCGCTGTAACATTCCATGCTGGTACAGACCGCGTACTGCGTGATACGCCCGGTTGCCAAAACCACCACCGGCAAAGTTTGTCCCAACTGCATGGATAACGCTCATTGTACCTGCTTCCGTACCCACCGGACTCCTGACCAGATGTCGTGCCACTCAACCAATAGCAACAAGATCAGGTAGATGCCCACAAACACCCCCAACTTCCCGAGAGCTAACACCGGCAGAGTCACGCCATTCCAAATATACTCTAATCCCCCTCCAGCAAACCCGGCAATCATCAGTGCCAGCAAAGGATAGAGTGTCAGGCGTATCAAAGAGAAATCAACAATCTGCCGGAGATAAGTCACCAGTCTATTGCTCCCGACCAGCAGCATCAAGTCAGCAGCCAGCGCAACTCCACTGATTCCCCAGAAATGCGCCCCCACCATGACTGCCGGAACAAACACAATGGCTTGAACACGGGTTGTATACCACACATACTGGGGGTGCCCCGTTACAAAGAAGAGGTTGAACACCAGGATGCGCAGTGTATCCAGCAATGTGTAAACCAGCATCAACCGAAATGCCAATAGCATTGGCATCCACTGCTCGCCAATCACCAGACGGATAAACTCAGGCATCACCAGCGCAAAGGCTCCCGCAACCAGAAACCCGGCCCGCAGAATGACATAGGCCGCCCGATAAAATGCCTGGGAAAGCTGGAGACGCTCCGCCTGGAGGCGTGCAAATACTGGTTGAAAAACCGTTGTCAATGGGACAGCAATAACACGCCGGGGATAGCGCGCAAACTCATATGCACGCGAATAATACCCCAGCGCTACCCCCCCCAACACCGTCCCGATCCAGAAGTCATCGAAGCGATCCAGAATAACGGAAAGGTTACTGGCACCCCAGGCAGATTTGCCATAGTCCCAGAACCAGCGAACGGTCATGCCATCCCACCCTGGCCGGGGAAGCCTGACCCGAAAGAGACCCCAGGTCATCCCCAGGCGGGCCAGCAAGCCGCTACCCAGTTCGGCAACCAATGCCCAGACACCCCATCCCAGCCAGGCCAGCGTTGGAGCCACCAGGGTCATCACGACTGAAGCTACCACATTGGTCAGCGCCAGTTGCCGAAAGGCCAGGTCGCGCGTCAGCCATGTCTCCTGCATGGTACTGAAACCTTTGAACAGTTCCAACCCGGCGAGCAACAGGAGTACACTGCTGAGTGCAGGCATAGCCGGATAGAAGCGACCAATCACGGGTGTAAGGACAACCAGCAGCAGCACGGCCAGCAACATCAATCCGATTCGCAGGGTGACATAGGTCCGCTCCACCTGCTCGGTCGCATCCTGGCGTGAAATCAGCGCCTGATCCAGGCCAAATGCCTGCACCTGGGCCAGCAGAACAACATAAAACATCGCCAGCGTGAAGACACCAAAATGATCCGGTGCCAGGAATCTCGCCAGCAGGATCGCGCGCAGAAACCCCAGCGAGATGGTAACCCCGGAGGCAACAATGCCGTAGGCCGAACCACGGATGGCGCGACGGGCAATACCGGTATGTGTATCCGATGACACTGAATTGGACTATCAGGTCAGGGCATACTGTAGTCAGGCTACAGATGATACCATTTCACTGAACAGAGCATTTCCATCCGCGCTATTGTACCATAGCCTCGACTGGCAAGACATACGCGGTGGGCCATCGAGCCAGACGATTGCTCGCGGTTACACCATGTTTTGGCTTTGACCATATGAAATGTTTTATCTTTTTTACAAACATTTTGCTCTTTAAGCACATGTTTTACGAAATAATGCTATGGTAGCTTCTTCAATGCCGACGGCAATATCCGTTTGCACCCGGATGCCCGCGTAATCAACAACGCGCAACTGGTTGCACATGTGCAGACGATAAGCAGATGTAAATATTTTTTGACAATTTCTTTGGTATTCAGCAAAACCTTTTCACACAAAAAATAGAGCAATGTTCATCCCGGCACAGTTGGAACAAAACAAAAGCGCAATTTTGGGCAGCATGGCTGCTGTTAAAGATTATCATAATTTGGTACAATATGAGTCCTCAGTAAATCCTGCTGATACTGGAAGAAGACAGACATATCGGGCTGCGGCTATCGGCGCTGAACAGGTGACAAGGGAAAATATATGCAACAATATACATTGACGGTTGAAGTTCTACCCTGGGCTGGCTCCTGCTCCGCGCTGATCCGCGCGGACACATATCCCGCCGATTGTCGCCAGGATCTGATTGTCCCTGTCTCCCGGAGTTCATATCAGCCGTTCGTTCTTGACCGGCACCGCGCTGTGCCGACGTCACATTTCAATACTTATGGGTAAGCCGATACAGCCGAACGACTACACGCATCGGATCTAGCCGTGCCCTACTACACTGCGCCCTGACCGCGACAGGTATGCACGGTTGCTACGCCGCTGTAGCACGATAAACGCAGACAACGAACCTATTGCACATCAGAGATCTCCGCCTGCGTCCGCCTTACCTGCGGCCCCGGATATCTGCATGCATACCAGAACATAAGGGAGCGTACCATGCACAATGAACAGGCCATCTATGCACAATATGTGGAGGAACTGCGGCAGCGAAGTGTCCGAAACGGGAAAACCAACCATGGATACCGGCGCACAGAGCATGAGTTCCCCAATGCTACCCGGATGTTCAAGTTGCTTACCATCTGTAACCGCCTGCTGCTACAGGCCGTGGAAGAAAAACCAGTATTGCAGGAGATCTGCCACGTTATTGCCGAGACCAGCGGTTACCCCTGGGTCTGGATCGGTCGTGCCAACCCGGCTGCAGCCGGTGGCGTGCATCTGGTTGCCCAGGCAGGCCAGGCACGGGGCCACCTGGAGTTACTGAGCGCAGCCTGGCCGGGCTTTGCCTGGGAAGAGACCCCCATCGCCGTTGCCCTGCGCAGCGGGCAACCCTGTGTTATCAATGATTTATTGCGTGATGCCGGCGATACACCCTGGCGCAACGAAGCGATGAAGTCGGCGTATGGCGCTGTGCTTGTCCTGCCAATCGTGTTTGGCGATGAACAGGACAGCGGGGTGCTCAACATCTATGCCAATGATACCGGTGTTTTCAGTGCCGAGCAGGTCAGCCTGTTTATGGAACTGGCCACCGACCTGGCCGCCGGACTACCGGCGCTGCAGGCTCGCCGGCGGCAGCAGCAGACCGAGGCGCAGTTGCTACAACTTCAGACGGAACTTGAGCGGCGGACACAGCGGTTGACTGACCAACTGGTCGCCAATAATCGCGTTCTCGAAACCGAGATTATCAAACGGACCCAGGCGGAACAGCTCTTCCAGCAGGCCGTACAGCAGCATGAAACGCTCCACCGCATCAGCAGTGCGCTGGTTGCGGCAGTTGACCTGGAAGATCTGCTGCGGACGTTCGCTACGCCATTTGTGGCACATGGACCATGTAACGTTGACCTGTTCTGCACCGCCAATGATGACGAAGGCCAGCCAATCTGGGCCGAACTGATTGCCCGGATTCAAACCGCGCCCGGGCCGGCCGTCCCGCTGGGAATGCGCTACCACATGCAGGATCTTCCGCTTGGCCGTCGCTTGCTGGCCGCCCCCCAGCAGATCGCACCGATCAGCAATGTTGACTTCACGCACGAGTGGGTTGATGAACGTACCCTCCGCACCATGAAGTCGATCAATGCCCGTGCAATGGTCGGTATTCCGCTGATCATTTCCAATCAGCGCTGGATCGGGATTATCACCCTGAGTTGGCCGCATCCACGCTCCCTGAATGCCCAGGAGCAGGAGCTCTGCCGGATGCTGGCGCCCCTGCTGGCGACGCAGGTTGAGAATCACCAGTTGCGCGCCCTCTCCCAGAAGAGTGCGGAACACGACCGTCTGGTGGCCGAGAATGCCACCTATATGATTTCGCGCCAGACACCGGAAGGCGTCTATCTCTATGTCTCACCTGCGAGTGAAATGCTGCTGGGTTACAAACCGGAAGACCTGCTTGATCACCTCTCGTACACGTTTTACCATCCGGAAGACCAGGAAGCTGTCCGCAAATCCCGTGCGACAATTATGGAGTTGCCAGTCAGTCATACCGTCACCTACCGCATTCGCCGCAAAGACGGGACATACATCTGGGTTGAAACCACTGGTCGCGCCATCCGTGACCCGATGACGGGAGTCGTTCAGGAAATCCTGACTGTCTCGCGTGATGTTACGGACCGCCGGCAGGTAGAGGAAGCACGCGCGGAACTCTCACGCCAGAACGCGGCGCTGGTACAGGCAATGAGCGAAGTCGTTTATGATCATCTGGTCAAGCAAGATACCATTCTCTGGAGCGGCGAATACACCCGGGTGCTCGGTTACAGTCCAGAAGAGATGGGCGCGGACGAGGATAGCTGGCTGGAACGCGTCCACCTGGGCGATCTGCCCCGGGTGCTGGAAGAATTTGACAACGCCTTCGCCGAAGGCCGCATGTATGACCTGGAGTATCGCTTTCGGCACCGGGAGGGACATTATGTCTGGTTGAATACGCGCGGCGTGCTGCATATCGACAGCGAAGGCAAACTTGATCGGATTATCGGGGTAATGCGCGATGTCACGGCGCGCAAGCAGGCCGAGGAACAGCTCAAGCAGCGCACACGGCAACTGGAAGCCGCCAACAAAGAGCTGGAAGCCTTCAGCTACTCCGTCTCCCACGACCTGCGCGCACCGCTGAACAGTATTGACGGCTTCAGCCGGGCACTGCTGGAAGACTATGGCGAGCACCTGGATGCAGAGGGCCAGGACTATCTGCAGCGTGTGCACGCCGCCAGCAAGCGGATGGCCCGCCTGATCGACGATCTGCTGGGGCTGGCCCGCGTGACCCGTAGCGAGATGCGCCGGGAAGCGGTACATTTGAGCGACCTGGTACATACAGTGGTGGCCGATCTGCGCAAAATCGAACCGGAACGCCAGATAACGGTGACCATTGCCCCCGACATCATCGCCGAAGGCGACAGCCATCTCCTGCAGGTAGTTGTAGAAAATCTCCTGGGGAATGCCTGGAAGTTTACCAGTAAGCAACCGCAGCCCCACATCGAGTTTGGTATCATTGAACAGGATGACACGCCGGTCTATTTTGTCTCGGATAACGGGGCGGGATTTGACATGACCTACAGTGAGAAGCTCTTTGGTGCTTTTCAGCGCCTCCATACCAGCAGTGAATTTACGGGTACCGGTATCGGGTTAGCCACTGTGCAGCGCATTATTCACCGGCACGGCGGGCAGGTCTGGGCGGAAGGAGCGGTTGGACATGGCGCTACGTTCTATTTCACCCTCCCGGCATAAGCAAATTCTTGGTAGCAAAACGAGGTGAGCAGATGATGCACGGGAGCCCGCTCGGGTTGAGCACGAACCACTTCAACGATACTGTGAAGATAAGCCTGATATGCAGCGGGAGCGGTCCGCGCTGCTACCGGCGCAACCCGACGTTGCCCGGCAGAGGAAAAGCCTGATGACTACTCCACTGCGCGTCCTGATCGTCGAAGATGTGCCCGATGACGCAGTTCTGCTCATACGAGAGCTGCGACGGGGCGGGTATACCCTGACCCATCACCGCGTTGAGACACCGGAAGCGATGACCGAAGCACTGGAGACGCAGACCTGGGATATCATCATTGCCGACTACTCGCTGCCACATTTTAATGCACCGGCAGCCTTACAACTGCTCCACGAACAGGAGATTGATCTGCCCTTCATTGTCGTCTCCGGCGCAATTGGCGAAGAGCTGGCCGTCGAAACCATGCGGCTGGGTGCGCACGATTATCTGATGAAAGGGCATCTGGCGCGGCTGGTTCCAGCGATCAAGCGCGAACTCCGCGAGGCCCAGGAGCGGCGCGAACGACGCCGGGCGGAAAAACGTACCCGCCGTGAGGCTGACCGGGCGGAGGCGCTCCTGCGGGTTGCCGCGCGCCTTAACACGCAACTGGACCTTGACGCGGTGATTACGGCTGTGTGCGAGGAAACGGTACGCGCGCTCAATATTTATGCCGTAAGCGCATACCTCTACGATGAACAGCACGGCACGCTCTACCTCGCCGGCGCATACGGTTTGCCACCCGTCTACATGGAGTTTCCCCATAGCCTCCCCCGCGCTGACTATGATCAGTATGTCCCTCGGGAAGATCCGGTGATTGTCCTGCCGGAAGTCCATAGTATCGCCGGTCTATTCAATGGCGACCTGGCAGAACGGTTGAACATCCACACCATGGCCCTTGCCCGCATGGTGCGCAAGGGGCAACTGGTCGGCATTCTCAACCTGATGATCTTTGGCGAAGAACATCTCTTCACCGAGAATGAACTGGCATTGCTCCGAGGACTGGCGGACCAGGCGGCAATGGCGATTGCCAACGCACGCCTGTTTGAAGAGAGCGAGCGCCGCCTCAAGCATTTGCAGGCGCTGCGCAACATTGATATGACGATTACGACCAGTCTTGATCTGCGGGTCATCCTGACGGCGATCATTGACCAGATTACCCGGCTGCTGCATGTCGATGCGGCCTGCGTGCTCTTGTACAATCCGCAGAGTTCCATGCTGGAGTATGCCGCCGGGCATGGCTTCCGCTCACGGGCTCTTCAGCATACGCGCCTGCAGATGGGTGAGGGCTACGCCGGCAGTGCCGCCCTGGAACGGCAGCTTATCAGCATCCCCAACCTGAACCTGTCAAACGGTGATTTTGCCCGTGCGCCTCTGCTGATCGAGGAGGAGTTTGTCGCCTACTATGCCGTCTCCCTGACGGCCAAAGGCGCGGTCAAGGGGGTGCTGGAGTTGTTCCACCGTGCGCCGCTCGATCCCGACCAGGAGTGGATCGACTTTCTGGAAGCACTGGCAGGTCAGGCCGCAATTGCCATTGATAATGCCGAGCTTTTTAACAGCCTCCAGCAGTCGAAGAATGAACTTACCCTGGCCTATGATGCCACCCTGGAGGGCTGGTCGCATGCACTCGATCTGCGCGACAAAGAAACGGAGGGCCACACGCAGCGGGTCACCGAGATGACTGTACATCTGGCCCGAGTCATGGGTGTGCATGACGCCGATCTGGTGCATATTCGCCGGGGGGCGCTGCTGCACGACATCGGCAAGATGGGTATTCCCGACGGGGTGCTACTCAAGCCCGGCCCCCTGACCGAAGAGGAGTGGGCCATTATGCGGATGCATCCGGTCTATGCCTATCAGTGGCTTGCGCCGATCAGCTTTTTGCGACCCGCCCTCGATATTCCCTACTGTCACCACGAGAAGTGGGACGGAGGCGGCTATCCACGGGGGTTGCGCGGCGAACAGATTCCCTTCGCCGCGCGGATCTTCGCCGTGATTGATGTCTGGGATGCGCTCTGCTCGGATCGACCCTACCATGCCGCCTGGCCGCGCGATAAAGTGCTTGAGTATATTCGCTCGTTATCCGGCACCCACTTTGACCCGCAAGTTGTCGCGGCTTTCCTTAAACATTTTTCACAACTTATACAGATTGATGATCGCCGGCGGTAACCTATAGTTCATCGCAGATGATCAGGCACTGCCTGCCAGCACCTCCTCCAGCGGTTGACCATTTAGAAAAATGTCCACCTCATCAACCGTTGGGAACTGGAGCGCCGTCTGCTCGATCTGTGCCTCTACCCGGGGATTATCGCATGCACCACCAGGCTGAAGGTCGCCCGACAGGTTGATCGTTGCCAGGCCATTTTCAACCGTGGCGCTTTCCAGTTGTATATCGGATTGATAGAACACATTGTAGAGTCCCGACTGCCCATAATACTGGCTGTCAACGGCAAAGAGAGTCTCCAGGGCCGCCGTAAGTGGAGCCGTGGTCGGCTCGATGGAGACATCCACCGGCACGGCGCTGTCGTCACAGCCAATTGCCACACCGGACTGCCCCGCATCGCCCAGCGCGATAAAGTAGATCTGCACCTGGTTAAAGACGGGTGGCTCCGGTTGTGGCTCCGGTGCGCCGCCGCCCTGCAGCAGTTCGGCCCCTAGCCGCCCCAGCAGCACCTGTGATCCCGCCGGGTTATCCGGGTGCCACTCGAAGCGCGCCCGCTCAAACCACTGCGTCAACACCTGATCGCCGCTGCTGTTGGTCTCAACCTGCGCCGTGGTCAGCGGATAGCCAAAGAGCGCCAGGCTCTCGGCAAAACTGGTGCCCGGCTGCCCATCGAACTCCAGGCCGTTGTTGCTCCAGTAGGAGCGGAAGCCAACATCATCACCCTGATTGCAGACATTCTGCATGGTCTGATCAAACCAGATACACTGCGGTTCGCGCGTCGGTTCCCGATCCGCCTGCCAGTCAACGCCCTGGCGCTCCAGCAGTTGCGCGCCGAGCCGGCCCAGCAGGATGTTGTAGGGCGGCTGGTTCTCAGGGTGCAACTCAAAGCGCTGCCGCTCAAAATATTGCACATCGCGGCCCTCCTCCCGGAGGCGATCCGTCAGCGGGTAGCCAAAGACGGCCAGAGCGCCCTGCTGCTGCCAGTAGTTCAGGAACTCACCGCTCACGGTGTGATCCGTCTCCGGAAAGTAGCGCGCGTCCTGCTGCTGCCCAAAGGTGAAGCACTCCAGATTGGAGTTGGGGCGGGGCGTCGGGCCCTCGTTGAGTTGCGCCAGATAGGTATTCCCGGCCTGTTCCGCACTCAACCGCTGCGCCGTATGGGTGGCGCTAAAACTGCCGTTGGCGTCCGCAGTGACAACGGCGACACTCTCTGCGCCGCGCCCGGTACGGCAGGCCGCCGGATCATTAAATGGCGCAAAGAGCACCTGAACCGAGGTGTTGGGCGGCGCACCCTGACCGGTAATCGTAACCTCCGTGCCTGGCGGACCGCTCTCCGGTTGGATTGCAATCGCCAGATCAGCTTGCTGCGCCTGGCCAATACCGGCCGGCACAAGCAGCAATAGCAGGCCGGCAATCACTAACATCTGACGGTAGAGTTGCACAGTTCCGTCTCCTCTCAAACACTTCTTCCTTAAAACCCGTAGCAGGCATTGCAAGAAGTGGTCCAGGAGAGACGTTATAGCAGCGCCGTTACAAATGCGTCGTAGCGATCTTATCATTGGTAGTTCAAGACTGGCGTACCAACAGCGGCAGGTAAAGCGTAGTATTGCTGGTCGGTTCCTGCGGCACGCTGGTGACACTCCAGGTATGGCCGGCGGGCTCTCCTGGTGTGCCTGAACTGGCGATAGCCCGGACCTGGAAATTATGCAGACCTTCACCCAGGGCGCTATAGCTCTACTGCTGCAGGCGACCCAGTCGGCCATATCCAGCCGGCACTCGTACCGGGCCAGGCCACCCGCATCCGACGGGCCGCTGAATACGAAGGTAGCTTCGGTGGCAGTTGTCGGATCGTCCGGTGCGCTGTCAATGGTTACAGGCGGCGCATCGTCGTTGGTCAGGGCGACAGTTGCGCTGATCGGGCTGCCCAGGACCGCCCCGCCACTCGGATTGCGTAGCCCCAGCAGCAGCGTCTCATCCGGCTCATACCCGGCGTCACCCACAACCGGCAGCGTTACCGCCTGGCTGGTTTCACCATCGGCAAAAGTAACCGTGATGGGGAAAGTATCTGTGTAGTCAACGCCCGGCGTGGCAGTACCCCCCGTGCGGACAACCTCCACGCTAACCGCACCCGTCGTGCCGACTGTGCGCGTGATCGTGGCGATGACCGTAGCCGGAGCAGCGCTGTTGCCCTCGTTGGCACTGTATGCCATCTGGCTAAAAGCCAGCGTCCCCGAAGTGGAGCCGACTTGCAACTGTACCGCGTTGATCGCAACCCGCGCCCGGGCCGAGGAAGTGTTATCCCCCAGGAAGATAAAATTGGCGGTTTCGTAGGGATCGAGGGGACCAGTAAAGCCGGTATAATCCCGGAGCATCCCGGAGAGCACCGCAGTGCCGTTGGCGCGCAGTTCGTAGCTGTCGTTTTGAATATCCAGTTCGTAAGTAACCAGACCGGCTGCCAGGGGGTTAAAACTGGCGGAGCCATTGGCTACCTGGGTCGCAACGGTGGATGGATTAACCGGATTCGCTGTCGTGAAGCTAAATCAGGGCGCGTCCGGCGCGGCACCGCTCTCGTCGGGAGTAACGCCGCTACTGCCGTCGTAGAGCGTCATGCTGCTCAACAACCGGCCATCGCCGGTAGCACCCGGAGCCGGCACAACCGACAGCAACACAACCAGCAGCAGAGCGCTCAACGGCATAAGCCGACCTCCCCGCTCAGGAAACCGATGAACTTGTCTCGTCATGTTGCTTGTTCCTCTTCCCCGCGCAACGGGGCTTCCAGGATGGCACGTCTGAGGGTTGATTATACCAGCCGCGTTCCCTTGCCGGCACTGCTGCCGGTTGATGTGGTATCATAAATAGTGCCATTCCCGTTACCACACTTGGCGATGCGTTTATCAGAAAGGAGATCAGCGCTATGCAGCAACCTTTTCCGGGCATGGACCCCTTCCTGGAAGAGCCGGGCGCATGGCCCGGTGTCCATAGCCGCCTGATCAATACGATCAGCGATATTCTGGCCGATCCGGTATCGCCGCACTTTTTTGTGGCGATTGAGGAACGCGTCTACATTACTGCCCCCGACGACCCGACACGCCGGCAGATTGTGCCGGATCTCTACCTGGTGCGTGGACCACGCGACACACCAACTGCACCACCAGTCGGCAAGATAACCACGCCGACACTGGTCGAGCCGCTGGCAAAAGAGATAATTCATGACCGTTACCTCGAAATTCGGGATACGCGCACCCGCGCCGTAATTACAACAATAGAAGTTTTGTTACCATTCAACAAAGCGGCGGGAAGTCAGGGGCGTGCCGCCTTTCTCCGTAAACGGGAGGCGGTCATGACTTCATCCTCCCACTGGATTGAAATCGATCTGCTGCGAGCGGGTGAACGCCATCCCGAAGTTGCGGGCAGAAGTGATTACTATGCGCTGCTGAAGCGTGGAGATAGTTTACGCGCATACGAGGTCTGGTATATCAATCTGCGCGACCCGTTACCCACGATTGCGGTACCGCTGTCTCATTCATTTGCCGATGTACCGATTGACCTCCAGGCGGTCTTTACAACGGTGTATGCACGCGCGCACTATGCCGAGAGTGTTGATTATATCAGCCGTGTTCCCTCGCCGGCACTGCCACCGGCCGATGCCGCCTGGGTAACAACGCGCCTGCAGACCTGGCAGGACACCCGGACGGAGCCGCCGTCCGAGTAACCTTTCACCCTCCTACCGGAGCAGACACAATGTGGTATCATAGACTCTCGGTTTACGCACGCATAGCCGCGACGAGGTGAAGCTGCACCGCTGCACTTCCCGCCGCATGATCATTCAAACAATTAAACAATTATGCCGGATATGTTTACCATCACCGCCCGCGACGCGGGCAGCCGCGCCCGCACCGGGGTGCTACAGACGGCCCACGGCCCGGTGGAGACGCCCGTGTTTATGCCGGTGGGCACGCGCGGCACCGTTAAATCGCTTACGCCCGCCGAGGTGCGCGATCATGGCGCGCAGATTATTCTCGGTAACACCTATCATCTCTACCTGCAACCGGGGCACGAACTGATTGCCCGGCATGGCGGGTTGCACCACTTTATGGCCTGGGATGGACCGATCCTCACCGATAGTGGCGGCTTTCAGGTCTTCTCCCTGGTCTACGGCGGCATCGCCGACGAGATCAAGGGCCGCCGTCCGGCGCACCCCAATGCCCAACCGGGCATGGTGAAAGTCACCGAGGATGGGGTTATCTTCCGCTCCTACCTGGACGGCTCGCGGCATGTTTTCACACCGGAGCGCAGTATTGAGGTGCAGCATGCCCTTGGCGCGGATATTATTCTCTGCTTTGACGAACTGCCGCCTTTCCGCGCCGGGTATGACTACACCGCGCAGAGCATGGCCCGTACCCATATCTGGGAACAGCGCTGCCTGACCTATCACCAGCAGGTCTACCCCCCGTCTGCGGCGGATTTCCCGCCCCGGCAAGCGCTGTTCGGGATTGTCCATGGGGGCGTCTTCCCCGACCTGCGCCGTGAGAGTGCCCAGTTTATCGGCGCGCTGCCGTTTGATGGGCTCTCCATCGGCGGATCGCTGGGCAACCACAAGGAGCAGATGTACGCCGTCGTGGATATGAGCGTGCCGCACACGCCCGACCGGATGGCGCGGCATCTGCTGGGCATCGGCGATGTGGACGACCTGCTGGAGTGCGTAGCCCGGGGAATCGATATGTTCGATTGTGTCAGCCCCACACGGCTGGGGCGGCATGGCACGGCGCTGGTACGTGACCGGGAGCGCAACTGGAAGCTCAACCTCTCGAATGCCGCCCTACGCGAGGATGACGGTCCACTGCAAGCAGGATGCCCCTGCGAAACCTGCCGCACCTTCTCGCGCGCCTACATTCACTACCTCTTCCGCGCCAAAGAGTTGCTGGGCATCCGACTGGTCAGCCTGCACAACATCGCCTTCCTGCTCAACCTGATGGCCGAGGTACGCGCCGGCATTGTCGCGGGACGCTTTGCCGAGGTCTACCGGGACTGGTTGGGGAAAGAGTGGGTGGGGGAACCGGTTTGAAGCAGCATGCCGGCGGCATAGGTTTATCTCATGATTTTTGGAAATAGCCCGGATATGAAATGACCGGGAGTCCCGACTTTCGCCGGTAGAATGCCTGCCGGAACAGCAGCATCCTGCCGGGAACGCCTGATCCGGCGGAAGCCGGGACTCCTGAGCGGCGAGCCCGGGATGCAACAGGCAACATTCATTCGCCGGTGGAATGCCTGCCGGGACAGTGGCATACGGCGGGAACGCCTGATCCGGCGGAAGCCGGGACTCCAATCCAGCAATGCCCGGTTTTTATGTTCAGAGTCCATAAGACAGACGCACGCCGTTAAAACACCAACTCCTCCGCCAGGTGCGACGTATCGTTGTAGCGCACCAGTTCGACCCGCTCGCCAAACAGCAGTTCACTCACGGCAGTATTCTGCGTTGTCGCATAGTGCGACCAGTGCAGCGTATTCCGATCAACCCAGTAGGCCAGCGCGGCGCTGATCACCGCCCCATGCGTAATGACCAGGATGGTACGGTCCTCGTTAGCAGCCAGCAGGCCATGCAGCGTACCCAGTGCCCGCTCAACAAAGTCGTACGGCGCCTCGCCCCCCTGACATGGTGTGTAGGTACCACTCTTGATCGTTGCGCGCCAGGTCGCCATGTCCGTCCCCTCCAATGTTCCGATGCCAATCTCCCGCAGTCCCGGACGGGTTTGCACCGGCAGGCCCAGCACCGCGCCGATGATATCAGCAGTTCGCTGGGCGCGCCGCAGCGGACTGCTGAACAATGCGTGAATACGGGAACCATTTGTTTGTAGCCACGCACCCAACTGGTGCGCCTGTTCCTCACCCCGAGACGTCAATGGATCATCCCCGCTGCCCTGCAACCGCTCGGCAGCATTGGACAGCGACTCAGCGTGACGAACGAGTAGGAGGCGGGTTGTAAGACGATGTGGCATAGTTGCACCTCACTTGCATGTTAGTCTGATAGATGTATTGTACACCGATATAACGCCTGGGTGCCCCGCTCAACCGGCACCTGTCCCACCCTCATCCAACTGGACCCCCAGAATATTGAACCCTGCATCAACATAGATGATTTCCCCGGTTACTGCACTGGAAAGATCGCTACAGAGCCAGAGCGCCGTATTACCGACATCTGCGCTCGTCACATTGCGGCGCAGGGGAGCGGACGCGGCAAACTGCCGGTGGAGCACGCGAAAGTCGCCGATAACACTGGCCGCCAGGGTACGAATCGGCCCGGCGCTGATGGCGTTGACCCGCACCCCCCGCGGGCCCACATCGGCCGCCAGATAACGGACACTGGCTTCCAGCGCAGCCTTTGCCACGCCCATCACGTTGTAGTTGGGTATGACCTGCTGGGAACCATGATAGCTCATAGTGATGATAGAGGCACCAGGGGCCAGCAAATCGCCGGCTGCCCGGGTCAGCGCAATCAGGGAGTAGGCGCTGATCTCCAGCGCTGTGCGAAAGCCCGCGCGACTGGTCTTCAGGAACGAGCCGTCGAGTTCGTCACGGTTGGCAAACGCAACCGCATGAATAAGAATATCCAGACTGCCATAGACTTCGCGCACGCGCGTCATTAACGCATCGATCTGTTCATCGCTCCCCACATCGCAGGGTTCGATTAGCTTTGCATCAAGACTGGTTGCCAGCGGACGCACGCGCCGCTCCAGGGCATCCCCCAGGTAGGTAAAGCCCAGGTCCGCACCTTCGCGGTGGAGCGCCTGCGCAATACCCCAGGCAATCGAACGCTCATTGGCAACTCCCAGCACCAATCCTTTTTTACCATCCAATAATCCCACTTGTTTACTCCTCAGGTTTCAGGTTGCCGGGCATGACGACCTTTCCCGGCTTCCGTGGCTCCCTGGTATGGTACCACAGAAGATGTACGGTAGCATTAGCCCGATTGACGATCCTGGATGCACGTTCTATACTCATTGACAGGAGTTACGCGGTCGGTTCATCAAACCGGGCGTTTCATCTGGTGAACGGCAGAATCGCCTGCGGCAGCATGGTACATTTTGATCTTTTTTCACAAAAAATTTGCACTGTGTGCAAATTTTTTGTGAAAAAAGATGGGTTCTTCCGCCCTGTCGGAGGCGATATCCGCCACCAACCGGGATCGCATGATGCAGGTGAGCATTGGACGTTTCGCGGTGTTCGCTCATGTCGTGGTGTTCGTGGTCCAAACTCCCACCACGTAACTCGTGTCAATGACACGAGTTACGCGGTCCCTGACCTGAAAGGCATTTCAGCCTCCGGCAGGGTGGAAGAAACCCGATCTTGTTTCAAAAAAATTCACAACGTGAATTTTTTTGAAACAAGAATACAAGGAGTACCACGCTGCCGCAGGCGAAGCCGGCGTTCGGGTCTGGCACGAGGCCGGAGCAATTCACACCGCGTAACGCGTGTTAATGAAAGATATGCAAAGAAGGAGCCAGGAACCCGCATGAACCGGCGTACCGCTGCCTCCGGCGTACCCGACCACTTGAGCCAGGCGATCACCACCTGGCAGACCACGCTGGCCCGGGCGATCCTGGAGCGGGAGCCGGCGGTCCCGCCGTACGCGCTGACCCAGGCCGTTCAGCAGACCATTGCCCGCCTGCTGTTTCTGCATATCCGCGCGGCGCGGGATGGTGCTGATGAGGGGATGCGGTCACTGCTGGCCGGCCCGCAGATCGCCCCACGCCTGGGGGAACTTTTTTATCCCCACCCATGCAGCGCTGAACGGGTAGAAAACCTGGCCGGCACCATTGCCGATGCGCCGCTACGCCGGGTTATCGCACATATCGCCGCTGATATGGCGAATGCATACGCGCACCTTTCCATTCCCACCCTGAGCCGCATCTACGAGCAGTTGCCTGGAACGAGCATACGCACAACCCCGGACGGCACCATCGAGGTGGACGCCTGCCCGGATGCGCGTCGGGCACAGGGGCAGTACTACACGCCTCCGCCGCTGGTAGATTACCTGGTCCGGCAGACAGTCGGCCCACTGCTGGCAGAACACTCTCCCGGTCAACGAGCGAGCAGGCCACGCCTGCGCATCCTCGATCCCGCCTGCGGCACGGGCGCGTTTCTGCTGGGCGCATACCAGTATCTGCTGGATTGGTACCATGATCGCTATCTCAGCGTTGGGCCGGAGCAGCACCCCGACCACATCGAAGAGGGAGCGGACGGCACATGGCGGTTGACGCTGGTTGAGCGCGCCCGCATCCTGGAAACCCACCTCTACGGCGTGGATATCGACCCAATGGCGGTTACGGTGACACAACTGCTGCTGCTGCTTATGTTACTGGAGGGGCAGCCCGACCTGTCGCCCCATGCACCGGCCTGGCCCAAGCTGGAGGCGCAGATCAAGTGCGGTCATGCGCTGCTCGGTCCGGACTTTGCCGCATCCCCGTGTATGCGGCCGGCTTCCATGACCAACCCGGTACGCCCCTTCGACTGGGTCAGGCAGTTCCCGGCCGTGTTTGCCGCCACCAACCCCGGCTTTGATCTGGTACTGGGGAACCCACCCTGGGGCGGCGCAATTGATACGCACCGGGACTACTTTCATGCCCGGTATCCTGCCAGCACGCAGGACCACACCGACAGCTTCAAACTCTTTATTGATGCCGGACTGGGTTTGACCCGACGCGACGGCATACTGGGCATGATCGTACCCGGCTCACTCCTACGGCAGCACCGGGCCCGCGATGTGCGCACGCTCCTGCTCCAGCAGCAGATCCAGGTGCTGGTCGATCTGGGTGACGATCTGTTCAGTGACGTCACCAGCCCGGCATGCATGTTTGTCGTGCGCCGCTCTCCACCCGCGGCTGATTATCAGGTGTGCATGCTGCAGCTCGCGCCGATGCCGCCGGAGCAACGCATCACCGCACTGGCGGCGGATCAACCCGGCAAGCCAATTCGCCAGCTTGCTTTTCACGCAAATGCCAACCTGGAATTTGCTGCCGCGACACCACCATGCACTGCCCCAGCGGTCAAACTGGGCGAATGGCCGGGAGTGCGCTGCATGGATGCGGGCATCAACTATCAGCGGGTGCGGGTCGGTATGCAGGCAAAAGGCCAGGGCGACCTGGCGCGCCGATTGTTCTACATCGGTCCACCCGAGCATCCGGACGACCGAATGTACTGGAAAGGAGGCGATATCGGGCGCTACTGGATCGCGCCCCACACCGCGCGCTACTGCCGCAGCAACTACCAGAGCCTGCTCCTTCCCGGCGAGGTGGTCTATCTGCATCAGAAGGTATTTGCAACCGCACCCAAGCTTCTGCTGCGCCAGACCGCCGATCGCATTATTGCCACACTCGATACGACCGGCGTCTGGTTTGGGCGCAGCCTGCTGGCGATTGTGTCGACCACACCGTCACCCTACCAGATCGAGTATCTGCTGGGCATTCTGAACTCGCGTTATATCGCCGGTTGCTACCAGGAACTGGCCCATGAGCGGGGCCGCGTCTTTGCCCAGGTCAAACTATCACGGCTACGGCAACTCCCCATCCGGGTGATCGATTTCACAAACCCCGCCGATATCGCACGCCATGATCGGCTGGTCACTCTGGTCCGGCACATGCTGGCGATGCAACTACAGATGCGCACCCCGGCAACCCTCCCACAGCCGGATCAGTTGCAGCAGGAGATCAGCGCCACCGATGCGGCTATCGACGCCCTGGTGGATGAGCTCTACGGCGTGCATGTGGAAGCCGGCGCGCCTGATCTGGCCGGCAATTTGCCCTAAATTTGTACCAAAACACACAATTGTCACCGATTCGCACATTTCCGTTACTCGGTTGTAACTCAGTTTGATAAGATAGGCACAAGTAGAACTTAAACACTAACGGCGTTCCGCTACCCATCAGCATCCTCCTCCCACACAATAAACCGTCGGGTGGCATCGATGGTTTTATGCTGATGGTTATGTCGTTAGTGGTAGTTTTACGCACCTCCCGGGCTCACCCAAAGCCGCCGGATGCATCCGGCGGCTTTGGGATTCTTTGCGCCGGCATACGCATGGTACAATCAATCACAGGACTTACGCGGTGGATGTTCAAACTGGACGTTTGACCAGATAGAATCCAGACTCGCCTGCGGCAGCGGGGATCTTCCACCCTGCCACAGGCGAAATTTCCTTCCGGGTTCGGAACCGTGTAACGCCTGTAAGTCAAAGGAGACGTACCCTATGCCACTTCTTCCACATGCGCCGCAGCATGCCCCACGTACGACCGAGGAGTTGATTCGGCATATGCAGTCATTTTCGCTGGATCTCAAGTTTAGCGCCGGGGTCTGGTTTTTCTTTCCCGCCGGTCTGCGCTTCCACGAGCCCTACGGTCCGCGCGGCAGCATTGAGCAGATCCTCACGCGCGCGGCGCAACTCAAGGACGCCGGGTTGTCCGCCATCGAAGCGCACTATCCCAATGAGATTAACGAGCATAACCTGCCGCTCTACCAGGATTTTATCCGCGACACAGGTATCCGACTGCTTACAGTGATCCCGAACCTGTTTTACGATGCATGCTGGGAGTGGGGCAGCCTCTCCAACCCCATCCCGGAAGTGCGCGCGGCGGCGATCCAGCGCACCCGCGAGGCGCTCCAGCTTAATCAGGAACTGGGGACCGACTTCGCGGTGGTCTGGCCGGGGATCGACGGCTATGAAAACTCGTTTGGTCTCGATCTGCCCGCGATGCGTTGGCGCTTTAACACCGGCCTGGCAGCCGCACTGGATGCCGTGCCCGGTGTGCGCATCGCGCTGGAACCCAAACCCTACGAGCCGCGCGGGCGCATTCTCGTTCCGACCACCAGCGATGGCCTGCTCTGCTGCCGCAACGTCGAAGCCGGCCTGACCAGTGCCGCGAACCAGGATCTTCTGGGGCAGGGCAGGCCGCTGATGGGCCTCAACCCCGAAATTGGGCATCTCTTGATGGCCTACGAAGACCCGGCCTCCAGCCTGAGCCTCTGTATGGAGGAGGGTCGGCTGTTTCACACCCACTGGAACAGCCAGCCGCTGGGCAACTATGACCAGGATCTGGATGTGGGAGTTATCAGCCCCGAACTCGGTGAGGCGGCGCTCTACGCGCTGAAGATGGGCGGCTACACCGGCTACTTCGGCATCGACATCTTCCCGGAGCGGCTGCCGGTTGAGCGTGCATTGATCAACTCCTTCGATGCACTCCGGGCAATGAATGACCGGATCGAACATCTAGATCATGAAAAAATCCTGCGCTGCCAGGAGCGCCCCGACAAGAATCGCGGCTACCTGGAGGCGCTGCTGCTCCGCGCACGGGCCCGTGACGCCGGCAAACTCTCACCGCTGCCGGAATTTGAAGAATAACGCATGGTCTCGTTTATGCATAGTCTCAAATGCAACCCGTACATGGACAGAACAACTTCGGGTATGATGGTGGCTGGATGGAAACAATAGTACAGAGGAGGTAGACTGAATGGAACGCGTTCGGATCAGGGTGTTGGCCCACTCACTGCCGGTACGAATGATCGCGCTGATGCTGCTTGGGGCACTGCTGCTCGCCGGCTGTGGTGGGGGTGACGCTCCCGAAGCCGCTGCCACTGCGGAGCCAACGGTCGCAGATGTTATGGAAGAACCGACGACCGCTGCGGCCATGGAGCCGACATCTGCTGCGGAGGAAGCCGGAACCACCGAAGAACCGGCGGCAGCCACGCCGGAGGAAAACGAGCTACCGGACGAGGCGATGCCGGCGGGCGGTGAGGTTGTCAATGATGCCGGCTTTACCTTCACACCGCCGGAGGGCTGGCAGGTTGCCACCAATGTCGGCGAAGCAACGGCGGGCGTCGGCACCGCAATGCTGGTTCCCGAAGGAGTCGATCCCGAATCGGCCGATGCTGAGGGGATCATTATGGTCTTCGGCCCGTCAGAAACGATTCTCGGCGCAATGGATGTCAGCACGGACATTGACGAGGATACCATTGATGCCCTGCTCGATCAGATGCTGGCCGAGCCGGAGTCCGAAGATACCGATATTACCGTCTCGGATCGGCAAGATATCACGATTGGTGGCAGCGATGGCGTGGCCGTCAGCATCAGCGGAACCGATCCGGAACTGGGCGAAATACAGGGCCGGGTTGCCCTGGCAATCCTGGAGGGTGATCGCGTCTTTATGATGATCGGCATTGGCCCGGAAACAACCTGGAGCCAGGAAGATTTTGAGCAGGTGCGCGAGTCACTGGGTATCACCGCCGCCACCGCCCCGGCGGAGACGACCGAGTAGCTGAAGCTGCAACCGCAGCCTATACCCCAGTTAATCCCCGGTTCTATGCATCAAATGATGCTGGAGCCGGGGTTTGTTCGCGCTATCCCTTCCGCATAAACAGAACGCTAACGCTACGCTAACATAGCTCTAACAAAAATCCGCATTCCTATTCCTATAATACATAGAACAATAAATATTGCGATCCAGAGAGTATCATTCATCCTCTTCTGGTCCGGGCCGGGTGGAAGCAGAGTGGCTCCACCCGTGTGCCATTTGATCAATCAAAGGAGAAGTATGATGAGCGAACCACGATTGGAACTACGCCTCGGTGCCCCGGTTGCTGCCACCGATGGAACCGTCGGTCATCTGCGCCAGATTATGTTCGATCCACAGCAGCAGCGCGTGGCCGCCCTGGGTATCCGCCGCCGGATGTTCCCCCCCCACGATAGCATTATCCCACTGGCACATGTCGCCGCCGCCGACGATCAGGCGGTACGCCTGAGCTGCACCCGCACCGAACTGGAGCAGCCATTCGCGGTCCCGGCAACGGAGCTGCAGATACTGCGCCACGGACTGCCGGTTCACAGCACTGCGGGCCGCGCCGGTCGGCTTGAGCGGCTGCTGGTCAGCCCGGCCGGAGACCTGCAGCACCTCGTTATCCGCCAGAATAACCCGCTGCGGCCGGATCTGCTGGTCCCCGCCAATCTGGTGCAGCAGATTGATGAACGCGGCATCCGGCTGACAGCGACCCAGACAGAAGTTGACAAACTGGAGATCTACCGGCGAGACCAGGCGATCCGCGACGATGTTGAGCGGACGCTCTGGGAGCATGCACCAGTGCGCACTCACGATAGTTACACGATCGGTGTCACCGTCAGCGGGGGGCATGTCGTCCTGCGGGGGCATACCCGCACCACCGCCGACCAGATGCAGGCCGAGCAGGTTGCTCGCGCGGTACCGGGCGTGCGCAGTGTGACAAACGCGATTATTGCGGATGGGGAACTGGTCAACGCGGTGGCACAGGCACTGGCAAACGACTCGCGTCTCCATGGCCTGCGGGTATTTGTCCGGGTTGCGTATGGTATTGTTACGCTGGGGGGGGAAGTGACCACTGCCGAGGCACGCAACGCGGCGGGAGAAGCTACTGCCGGCGTACCCGGCGTGCGCGGAATCATCAACGAGGTACGCGCTCCGGGTGTCGTGTTTGACCCATGGGCCCAACGCGTGCTCCAACCACGTATCGGCCAGTCCGTCTATGCCAATAGCATACCGCTGGGTCAGGTTGAACGTCTGGTCATCGATCCGGCGGATCGGGGGGTGCGTGAGCTTGTCGTCGCTGCCCGGTTGTCCAATCGGGAGCGGCATATGCTTCTACCAATTCGGGCGGTGGAGGATGTCACAAACGGCGGGGTCTTCCTCAACAGTGATGTCCAGACTGTCGCGGAATATGGCGATTTCGATCCGGCACAGTTTGCGGTACCGGCTCCAGACTGGCAGCCGCCCTTCCCCTACACAACCGCCGATGTGTTGATCCGGCAGGAACCGGTTACGACCGTACAGTGGGAACCGGAGGCAATCGCGGCATAGTTCTGGGAGCAAAGGTCACGCTGAACGGTGTGCTCTACCTGCGCCGCCACACCTGGCACCGAGCGGAGAAGTTTCGCCAGTGTGCCAGGTGTCATGCGACTCATATCAGCGGTCTGATGTACATTCCAATCGCATAGCTGCTGCATACCGGCATGTCCCTACCTGGTTAGACCGGCATGCAGGTGGCGCTCCTGGCGAAGGTTGCGCGCAAGCCGCTGCAAGTCGCGGAAATAGTCCGTCTCCGTGATCAACTCGGCCTGGTGCGTATACTGCCCTTTATCAATCTGGATCTGCAGGGCTTCAACCTGCTGGCGCAAGTGCGACTCACGCGCCTGCACCTGTCGGGCCATCTGTTGGAACACGCGCGCCAGTTGGCCCAGCGCATCGGGCCGATGAGCCACGGCGTCGAGCATATCCTCCTGGTAGGTACCCGCCTCAACCGCCTGCGCTGCCTGGATCACCTGTGCAAACTGCTGCATATACGCAAAGTCATCGGCCATATCCCGGGCCAGTTCACGCAGGTACCCCGAAAGCACCTGGATAATTCCGCGCGCGACGGCCGGCTGATGGCGCATCAGCTCATAGAGCGCCGGTTGATCCAGCCGGTACAGCCAGGTCTCAACCTCGGCCGTCACGCTGGCGCTACGTTCCTCCTGATCGAGCAGCGAGATTTCCCCAAATACCTCATGCTCACACAGGTAGTTAAAAATCAGATCACCATCGTGAACCCGGACCTTGCCCTCAACGATGATATACATACAATCCCCCGGCTCACCCTTGGTAACGATCGCTGTACCTGCCGGGACGGTAACTGGACGGAGTAGGGGCATAATCTCTGCCAACGCACTGTCCGGCAGGGTATTAAAAACGGACACATCCCGTAGAAACGCCATCATTGCCGGCGATTGTGCTGAAAATAGTGTTGTTGGCTGCACGGCTTGTATCTCCTCTGGATCAATCACAGCAGCGAGCCATGGGCAGCGTTTATACTGCCGGCTCCTGCATAACATCTGTGATGTTTACCCGGTTGTATCAAAACATTATTGCATAAGTGTTGACGGTGATGCTGTTCAATAATAGCACGAGCCGTGTCATTTTCCCTACATCACAAGATGTATTGTTACGTTTTTGCGCATGGTATAATCTGCACGGGCTGCCGGTGAGCGGTAACGCATCCTGTGCGGCAGCGCATGCAGGAGGTTTCAATGCAATTGTCCAAACATCATATGGACCCGATGATATCCTCGCTGGACAGCAATGAATACTTTAATGCTGTCAGCCATCTTATTGGCGCTATTCTCTCTATCTCCGTTCTCACCGTCTTAGTGTCCCTGGCAGCAGTTGACCAGAAGTGGTTACATATTGTCGGCTTTTCCATTTATGGTATCAGTCTGTTACTCTCGTTTATTGCCAGTTGTCTTTTACATTTCTTTCTCCTTTTTGGAAAATACAAGCGCGTTTTTGGCATCCTTGACCACTGTGCCATCTATCTGTTAATCGCCGGGACGTATACGCCGTTCTGCCTGACGATATTTTCGGGGGCAACTGGCTGGGTGTTACTTGGCATTGTCTGGAGCCTGGCGCTCTTCTTCATCACCATCAAATCGATCTTCTTTACGCAACTACCGGTGCTCTTCTCAAATGCGAGCTATATTCTGATGGGATGGCTGGTACTGCCCTTTATCTACCCGATCTACAGCCGCCTCGGCGTCGGCGCAATTGCCCTGATGGGCCTGGGCGGGCTCTTCTACACGCTGGGAGCCGTGATCTTTGCGCGGGGAAAACCCAATCCCTTTCCACCTTATTTTGGCAACCATGAGATCTGGCACCTGGCAGTGTTCCTGGGCAATACGACCTTCTTCCTGGTGATGTTATTCTTTGTGCTGCCCTATCCAGGCTAAGGATCGGCATTTCACCTGTTCGGTCTTTCGCTTGCACCCCGCTGAACAGCGAAAGACCGCATCACCTGTCCCCACTGAAACCAGTCGTTGCTCCCAGCATCACCTGACCCTCGTCCTCCATCCTTTGTCCGCCACCCCGCATCCCTCGTCCTTCATCCACCGTCCTTCGTCATTTGTCATTTGTCCTTCGTCTTCCGCCCTTCGTCACTTCACCTTCCTAAACCACAAGAAACCCCACTGACCCAAAATTAAACGTTAAATTCACGAAATGACCCCTTGACAACCCTTATGGACCATGCTATACTCCTGACAACGAAGAAACACACGACACACACGGCGGCACACGAACAACTGAATAGCAATAATCCAGACGAAACACAAAACGATGTGCAAGACGAAGTGGAATAGTGTGAGGTTGTCGCTCAACGACCGAGCCGCGGTGCGACAGACCACCGACGGGGGTTCAAGTCCCGCCGACTCCACTCACTGTGTGGGCGCTAGCTCAATCGGCAGAGCACTGCGCTGTGAACGCAGGCGGTATCGGTTCAAGTCCGATGCGTCCACCCACACCAATGATCCCGTGGCCGAGGAGCAAGGCAGGTGGCTGCAACCCACCGGACGCAGGTGCGAATCCTGCCGGGGTCTCTATGGAGGATTGCCAGAGAAGTAATGGGCACCACTGCTAATGGTAGGCCGTCGCGGGAGCGACGCGGGCGTGCAATTCGCTCATCCTCCGCCATCCTGGAAGGACCAACCGATTGGTGTCGGTCGCCGTCTCGAAAACGGTCGGGCGCAAGCCGTAGAGGTTCGACTCCTCTTCCTTCCGCCATATGTCTCATGTCTTACGTTTCACGTTTTAGATGTCGAGGTGTAGCTCAGCCAGGCAGAGCCCTCGCTTTGGGAGCGAGCAGTCGTAGGTTCAAATCCTACCGCCTCGACCAACCTGGAAGGACCAGCCGATGGGCGACGGCACCCGCGTGGAAACCGGGCGGCGCAAGCTGTAGAGGTTCGACTCCTCTTCCTTCCGCCATCATTGGGAGAACTAGCCGATGTGACGACGGCACCCGTTTTGAAAACGGTCGAGCGTAAGCCTTGCAGGTTTGACTCCTGCTTCTCCCGCCAGTACGCACGGCGTACATAGCTCACGGAGCACATGCGCAGGTAAAGCATAGGTTCACAGCCATGAAGCGGTTTCGTGTTCGCGCCGAGTGGATCTGGACAGGCCGCTATGTCCTGCAATGAACACGCTGTCCGGGTAGTGCTCTCTCTGTGCCCCAGTGGTGAAATGGCTATCATCGTCGGTTGTCAACCGTCAGTAGGGGGATCGAAACCCCTCTGGGGCGCTCACCAGCCTCTCTAGCACAACAGGCAAGTGCGGCTGTTTCGTACACAGCAGGTTGCCGGTTCAAATCCGGCGGGAGGCTCCAACGGGTTGGTGGTCTAACGAGATGACGCGGCGTTTGCACCGCCGAGATCAGGGTTTAACTCCCTGCCGATCCACCAGTGGGCTTGTGGTCTAACGGGAAGACACAGCGTTCGCAATGCTGTAATCCGGGTTCGATCCCCGGCTGGTCCACCAGTGGCCCTGTCGTCTAACGGTCAGGATGTCCGGCTCTCAATCGGGCGACGCGGGTTCGACTCCCGCCAGGGCTACCATGTTGAGTTTCGAGTTTTGAGTTTTAAGTTTTGAATACTGAGTTCGCAGTTCTCGGTTCGCAGTTCTTTAAGCGATGCGGCGTAGCGCAGCGGTGGCGCATCTGGCCCATAACCAGAAGGAGGCGGGTTCGACTCCCGCCGCCGCTCCCACTTGTGAACTATGGGTTACGGGATACGGACTACAGACTACAGACTACAGATTACGGACTACAGACTACAGACAAAAAGCCGCTGTGGCGTAACGGCAACGCACACGCCTTTTAAGCGAGGAGATGGGGGTTCAAATCCCTCCGGCGGCACCAGTGCGGGAATAGCTCAATCGGCGAGAGTACCTGCCTTCCAAGCAGTGAGGTGCGAGTTCGAATCTCGCTTCCCGTACCAATCGTCCTGTCGTGGCGCAACCGGCAGCGCAGGCGACTCTTAATCGCAGGGTTGGGGGTTCGAATCCCTCCGACAGGACCAGCACCCGTTGTGGCGCAATCGGCAGCGCAGGCGTCTCATCAACGCACGGTTGGAGGTTCAAGTCCTCCCAACGGGACCAGCACGGGAGTCGGCTAACGGTAGGCCGTAACACTTTGAATGTTGCTGTCCTGGTTCGAATCCAGGCTCCCGTTCCAGTAGCGCCCCTGTAGCCCAACGGCAGAGGCAGCAGTCTCAAACACTGTCCGGTGCAGGTTCGAATCCTGCCAGGGGTACCATGGGAGTTTTAAGTTTTGAGTGCTGAGTTTTGAGTTTTGAGTGCTGAGTATCGAACGCTTGAGGATCACTCAACTTAAAACTCACCACTCATCATTCAAAACTACGAAGCCGTTGCCCTCGTAGCCCAATGGCAGAGGCGGCAGCCTTAAAAGCTGACGAGTGCTGGTTCGAGTCCAGCCGGGGGCACCATTTGCGTTGCACGTTGCACGTTTGCACGTTGCACGTTGCACGTTTGCACTATCATTCAAAACTTAAAAACGGGCGAGCGTAGCTCAACGGAAGAGCGGCGGTCTCCAAAACCGCGCGGTGAGGGTTCGAATCCTTCCGCTCGTGCCAACACTTTTCGGTTATGGCATGTCCTTTAACAACTAAATATCGTTTCTCAGTTTTCAGTTTTCAGTTCTCAATTTTCAGTTCTCAATTTTCAGGACTTGCGCAGTGCGCGTTCAAACAGGCCGTTTGCTCCCAATAATGGCGTAGTTCGCCTGCGGCAACATGGTACTTGTTTGTCTTTTTCAGGAAAATTTGGCTCTCCGAGCCAAATTTTCCTGAAAAAGACATGATATTTTCCGCCCTGCCGGGGCGAATCGTGCCGGTTGTCCAGGCAGACGCCTGGTTTGGAACCGACCGCGTAAGTCCTGTCAATTTTCGGTTCTCAGTTCTCAGTTCTCGGTTCTTAGTTCTCGGTTCTTATTCCTCGATAGCTCAACTGGTGGAGCGGCTGACTGTTAATCAGTAGGTTCCAGGTTCGAATCCTGGTCGAGGAGCCAACGGGCTTGTGGCGCAGTTGGGAGCGCACCGCGCCGGCAGCGCGGAGGTCGTGGGTTCGAGACCCACCAGGTCCACCATTCGGCAGATGGTGTACTCCAATCGGATGGGCGTACACACTTCATAAGTGCGTAGTTACCGGTTCGAGTCCGGTCCCCTCGACCATTCCGGGGGGTAGCTCAAATGGCAGAGCGCGAAACCCGCCCGCACAACTTGTACACCATCTGCCGCTATCCGCCCGTAGCTCAGAGGCAGAGCGCCTGTCTGAAAAGCAGGGCGTCGCAGGCTCGAAACCTGCCGGGCGGACCAGTCATGCAGCGTAGTTTGTGCCGGTACAAACGCCTGTCTCTGAAACAGGAATGCGATGGTTCGACTCCATCCGCTGCAGCCAATGGCCCTGTCGTCTACGCTGGTCAGGACATGTGTCTTTCAAACACAAGGAGCCGGATCATCACCGGCCAGGGTCACCAGCCCTCATAACCCAATCCGGCAGAGGTAGCCGTCTCAGAAGCGGTCCAGTGCAGGTTCGAGTCCTGCTGAGGGCACCAACCGGAGTGTAGCGTACTCCCATCGCGCAGGCGTACACAATTTGTGCAGTGGTAGCACAACTGATCGTTAATCAGTGAGTCCCAGGTTCGAATCCTGGATTGTGACCGAACCGCCGGCGTAACTTGTACGCTACACCAGAATATGCGTCAGCCTGGGCGTGAGAGAGCCTCAGTGGTCTGTAAAACCGCCGCCATTCGGCTGAGGGGGTGCAAATCCCTCCTGACGCACCAGTTCCGCTCCTGTAGCCCAACGGCAGAGGCAGCAGTACGAGAAGCTGTGGAGTGCAGGTTCGAATCCTGCCAGGAGCACCATTTTGAGTTTTGAGTGCTGTGTTGTGCATCAACGCGACATGTAAAACGACAAAGCAGTTGTCACTGGCCTGTAGCTCAACCGGAGAGAGCAGGTGCCTTCGAAGCACAGGGTTGCGGGTTCGAGTCCTGCCAGGCCAGCCAGTTCATGGTCCGTAGCTCAACGGCAGAGCGCGTGTACGACATACACGGGGTTACAGGTTCAAGTCCTGTCGGACCAACCAGCATCTTTCTGGTCCGTGGCGCAACTGGTCAGCGCATCTGTCTGATACACAGAAGGTTGTCGGTTCAAATCCGACCGGACCAACCATGTCGCTGTAGCTCAGGCAGGCAGAGCACCGCCCTGGTACGGCGGGGGCCCCGGTGCAAATCCGGGCGGCGGCTCCAATGTAACGGCTAGGGGTTACGGGTTACGGATTACGGGTTACGGGTTACTTTGGGACTTCCATTCGTAACCGTTACCCCCTAACCGTTACCCCCTAACCGTTACCCGTTAACCCTTACACACGGGGGTGGCGCAAGTGGTAGCGCACGCGCATCGGGAGCGCGAGGTTGTGGGTTCGAGACCCGCTCCCCGTACCAAATTGAGCGGAGGTTAGGGGTTACGGGTTAGGGGTTAGTATTTACAGGTTAATTTAAGGATTGAATTCATAACCCGTAACCCCTAACCGTTACCCCCTAACCGTTAACCCCTAACCCTTACACACGGAGGTACCTATGCTGACAGACACACAGACCCGACTACATGTTCGCTTCAACGGTCGTAGCGAGGAGTTGGACCTGGCAACCCTGGAACTCCAGCCGGGTGTGAGCGATGTCGAGTTGCGCACCGCGCTGGCACGCCGCTACGATTGCACTGTCGCCGATCTGGAGGACTATGTGATCGTACGCGAGCCATGGGCCATCATCGTACGCCCGGTCGCCTTCTACGGGTAAGCGGGGAAGCTGGAGCCAGACAAACGACGCCGGGAGCCAGTAATTGTGCTGGCTCCCGGCGTATCGCACAAACAGTGAACAGTGTATCAGATCAGGCCGCGTAGAGCGCCTGGAAATCAGTCATAAGCTCCGCTTCCTCAATCGGAAGGTCGCCATACAAACCCCGAACATCCGCAGCAAGATCGCTCAGGCTGAGGGGGAGATCGTCGCCGGCGTAGAGTGCCTGAATATCCATAATGATTTCGTCAGCGTGTACAGGGGCATCCATGCCACCATACAGCGCACGCAAATCAGCAGCAATGTCATCAAACGAAACGTCGGTCGGGCGGTTGGATGAGGTGATCGTGCGGGTAAACATACAACTCTCCTTGCTATGCGAGCATCATCACTCGCGCGTTCTCACATCAGAGCAATGGCCTGGTCTCCCAAACATCTTTGTTCGTTTTGGCTAAGTCCAGGTCAAGTTATTTGTACATATCATACAACCGCGAGTAACAAATGAATTACAAATCCGCCACAACGATCAACGAGATTTTGACAATCGTCCAACTTGTATGCGCCCTGTTCATGTTGTGCATGTGGAAGCAGGGACGTACTCTGACCGGCATAGCGTACACACTGGTATCCTCCTAAAAGAGGACGAGGTTCAAATCCTCCCCGGGGCTGGATGGCTCCACCGTTTGCCGCAAGGCCGCTATGCTAACTGGTACGTCTCTTGCCATTTCTCACTGCTAACGACGGGGCGCACCATAGCTCACCCATCAGGGAACGAGCTATGGCAGCGCCCCGTTGTCATTGCCGGCTACAACCTGTACCCTGCAATCTGCAACCTGTACCCTGTACCCTATCAGAAAAGAGGTGCAACCATGACCGAGCTTGATGTCCGCATCCAGATGCTGAACTCGTTCCTGACCACGCCCCACGGCAAGCTAAACTCCCTGGCTCCGCTGCATCAGAGCGGCATCGAGCGCGATCCGCTCTTCTATGGGCACCTGGCAGCCTGGTACAGCGAGCGGGGCGAGGTCCGCGACCACAAGGTGCTGTTCGTGGCCCACCTGCTGACCAGCGACTTTTTCGAGCATCGTGAGGCGGGCTGGGTACTGCTGCAGCGCCTGCCGCCCCATATGGTTGCCGCTGCGCTGGATCACGCCAAGGTAGCGATTGGCAAGGTGCCACGCAGCTTCAAGAGCGCGGTTGTTAGCTACCTGCGCAACCTGGAGGCCCACCCAAAGCGCTTCGACCGCGCCGCGCTGCGTAGCCGCGACAGCCTGAAGCATCTCTACGCCGGCCTGCGTATCGCGCCCAACGCCCGCGCTCAGGCCATCCTGTTCGACGGGCAGCCACCGGTTGACAGCCGGCTCTACCAGCTCAAGCTGCTGGCCCAGACCAGCACACCCGCCGAGCAGGCCCGCCTGATCGTTGAGCAGCGCATTCCCTACACCACCGCCGTTGGTGCGCTCAAGACGGTGACGCCGAGCGTGCTGGTTGCGCTAATTGAGGTGATGACGCCGCAGGAGGTGATCAACCACCTGGCAGCGCTCAAGAAGCGCGGTGCCTTCGACAGCCCCGAGGTCAAGGCATTGATCGAGGCCCGGCTGAAGGAGGCCGAGCAGGACCGGCGCGTCTCGACGCTCAAGGCCACCCGTGCCATGGCGCATGTAGAGCTTGCGGAGGAGACCGCAGCGGTACTGACGGAAGTCACCGACCGGCGGGTGGCGCAGATTGCCCGCATCGCACGCCCGACCGCGCTGTTCGTGGACAAGAGCAGCAGTATGACCCAGGCGATTGCGGTGGCTAAGGAGGTCGCCGCCCTGATCAGCGCCGTCTGTGACGACTTCCGTGTCCTGGCCTTTGACAGCGATGTCTTCGAGGTTCAGGCCCGGGGTATCGAGCGCAGCGCCTGGGAGCAGGCCTTCAAGATGGTTCGCGCGAACGGCTCGACCAGCATCGGCGCACCGCTGGCGAAGCTGACCCGCGAGCGCCATTATGTCGAGCAGGTGGTCATCATCACCGACATGGGCGAGAACACCCACCCCTACTTCGTCGCCGCATACGAGGAGTATGCCCGCGAGGTCGGGCATGGCCCACAGGTGATCATCGTCGGGGTTGGCGGTAGCAGCCAGGGCTTCCTGACCAGTCTGCAGCGGGCGGGCATACCGCTGACGGTCTGGGAGTTTGGTGGGGACTACTTCGCGCTGCCCAACTTGCTGCCACTCCTGGCAATGCCCAGCCGCGCCGAGCTGGTTGAGCAGGTGATGGCATGTGTACTGCCCTGCCGGACAGCGGGGTAAAGCCGGAGCGGGTCCAGGCCACATGTGACCTGGACCCGCTCCCACGCCTTTCTGCATGCCCGCGACTCAGCGCGCGTCGTCGTAACGGTGCTGCTCACGTTGAGCATTCCCCCCAAAGCGCTGGTTGCGTGACCGCTTGCGCGGGGGGGAAGATTCTCGCCGACCCTCCGGGGCACGCTGCTGCGCAGGCTTTCCGGAAGTGGATTTGCGTGGCGTTGTCCCCTTCGCTGCCCGGCTGTCCGCTTTGGGCGAGGAAGCAGCCGGGGATGGCGCAGCGGAAACGGAACCCGGCTGTGTAAACCCGCTGATAACCCGGCGCTCCAACGGCTGCTTGATCGCCCGCTCAATCGTCCGCACCATCACCTGATCCTCCGGCGTCACCAGGGTAAAGGCATCACCGGTGCGGGTGGCCCGGCCGGTACGTCCAATGCGGTGAATATAGGCATCCGTTGTATCGGGAATATCATAGTTAATAACATGAGAGATGCTGGTGACATCAATACCACGCGCGGCAATATCGGTCGCCACCAGCACCTGAAACGTCCCCTTGCGAAACCCATCCAGGGCAATCTGCCGCTGATTCTGAGAGCGGTTGCTATGGAGCCGGGCCACACTGTAGCGCGCACGTTCCAGCCGCGCCGCCACCTGATTGGCCCGATGTTTTGTTCGCGTAAACACCAATACCGACTCGGTTGATGTATGCTGAAGCAGTTCCAGCAGCAGATCCATCTTCTGGGTTGCCGCAACGGGGAAGATGGCATGCGTCACCGTCGTTGCCGGCAACGATGGAGCAATCTGAATGCGGGCAGCGTTGCGCGTTGTACCGGCGGCGAGCTTCTCAATCTCGGCCCCCATGGTGGCCGAAAACAGCAGCGTCTGCCGGCGCGCCGGTAGCCGTGCCAGGATGCGCTTGATTGCCGGCAGGAACCCCATATCCAGCATACGATCAGCTTCATCGAGGACCAGCGTCTGCAACCCATCCAATCGAACATAGCCACGATCAATATGATCAAGCAACCGGCCGGGGCAGGCAACGATGATATCAAACCCCGAGCGCAGTGCCCGCTCTTGCGGCCCCATACTCACGCCGCCATAAACCGTGGCGCTACGCACATTCGTGCCCTTGCTCAGCGCAACGACGGCCGCATGGATCTGCGCCGCCAGTTCGCGGGTGGGCGTGATGATCAGCGCGCGTGTGCCAGTGGCGCGCGCCTGGAGCAACTGCTGCAGGATCGGCAACACAAACGCCGCCGTCTTGCCGGTCCCGGTCTGCGCCAGACCAATGACATCGCGTCCCTCGAGAATAGGTGGGATTGCTGCCGACTGGATTGGTGTCGGCGCGGTGTAACCCTGGCGCGCTACCTGCGCCAGCAATGATGTGTGAAGTCCAAATGAATCAAAACTCAAAGATGTATCCTTGTATCAGAAGAAAGGCTGGCCCATCCGAGCTAATCCTTTCATGCGAACAGCGTAAAGACAGGTGTAATAGCGACAGGTGCCGCAATCATTACAGCATCTGTCAAAGCCAACTGACGCTCGCCGGGTCTGTCAGTATGCAAGGCGAGGTTCCACAGCGGCCTGCTCCTGCATTTGCCGGAATGAAGCAACTCAGGCGGAACTCATAGGAAGACCGGTGCAGATACCGGCAAACCATACTTGATCATACGAAACATACGCTCTTCATGTCTTCATTGCACATGAAGGTTCGGTGAGTAGACAAAGAGGTCAGTACCGAGGGCCACTGCTGCACGCCTCACGGTGTTATAGGGGTTGGCTACCGTTGCAAGTATACCACAAAATCCGGCAAATGTCGTAACTCCGCATAGTTGCATAGTTGCGAAAAAGGGTATCATGGGTAGTATCGGTAACATCCATTCGACACTGGTCGGGCGAAGGGAATTTTTATGTCAAGTTATGGTATAGTAATAGAGCAACCTTACATTTGTTGTAGTGCTGCCTTATGAACTTTGAGCAAATACCCCGGACATGCCATCCGGGATTCCCGGCTTTAGCCGGTTGGATGCCTGCCTCGGCAGCGGCATACTGTTGGGAAAGCCTGCTCCGGCTGAAGCCGGGACTCCTGATCATCGACATCTGGATTAAAAACGCAGACTTCATCGGGCGGTTGCGAGCAAATCCCTAAAAAGTAGTTTACAACCAATTCAGGATTGCGATACCCACTGCTTATGCAATTACTTAGCAAACGCTGGCTGCTCAAACATCTGCTGGCTCTGGCTCTGGTACTTCTGCTGATCCGGCTGGGCTTCTGGCAGTTGCGCCGCCTTGAGGAAAAACGCGCCCACAACGCCGCCACTCTTGCCGCCCTGGAGCAACCCGGCGTCACCCTGACCGGCGATCCGGTCGATCCCGCTGCGCTGCATTTTCGGCGGGTACGCGCTACCGGGACGTATGATCATGCGGCGAGTATCGTCTGGCGGAACCAGCAGTTCAACGGCATTGACGGCGTTCACCTGCTGACCCCGCTCCGCATCGCCGGGAGTGATACCGCTGTCCTGATTGACCGGGGCTGGCTGCCGCAGTCGCAGGCCCAACCGGCTGCCTGGGACGACTATGCCCTTCCCGACGAAACGGTGACGGTTGCGGGCATTGCCCGCCGCACCCAACCCCGGCCCGACAGTCCGCTGGCACCGGCTGACCTGCCGCTTCCCGACGCAACCCGCATCGACGCCTGGCTGCGGGTCGATATTGCGCAGATCCAGACGCAGGTACCCTACCCCCTCCTGCCAATCTTTATTCAACAAACACCCCTCCCCGGAACCGACGCTACCACCCTGCCGCAACCGGTCGAACCCGGCACGCTGGACGAAGGGCCGCACCTGGGGTATGCGCTGCAGTGGTTTACCTTTGCGGGCATCCTGGCGCTGATCTATGTGCTGCTGCTGCACCAGGAGTTAAAACCCACAGAAAATGTCTCTGATGAATAACAGGACTTACGCGATAGGCATTCAAACCGGATGTTTGACCAGATGGAAGCCCGATTCGCCTGCGGCAGCATGGTACTTTTGTTTCTTTTTCACAAAAAATTTACACTTTGTGCAAATTTTTTGTGAAAGAGAATGAAATCCTCCACCCTGCCGGAGGCGATATCAACTTCCGGGTAAAGAATGAAATCTTCCACCCTGCCGGAGGCGATATCAACTTCCGGGTTAGGAACCGCGTAACTCCGGTAAACGACGCTGGCATGACATATGCAAAGACGGGGCAGAGGAGAAGTTCAGCAGAAGGCATTTCAATTATGACTGACACAACGCGCACAACCGGCAAGCTACGCCGTCCCCTGGATAACCGGGTCATTGCGGGTGTTTGTGCCGGCCTGGGTCGCCACTTCGACCTGGACCCGACCATTATTCGAGTGGCCTGGGTCATCTTCTTTTTCCTGGGTGGCACGGGGGGCCTGGGCTATCTGCTTGCCTGGGCTATCATTCCCGACACAAATGAGCAGCGTTCAAACACACCGCTGATCTTGCTGGTGCTGTTCTTTGTGGTGCCATTTATCCTGGGGTTGATCTTCTTTTTTGTGGGTCTGGCACAAGCGGCGGGTTAGGTTATGCAAGTAAACACATTTCTACTTATCGCCCAACTGGTAAATCTGTTCCTAATCCTGATCATTATTCTCTGGCCGGTTCTCAGTATCATCGCCCTGTTCGGACTACGTCAGCGTAGCCTTGCAGAAACACCCCGCGCACTCTGGGCCATGACGATTGTGTTTGCGCCAGTTCTGGGGGCAGTCGCATTCTGGATTGTCCAGCCACAAGAACGAAGAATAGGGTAAACCAATGCCAAAGAAGACCAATGCGCTTGACCTGATCAACCGCCTGGGCGGAGCAGAGGCGGCCCTGCATGGGCAGGAGTTTATGGCTCCGCTGCTGCGGGATGGCCGCGCCCGGTTGCGGCTACGTGGCCTGATCTACGAACTACGCGTCACGGATGCGCGGCCGGGCTGGTGGTGCTGCCGTATCCGCGACGTGCGCCACGCCGAGATTGTTACGGAGGCTATGCCCTGGCAGCGGGGCGACTACCTGGCACTCTGGCCGGCGCTACGGCTGGTGCTGCTTGAGCCGCTGCGCACCGGGGCATGGCTGGCGCTACCCTTCAACCCGGCCGACGCACACCAGCGCTTTGGCTTCGCCGGGCCGCTGCCGGTCAACCTGGTTGAAGGTGGACAGCCGTTCGAGCGGATCATCGGGCGGGTGGAAGGTAGCACCATCTGGTACGATGATGTTGATCATCGGGCCGATCTGTCCACGGCCGAGACGTTGCGGACCGCGCTTGCCGCCGAGCAGGAAGCGTCGCATGTGGCGGGGCTGGGTGCGGGGGAACAGGCCGCCTACACCCTGCTGCTCCAGCAAGCCACTGAGCAGCGCGTCAATAGTATCGCGGCGCGTACCGAGCGCCGTCTGCGCCACGCGCTGGAGATTGGCGGCGCGCAGTTGCTGGGGTACGAGCTGACCGACAATGGGCTGCGCGTGACCTGGCAGCGCAACGGCCGGCGCAGCGTGACGCTGGTCGGGACGGATCTGGGCGTCGTGTCGGCGGGTATCTGTCTGAGCGGCGAGGATGACCGCTTCGATCTGACCAGCATCGTCGGTGTTATCCAGGATGCCCCCGGCTTCGCTCGCTAAGACGCAGCAGCGTGCGGCGTGACGGGTGAACTCATCACGTTTCACGCCGCACACCGCACCTGCTGCTCAGGGTGATTGAGGCCAGGCCAGGTAGACCAAAGGTATGGCAGACATTATGGTATTACCTCGAATACTACACGATTTGTGGTTGCAGGATCGGTTAAATCGCCGAAGTATTCATAGATAACACCACCATCTTCTTGTGGTATAAGCTCACCTTCTGGAAGATATGGACCCTCCTGGTAGATAGCATAGAATGAGTATATCCCCGGCTCTTCTGGTGCTGTGATGCTAACCGGAATGACAACTTCTTCACCGCGTGGAATACGGGTGTACACCGGCCCGTTTGAAAATCTGAATTGAGTGGCACTTGCCTGGTATCTATAAAGGTTGTAATAACCATGGGCAATACGGTCTGGTCAACCTCCAGTCCAAACTGTTCTGCGGCCTGATAATAGAGAGCCTGTTCGTCGTGGGCACTCATCAGATAAAACTGAATAGTTGCACCTGGCTGGACCTGAAGCGGCACAGCCTGAAACATCTCCGACGCTTCCTGGAGCATGTTTGGGTGCGGAAACCCCTCTGGTGCAAGCGTATCGCTAATTGTTGTTGCAAACAGCCTTGGTGAACCGGTGCCACGTTCACTGCTCGGTCCAGTGGGAAACTCAGCAAACTCTAGTTCGGGGAAGCTGTAAGTCTCAACGAATAGTGTTGCATCAGCAGACCAGAAGAGCGAGGGCGACTCAATCACAAGATCGGCAAGTAACTCGCGGTCATTGCTAAACTCACGGCGCACAGGCACCGAAGGCATTGCGGCTAGCGTAAGCACATGCACACCTTTTTCGAGACCTTCGAATGCAAATGTTGGCGTGCTGCGCTCCCCGGAAGGCGTAGTGGTTCGCACTGCTGTCTCAGTGTCCATACAGGGTACCTGCTGGTAATCAATCATGCACAATAAGGTGTAGGTCAGATCATGTGTCGTACCATTATCGAATGTGAGCGTCGCCGAGAAGGGTTGTCCAGCAAATAGCCAGTAAACATCACCAACACCCATCGTCTCTATGCCAATCTGGTTCGGCAGTTCGAGAGTAGTACGATAGTATGGGTTGTCCTCAAACTGTCCTATTTCATCAGCTTCGGGTGTTGGTTTACCTGTAAAATATGCAGGTGGTTCCGCACGAATATATTCCGGGGGAGATTCTGTGGAAGGCATCTGATTGGATGTACATGACAGGCTAAAACACGACGACATGAACCATAACAACACTACCAACCAGACTTCTTGTCTTGAGTTATACATAGATATGTTGAATGAGGATGCCTCTCTATAATACTGAGAGGCAATCCTCAGGTTAAAGGTAGCTACTAATGCATACCTCTAGCTATAGCGAAAAGCATTGTAGAGGCACTCTGGTTTGTTACAGTGTTTTCCGTACGTGCTGGATAGTTTCGACAATAGCGCCTGCTAAAAGAATAATGCTGCCAACAATATACCACACTCGTGGCCCGGTCTGAACTAGCAGAGCCCCGGCAAGGATGACAAGCCCCCCAGTATAATGGAGGAGAATAGCAAGCCATTCTTTTTCCAAAGCTCTGAACACAATACTCCCGCCTAAGCAAGTCAATATTGGACCTGTTATAATAAGACTAATGGGAGCGTTGCTATGTAGTGACCAGGCAAACAATAACAGTCCCCCAAATGCTAGACCAGCAAAGAAAACAAGATATGTCCGTTGGTATTTGAATGATATATTACGCTTATGTTTCATCTTGTTGTGAGCGTATCCAAAATGGATGGACATTCATATCAGTGTGATAAGTAACAATACCACAACCCTTATTTGCTTGGCTAATAAGGGTTCCAATAGCCCCTGTAGCAAATGACACAGTTCCAACGATTATTTGCACAGGGCGAGGTAAATAACGGAACCAAATAGTATCTGCCAATGTTACACCCCCAGTTCCGGCGGAAATATAACCAAATTCAATAGCAGTCTGATCCGCTTCTTCCGAATCCAAATACACCTTATATCCATACCACGTAAATTCTGTCCCACTCTTGTTGCATGGCCCAGCAAGCGTCGCAGATGTATTTGCCTGCCGATGTATTTTCTGTAATGCCTTATCGCTCGCAAGCGCCGCATTCGTCTTTTCCAACTGCACACGCAACACCGTATATGCAGCATGGTCAACACCGGCCTTCTCAGGATCAAATGTCTCATCAAGGATATAGCGATCCTCTTCAAACCTAACTGCGGGGTCCATTGCAGCAACAGCTACCGCAATCTCTTCATCGGTTGGACCAGATTTTGCTAGCAGTGGTAAGTATACCACTTCCCCAGCAGCCGTGGACGGTGCCTCAGTGTCAGCGAGAGCAGCATTCCTTCCGGGTAGAAGCATACCTCCAGCTACCACCAATAATACTGCCGTGACAATTGTCCAGTGTCTCACGATGAACCTCCTTATACCGATTTGTTGTCAAACGTGCAAAAAACCCACCAGGGTCACAAAGAGCGTGAACCAGTACACCTGATGCATACCCCAATCGTCCTCACGATGCAGCCGTTCGTGTTCCTTCGTGTTCCTTCGTGTGCTTCGTGGTTGGTCTGATTGTTGCCGTTTGGAAGTCAAATTGGTATTAATCCTGACTTATGCTTATCAACACCACAACAGGTGTTGTATACTCATCATAGCAAAGCAGGTGGTCTCTCAACAATCGTAATGTCCGCCATTTTGGTGGCGAGTACCCGCCAGCGTAATGCTTCTCGAATTAACCTTGACGAGACTGTTCCTTTGATGGTATGCTGTATTCGCCATCGTATCCTCTTCTTCAGCAAAGAACATGATTGGTGGTAAGTACCCGCCAGCGTAATGCTTCTCGAATTAACCTTGACGAGACTGTTCCTTTGATAGTATGCTGTATTCGCCATCGTATCCTCTTCTTCAGCAAAGAACATGAGATGCGTTAGCCTATTATGTTACCGGCGTTACGTGGTGCAGTCTATTTCGGTCTGACGACAAACCTGAATGTCAGCTTCGCTTGCGGCAGCATGGCACTTCTCTGATTTTTTCACAAAACTTTGCACTTCGTGCAAAGTTTTGTGAAAAAGAATGTCCCATACTATCCTACCGGAGGCGAAGTTCCTTTCCCGGGGAGAGACCGCGTAAGTCCTGTTATGTTAGTTTCCGTGTGTAAGAAGAGAAAAACCAATGAACCATATTCTCATCGTGGATCAACCAATGGTTGCTGATGCCCTGGCGCTGTTACTACATCAGCATACCACTGCTGAGATAACCATCGCTGAGGCAAGCGATCTCTATCATGCGCCTCGCAATGCTTTTATATTGATCGAAGTCTTCCTTGCATCTCATCACTGTGGTCTCTTACATGCCCATTCTCTCCAGAATGGGCGTCCTGATCTCACTTCTCTCTTGTGGACAACTCGACCTACACCAATTTACCTTTGGGCTGCAAGCACATACCGCTTGCCGGGCTTCCTCGATAAAAGAATGACAACGACATGTTGTTTCCAGTGGCTGGCCTATGCTCAGAACACTGGTACTGCCTGGCCGAAAGATCTGCTGCAAACAGCACGTATGTGGGAGCAAGGGGTTGCGGTACGGTTGCGCGAACTTACCCCAGATATGTGGCACTTGTGGTTGGAGTTAGTGCAAAACAAAAGCAACGAGGATTTGTCAGAAATGTCTGGCTGGTCACGCCGTACATTAGAACGACGGTTGCATGACCTATATGGAATACTCGGTGTCGGCGGAAAAGCAGAAGCAGTAATTGCCGCTGGATCATGGCAATTGATCACTACGCGTGATGGCACTTTTGATTGGATACCCCTCGTCGATGCCCTGTTCGTAGAATCAGTCTGTTGTGTTGACATTTAAAGCAATGTATGGTGTAATAGCGCAATTCCCGGATACCGTCACTGCTAACATAACACCTTTGATCCCATAAGCGCCACCAGGTGGCCGCGCTTGCCGGCCGTGGTACGCCCGTTTGTCCTTCCAGTTTGTGTCGTAGTATATCTGTATGAGCAGTATCCCCCCGTCATTGCAATGGATGCAGCGTCGCCTCAATGCCCTGCAGAAGCGACATCTCTATCGCCGGATCAGCCCCGTCGCGGGTGGCACCGAGCCCTGGCTGGAGTCCGACGGCCAGCGGATGCTCAACCTGAGTTCCAATAACTACCTGGGACTGGCAACCCACCCCGAAGTGACGGCAGCGGCGGCGGCCGCGGCCACGCACGGTGGCGGCGCCGGGGCCTCGCGCCTGATTGCCGGTACGTTCGACCTGCACCAGACATTGGAGGCCCGTCTGGCCCGCTTCAAGGGGACCGACGGTGCGCTGCTCTTTACCAGCGGCTATACGGCCAATATCGGTGCAATCGCGGCACTGGTCGGGCCGGGGGATCTGGTGCTGGGTGATGAGTTGAACCACGCCAGCCTGATCGATGGCTGCCGCCTGAGCCGCGCCGAATTTCAGATCTATGCCCATTGTGATGTTGCTGCCCTGGAAGCCCAGCTTACACGCGCAGCGCAGGCCGGTCAACGGGGGCAGCGGCTGGTGGTCACCGATACTGTGTTTAGTATGGATGGTGATGTCGCGCCACTGACGGAGATTGCCGATCTCTGCCGGCGGTACGACGCGATGTTGTTTGTCGATGAAGCGCACGACACCGGTTGCCTGGGACCGGGTGGCCGGGGATTGATGGCCCACCTGGGGCTCAAGGAGGCCGCAACCGTCACGGTCAGCACATGCAGCAAGGCGCTGGGCAGCTTTGGCGCGTTTGTGACGGCCGACAACCTGGTGATCGAATATCTTGTGAATGTCGCGCGCAGCTTTATCTTCACCACCGCGCTGCCACCGGCCGTTGTGGCCGCTTCGCTCGCCGCGCTGGATGTGCTGGAGCGTGAGCCGCAACGGGTCGCACATTTGCAGGAATTGGGTGACTTCTTCCGCCGTGGCCTGCAAGCGCTGGGCTTCGCTACCCTCGCCTCACAAACCCACATTGTGCCGGTGCTGGTGCGTGACTCGGCGAAGGCGCTGGAGATGGCGGCAGCACTGCGGGCGGAAGGCGTCTTCGCGGTGGCGATCCGCCCGCCGACCGTGCCGTTGGGGGCAGCGCGGGTGCGCACCAGTGTGATGGCCTCCCACACGCAGGACGATCTGGCGTATGCGCTGGAGGCGTTTGGCCGGGTTGGGCGGCGGCTCGGGCTGGTGGCGTAGCATGACGCTTCAATTAATGGAAGCCGTGGTTATGAAAGGAGCAGCATGAGCCAGACGCGACCTGATACTGCCATGTTCAAAGATAAGCTGGAACAGGACGATAAACGCTACCTCTGGCATCCCTTCACCCAGCAGCAAGACTGGCAGGCTGAACCGCAGGTTATCATCGAGCGGGCGGAAGGGAATTACCTGATAGATGTCGAGGGTAAGCGCTACCTGGATGGCGTTTCGTCGCTATGGGTGAATGTGCATGGGCATACCCGCCCGGAGATCAATCAGGCAATCATTGATCAGCTTCAGCAAGTTGCCCACTCCACCTTTCTCGGATTGACGCACCCACCGGGGATTACCCTGGCGCGGCGGCTGGTGGAGATTGCACCCGGGCAACTCAGCCGGGTCTTCTACTCGGACACGGGCGCGGCAGCAGTGGAGATTGCCCTGAAGATGGCCTATCAGTACTGGCAGCAGTGCGATCCGCCCCAGCCGAAGAAGACCCGATTTTTCTCCTTGCGCAATGATTATCACGGCGACACCGTGGGCGCAATGAGTGTGGGCGGCATCGATCTCTTCTTCCAGGTCTATCATCCGCTCTTTTTTCCAACCTACAAAGCCATCCACGATCTGACCGAAGTTGAACAGGTCATTGCCACTCACGCCGACGAACTGGTGGCTGTGGTGATGGAGCCGCTGGTTCAGGGGGCGGCGGGCATGGTCGTCTATCCACCCGGCTTCACCCGCGCCGTCTGGGAGATTGCGCGGCGGCATAATGTGCTGTTTATTGTGGACGAGGTCGCCACCGGCTTTGGCCGGACGGGCAAGATGTTCGCCTGTGAGCATGAGGATATCGCGCCCGACCTGATGGCGTTGGGCAAAGGCATCAGCGGGGGCTATCTGCCGCTGGCGGCGACGCTGGCAACCGAGGAGATCTATCGGGCCTTCCTGGGGACCGTCGATCAGTTCCGCACCTTTTACCATGGGCATACCTACACCGGCAACCCGGTGGTGTGCGCGGCGGCACTCGCCAGTCTGGACCTGTTCGCGCAGGAACAGACGCTTGCGCGGCTCCAGTCCAAAATTGACCAGTTGGCACAGGGTTTGGAGCGCTTCCGGCAGTTGCCGATTGTCGGGGATGTGCGGCGATGTGGTTTTATGGTTGGGATCGAGTTGACACAGGACCGTGAAGCCGGAACGCCCTTCCCGATTACCACGAAGGCAGCCGGGCGGGTGATCAAGGAGGCGCGGCGGCGGGGCGTGATTGTCCGCCCGCTGTCGGATGTGGTGATCCTGATGCCGCCACTGTCGATTACTGCCGACGAGCTGACATTTCTGCTTGATGTTGTGTACGATGCAATTGATACGGTTGGACAAGAGTTGTTGTCAGGTGAGTAGTACGACAACGAGGATGTACTCAAACCATGCATGCTGAAGCCACAGAGGACGCTAATCCGTCTATCCGATAGTGGTTATCTCTGCGCCCGCTGCGTCTCTGCGTCTCTGCGTTGAGAAAGAAATGTCGTTGTAGTAGTAGGAACACCAGGAGTGCCAATGAGCCAGGGACTCTTTATTACCGGCACAGATACCGAGGTTGGCAAGACGGTTGTCACCGCCGCTCTGGCCGCAGTGCTGGCCGGGCGGGGGTTGCGGGTCGGCGTGATGAAGCCGGCGGAGAGTGGCTGCCCGGTCCAGGACGGCCAGTTAGCGCCGCAGGATGCCATGTTTCTGCGGGAAGCGGCCGCCTGCACTGCGCCGCTGGAACTGGTGAACCCGTATCGCTTCGCCCCACCCGTGACACCCGCGCTGGCCGCAGAGCTTGCCGGCGTTGCCATCGACATCGAGCATATTCGGGCCTGCTACGCGCAACTGGCCGCCACCCATGACATCGTGCTGGTTGAGGGGGCCGGCGGCCTGCTGGCACCGTTGACGGCGGAGTGGAGTATGCACGATCTGGCAACGGCGCTCCAGCTTCCCATCCTGATCGTGGCCCGCAATATCCTGGGCGTGATTAACCATACCGCGCTCACCGTTACCGTTGCGCGCCAGACGGTAACGGTCATCGGGATCATCCTGAACGACCAGAGCCCGAATGTGCATCCGGCAGAGCAGAGCAATGCCGACTCCCTGCGGCGCTGGGGTCGCGCGCCACTGCTGGGCCGGTTTCCCTACACGCCCACCCTGGAACGGAACGCGCTCCAATCGCTGGGGAATAATCTGGACATCGACGCACTCCTGCACGCCCTGGGAGCGCCGCGTAGCTGAAGTTGAGGAGCAAGCATGCCTGGCGGAGTTGATCCCACCCGGCGCGTAGTAGTCACTGGCCTGGGGGCCGTGACACCGTTGGGCAACACCGTCGCATCGTTCTGGGCCAATCTGTGTGCCGGGCGTAGCGGCGTTGGTCGCATCAGCCTGTTCGATGCGGCGGCCTTCCGTACCCAGATCGCCGCCGAGGTGCGTGATCTGGAACTACCCCCGAACATCAGCGCGAAACAGGCGCGCCGAATGGATCGCTTTGCGCTGTTTGCACTGGTGGCGGCGCTGGAGGCGTGGCAGCATGCCGGTCTCTCGTCCATCACGGTTGATCCCTACGAAGTGGGGGTGCTGATCGGATCGAGCCACGGTGGTGAGCATGCGCTCATGGCTGAGATCGACACCATCATGCATGGCGATCTCCGGCGGGTCAGCCCGCGCCTGATCCCGCGTTTGTTGAGCAACATGGCGGCGGTGCAGGTAGGCATCCACCTGGGGCTACGCGGTCCCAGCTTTACGCTGGGGTCAGCCTGCGCTACCGGCGCGCACTCCATCGGCGAGGCGGCGGAGATTATTCGCCGGGGGGATGCGACGCTGATGCTCTGTGGCGGTGCAGAAGCCTGTATTACCCCGCTGACGGTGGCAGGTGATCAGGCCGCCGGTGCGCTCTCGTGCCACAACGCGAACCCCGATCAGGCCAGCCGCCCATTTGATGCCGACCGCGACGGATTTGTGCTGGGCGAAGGCGCAGGCGTGCTGGTGCTCGAGGCGTATGCACATGCGCGGCAGCGGGGTGCGCCGATCTATGCCGAACTTGGCGCGTATGCCACCACCGCTGATGCCCTGCACGAGACCCACCCGGACGCGACCGGCACCCACGCGGCGCGGGCCATAACGCGCGCGCTTGGCAAGGCGGATCTTGCCCCCCGGAATATCGACGCGGTCTTCGCGCATGCCACCTCAACCCGGGTTGGCGACCGCGCCGAAGTGCAGGCATTGCTCCAGGCGCTCGGCGATACCGCACACCAGGTGCCAGTCACCGCAATCAAGGCAGCAATGGGCCATCCGCTGGCGGCGGCGGGGGCGCTCCAGGCCGTGGCTGTCATCCAGGCGCTCCAGACGCAGATGCTGCCGCCGATTATTAATCTGGAGCAGCCCGACCCGGAATGTCGGCTTACCTTTGTGGTCAACGCGGCGCAGCCAACACCATTAACGCACATTCTCTCGAACTCGTTTGGCTTCGGTGGTCACAATGTCGCCCTCATCTTCAGCCGGGCCGGCTGATATAGCAACCCTGAATCTGTCATAGTACCGCCTTATGCACGTTGAGCACATAACCCGGATCTGCCATCCGGATTAAAAATGCAACGTTCATCAGGCGGTTGGAAGCAAATTCCGCAGAACCAGTTCACAACTGAAGGATTGCTATACGCGGCTGCTCGCATTGACCTGACGACCACTTCCTTCTGATATCCTACTCCCACGCAGTTACCGTCGGCTCCGGCATCACCGGCAACTGCTCGCGCACCACCTCGAGGAAAGCCCGCAGCGCCGGGGAGAGCCAGCGGTCCTTGTGCCAGATCATCTGGAGTTGCATCGTCATATCCGCCTCGACCCAGTTCAACGCGGCAATGCGCCTCTGTTCCAGCTCCCGATCTACCACATAGGCCGGCAATACCCCCAGCCCCATCCCGGCCATCACACACTGCTTGATCGCCTCAACATTGCTAAACTCCAGCGTTGTCGCCGGATGGATGCCGGCATGCGTCAGGGTTTGCTCGAAGGCGATCCGGTACGAGCAGTTGGTTTCGGTCAGAACGACCGGTTCGCCATCCATATCGGCGGTGGTAACGCGGGGCACACCCGTCAGTGGATGCTCGGGCGGCGCAACCAGCAGGATCGGTTCCGCACTCAGCGCCTCAACCCACAGGTGTACCGCGCGGAGCGGTTTGTCGAGAATCAGGGCCACGTCTACCTGACCGCTGCTGACCATGCGGGGAGCGTCGATACAGGCCACCGGCTGAAAGAGCAGGCGCACCCGCGGACAGCGCAGATGATACTCGCGCAAGATTCCCGGCAGCCGGTAGATACAGACCGACTCCGGGGCGCTTAACCGCAGCGTGCCGGTGGGCTCCTCCTCGCCCGCAACCGCATGCTGCGCTTCTTCCGCCAGCGAGAGGATCTTCTCCGCATACTGCAACAGCCGCTGCCCGGCCGCAGTGAGGATGACCCGCTTGCCGAGCCGGTCAAAGAGTTGCACGCCCAGTTCCGCCTCCAGCGCCTGGATCTGCGCAGTCACCGTGGACTGAACATAATTCAGGGTGGCGGCGGTCTGGGTAAAACTCAGCGTGGTAGCAAGTGTGCGAAAGGTGGTGAGCTGGCGCATATCCATAGCCCGCGCTCCTATCAATTCCTTCGATGCATCTTATCAAAACCATTCGTTTGAAATGATACCACCTGGCCCCTATAATGGCAAGTAGTTATCGGTTTCATTCCTTGCAGGATTTACACCGTAGACCCGGTACCTTTCAAAATACACAGGTTACGCGGTCCCTCCGCCGAGAGGAGATGTCGCCTCCGGCAGGGCGGAACATGCGTCTGGTTTGGCAGCGCACCGTGTAAGTCCTGTACATTAAACCCAAGAAACGGATAGTTTCAGGTGCCGGCATATCCTATGATGGACTCATCCTCCTGGAGGGAGAATGTCCCATTGCTGCATCCATGCATTGTCCGTAGCTACCGGGCAGCACGACCCGTAAACTAAATCCATACATTCATATCTGTCCGGTTGCCGGTTGATAGCTCAGAGTTATGAAATACCCAGGATTGGAGGAACGGAGTCATGCTCACCATTCTTGTTCTGCTCGGCTTGCTGGTGTTGTTGAATATTGCGGCCTGGTTTGGCGCGGTTGACAGCAGTGACGGGATCAATAGTCCGGAGTGGGAACGCCGCCGCGCCTGGTTGTCAGCGGCGCAGTCGGAACAACGCGAAACCGTCCGCCGGGCAACATCGGATAGCGTGAAACAACCCACGATGCATATGCTGCCGACACTCGATCCGATACATTCATATCGCTGTGAGGAGGGCTAGATCAATGCTGACCAGGCAGGCGGATGGGTTGTCCGATCGGTTTGTGACGCTGCTGTATGTGGGTGATAGCGACCAGGGCGATCAGTTGCAGACAAGTGCAACCAGCCGTGGATGGAACGTCCTGCGGCCCACCGAGTTGTTAGAAGCCCTGGCGCTGTATGTCTTCTGCTTTCCCGATCTGGTGGTGCTCGATGCAACGGTGGAGCGTGACCTGGCCGCAGCGGTCTTCTTTCACCTGCGTTCGGTCGATGCCCCGGCACTACTGGTGCTGACCGAGGCAACCACGCCGGGACCGTGGGATGGCCTGCCGTCGCCGGCGGTGACGGTCATTCCGCCGACTGCGCAGGCGGACGAGTTGCTTGATCTGTTTGCCAATCGGTTTGAACCGGTGGCTTGAACAGAATATACGCGCTGGAGGAGGGTAATGTACAACGAACATGATATCTGGTCTGAGCATAGAATCGCGCTGGAACGGTATCACAAGATTGCTGCGGAGTGCGAACGGGAAAACGTGATTCGCCTGATACGTCAACAGCAGCCCCGCCGCGCGTGGTACGGCCGTCTGCTGGCCCGACTTGGAAGCTGGCTGGTGCATTGGGGTCAGGCACTGCAGGCACGTTATGGTTATGAATCATCAGGATGCGCCGGCACGCCGGAAGGCTCGCGCTGAAATGGAGAAATGGAGGTCGCACGATGATTATCTGGCTGGTTCTACTGGGGCTGTTGGGGTTGATCGGAGCGGTTGCCTGGTATCTGGACGCTAATTCGGCGGATATGCCGATCACGCCATCGGACCCCTGGCAGCAGACGCGGGCAACCTACGCGCAGCACTGCATGCTCCTCTCCTGGAGTAGTCAGGTATTTCAGCGGAACGAACCGCTGGTGCGGAAAGGATCAACCACGTGCTCTGTGGCGATGACAATAAATCGGTATTACATGCCCGGCACACTTCCCAGTACGACCCATACCAGGAGGCTAACCTCAACCAGGACCTTTGGGGTATGGTCGGTATGCGGCTTACCTGTTATACCTGTCAGTTGGGACAGCATACAAATTCATCGTTCATTCAGCCAATTGACGTACGCTATACTGGGATGTTATGCCCACAACTACATGTTCACTCGATCATCGTACTACAGGAGAATACGA
>DAOTVB010000156.1:0-28990 GCA_034436755.1 Chloroflexaceae bacterium | reverse complement strand
ACCTGTTTCTTCTATAGCATGAAAAACGGGTCTTCCGCAGTCTCTCATTTGGAAGCAAATATTGTTTGTAGTAGCGTGGAAGCAACCTATGTGTAAGTTGCGTGAATAAGGTAAAAAAGCGGGTTTGATGACATACATATACACGCACGCTCCGCCATTCCAGCAGCCAGTATGCTACCGGATATGCTCTGCCACTCCGACCAGTACAAGTCAGATGCGGTGAACGGTTATAACACCTGGTTTGGAGCAGTGGCTACGACAAACCAGAATGATGTTACGAACGTAACAGCGTCTTTCCAGGCCATGGATGGCGAGACGCTAAACATGACAGATTATGCAGCGCTCCTCCAACATACACAGTGAATTGGCTGGTGTGGCAGGTTATCAGGAGCTTCGCGTTTTGTCTTTAGCATCTCCAGCTTGTAATGCTGCTAAGTGTCTCTTAGTACTATGGTCCCCCAGGAAATTAGTACTTTGGTATCGTTGCAATGATTTACGCAAGGTAAGTAAATTCTGATATAATATACATAACCGCACCACGAATCTACCCCGGATGCTTCTGCTTGCATTCTCGGCGTATTCGTTGTGTTGGGCATGCGGCGGAGAGTACCCCATATACTCTTCGTCGCCTTTTTTGAAAGCTTATTTACTTCGCGCGCAACTTACACCTCAGGTACCATAACCTTGAGGCCTGGTCTGTAAAGTAGGAAATACAGATGTGGTGGGTAGGGCTATAGTGGTTTGGTAGAGGTAGTTCCAGGCAAAGAAGTAGAAGAACCACACCACGAATCTAAATCCCCCGGATGCTTCTGCTTGCAATTTCTCCCGACGTTCGATCTACTGGGCAGAAGGTGCCCCATACACCTTCAACCTCTCTTATCTTGCCATTTGTTCTGCTTCATCATCGCCCCATACGACGCGAAGCACTCCGTTCGTTCCACGTATGCCCGGGTGCCCCATACATCCCTGACACACGTCCTACTGAAAAACCTGGTATCAGTACATTTTTGTTACGAGAGCGACACTCCCTATTCCTTCAATGCGATCTGACAGTTTTCTACCCGATACGTAGATATAAAGAAACCGCCTGCAATAGTCTATCCCAAACGATAGGCTACGCAGCCGGTTTACGGCAATGCTCATTAACCATTGAAATTTCAACGTTGAAGATGTTGAATTACATTTGTGTAGAAATCAGTATAGCACTGATCTGCGTTAATATCAAGTACTTAACTGATATTGTTGTAAGAGAAATCGGTGAGATACTGGTATAGTTTCTTGATTTTATGTAAGGTGAGTTTTCAGGAAGCGTTCAGTTGTTCCTGCCATTTCTCGACCGACTATACGGGTCAGGACATGAGCCGTGAACATCGCATTCTCGTCGGCGCATGACCGCTTCTCTGCGGTAGCAAGTCGGGATCTCATGGCGCGACGCTCAAGATTTTCAAAACAAAAACCGGGTGTATAGCAAGGGTAGTATACTGGACAGCCGGTCTGCGAAATACTCTACATAGCACCCTTTATCTACGTTGAAGTGCCAGGGGTTTATTTAGATTAGTTCGCCACTATAGTATAGCAACATGGGAAAGAAAGGTCAAGTTACAAACCAGTTAAGCAATTTCAATGGGATATCATAGTACACGGGTATTCATCGCTATCTCGCCTGATAACTGATATACAACCAATACGCCGTTCTTTAGACGGATCAAAGGTTATGAAGCGGCCAGCATCATAAAAACCTTTTAGGACATTGCTAATAGTGTAAAGGGTTTTTGTGGAGTGTTTATCCAGAATTGCGTAGACGTATGATAGCAAGATAATATAAGAAAACTGTTATGTCGTAGTTCTGCGCGACCTGTCCATTACCTTACGTCGGAGCGTTTGTTGGTTCCTGCCAGATTACTATTCTTATGGCACGTTATATGAAAAAATTGTTATCTTTGTAACCAGGACAGGGTAAGTTTAGATGCGCTTCTCGCTCTGCTGCGTGCTGTGATAGGAAACATAGATCAACACGCTTAGCACCACCGCGCCCAGGATTCCCAGCGCCAGCAGTTTTGCCAGTGGTGTCATAATGTCCAGCAGCGCGATGCTGCCGAATGCCGCACTGAGGATGTAGTAGAAGAGCACAACCTGCCGCTGCGATAATCCCAGAGCCAGCAGACGGTGATGCAGATGATCCTGTCCCGCTGTTGCGGCTGATCGCCCATGCACAATGCGCCAGAAGATCAGCCAGGTCATATCAATCAGCGGAACCCCCAACACCAGCAGTGCCGTCGCCAGTTTGGCCCCGCCGATAATTGCACTCACAGCCAGCAGATAACCCAGCGTCATTGCGCCGGTGTCACCCATAAAAATGCGTGCCGGGTGAAAGTTAAAGGGCAGGAAGCCCGCGCAGGCTCCCGCGATTGCCAGTGGCAGCAGCGCAACGGTTACTTGCGGCGGATCAAGCCAGAGTGTATGCAGTGCCAGAATCGCGGCGGCAATCAGCGTTATGCCCGCCGCCAGCCCATCCATCCCGTCAGCCCAGTTGACCATGTTCTGAATGCCCACGATCCAGACCAGGGTTGCGGCAATAGCCAGCCACGGACTGAGGTTATGCAGATGAACTTGCTGGATGAAGGGGAAGTTAAATGCGGTCAGAATAATGCCGCGTGCCTCGGTCGCCGCTCCCAGGGCATCCGGGTAAAGCGTATGGTCCCACAGATATGGGCCTACTGCCAGTAGTGCCGCACCGAAGTGAACCAGTAGCCGCAGTCCCGCCGGCAGATCACGCAGGTCGTCCAGAAAACTGATGCCGGCCACAATCGTTGCGCCGGCCAGCAGCAACCCCAGGCGCAACTGCTCATACGCCGAGCGCTGCAAGAATGGGAAAAGCTGCTCCAGCCCTAGTGATAGCAGCATTGCTACGGTAAACCCGGCAAAGATAGCAACACCGCCAACCGTTGGCATCGGCACCCGGTGGATGCTGCGTGGTCCGGGATAGGCCAGCCAGTCCATCCGCACACAGAGCCGGGTCACCAGCGGAACGAGCAGTGCTGTCAGCCCGGCCGCAATGCCAAAAGTAAGAACCAGCGGGAGAAAAACCATGAGGAGATAGTGAGTGTGCGCTTGAGATTATGGGTCTAGATACAGGGTGCGAATACTGCTCTAAACCCAGAGTCACAAATCTACACGGCAATCATCCGGTTCCAAACTGCCGGTCTCCTGCATCACCCAGCCCCGGAACAATATATCCCAGTTCGTTGAGATGGTTGTCAATCGCTGCCAGGTGAATTGGCACATCAGAGTGGACACTGTTCAACACACGGACGCCCTCCGGGGCGGCAATCAACCCCAGGAATTTGATACGGTTGGCTCCCCAGCGTTTCAAAATGTCAACCGAGGCCACGGCCGATCCGCCGGTCGCCAGCATCGGGTCCAGAATGATGGAGAGGTCGATATCCGGTTTGGAAGGCAATTTATTATAGTAGGTGACAGGCTCCAGCGTCTGATGGTCGCGGTACAGTCCCAGGTGCCAGACATGCGCAGTTGGCACAATCTCCAGGACCGCCTCGGCCATACCCAGCCCCGCCCGCAGAATTGGCATCAGGCCGACCCGCTCGGCAATTTCAAAGCTGGGACAGTCCCCCAGCGGTGTTTGAACCGTCAGCGGTGCCAGCGCCAGATCCTGGGTTGCCTCATAAAAGAGCAACTGCGCAATCTCGCGTACCAGCTCACGGAACTTTTTCGGCTCGGTCATCTTGCTGCGCAGCAGCGCCAGCTTATGTAGCACAAGGGGATGCCGGGAAACATATACCTGGTCATTCATTCTCTGTCACTCCACTATCGCCAGACAACAACAGACGACGGATCGCAACCGTACTGCGATCCGTCGTCCTGTCATCCTGTCGCGCGTTAGCTTATCCATCTGCAAGCTTGTAGCCTACACCCCGCACCGTAATAATGATATGCGGGCGTGATGGTTCAATTTCAACTTTCTCCCGAAGGCGGCGGACACATACATCGACAAGATTCGTCTCCCCGACATAGTCATAGCCCCACACCTCGCGGAATAACGTTTCGCGATCAAACACCTGACCGGCGTTAGCGGCCAGAAAGTAGAGCAGTTCAAACTCCATAGGCGTCAGGTTTACTTCTTCGCCGCGTACACTTACCCGATGGCGTGGTTCATCGATCTCAATCACGCCGACGCGCACAATCGGTGGTGCCTGCCGCTGCTTATAGCCTTCTACGCGGCGCAGAATCGCCTCAACTCGCGCGATTAGCTCAGTAGTTTTGAAAGGTTTTGTAATGTAGTCGTCGGCCCCCAGTTCAAACCCATGAATAACATCATCTGTTCCATCACGGCTGGTGAGGATAACGATAGGAACGTCACTCCGCTCACGGATACGCTCACATGCTTCAAAGCCATCCACATAAGGCATCATCACATCGAGGATAATAACGTCAAACGCCGGTTGCTGCTCCTCGAATGCCTGGAGCGCTTCTAACCCATTATTGACCGCCACAATTTCATAACGCGGATCTTTGTTGAGCGTAACCTGAATCAGGTTAGCAATCGAGGGATCGTCGTCGGCGATCAAGATACGGCGTGGTGCCGCCGTCTCTTCCGTCGTACGATCAGATGTGCGTTTGAACAGACGCATAAATCTCTCGTGATGTGGCAACCGCTGCAAGTGTAGCGCTTACTGCTGCTCCGCGTTACACCGCCTCATCCAGACGGCGACGGTAATCAGAGCGCTCGGTGCGGGGGACCAGGATCGGATGCCCCCGTCTACTCACAACTTCTGCGTTAATGATACAACGTCCGATATGTTCTTGCGAAGGCACTTCGTACATCACATCCAGCAACACTTCCTCAACGGTAGTGCGTAGTGCGCGCGCACCGGTACGGGTCGCCATTGCCCGCTCGACAATCGCTTCCAGGCCATCGGGGGTTACTTCCAGTTCGACCTGGTCAAGGGACAGCATCTTCTGGTATTGCTTGAGCACTGCATTGCGCGGCTCGGTCAGGATACGTAGCATTGCTGCCTTGTCCAGCGGCTCCAGCGCCGCAAGCACCGGCAGGCGACCAATAAATTCAGGGATAAAGCCATACTGCAAAAGATCATCGGCTGTTACCTGGGTCAACAGATGCGCCCTGGCATGCGGGTCTTCGGCGTGATCTTCGTGGTGAAAGCCAAGCGTTCGCTTCTGATCGACGCGTTTCCCGATAACTGTATCAATACCTTCAAACGCGCCACCGCAGATAAAAAGCACATGCGTCGTGTCAAACGGAATATATTCCTGCTGTGGATGTTTGCGGCCTGGAAGTGGGGGCACATGTGCGACGCCGCCTTCCAGGATCTTCAGGAGTGCCTGCTGGACCCCTTCACCGGACACATCGCGGGTGATTGAGGGATTATCCGCCTTGCGCGAAATCTTATCAATTTCGTCAATATAGATGATACCGTGCTGGGCGCGCTCGATATCGCCATCGGCCGACTGAATCAGGCGCAAGAGAATATTCTCGACATCTTCACCCACATACCCGGCCTCGGTCAAGGCAGTGGCATCCGCAATAGCGAAAGGCACATCAAGGATGCGGGCCAGGGTCTGTGCCAGCAGCGTCTTACCACTGCCGGTCGGCCCCAGCATCAGAATATTGCTCTTGCTCAGCTCGACATCATCAACCTGCGCACTGGCACGAATACGCTTGTAGTGGTTGTAAACCGCTACAGAGAGGACAATTTTTGCCCGTTCTTGCCCAACAACATACTGGTCAAGTTTCTCCCGCAGACGGCGGGGTACGGGCAGTCGGGCCGGTCCTGCTGGTGTTTTGCGGCGAGGCGTTGCCATTTGCTGTTCGGCTTCTTCGGCGATAATTGCGCTGCATAATGCCACACACTCATCGCAGATAAAGACCGTACCAGGGCCGGCGATCAGGCGTTGGACTTCATCCTGCCCTCGACCACAGAAGGAACAGATATAGGCTCCACGACCGCCACCGCTGCGGGAACGGGTCATCTTGCTCTCCCTACCAGCAAAGTTGAGTGGTGCAACGTGAGGATTTCGCCACACACTTTGCTATCTAACGCTTATCCAGTGATTGATCTCCCTAGCGGGTTTCTGACGTGTTCAGTTCACCGCTGCCCAGAACTTCGTCAATGATGCCATATTCTTTGGCTTCCTCGGGCGTCATAAACAGGTCACGGTCAAAGTCTCGGGCGATCCGGTCAATCGGCTGCCCGGTGTCTTGCGCTAACAACTCGCGTACCATCTGCTGCACACGGAGTAATTCACGTGCCATAATCTCCACATCCGGCGCATACCCTCGCGCACCACCCCCGGCGGGATGCATATGCACCGTGGCATGTGGCAGGCTGTAGCGTTTGCCCCTTGCCCCACCGGCCAGCAGCGGTGTTGCCATACTGCCCGCCATGCCCACACAGAAGGTTGCCACGTCGGGACGAATAGCGCGCATTGTATCGTAGATCGCCAGTCCGGCCGTTACCGACCCGCCGGGACTATTGATATACAGCGACACATCTCGTTCCGGGTCATCATGCTCCAGAAAGAGCAACTGGGCGACAATCAGATTGGCAATCTGATCATCAATAGGGGTACCGAGCAGAATAATGCGCTCTTTCAACAGGCGCGAAAAGATATCAAACGCTCGTTCGCCCCGGTTCGTGCTCTCAACCACCATCGGAATAAGGGATTCCGGGCGCGCTGACCGCCAGTCAACAGTATGAGAAGTGATCCACTCCATAGTGTCTATTCTCCAGAAGCACGGAAAAGCGTTACATATATCCAAGTATACGCTAATGATTGCCGCACTTCAACTAATGCTCGTTCACACAGCGTACCTGATAACGTTATCAAAATGATGAAGATACCTACAGTTTGGGCTCAGAAAGCTGTCATACCATGCGTAACTGCAAGGTATACTAGATCGAGATCGCTCTATGTCCTATTCTTATGGCTTAGGTGTTTCAGCCGCGTCCGGTGTAGTCTGTTCATCGCCTGCATGCGCGGCTGCGTTCTCCTCAGCCGCAGGTGCCGCTTCTTCCGCCGTTGGCTCTTCACTGTCAGGCAGTGGCGGCGCTTCGCCCTGTGCGATTTCAATCAGACGCTCCCGCAATTTACGGTCCAGCACGGCGTTGGCAACCGTACTTCGCAGTTGGGTCGCCAGTACCCTGCCCGCGTTTTCCCGCTCCTCCTCAGCATAATCCTGAACAATCTGCTGGATTTCGTTCTCAATCTCCTCATTGGTGATCTCGAACTGTTCCGTCCGGACAACCTGCTGGAGTGCCAGGCGCACCTTGAGTTGTTGTTCTGCCTGCGGCAGCAACTCTTCGGTGGCTTCGTCGTGGGTCTGCCCCCGATATTGCAGCATCTGATCCAGGGTAATGCCATACTGTGCAAACTGGCGTTCCTGCTCATGCAGCATCTCGTGTGCCGTTTCGCGGACCATCACATCAGGAATGTCATAACTGGTCTGTTCCGTAAGCTGCTCAAGAAAGCCGTCAACCAGTTGCCGCTCGGCCATCTGCCGCGATGATGTTTCCATATCCGTACGGGTCTTCTGGCGCAGATCCTCAACGGTACCGTCAAACTCCTCCAGCGTGGGCACTTCCTCCCACTCGGGTAGCAGTCGCTCCTGAATACCGAGAACTTTTACATTGAAGACCACCTCTTTGCCGCGTACCTGCTCATTTGCGTGGTCTTCCGGCATCTGCGCGGTGATTGTACGCTCCTCATCGACGTTGATGCCCACCACCCCGGCGTAGAGTTCGTCAACCAGGCGATCCGGCTCAAGCACCAGGGTAGTTTCGGGTATCTCGGCATCTTCCGCCCGCTCTTCAAGCTGTTCACCATCAACCAGGGTCTCCAATTGTACCGTAAGCTGATCGCCCTTTTGTGCCGGGCGTGGTTCTTCAAGTTCCTTGAGCACCACATGCTTGTCGCGCAGCATTTCCATTGCGCGGTCAACCATTTCATCCGTCACCGGTTCAGTTTCCAGCGGCAGGCGAAATTCACGATAGTCAGGCAGCGTAACCGTAGGTGGAATTGGCACGGTTACCCGGAAGCGGAACTGCTCCGACGGATCGACCGTCTCCAGACTGGCGGGACCAACGGGTTCAATCTCTTCTTGCTTCAATGCATCTTTGAATGCCCGATTGATCAGATCCTCGGAGGCTTCTTCCATCAGTGCCTCACGCCCAAAATAGTTTTCAATAATAAAACGCGGAGCTTTCCCTTTGCGAAACCCAGGAACTGCATACTTCTGTGAAAGGCGTCGCGCTGCCCGATCCAGGCCCTTTTCAACCTGGTTGGGCTCAAGCTCGATATCGAGTGCCAGCAAACTCTTGGGTAGTTTCTCTGTCGTGACCTTCACCTGTCAGTTGCTCCGTTCTGCGACTCCCCCCGGGAGTCGTACTTCAACTTTCCCTAATCCAAGCCCCCTGTCAGATGCTATACCAGGAGTATTCGGTTCGTCTAAGAAACGGGTTACGATGATATATTGGTCAATTATAGCATGCCTGGAGAGTGGTGAAAAGTGCGTATAGCGGTTCGGGCAGCGTATGCTTCCGCCAACACCGGCGTGGTATGGTCGCTTTCCCGCTTTCCCGCTCACTGTTTGAAGATTACCGTTAGCCGTGCTACAATAACCGTTAACCTGCGCTAAGATAACAAAAACTAATCCGGTTGAATGACAGCACGACAGAACATGCTGCTCCCGGATAGTTGCCTATATTGCGTGAATGTTGAAAGCCTATGCGGGTAATCACCGGTACAGCTAAAGGACATCGGCTCAAAGCGCCCAAAGGTATGGGGACGCGCCCAATGCTTGATCGGGTGAAAGAGTCCCTCTTCTCGACAATTACAAGCGAGCGGCCCATCCGTGGGCGTGTGCTGGATCTCTATGCTGGAACAGGGTCGCTGGGGATCGAGTGCCTGTCGCGTGGGGCGGCCGAGGCTGACTTTGTTGAGCAGAGCCCGCACGTCTGCCGCATCATCCGCCAGAATCTAGAGCATACCCGGTTTGCCGATCAAGGGCATGTCCACTGCATGCCGGTGGTACGCTATTTGCAAGGCCGGGGACATCTGCCCGCCTATGATATAATCATTATGGATCCACCCTATGCCGACCCGCATATTCATCAGACGATTATGGCGGTAGCTGAGTCGGCGCTCGGTGTTGTAAGCGGGTTGCTCATCGTTGGTCACTCACCCCGGGTGGAACTGGCTGATGCATATGGCGATTGGAACCGGCTCAAGTTCCGTCGTCTGGGTGACTCATGTTTCTCGATCTATACGCGTAACGCTTGATCCCATCTGCTGTATTAAGGAGCACCGTGTGACAATTGCGCTCTACCCTGGGAGTTTTGATCCGGTAACGTACGGGCATCTCGATACGGCGGTCCGGGCGGCCCGGTTGTTTGATACAGTCGTCATGGCCGTGTTTGACCGCCCGAAAAAGAATTTGCTCTTTTCGACCGCCGAACGGGTTGAAATGTTACGGGAGGCGACGCGCAATCTTCCGCATATCCGGGTTGAAACCTATAACATCCTGACGGTTCACTATGCGCGGCAGATTGGTGCCAGCGTGATTGTGCGCGGGTTGCGGGTGGCGAGTGACTTTGAGCATGAGTTCCAGATGGCGCAGATTAACCAGACCCTGGAGCCCGATGTCGATGTTGTCGTCTTTATGGCGAGTCACAAGTACACATTTTTAAGTTCGAGCACTGTTCGGGAGATGGCCAGTCTGGGGGGCGATGTGAGTGAGCTGGTTCCGCCCCATATCGTTGAAGCACTGAAGCGGAAATTTGGCCCCTCGGTTTGAGGTGCGAGGGGCGGGACGGAAGGGGGTGATCAACCATCGAGTTAGACGACTTGATCGATGAATTGGAAGACGCATTGGCTGAGGGCCGTCGGGTGCCGTTCAGCGGTCGTCTGATGGTTGACGAAGAACGCATTCTGGATATTATTGACCGTATGCGTGTATCCGTCCCGGAGGAACTGAAGCATGCCCGGCGCATAATTCAGGAGCGCGACCGCCTGCTGGCCGATGCCCAGGAGCGGGTTCAGCAAGTGTTGCACGACCAGGGGCTCCTGGCCGCAGTTGAGGAAGAGCGGCAACGTCTCCTCGATCACGCCGAGCAAGAGGCGGCCCAGGTACGTGCCGGTGCTGATGAATACGCGCGTCAGGTGCTTGAAGAGCTTGATGAGCGCCTGGAGCAACTACTTACGAGTGTACGTAATGGGCTTTCCACTCTGTCCTAAACTTGACAGGTGGTCAATTCTACGCTTATAATGCTGGCCTTGTAACCACATGTTGATTGGTTGCAAACTGTACATACACAATTTCCATGACTAACATTAAATTTAATGTTGCGCAGTTACTGCGCGAAGATATCGGCGCACGGCGCGACTATGATTTCGCCGAAGATCAGCTATCGCTTGATGATACGCTGGTTCTGCGCAATATTGTGGGTAGTGTTCGATTTACGCGTACGGCAACGGGCGTGTTTGTCCACGTTCGTGCGCAGGGTGTGGTCCAGTTAGTCTGTGTGCGTTCACTCGAGGAATTTGATCAACCTGTTCAGGTGGATGTCAACGAAGAAATGCATTCTGTGATCGATGTGGTGACTGGTGCGCCAGTAGCTAAACCGGCTGAGGAAGATCCATTTTTGCTTGATGAACTGCACATGGCCGATGTTGGCGAAATTATTCGGGAGTATACATTGCTTGAACTGCCACTGTATCCAGTGAGTGAAGCCTATCGTGATGCGCCGGTTCGCTATAGCGTCCAGTCGGAAGATATCACTGAAGAAGTGGGCGAGGAGATAGATAAACGGTTGGAAGTGCTTAAGCAGTGGGCGGAGCGGCAAAATAATCAATCTGAATGATAATGTAAAAACATAAGGAGTTGTACTTGCTATGGGTGCATTACCAAAACATAAAGTTTCTCGCCATCAACGGGGCAATCGCCAACGGCATCAGCGCCTGGCTCCACCGACACTGGTGGTCTGTCCTCGTTGTGGAGCCTGGATGCGCGCACATCGCGTCTGCAAGACTTGTGGAACGTACAAAGGTCGTCAGGTTCTTCCGGCAAAGAGCAAAGAATGAACGTTAGTTGAGTTGGTATGGTGCTGTCTTGCGAATAGAAGGGTTATTAGCAGGTTTATCGTCCTGCTTATAACCCTTCTCGCGTGAAAGGTGTTCCCAGGAGAGAGCATGGGACAGTATGCAGCGATCATTGGTTGGGGAATGGCTGTTCCTAAACGCGTTGTCACCAATGAAGAACTGGCTTATATAATCGATACATCGGATGAATGGATTCGTACCCGAACCGGTATCGCTGAACGCCATGTGGTGGGGCCAGGTGAGTATACATCAACGCTGGCAACCGACGCTGGTCGCCATGCGATTGAGGCGGCTGCGATTGACCCCCAGGAAATTGATCTGGTTATGCTGGCAACCTGCACACCTGATCGCCCCTTTCCGGCAACAGCATGTCGGGTGCAGGGCAACTTGGGGATTAGTCGTGCCGGTGCATTTGATCTTAATGCCGCTTGTAGCGGGTTTGTCTATGGGTTAAATGTTGCAACCAGTATGATCCAGAGTGGTGCGCATCGGACGGTGTTACTCGTCGGTGTGGACATCTTTACGCATCTCCTCAACTGGAAGGATCGCAATACCTGCGTGCTCTTTGGTGATGGTGCAGGGGCAGTGATTTTACAGGCCCACGCACAACCCCTGGGGATGCTTTCATCTGTACTTGGCTCGTGGGGCGAAGGTGAAGATTTAATGGCGGCTGAAGCCGGTGGTACCCGATTGCCGTTGACCTCCGAGTTGATCGATCAGGAGCGGCATCATGTATATATGCATGGACGAGAAATTTATAAACATGCCGTGCGCGAAATGACTGAGTCATCACAGCGGGTCATTGCTGATGCTGGCCTGACCATTGATGATATTCGCCTGGTTATTCCGCACCAGGCCAATGCGCGTATTATTGAGGCAACAGCAAAACGTCTCGGTATACCATTTGAACGGGTCTTTACGAATTTGAATCGTTATGGTAATACGTCTGCTGCCTCCGTACCTATTGCTCTGTGCGAAGCTGTTGCACAGGAGCGGGTACAATATGGTGATCATATTCTGTTAACCGCGTTTGGTGGAGGGTTGACCTGGGCATCAGCCGTCGTGCGTTGGGGAAGATAGTGCAACTCTATGCGTCGATCTGGTTGTGATCAACGGGTTTCCTCTGAATATCTCAACATGGTGGTGTGTAACAAGGTGTCAGATGTGAGGAGTACAATTACTGCGTGGGTTTTTCCCGGGCAAGGCTCGCAGTTCGTCGGGATGGGCCGTGAGTTGTATGCGCACAGTTCTGCGGCGCGTGAGGTGTTTGAGCAGGCAGACGCTGCACTTGGGTTAAACTTGACCCGCCTCTGTTTTGAAGGGCCCGAAGCCGAGCTTACTGCTACAGAGAATGCTCAACCCGCACTCTTGACGGTCAGTGTCGCTTTGACGCGCATGCTCAACACGCTTGCTGACAGTGAGTGTGCAATGATGCATCCGGGGGTTGTTGCCGGGCATAGTCTGGGTGAATATGCTGCTCTCGTCGCTGGTGGTGCGCTCGATTTCCTTACGGCATTACGGCTGGTTCGACGGCGCGGCGAGTTGATGGCCGCAGCGCGGCAGGGTACAATGGCCGCCATTATGGGGCTTGAAGAGGATACCCTCGACTATACCTGCCGTGAAGTGGCTGATGCTGTAGCCAGTACTGCTTCAATGGACAAGGCTGTTGTTATTGCCAACTATAATGCCCCAGGTCAGTTTGTTATCAGTGGTACACCTTCAGCCGTGAAGCGTGTATGTGCATTGGCAAAGGAACGTGGCGCGCGGCGGGCACTTCCCCTCAAGGTGAGTGCTGCATTTCACTCGCCGATGATGGCGGATGCTGCGCGCGGGATGGCCGTAGCTATTGAAAATGCGGCTATACACGATCTCTATATCCCGCTTGTCGGAAATGTGTCGGCTGAGATGTTGCTATACGCCGACGATATCCGGCACGAACTGGTTGCTCAGATTGTTGAACCGGTTCGTTGGATTGCTTCAGTTGAGCAGATGGCAGCACAGGGTTTTTCAACGTTTGTTGAAATTGGCCCTGGTAGTGTTTTAACCGGATTGATTAAGCGTATCTTGCCAGATGTGCAAACGCTGAATATCAGTAAGGTTGAGGATATATACGCTTTTGCGCAGGGTTGAGAGTCAGGGATGTTTGTTTAAGGATAGCATCGCGGTCTGTTTAAAAGCGAAGCTAAAACGCCCCAAGAGGATGATAATCGCATCGTCTTCAAGCCATTACAGCCTACTCTAGTCTCTGCAGTATCCTGGTTTGCGGCTCTGCTAACAAACTTCCAAATCCTCGTCAGCTTTTGTATCACTCTCCACATTTGTCTTCTGTCTAAATACCAGGGTTGCTGCCTGGAGTTGCCGTCCAGTGTGCGGAGTTATTGTCCGCGCCAGGGTTGCCGCCTGGGTTTTGGATTTAGTGTCCATACCGGCATGCAAATTTGAAGTCTGCGCCAGCTTTTGCATTCAGGTCGCGCTTCTTGCCGTGGCTCTATAAATTCCCACGACTTGAGCTTTGCTGCAGATAATAAACCTTTTACGCTTACATGCATCCAGTCCCTTTTGCCGGGATCTGGTGCGTGCTTGTTGGTTTCCATGAACCGATACTCATACCGGCCATTTCTCCCAACACACGGTGTCTGTATAAAACAGTATGTATTCTCGTATTTTCATACGAAATGCACCGCTTTCGCTTTAGGATTACCAGACTATTTCGGCTGTTAATGTGCTTGCCTGCTTTATCATTCCCTTGAGGCTACGGGAATATCTTAGCACTTTATTCCCCGGAAATCAATATTTTCATCGTTAGTTAACGATAATATAAGCAAATCGCACGATTGTAGGGTGACGGTGTCTGATTCTGGTTGGGATAAATCATTCTGAATGTGCGGTGCCGGGTGATGCAACCTGCCGGGTGTGATCAGACAGTATTGCCATGTGCTAACGGATTGTGACCTGGGGTAGTCTGGTAGCGGATGCAGCGGCGATACGCTCGGCCACGGCTTTACCGGAGAGCAGGACAAGCGGGATTCCACCGCCAGGATGGGTACCTCCACCCACAAAATAGAGTTGTTCAATGCCCCGCGCGCGTAACGGCGGACGCATAAATGCGGCAAAGGGATTATTTGATGCCAGACCATAGATTGCACCGCCGGCAGCATTGTAGCGCGCCTGCAAATCTGCCGGGGTCATGATCTCTTCATAGACAATATGCTGCCGTAAATCGTGCAGTCCCATCCGCTCGAGTTTGCGCAGAATGGTCTCGCGGTAGGCATTGGCCTCCCGTTCCCAGCATACCCGGTCATTAAGTGCAGGCGCATTGACCAGGACAAAGAGATTCATGTGACCTGGTGGCGCATGCTGCGGATCGCTCACACAGGTTGCGCACACATAGACCGTTGGGTCAACAGCGGGAACACCTTTGTGAAAAATCGCGGCAAACTCGCGTTCATAATCCTGACTGAAGAAAATATTATGATGAGACAGTTGTTCATAGCGATGGTTTACACCGAGCAGCAGAATAAAGCCACTGCATGATGGCTCAAGCTGGCGGAGGCGCGCGGCAGTTCGCTCCTGTCCTGACAGTAGTGCATCGTAAGCGTAACGTGGATCAGCATTAACCACGACCGTATCTGCTGCAAAAGAACGTCCGTCACTGGTACGAACGCCGTGTGCGTAGCCATGCTCCGTGAGCACTTCACTGACCTCGGTTCCGGTGTGGATGTCAATTGCCAACTCATCCGTCAGACGCAACAGCGCACGAGCCAGTTCATACATTCCACCACGTATGTACCATCCACCCTCGGCAAATTCAATATATGCAATAACATTGAAGGTCGCTGGTGAGAGATAGGGGGATGAACCGTTGTAGGTGGCGTAGCGGTTAAATACCTGTTGCAGATAAGGACTGCGGAAGAAGCTACGAACCGCTGTATCAATATTGCGTAGCGCGTCAATATGCGTACCATGACGGAGTAGCTCTGGGGTCAGCAGATCGCGAATACCATCGAAGGGACGGAGCAAAAAAGCATCGGCAACAATGTTGTAGATATGGGCCGTGTGGGCCAGAAAACGAAAGAGTCCCTCGACATCGGTGGGGTTGAGGCGGGCTATTTCCTGGACCAGTTGCGGCAGCCGCTGCCACGCATTGAACTGAGTACCATCGGGCCACCAGTAACGGCAGGTTGGCTCGATCTGAACGAGATCGAGGTAGGTGTGCATGTCGCGCCCGGCGGCGGCGAACAGATCCTCAAGAATCCATGGCATCGTAAAGAGCGAAGGGCCGGTGTCAAAGGTGTATCCGGCTGCCTCAACCAGGTTCAGCTTGCCTCCAATGCGTTCATTCTTCTCGAATACTATGACTCGGCGTCCTTGCCGTGCCAGGCGTATGGCCGTTGCGAGACCTCCCAGGCCTGCACCGACAACAATGGCCGTTGTCGCTGCGGGGGAGTGTGTGTCAGATCGGGTAGTCACATGTAACCCATCTAGTTACAACTGGTGAAACCAGAGTATAAAAATTATGATGATATATTCCCGCATTTGTCGCTTCCCTGTTCATGTGAAGATGATCGCAGAAGAGTGTATTGACAGAGCATGCAGGGTTAGTTGCTGAAGTGGTAAATCAACATACCATTCTCACCAACCTCAACGGAGATCAGGCCGTTGCGTGCCTGTGTTTCCAGGTATGTTTGCGCCTCGGCCAGGGATAGATCAGTGAGCATAGCAACTTCTGTTGCGGTAATCCGATAATCACGCGATATTACTGCCTGAAGAATTTTTACTTCAATCGCCTCCCGACGCTGGCGTTGGTGCGATCTCAAGCCAATGTACACGAGAGTGCCACCTGCTACGGCGAACGGCAGTCCCAGAAATATGGTACATACTGCTGTAGATAGCGTCATCTCCGTGCCAGGAGTTCTGGTGTCAATGATAAAGACCACTCCTAACAGGATGGAACATACGCCCAGCAGCAGCAACACGATGCCGCCAGCCAGTCCAGGTATAAGAGTTCGTGAGCGATGCATTGCAACAACTCCGACGCAGTAGGATGAAATCGGTGTAGTGATTAATATACCAGGGATTGTCGAAAGGGGCAACCCCGTGAAGCAAATGTTCAGGCAAAAGGAAAGGGGCCGACAATTTGCCGGCCCCACCAAACAGAGTTGCGCGAACGCATTACCACTTCTTTGCTCCCGGCACCTGTGCGCCAAAGATATTCGGCGGCAGTTTGAACCCGTGCGACTCCAGGCGCGGCGTGAAGCGCGGGCGCACGCCGGTCGGCTTGAGGTTAGCCATAATCTTACCCTCAGATGTCTTGCCTTTAATGTCAAGGGAGAAGATATCCTGGAGCACGACGACATCGCCCTCCATCCCCTGTACTTCGGTTATGTATGATACCTTACGTTGACCGTCGTCCAGGCGGGTCTGCTGGACGATCAGATCAACGGCGGCGGCAATCTGCTCACGAATAACGCGAACCGGGAGATCCATACCCGCCATCATTGCCATGGTTTCCATACGGGCAATGGCGTCGCGGGGCGTATTCGCGTGGAGCGTTGTCAGTGAGCCGTCGTGACCAGTGTTCATTGCCTGGAGCATGTCCAGGGTCTCGCCACCACGACACTCACCAATTACAACGCGCTCAGGTCGCATACGGAGTGAGTTGATGACCAGGTCGCGGATCGCAACTCGGCCTGATCCATCGACCTCAGCCGGTTTAGCCTCCAGACGAACAACATGATCCTGTGAAAGCTGAAGTTCAGCACTATCCTCGATAGTGACAATACGCTCGTCCGAGGGAATAAAGTTCGAGAGCACATTAAGCAGAGTCGTTTTACCAGAGCCGGTACCACCCGAAACAACAACATTCAGGCGGCTGACCACACATGCCTCCAGGAACTCGGCCATTTCGTTGGTGATCGAACCAAACTTGACCAGGTCGCTGATCTGGAGTTTGTTTTTGCTAAACTTCCGGATAGTGATCGTTGAGCCGTCGATGGCGCAGGGCGGGATAATCGCATTGACACGGCTACCGTCAGGCAAGCGCGCGTCCACCATCGGCCATTTGCGGTCCACACGTCGCCCGAGTGGACGAATAATGCGGTCAATCACTTTGAGCACATGCTCATCGTTGGCAAAGGTAACGGCGGATAGTTTTAGCTTACCCTTTTGCTCAATATAAACTTTGTTCGGGCCATTGACCATAACCTCACTAATGGTATCGTCGTTGAGCAGTTGCTGAATGGGACCAAAGCCCAGCAACTCGTCACACACCATTGTGAAGAGATGTTTCACCTTATCATCCGGCAGATTGGCGTTGGCCTGCCGATAAATCGCGGCAAAGCGCTCCTGGAGCAGACGCTCGGTTTCGGGTGTCTGCTTGAGCACCGTTTGTGAGCCCAACGAAGCCTGGATACGGTCCACCACCCAGAGCGAGAGGTCCAGCATCCGCTTCATTTCCTCGTGGCTGGCCGAGGTTGCTATCTCAGATGAGGAGGTAGCTGGAGCATCTACCCGGCTGCTCAGGCTGGGTTTAGCGGCCGCCGGGGGATTAGGGTCTGCGGCGGGTGGCGCTGGTTTATCAGCCTGGGGCGAGCTGCGCTGCTCGCTCGGTGGCGGGATGGTAGCGGCAGGTGTAGGTTCTGGGGCTGAAGGAGTGCTGCTGGCACCGGGCTGTGGTGGACCACCGAGACGTTTTAACAGCGACATCGTGTTCTCCTATGAATTGCAGTTAAGAAAGCTGCACGAAGTAAGCTTCGCAGGCTCGATCAATCAGTTCCCGGGTCATTGCGGGATCAGTGTTACGATATTTTGCCTCATCCAGAATCTGGTCACAAAGGTCACGCGGATGACAGGCGCGCAGATCTCTGCCCGACTTCATATAGTGTTCCTGAATGAGATAGCGTAGACCATCATCACTGTAGGGGATCTTTTTGGCCTTACAGACGATTTTGAAGATCTCACGAAACTCGTTCGGCGACGGGTTCGGCACTTCAATTTTATGCCGAATACGTCGGAGGAACGCATCGTCTACCAGATCTTTGGGCGAGAGATTGGTTGAGAAGACAATAAGCACATCGAAAGGCACGGAAATCTTTTTCCCGGTCTGGAGGGCCAGATAGTCTACCTTTTTCTCTAGCGGCACGATCCAGCGATTCAGCAGATCTTGTGGCCGGCATTTCTGGCGACCAAAGTCGTCGATCAAGAAGAGCCCGCCATTGGCCTTGAGTTGGAATGGTGCTTCATACACCCTGGCAATAGGATCGAAAATAAGCTCAAGTTGCTCCAGAATGAGTTCACCCCCAACGACCACCTGTGGCCGTTTGCAGACTAACCAGCGCGCATCCGGAAAGCCGGTCGCGGGTTGTTCGTCGGCATACCCCCCCATAGTTTCCATGGGTGTGACACTGGGCTGAGAGATAATTTTATGGTTCAGTGGATCATAGAGCTTGATAATCTGACCGTCTATTTCCAGGGTGTAGGGAATAATTACATAGCCGCCCAGCATTGTAGCAATACCGTCGGCGATAGTGGTTTTCCCATTGCCTGGTGGTCCGTAGAGAAATAGTGAACGGGCAGAGTTTGCCGCAGGGCCTACCCGATCCAGCATACGGTCACTAACAACCAGGTGGCTAAAGGCCTCGCGGATGGCATTCCGGTCAATGACCATATCGCCAATGCTCTGCCGGTTAACCATTTCGATATATGCATCCAGGGGCACCGGAGCCGGACCAGCGTACTGTGAGCGGTCCAGCACTTCGTGGACCTTTGCACGGCCTTTGTCGGCAATAACATACTGGAAAGACCGTTCGCTAAATCCACCCTCCGCGCCAACAATATCAACATATTCCTCAAGCTTGAGAAATTCAAGAATTTTATCAATAACATTCAGAAAGGGAAGTTTGGTAACTTCCTCAAGTTTCTGCCCCGTAATGTTGCCATGGAAATAGACGATCTTCAGGATGAGATCGGTGAGAAAGCCCATATTCAGCCCCGTCTCAGCGATAGAGTTGGGCTGGGGTGGGAGGTCGGCTGTGAGTTGCGGTGCGCTCTGTTCCTGTGTGGGTTCGGTCGGAGGAGGCGCACCGGCCGGTACAAAGGGTTGCAGCCGGAGACTCATACGTCCTCCTTCGATCCCGTGTATGCCTGGGCAAACCCGGAGGCAGGCGTGATTGCATCTGTAGGCGTTATCAACACGATGTGATCGTAGGCGATAAGCAGAAAACTACTCTCAAACAATAACTGCTCGCCGCCTGGATCGTACACCTGGGCCTCGGTAACTGCCAGGAAGCGTTCACGGTCGCTGTTTAACTCATCCTTCAGCCGCTGTTCCGGACGGGTGTAGACACTGCCGGTGATCAGATAGTCGTGCGTCCGAATGAGTGCCACGACGGGTTCCTTGCTAACACGGGGAGTAAAATATTTCCCTTTGTGTGTAACTTCTACCATGGGTACCTCCCAGCCTGATGCGCATAAGCATGCTGCGATCACGAACAAATAGCCCAGGCAACATCGCGTTGCCTGGGCATGAGTATAGTGGTTTGGTATACAGATAGCAATAGTACAGCAGTGCCAACCGGCGCGTAGCTATCGAACTATACGCTTATAGGCACTCGTCTGACGGTAAGTTCCGGTGGCGGGTCATTCTTCATTCGAGTCATCGTCGTCACTGATGTCTTTCTCGATTGTGTCCAGGCGAATCTCCTCTTCTTCCTCTTCACCGCTGATATACTCGTTTTCGACCTCCGGCTCGTCGATAACTTCTTCCTCATCGAGCAGATCGTCGGTCTCGTACTCATAGGGCAGGCTGGGAATGTATCCGCTTACTCCTTCGCTGCCGCTCAACCGGCCGGGGAAGGAAATCCGTCCGCGCTGGTCGGGAGCCTGATACGTTTCCCGAATGAGCAGACGCAACTGGCGGGGATCGGACTGGGCGATGGCGGCGATATAGCGGTTGCCGCCACTGATCAGTTCAGCGAGGCGCTGCCCCAGTTTGGGCGGGAGGCGACCAATGACGTTGCCGTCGGCATCAATAACCAGCACATTTCGCCCCTCGACGCGAAACTCCATCTTCTCGCCCGTAACTAGCGCATCCACAGCCGAACTACGCGGAACATCCACCAGTGTTGTCAGCGCAGTTCGACCAGTTTCGGTGATGAAGAGCCGGAGATCGACTTGCTGACGTGCGGTTCTGGCCTGGGGTGAACTCTCAATGCCGCGAGCCAGGAGCGCATCGAGGCGGGCCAGATTCTTGCGTGCAATGGTGTTAGTCGGGTTGAGTCGCAGCGTCTGGTGGTAGTTATCATGGGCATCGCTGTAGCGCCCCAGTTCCATGTAGGCTTTCGCCAGACGGTTAAAGGTGTCGGCATCCTCGCCGAGCGTCAGAATCTTCTGGTTAATCTCCAGGGCTTCACTCCAGCGGTTGTGTGCCGCAAATTCAATGGCCTGCTCTTGCAAACGGCGGCGCAGCCGTTGCTTCTCATCATGTCGTGCCAACTCTTACTCCTTGGCAAGCCGTTGCCATCTCCATCAGTGTCGATTGTATGACGGCGACGGTTGTACTACATACACTGTCTCATCACTTAAAGTCATAATCAACCAGGTGCTTCAGTACTTGCGAGACGACCCTGAAGCGACCATGGGCCGGTATGGGTGATTTCCACCTGGACCAGTTGCCCGGTCCAGTCGTCAGGATGAGTAAAGAAAACCAGTTTGTTACCCCCGGTACGCCCACGCCACTTACCTCGGGACTCGCCTTCGACCAGGACTTCAACGGTTCGTCCCTGAAATGCGCGGTTGATCTCGGTGGCAATGCGCTCCTGCAGTTGCTCCAGTTCCTGCCGGCGGGCCTGTTTTTCCGCTTCAGGTACGGCCAGGATGGGGTCGCGTTCCTGTTCGTCCGCCACGGTGCCGGGCCGTGATGAGAATGCGGCGATATGCACTTTGTCGAATCGGATTTCTTCGACTAGCGCCAGGGTCGCCTCAAAGTGGGCGCGGGTCTCACCGGGATGCCCTACGATAATATCAGTTGTCAGCGCTATATCGGGCATAGCCGTGCGGATCTTCTCTACCAGTTTGCGGTAACGTGCGACGGTATAGCCCCGACGCATCATTTTGAGGAGCGCATCATGCCCGGTCTGGACGGGCAGGTTAATCTCGTGCTGGCAGCGCGGCAGGTTGGCGACCGTAGCAATGAGCCGGTCAGTCATCCATGCTGGATGGGATGTCAGGAAACGCAGCCGTGCCAGATGCGGCGTCGCGTGAACGGCGGTCAGCAGTTCGGCCAGATCGGGACGCCCCGGCAAGTCATGCCCCCACGAGTCCACAATCTGCCCCAGCAGTGTGATCTCCTTTGCGCCCCGCGCCACGATACGCTCGACTTCCGCGACAATCTCTTCCAGCGGGCGACTCTGTTCGCGCCCACGGCGCAAGGGAATAACACAGTAGGAGCAGGTCATGTTGCAGCCATACTGAATGGGCACATAGACCGACGTCGGAGGATGGGTCCAGTCGCGCACGGGTAGTGCCGGCTCATCAATCTGGTAGATCGGGTTGGGGGCCAGTGACACAACCTGATCCACTGCCGACGGTGAGACAAAATAGTCAACCATCGGCAGGCGCTCTTTAAAAATTGACTCATTCTCTGGGCCGACCATGCACCCCCAGAGCACAATGCGGGTGTCAGGATGCCGCCGTTTGATACGCTGCAGTTCGCCCAGCTTCCCAATGATGCGTTCCTCGGCACTCGCACGAACACTGCAGGAGTTGAGCACGATAAAACTAGCCTCATGCGGACGGGCTGCCGGACTGTAGCCAACACCCTGCAAGGCGGCTTCAAGGCGTTCCGAGTCGGACACATTCATCTGACAGCCGACCGTCCAGACATAGTAACGCTGACCACGTGGCGTGGTGTTCCGATCTTCCTGTTGCATAGGAAGCATGGCTGCGTGTTTGTCAACAAATTGAATTTCGTTCATTATTCTTACCTGAACCCGGAGGTGATGGCATACTTACCAGACGATAATGGGCAAACTGTACTGCACACTCTGTGCCGTTGCTTCGCGCAGGACATTCAGGCAGCGGTAAGCTGCGGTACGAGTAGATACCTGCGCCTGCTTGAGCAGGTCTGCCAGGTCCGTCAGTTCCCGCTGAAGCCGCACCGATGAGCCGAAGAAGATCTCATCCTGTTCCTCCTCCTCGGTTGTTACCGGGAAGATGACTGGTTCAGGGAAATCAGCCGGAAGGTAGTAACTGTTTACTCCCTGAAGATTTACCAGGTGGGGAAAGCGCGTTGTTGCTATGCCATCCCACACATTCGTCACTGCCGGGTCAAGTTCATCATAGATCACCGGACCATCCTCAAGCACTCCGGCAATGTCATTACCCTGTTCCAAATGCGTTGCCAGACGGCTGAGTTGATAGAGTGCGCCGATGGTTTCGATGCCACCCTCCCAAACCTCAGTGCCAGGTTGGGTCAGCAGATCAACCTGGATGCCCTCCTGTCGCAACTGGTCTTGCCACTCAGCGACCGTTTCCTGCTCTTCTTCAAACGCAACACGGTCTTCTTCCGGTTGTACACTAATGAGCGAACCGACAACCAGGTCCAGCTCAGTAGCCTCAGTTGGGTCTGTCATATCTCCTCCATGGCGCTGATCAAATCCCCTGAAGTAGTGTAGCATAACGCTCCTGGCAACACTGAAGCGGTTACTATGTTTGCGTGCTCGACGCTGACCATGCCATTATTATTGTCATAACGCGATAGCGCATTATATGTTGTGAGTAATCGACGGTACAGTATACCATGTCTCAGAACCGGATTTATAATGATTGTATATGAAAATCTTCTTTTTTACCTCCTCGTCATACGCGGCCATCTTGTGCTATAATCCACCGCCGGACTATGATTACGAGTATTTGAGATGCTGCTCACGCTGCTTGTTGCGCTGCTCGCCGCGCCGTTCCTATTCTATCTGCCAGGGCTGGCGCTCTATCGCGCTGTCAGTCCCACGATAACTGCTGATCTGCTGGAACGCCACTACGAGCGGGTTGTGATCAGCCTGCTGTTGAGTGGCTGGCTGGCGTTGCTCCTCGCCGAGATTGGCTACTTCTCGCTCTGGTTGCACATGCTGCTGCTCCTCCTCTTCAGCGGTGTGTTGCTGGCCTGGTCCCGGCGACGGCGAATGCCTTCAATACGACCAGACACAGTCTCCCAACGGTGGGAATTGCTAGCGTTTACGCTAGTTGGTCTGGTTGCCCTGCTACTGGTTATCCGTCCCTTCGAGACTGTCCTGGGCGGGCGGGATGCGGGTGTCTATGCCAACACCGGCTTTGCCATTGCGCGTACCGGCAGCCTGGTGCAGCACGATGAACTGGTAGCCGAGTTTGGGCAGGCGGCCCAGGCCAGTGCTGAGGCGTTACGCGCGCCGGCCGAACAGGCGCTGACAAACTTCCTGGGCGTGCAGAATCCGCAACGCTACATTGCCACGCGTCTGCGAACTGCCGGGTTCTTTATCAATGCGGGCGAAGCGGCTGAGGGACGGGTGGTGCCGCAGTTTTTACATCTCTTTCCGGCCTGGATTGCGTTGCTCACCAGTATGTTGGGGCGATACGGCGGCCTGTTTGCGCCCGGGTTGATGGGCCTGGCCGGCGCATGGAGTGTGGGCATGCTTGGTCGGCGTCTGGCGGGTCGCTGGGTGGGGTTACTGGCGTTTCTCCTGCTGGCGCTCAATAGCGTTCAGGTCTGGTTCTCCCGTTACTCAACCTCCGAGACGACGGCCCAGTTCTTGACCTTCGCCGGGCTCTACTTCTTTGCCCGGTTTCAGCAGCCTGATGTGGGGGACGATCAGCGCAGAACAGCCTTGTATGCGGCGCTGGCAGGTATTGCCTTCGGGCAACTGATGCTGACCCGGATTGACTTCTTCCTGGTGATCGGGCCGCTGCTGTTCTACCTGCTCTACTGTCTACTCACACGGCGCTGGTATGCCGGCCAGACGGCGCTGGCGTTGGGGTTGGGGGCAATGGGTGTCCATGCCGGGTTGCATGTCATCTTTATTGCCCGCGCCTACTTTTTTGATACAGGCTTTGATCGGCTGCAAGACTATGCTCTGACAACCTATCTGGCGTTGCCCTTCTTTACCTCGACCCTGCGCGAGGTTATCTTTGCGAACGCCGACAACGCGCTCAACTCCGGCAGCCTGCGCGATGAACTCCTCCTGCTGCTCCTGGGATTCAGTCTCCTGCTGCTATTGCGACGCTGGCCGGCACCAGTGCGCTGGGGCGAGGCGCTGCTACTACGCTGGCGCAATCTGCTGTTGGGTGGCACTGCCCTGGGGATTGTACTGCTGGCCGGCTATGCCTACCTGATCCGTCCTCAGATCATCGACAGTGATATCCTTCTTAACACGCGGGGGGGTTGGAATGATCCGTTGCTGCGTGATCCGCGCATGGTACAGGCGGATGTCAATGCCTGGCGCATGTCGCCTGACGTGGCGCGCAATCAGGCCGGCGTGGTTCTGGTTGGCGACCCGGAATATGCCGCAACTGCGATTGATGTTGCTGCGACTGCCGACCTCCGTGCGCAGTTGCGCGCCGAACGCGGACCCTGGGCCGGTCCATTTAGCAATCAGACCTTCAACTGGATGCGCTTGCAGGGCTATGTTGGCGCGCCCATCGCCCTGCCACGCATTTTCTACGATGATGGTAAAGAGTGGTGGCGCGAATATGCCGAGAATGTGCCGCCAGGAGTTGAGCCGCCGACCGGGTTGCCGGTGCGCGAAAAAGAACTGATTCCGCTGGCGAACTTTGTGCGAGTCGGTTGGTATCTCTCGCCGCTGGGGGTTGGACTGGGCGTGCTGGGATTTGCGCTCTGGTGGTGGCGCGGAATGCGCCGGGATGCGTGGCTCTTCCTGACGATTGCCTTGCTGGGCACCTTCTTTTACGTGCGCCAGACCTATGGCACCAGCGACCAGACCTACATCTATATCTTGCGCCGCTTTGTATCGATCACCTACCCGGCATGTAGCTTGAGTATCGCCTACGCGCTGGTCGCCCTGGCAACCTGGCCGAGTAGAAAGCGTAGAGCGCAGAGCGCAGAGCACAGGGCGCAGCAGCGAAACTTCTTCTCCATTTTTAGCTCCCGGTTCTCGGTTCTCAGTTCTGGCTTCCTGGCCGTTACTTTACTTGCCTTCTTTGTCTGGACGGGACGGCCAATCTATACACATACCGAGTATGCGGGCGCGCTGCCCCAGCTTGCTGCATTTGCCGACCGCTTTGATGAAGATGATATCCTGCTCTTCCGGGGCGGTGGGCCGGTCTACAACATGGCGCGGGATGTACCCGATATTGTGGTGACACCGCTGCACTTTGCCTTCAACCGCGATGCTTTCACGGTCAAGAGTACCCATCCTGGTGCCTACGCCGATCTGCTGGCCTCCCAGGTACGTGCCTGGCAGATAGATGGCCGAGAGGTCTATCTTGTGTTGAGCGCCAGTGGGGGTGAGTTTGCGTTGCCGGGATTTGTACTCCAACCGGTCAGTGAGTTCGTGCTGGATGTGCCCGAGTTTGAACAACTGACCGACCAGAAGCCACGCAACATTGCCACGCTACGCCTGCCGTTTGCCATCTACCGCCTGGTCGAAGGCGCGCCTGACCAGCTTACCACGTTGCCCACTCCTTTAACCGCCACCGATTTTGCGGCTCAGGTGCAGGGGTTTTACCTGCCCGAGGCGGACCAGATTGCCCCGCCCCTCTCACCCGCATCTGGAGCCGGCACCTATGCCTGGACAAATGGCGAGGCGCTGCTGCGGCTGCCGTGGTCAGAGCAGACCGGGCTACAGCAGGTAGAACTGCGTGTTGCCGGGGGCGAACGACCGGTACAACTGGGGCCGGCGCAGGTTTGCCTGACACTGCTGCCGGAAACCGCACCCTGGCCACTGGCCGAGGGCAAAGAGGTATCGCTTGGTTGCCGGACTCTCAGTGCTGAGGTTTCGACATATCGTACAACCTTTGATCCGGAACAGCTTTCGCATTATCCCATGACCGGCAGTATGCTGCTCCGGCTTGAGAGCAGCGCCTGGGTGCCGGCCGCAACCGATCCACGCCTGCATGATCCGCGTCTGGTCGGGATTCAGTTTTGGGGGCTGCGTTTGAGCCGTGCGGATGCGAGTCGTTAATACGGCATACCAAAGCCCTATCCGGTACTTTTACGCCAATCAGTACCATCTGCCTATTGTTGCCCACCCACCGAGAACCTATAATCAAAAGTGAACTTATTAGATCTAGAGCAGAGTGAGGTTAGCTATGCGCCGGCAGAAAGAAGGACAATCGCTCGTCGAGATGGCATTTGTGATGCCAATGCTCATCATTATCATCTTTGGTATTGTTGATATCAGCTACTACATCTTCAGCTATGGGACAATTTACAATGCGTCCCGGAATGGAGCAGAGACTGCGGCGAAGTTTCCTCCGTATCAGGAATGGCTGGATCGCAAAGGGGATACATCAATTAACTTCCGCGATGATCCCTGTACAAACAGTATCCTGGATGCAGTACAGTCTCAGGCACTTTTCTTTGAAAATAGCATTACTGGAGCGACAACAATACGATACCCGAATGGAAAAGATTCGCGTAATATCAAAGACCGGGGACCGATAGAAGTGAGCATTTCCTATAATGTCGAACCATTAACGCCTCTCTGGGGTTTCATCCCGTTTGGGAATGATGGTGTCATGACGGTAAATGTAACGACCCGACGTTCAATTGAACAGCTTGGTCATATACCGAGCCAGGAGAGTATTGATAAAGGTGAGGGATATACCAGCGATTGTTGGGCAAATCCTGGAGGAGAGTGAGGCAAACTATGCGACGACATACACGCACACAAGCTCAAGCACTGGTCGAGTTTGCTCTGGCAGCAACGCTAATCTTTACGCTGCTTGCTGCATCGGTTGATATCGGTTTGATGTTCTTTACCCTTCAGGGGCTGCGCAACGCTGCACAGGAAGGGGCATTCTACGGAAGCTTCTTGACTGATCCGGTGGATGAAGATGGTGATGGTGAGTCGGACTGGATAGAACCTAATTATGCCGAAATACGGAATCGTGTACGCTATGCCACGGGAGAACGAGCAACCGGCTTTGCGAATTTGATCGACTTAAATAACAATGAGACGCCTGATGATGCAGAAGGTCAGGCGGTACTTGAGGAGTATATTCAGGTCCAGTCCTTGTTGGATGTTAATAACGACGAACGGTTGAGTGATCTGGATGATATGAATGGTGATGGTGAGCCGGAGGAATGTACACGTACGCGACTACGCTCGGATGCCAGGAACTGTTATATCAAGGTGACAGTCAAAACCGAGTATGAGTTTTTCTTTCCCCTGGCACCGGTGTTTCGTGATGAGATAACCCTTCAGGCATCGGCAGTTATGAAGTTTCGTAGCAATATCATCTTCTAAGCCCTGGTGTCACAACACATAGGCTTAGGGAGTAGGTAGCTAACAGGCTCTTGCGCGCGCACGCAATACAGGACATTTATACAGGCATGCGGCGATCTTGCGCCTACATATACGCTCAATCAATACTAGGAGGACGCAATGAAAGGCCGAAAACGGTGGAATGGCTGGGAGTTTAAACGGACGGACGGACAGAGTATTCCAATCATCGCTCTGGTTATTGTAATCCTGTTCGGAATGGTTGGTCTGGCGGTCGATGTCGGTAATACATACGCTGAACAGCGTAAAGCGGTAAATGCCGCCAATGCTGCCGCAGTCGCCGGGATGGAAGCCTACATGGACGGTACGGTTGATGATAATGGCGTCTACAATGCCATTATCGGCTCCCTCGAGTCGAATGGTGTCAATACGGACGAATGGCAACCGCTGGCCTACTACAAGGACTCGCGTAACTTGCGCATCGGTGGCTGTGAGGTCGGATCGTGTGGTGGTATGCCGGCAAATGTTAAGTATATCGAGGTTCAACTCCAGGGCGAAGTAGATACATTCTTTGCACGTGTGGTCAACCAGGATACCCTGCCGGTCAATACAACAACCTGGGCTACCGAGTGCCCGCCTGGAAGTGGTGTTTTTCCCATTGCGGTGAATGGTTCAACGCTTGATCCAGACACGGGTGAGTTTATTGAGCCAGAGAATGCAACTGCTGAAGACTGGGGGAAGTTTACCGGCAATAATGCATTTGAGGGCTACACCTGGCGTCGCCTTGAGGTGAATTCAGCCTCCGTCGATGGTGAGTTCGGGTGGGTCCGCTGGATGCAGGGTTATACGGGTGAGGGCGACCTGGCGGCTATGCTCAGCGGTGATGGCAACCTGGACGAAGGCTACCAGGAAATCCCTGAATGGCCCACGACAGACAAAGCGGAAATAGAAGGATACCCGGTAAAACCGTACCAACTCAACAATGGTGACTGGTTGTATGGGCATGATGGGTTCTCTGGTGGGCAGGTAGCCAAACTCCTTGAAGGTCATCGCATCGATATGAACGCTGCGAATGACCGGGGAACCATTATGATCTTGCCCGTCTATGGCTATGCTACTGGCGAACAGGGTGAGGATGCCAAGTATCTGGTCAGTAGCTTGCAAAAGTTCCTGGTCATGGACTATACGAATGATGGTCAGTATATTACCTTGATCGCAATGGGTGAAGTCGATCATGCTTCGGCCTGTCTGACCAGTCCCGCAGCCAGTGATTCTCTCGGTCTGACCGGACGAGTTTCGTTCAATCCGGAATATGCTACTACCAATGATGAGTATAAGCCGGTTCGCTATGCGGTTGTGCTGGACGTGTCCGGGTCGATGAACTTCAACTTCGCGGGTCTGGGTAAAGGTGGTTTGCAGTGTGG
>DAOTVB010000155.1:0-13271 GCA_034436755.1 Chloroflexaceae bacterium | reverse complement strand
GGGTGCGGCCGGGGCGGGCGCAGCCGGGGCAGCGGGTGCCGGGGCGGCGGCAACTGGTTCCTCTGTCGGAACAACGGCTTCTTCCGCTGGAACGCTATCCGGTTCCCCATCTGGTGCAATCAATCCCCGCAGCCGGGCCAGATCGCGTCCCAGGGAACTTATGTGGATCTCATCAGTTGTAGCGCTTGCCAGGGGATGCTGCTCCAGTCGGCCCCGTTCAAAATATTGGACGTGTAGCATCTCGTCGCCGACATATTCCCATACCGGCTCGCTGATGGGATAGCCGAAGGTTTCCATACCTCCGTGGCTATTCCAGAAACTCAGGAAAGGTTCGTTCAACGTGTGACCGGTTGCCTCGAACAACTGCTCACCTGGTAGCGGCGTGCGTGGAGGTGGAGCCGCAAACGTACGCCAGAGTGCCTCGGCATACTCTGTGCCGACGCGACCACGCAGTACCGGTGCGCCTTCGAGGTCTACGTGCTGTTCCAGCCGTCCGCGTTGAAAGTATTGAACCGGGCGGCCATCCTCTTCCAATACTGCGGTAATCGGTGCGCCGAGCGTTTGCTCACCGGCGTGTTCGCGCCAGTAGTTCAAAAAGCCATGGGCATTATCCAGCGTGTGGCCGGTGGCAGAGAAGTGTTGCAGATCAGGGCTGGCACGCAGGTGCAGCGGCGCAATCAACAAACCGAACAGGACTCCCAACAACAGGCTGATTCCTCCCGCCTGAATCCATCTCGCGGAAGAGCGTACCAACATTATGCTTCATGCTCCTTTCATCACAGGACATTCGTGTCTTTGAAATACACTGGCATGCGCATTGTCACCCTGAATGATGTTTTGAGCAGAGAAATGGGGTAGAGAAGGGGTTCATTCCTGCGACTGGTGGGATTCTATACGCTGCCTGGCATGTGCAGGCGAACATCCTGCCCCTTTCCAGGGCTTTCTGATGCGCCAGGGTCTTTTTATCGCATTATAGCGCGGAATACTAAAATGTCAATCTTTTTGCACGGTATACCATAGATTTTGCGGTCTATGTTGTCGGTTTTCAACAAATATGGCAGAACGATGTCGGCGTGTCTACTATAAAAAGAACAGACAAACACCGGACACAGAACAAACAGGCTGTTCGCAGACACGCCCCAGATGCGCTTTGTTCCGGGTTCTTTTGTTCTTATACCAATGTGCCGCCAAACGTGCAAGAAAACCACGCAGGCCACGCAGAGCGTGCAACAGTGAACCGGACGTATACACGCATCGCCCCCACTATCCAGCCGTTCGTGTTCCTTCGTGGTCTTCGTGGTCTTCGTGGTTGGTCGAATTGGTGCCGGTTGGAAGTCAGAGTGGTATCAGTTCTCGCTCCCTGCCGGCTACACCCTGTCTTTTTTCGAACAACTGTGGTACCATGCCTTTTCGAAGCATAGCCAGAGTTATGGAGGATATGATGATGCAAGACTTATACGGAGAATTGGAACTTCTGCGCACGCGGTTTGAAGATATCCGGGGGCATCTTTGACCTGGCCGCCAGGCAGCAAGAAGTTGAGGTTTTAGAGCAACGTGCGGCTGACCCGGACCTCTGGAATGACCCCGGCGAAGCGCAGCGTATTATGCAACGGCTGACCCGCCTCAAGCAGGATGTTGAGCAGTGGAACGAACTGGAAGCCCGGTTGACCAGCCTGGCCGAGTTGATCGAGTTGACGGTGGCTGAGGAAGATGAAACGTTCCGCGATGAAATCGGCGCGGACATCAACACGGCACGCCAGGAACTCGAGCGGCGGGAGTTTGCCCTCCTGCTCAATGGGAACTACGATGATCACGATACCTTTCTCTCTATTCAGGCCGGCATGGGTGGCACCGATGCGCAGGACTGGGCCGAGATGCTGCTGCGCATGTATATTCGCTGGGCCGAGAAGCATAACTACCAGGTTACGGTGGTCGATGAGAGTCCGGGTGACGAGGCCGGGATCAAGAGCGTAACGCTGGAGGTGCGTGGTCCCTATGCCTACGGGTATGCCAAAGCCGAGGCCGGTGTTCACCGGCTGATCCGCCTGTCGCCCTTCAACTCGGCCCATACCCGGCAGACCTCGTTTGCGCGGGTCGAGGTGATGCCCGAAGTTGATGAGGCGCCCGAGGTGGTGATTAACCCCGATGATCTACGCATTGATGTCTACCGTAGCGGTGGTCGGGGTGGGCAGGGGGTGAATACCACCGACTCGGCCGTGCGACTGACGCATATTCCAACCGGAATTATTGTGAGTTGTCAGAATGAGCGCTCGCAGATTCAGAATAAAGAAACGGCGATGCGTGTGTTGCGGGGTCGGCTGCTGGAACGCGAGTTACAACGCCAGCGTGAAGAGCGGTTGCGGCTGCGGGGTGAGTATCGCAAGGCCGATTTCGGCAGCCAGATGCGCACCTACTATCTGCATCCCTCGACGCTAGTGAAAGATCACCGCACCGACACCGAGACCAGTAATGTGCAGGCTGTCCTCGATGGCGAACTGGACGAGTTTATCGAAGCCTATCTCCGCTGGAGTATGACCAGCGAAGTATAACGATGAACGGTATAGTGTCATGGAAATAAAGTTCACTCCCTGGCGGATGGCCTATATTAAAAGCAGTGACAGTGATGATGTGGCCGGGGATGCATGTGTGTTATGCCGGTTGCACCAGGCTGATCCGGCGCATGATCCGGATAACCTGGTACTCTACCGGGGGCACACCTGTTACGTGCTGATGAACCGTTATCCTTACAACAGCGGCCATCTAATGGTGGTTCCATACGAGCATACGGCCGATCTGCCGGGCATGGACGAGGCAAGCGCCCAGGAGCTTTTTACCCTGACCCGGCAGGCGACGACGCTGCTCGGTCAGGCATACCAACCACACGGGTTTAACATCGGCATGAACCTGGGACGCACTGCCGGCGCGGGGATCGATGCCCATATCCATATGCACATCGTCCCGCGCTGGAGTGGTGATACCAACTATATGCCGATTATTGGCGGTACAAAACTGGTTCCAGAGGCGCTTGAACAGACCTATCAACGGCTGCAGCCGCTGTTCACCACACTGGCGGCACAATAATAGCGTTGTGCTGCCACGGTAGCATTAACTCAGGGTTGTCTTGATCAGTTCAAGCAGGTAATCAACCTCAAAGGGCTTGTGAATAATGACCGCGCCTTCCGCCTCCAGGTCGGCAAACCAGGGTTTGCGACTCAGGGCCGTCATAATGATAATCGGAATTCCGTCGTCCTGGAGGCGTTCCTGGATATGTTCAAAGACCTCGACTCCATCCATGTTGGGCATCATAATGTCGCTGAGAACCAGATCTGGCGATAAACTCTCCAATTTTTGCATACCATCTTGACCATCGCTTGCGAGCACGACTTCATACCCTTCGTTGCGCAACGCAAACTCAATGACCTTCTGCAGGGCCAGGTCATCATCCATGATAAAGATAGTACCTTTTGGCTCTGACATAGTGTTTCACCCCGAACTATGAGCAACCACCGCACTGCACCAATCAGGTTATTGCCTGGCGCTATCCGGTAGACACGGGGAACGGAGTTGCTCCTGACCAGTACCCCAACACGTTGTTCCCTTGCACGATTGCCGCATTATACCAGAGGTTGCGCCTGATGCTGTCATCAGCTACGAGGGTTGGTGATATGCCCGGCTGTGTGATGCGCAGATGGGCTGACATGCTGTTCGGTGGCACGTCTGGCGCCGGCTGGCAGATGGATTTTCTAGTTGAGGTGATACTATTTGAACTACTGAGGTGATGGGGTTTCGGGGGAATAGTTTATGGCATGGGTACGCCAGGTATTTTTACGTGACAGGAGTTACGCGGTGCGTGTCCAAGCGGGACGTTTCATCCGATGAAAGCCCGATTCGCCTGCGGCAGCATGGTACACTTTTTTCTTTTTCACCAGGAGTTACGCGGTGCGCATGCAAACGGGACATTTCACCCGATGGAAGCCCGATTCGCCTGCGGCAGCATGGTACGTTTTTATCTTTTTCACAAAAATGCTGCACGCAATGCAACATTTTTGTGAAAAAGCATGGGGTCTTCCGCCCTGCCGGAGGCGAGTCGGGCCGTTTATTCAGGCACATGCCGGGTTTGGAACCGACCGCGTAAGTCCTATTCACAAAAAAATTCACGTTGTGAATTTTTTTGTGAAAAAGATCTGATCTCTTCCGCCCTACCGGAGGCAAAATTTCCTTCTTAGGTGAGCAACTGTGTAACTCCTGTTCCATGAATACACTTGTGTGATTATCTATGCCGTGTGGCTGGAAGTCGCCGCTACCACAAGATTGTCTGCCGTCTGCGGTTCGCATCCCGGCGGCCTACTCCCCTTCCAGCGAGACCAGCCAGCTTGCTTCGCCAAATGGTTGCTCTTTGAGGCGCACGAGCAGCGAGGGCGCATTCTGGCTGATCGGGCGGGAGACAATCGTTTTGCCACGATCGGTCTCCCCCGGCGCTACCCGGATCTCGCCAGGTTGGGATTTACTATCCGCGATGATATAACTATTGCCGAGGGTATCGCGGATTTCAATATTGTCCCGGCGCAACGGAAAGATAATCGGCTCGATCCGCTTGTTGTGGACGCTCCAGGTGAGCACAATCTGATCGCCACAGTAGGCGACCTGCTCTAGCGTGACAATAACCTCGGGCGATAGATCAGGGCTGGTCCAGTCGATCCCGACATTGATCCAGGTTTGCGCCTCGGCATCCCAGCGTTTACCGACCGGCTGGAAGCCTGACCAGACACAGCCGGGTGGCTGCATTGTCTCGGCAACCAGGATGCCGCCCCCGAGCCCACCGGCCGGGCCGACAGTGGCATTAATCAGTGATGGTGGGGGTTGTTCCATCGGCGAAAAAACCACACGCGTCGGGCGGGATACCAACAGCACCAGCAGCACCAGCGCCATAATAGTTGTCACCAGCGCCAGCCGCCCGGCAGCGGTGCGGAGTGAGGCCTGCAACTTCTGCCAGGGAGTCGTCGCGGCGGGGGCTGGTTCTGCCGGGGCTGCGTCTGCGGGTGTGGGCGACGGCGCGGCCGGCGGAACCTCGTCGGGCAGGTTCTCCCAGTGCGGCATGACGCCCGCCAGCAGATCGTTGATCTCCTGCCAGCGTGTGCAGCGCAGCATGCGCGGGATCTTCTGCATCTCCTCGTCCGTGAACTCAATCTCAGCGGAGCGTTCGGTGACGAGGTAGGTGGGCAGTTCATCCAGACCACGGATATCAACTTTCCAGTCAAGCTCAACATCTGAACCTTCCTGGAAGTTGGGCGCAATCACAATAACTCGCTTGCTGGTGCGGAAGTTGAGCGACTCGGCCTTGTGTGCCGATAGAAACTCTGATCGATGCTCATTCAGAAAGTTGATAAAGCTGTAGTAGTAGGAAACTACCTGGTTGTAGGGGTTTTTGCGTCCCGGATTGAGCCGCTTGCGGTTGCCATTATCACTCTCGATATACCAGGGGCCATTGACACCGCCGTAGATCTTGCCGTCACAGTGTTTTAGCTCGATCACAAAGATCGCATCTTGCTTGAGAATAACCAGGTCAATCGTGCGTCCCCCGACATTGAAATTTGCCAGCAGAAGATACAGGCCGTCCAGGCGTTCCAGGCCATTTGCCAGGGCCACAATTGCACGGCGCTCATTCGGATTTTCCGGCTTCTCGCCAATCCAGACCTGTACTGCCATGGGCGGTCTCCTACGCTGTCTCTTCCAGGGCCATTGTCTTGCGTAGTTCGACAATCTGGTCACGCAGCGCGGCCGCTTTCTCAAACTCCAGGTCGCGCGCTGCCTGTTTCATCTGCTTTTCCAGTTCCTTGACCAGCTTCACCATTTCATCGCGGGGAATCTCGGTTGGTGGTGCGGCTACATCTTGCCCCTGAACAACATATTCACCCCGTTCTTCCGCCATGCGCTGCAGGCGACTGGTCAGGTCACGCACCTCCTTAACGATGCCGGCCGGCGTGATGTTGTACTGAAGGTTGTGCTGCATCTGCTTTTCGCGCCGCCGCTGGGTCTCCTGAATGGCGGCTTCCATCGAGCGGGTGGTTTTGTCGGCATACATAATCACCGTGCCCTCGATATGACGAGCGGCGCGCCCGATGATCTGGATCAGCGATGTCTCCGAACGGAGGTAGCCCTCCTTGTCGGCGTCGAGGATCGCTACCAGCGCCACTTCTGGCAGGTCCAATCCTTCCCGCAGCAGGTTAATGCCCACGACAATATCGTAGACGCCCAGCCGCAGGTCGCGCAGAATCTCGACCCGCTCAATCGTGTCAATGTCGGCGTGCAGGTAGTGCGTACGCATCCCCAGTTCTTTGAGGTAGTCGGCCAGATCTTCGGCCATGCGCTTGGTCAGGGTGGTCACCAGCACGCGCTGGCCCTTCTGTACGCGCTTGCGTACTTCGCCTACCAGGTCGTCTACCTGGCCCTTCGTCGGGCGGACCTCAATCACCGGGTCCAGCAGGCCGGTGGGCCGAATGATCTGCTCGACTGTCTGCTCACTATGCTCCCGCTCGTACGGTCCCGGTGTGGCCGAAACATAGATCGCCTGGTAGATATGCTGCTCGAACTCGTCAAACCGTAGCGGGCGGTTGTCCAGCGCCGAGGGCAGCCGGAAGCCATAGTCCACCAGCGTCTCCTTGCGCGAGCGGTCGCCCAGGTACATGCCGCGCACCTGCGGCAGCGTGATATGGCTCTCATCGACAAAGAGCAGAAAGTCATCGGGGAAATAGTCCAGCAGCGTCCAGGGCGTCTGTCCCGGTGCGCGACGATCCATGTGGCGCGAGTAGTTTTCGATGCCGCTGCAATAGCCAATCTCGCCCATCATCTCCAGGTCGTACATGGTGCGCTGCTTGAGCCGGGCCGCCTCCAGCTTTTTGTCGGCAGTCTCCAGGGAGCGTAGTTGTTCGCCCAGTTCATCCTGAATATCGCGGATCGCCAGCATGAGCTTGTCTTTGGTGGTGACAAAGTGCTTGGCGGGGTAGATATCCACATTGCTACGCGTCAGCAACACTTCCCCCGTCAGCGGGTCGATCTCCAGGATGCGCTCAATCTCATCGCCCCAGAACTCCAGTCGCAGAGCAATCTCGCTGTTGGCGGGCATCACATCAAGCGTATCGCCGCGTACGCGGAAGGTTCCGCGGTGGAAGTCGATATCGTTGCGCTCAAACTGCAGATCGATCAGTTGGCGCAGCAGTTTGTCCCGGTTGCGGATCTCGCCGGTGCGCAGGGAGAGCGAAACCTGCCCATAATCCTGGGGCGAACCCAGTCCATAGATTGCCGAGACCGAGGCGACAATCAGCACGTCGCGGCGGGTCAACAGTGACTGGGTAGCCGCGTGGCGCAAGCGGTCGATCTCCTCGTTGATGGAAGCCTCTTTCTCGATGTAGAGATCTTTGCTGGGAACATAGGCTTCCGGCGTGTATTCATCGTAGTAGGAGATAAACATCTCCACCGCGGCATCGGGCAGAAAGTCGCGGAACTCGGCCCAGAGCTGCGAAACCAGCGTCTTGTTGTGGGCCAGCACCAGGGTGGGGCGCTGGACCTGCTCAAAGATCCAGGCCATGACGGCCGTCTTGCCAGTACCGGTTGCGCCCAGCAGCGTCTGATGGCGGGAGTTCTGGTTGAGCCCCGCAACCAGCCGGGCAATTGCTTCGGGCTGGTCGCCGGTGGGGCGGTAGGGTGCTTCGACTCGAAATGACATAGTTGTGTATTCATATTGCGGATCGCCGCGCTGGAGTGGTATCCAGCCAACCGGCGATACCGCGCTGCTCTGATGCGCCACGGCGGAGCCAGGCGCATCCCTGCATCGGTTTGCTTTCGGGTGATACCTTTAATTATAGTCAAAACAAAAGTTTTCGCTACCGGATCTTGGACTTGTTCTTGCACAAAATGCGCGGCCCGCCGGCTGGTTGCTTTGACTCCGGCATCCGCTTAATGCACATCCCCTGCCACCAGCACACGTTGCGTCCGGTAGGCCAGGAAGCCCTCGATCCCAAAGATAAGCAGGGCGACCCAGACGCAGGCAAAGCCAATGAATTTTGCCCGGGTAAACGGCTCGTGATAGATCAGCACCCCGATGAGAAACTGCAGCGTCGGCGCGATATACTGCAAGATACCGATGCGCGAGAGGGGAATGCGCTGGGCCGCCGCCGCGAAGAGTAAGAGCGGGAAGGTGGTCATCAGTCCCGCGCCAACCAGCAGCAGATCCGCCGTTACGCCGGTGTGGAGAAATGCACCCTGCCCGGACGACTCGGCATACAGGAGGAAGCCGAGCGCGGGCAGCAGCAGAATCCCGGTCTCCAGCGTCAGCCCGTACAACGAGCCCAGCGGCGCCGTCTTTTTCACCAGGCCATAGAAGCCAAAGGAAAACGCCAGCGTGAGCGCAATCCAGGGCACTGAGCCGTAGACCAATGCCAGGTAGAGCACGCCAACCGCCGCCAGCCCGATGGCGACCCACTGCCAGGGCCGCAGGCGCTCCCCCAAAAACAGGACACCCAGCAGCACACTGAGCAGCGGATTGATAAAGTAGCCCAGGCTGGTCTCGACGATAAAACCCGCCGTGACTGCCCAGACATAGGTCAGCCAGTTGATGGCGATCAGCACGGCGGCGAGACTGTAGGCCCGTACAATCGCCGGCTTGAACGTGGCGGCGCGGAAGGCCGACAGGTGGTGCGCAAACCCGATAACGGCGAAGAGCGCCAGAAACGACCAGAGAATGCGATGGCTGAGCAGTTGCGCTGCCGGAACATGCTGCAGCCACTTCCAATAGACGGGCAAGAGCCCCCAACTGACGTACGCGCCAACGGCGTACAGCGTTCCTTTATGCATAATCGTCTCTTCTATAATGAACACGCGTTACGCGGTCGGTTCCAAACCAGGCGGTTGCCTGAATGAATGACCCGATTCGCCTGCGGCAGCATGGTACGCTTTATGATCTTTTTCAGGAAATGTTGGCTCACAGAGCCAACATTTCCTGAAATAAGGATGTCCTGTTCCGCCCTGCCGGAGGCGCTATCCACTGCCAAAGGAGGGACTGCGTAAGTCCTGTCTTTCGGATCATTTGCGGCGTTCCAGCACGTCCAGATCCTTGAATTGCAAATTAAGCGCATCAATGGAGACTTGAATTTCCCGGAGCGAGAGTGCCAGCGAGATCAGTAGCAGCACCAGGCTGGCACCAAAAACCCACTGGCCGAGGGTGATCTGCCCGGCGAAGAGCACAAACATACAGAGCACACAGAGGAAAAAACTCCCGACGCCACAGATCTGCATATTCCGAATTATAACAATCCGGTAGCGCAGATTGACCAGTTGCGCCTTAATCATCGGGTCGGGCTGCGTGCGGTAGCGGTTGTGCAACTCGCGCGTCAGCACGGCCAGGGCGAGGAAGCGGTTGGTATAGGCCAGCAGCAACAGCGAAATGGCCGGGAAGAGCAGTGCCGGCGTCGTTAACGACAGTTCCATTCTCGAGCAACTATCCCTTGTACATTTGAGAGAACAAAGAACCAGTTGCTGATTATAGCACCGTTCAGGCGGCAGCGTAACGTGATGTTGCCAGGGTTTGCACATCTGGCTATAATGCACACCAGATAACGCGGGTATGCTGCCGCACTCCAGACAGAACAGGTACACCTGCCAGGATGGGATACATTTGGTTTAACCATGCCAGATAGTGGAATGCTGTGATGTATGAGGCACTGATCAATCAGCCCCCCGACCTTGTCGATGCGCTACGCGAAACGTGGCCGCGTATCGCCGAACTGCTGACCGAGTTGGACGAAGAGCAGCCCTACGAGACGCGCATCGGCCGGCTGCGGCATATCGGCGCGATCTGGTATGCGCAGGGCGCGGCGGCCGAGGTACTGACCGAACTGGGGTTGACGCTGGCCCGCCGCCTGAAGATTCCGCAGGGTGTGGTGGTAAGCGAGTTGCTGCTGGCCTACGGTGCTGCCCAGGAAGAGCAACGCACCCGCGAGTGGGAGTCACATCTGCTGGCCCGCGTCGCCGAACTCGACGGCCTGCATCAGATTATTGCCGCCGCAAACTCAACCCTGGATCTGGATGCCTCGCTCCAGACCGTGGTCGAAACGGTGGCCCAGGTGGTGGGTGTGGAAGTCTGCTCGGTCTATCTCCACGATAAACATCGGGATGAACTGGTCCTGCGGGCAACGAGTGGCCTGAACCAGGCGGCCGTCGGGCAGGTGACGGTGCGCGTCGGCCAGGCGGTTACGGGATGGGCCGCGCAACTGGGGCAGCCGGTGCCGGTGCATGATGTCTGGCAGGAACCGCGCTTTATTATCGAGCCGCAACTGGGGGAGGAGCCGTTCCGCTCCATGCTGGCGGTGCCGATCCTGCTCTTCAGCGCCGAGCGCTTCCAGTTTAGCCCCGACCAACTGCAGGGGGTGGTCTGTGTGCAGACGTGCGGGCCGCGCGATTTCACCCAGGAGGAGATCAACTTTGTGGAGGTGGCAGCGGGGGAACTGGCCTTCTTTATTGCCAATGCCCAGCTCTACCAGCAGACCGACGAGCGGCTCCATCAAAAGGTGCGCGAGTTGACCACGCTGCAGCAGGTCTCCAAGCGAATTGCGGAGCAACTCGGCCTGCGCGAAGTGCTCAACCTGATTGTCGAAAAGGCGGTTGAACTGGCCCGCGTGGACCGCGCTGATATTTTTCAGAGCGGTGAGGATGGCAGCATGCAACTGGTTGCCAGTTTCGGCGGGACCGGTGGGGAGGGTGTACGCAACTTTGTCGCCCAGACGGTGCATTCCGACCGCTCGCTGGCGGTGGTCAATGCCTTCCAGGACTCGCGCTTCCCGGAACTGGCGGAGATTGCCGCCCGCGAGGGATTTCTCTCGCTCTTCTGCATGCCGCTGCATGCCCGTGAGCAGACCATTGGCAGCATCTGCCTCTACACGCGCCAGCCGCACCACTTCGATTATGAGCAGGTGCGGCTGCTCAGTACGTTTGCCGACGAAGCCGCGATTGCAATCGAAAATGCCCGCCTCTACGACGATAGCCAGCGGGCGCTGGCGGTCAAGTCGGCCATGCTGCAGGAGATGCACCACCGGGTGCGGAACAATCTGCAGACGATCTCGGCGCTGCTGGCGATGCAACTGCGCCGCCTGGATGCCAACAGCGCGGGCGCGAAAGCCCTGCGCGAGAGTGCCGCCCGCATTCAATCGATTGCCGCCGTGCATAACCTGCTCTGCCGCGAAGATGTCGGTATGACCACCGTTGAAGCCGTGGCGCGACAGGTGGTCGAGAGTGCCCGCATGAGCCTGGTTACCTTTGACCGCCCGGTTGAGTTTGCGGTGGACGGCGAGGGCGTACCCATCGGCTCGCGCAATGCGACGGTGCTGGCCTTGACAATTAACGAGTTGATCAGCAACGCGCTGACCCACGGTCTGTCGGTTGAGGGCGGCTGTGTCGAGATTGACGCCGCCGTCACGGACGATATCATCACGGTGGAGATCCGTGATGATGGGCCGCGCCATCCGCGCCCAACCGAACCGCCGCACAGCAGCGGTCTGGGATTGCAGATTATCGAAACCCTGGTGAGCGATGATCTGAGCGGGCATTTTGAACTGGTTCCCGGCGACGAGTGGATGCGCGCCATCGTCCGCTTCCCCCGCCGCAAAACCGAGGATAGCGATGGATAATATAGAGAACAAAGAACAGAGGAGCAGAGAACAAAACTCGTCGTCGTTTTCATCGGTACGTTGCGTTATGCTACAGAACGGATGCACTCCGCCCCGATCAGGGCGGTTGCTCTTCCAGCAGGACCGCATATGACGTTCCTTTCGGGAAATTTGGATCGGAGAGCCAGGCAGTAGTAGGGTGCATTCGCTGCACCGTTTTTCTGTCGCGCGCCATAGCCGTAGGATGTTTGCAACGTTCATAAGACGGCACTTCGACAAATTTAGAGTTGCTATATGTTTCGTCGGGTCAAACGTCCGGTTTGCATGTCTGTCGCATAACACGAGTTACGCGGTTGCTCACCCAAAAGGAAATTTCGCCTCCGGCAGGGCGGAAGATTCCAGTCTTTTTCACAAAAAATTTGCACGGAGTGTAAATTTTTTGTGAAAAAGAAAAAAGAGTACCATGCTGCCGCAGGCGAATCGGGCTGTTCATAGAGGCAAATGCCTGATTTGAACGCCCACCGCGTAAGTCGTGTCGCATAACAGCAGTTATGCTAATAAACTATTAGAATAGCAGCAACCCTATTGACCTCGCACGAGCGTTCTGCTATAATGCGGTCATAGCACAACGCTATGGACTTTTCAAATCTATGGGGATGCCTGGTTTCGACAGGGAAGGAATGTCGTAGATTGCAGGCCGAGTTGCCCAGTCTCGTAAAAGGGGCACGGCAAATTAACTGCCAACAACAACACTCGGGTTCAGCCTCAGCTGGCCCTCGCCGCTTAATTACAGTGGCGCGTCTCCCCACATTCCTCCGATGATGTGGGTGTAGATGTCAGACAGTCGGATGCTCCTGGTATGATCTCCTGCTAGTACCAGGCTAAGCTTAGCGGGATTGCCCGAAGATTGCTCTGCTTGTCGTGCAATTAAGGGCGAGCTACAAACGACAAGATAAGCTTGTAGTATATCTGCGGCCTACTTTTCTGGACGGGGGTTCGAATCCCCCCATCTCCACCACACGATTTTCAAGAGCCGAATGGTTTCAAGGGCGAAAACCCTGACCATTCGGCTTTTTGATTCCCGGTATTGTTGCCATTGTTGCCATCCATGACCGGCGATGATGTGGTATTATCTCTGTGCGATGAACCTCGCAGCACACGCAGTACACGAAGGGAATAGCGTGCGGGTGGTGTGGGTGCGGCTGCGAGTAGGTGCGGCTTGCAAATGTAGCAGTAGGGTGCATTCGATGCACCGTTTTTCTCCCGTTGCAGCCAGAAGGAGTAGGGTGCATACTATAGCAACCCTCAATTTGTTGTAGTTCCGCCTGATGCACGTTGCCTTTGTCATCCGGACATCTACTGAACCGGAGTCCCGGCTTCAGCCGGATCAGGCGTTCCCGGCAGTCTTCGAAGACCTGTCTGGTCTGGCACATGTCGGGATTGCATGTGCAACCGGCTGAAGCCGGGACTCCAGATCAGTAGCCGTAGGGTGCATTCAATGCACCGTTTTTCTGCCGTTGCAGCCAGAAGGAGTAGGGTGCATTCAATGCACCGTTCTGCGGCCACACACCAGACCTGGACTATTTCTCAACGTTCATCAGGCGGTTGTGCCGG
>DAOTVB010000154.1:0-12414 GCA_034436755.1 Chloroflexaceae bacterium | reverse complement strand
GATCAGGCAGCGTAATAACTGACCGTAGGTATGCGCTGCGTGCCGGATAACAATCGGCACGCGGCTTTGCTATGTCCGCCGGATGGGAATATAGCGTGCAGGAGCCATACTCCAATCTGGGAGTCCCGGCTTCAGCCGGTAAGACCGTTGCCGAGGAAAGCAGTAGCAGCAGTAGGGTGCATGCTCTGCACCGTTCCGCTGCTGGATGAGGCGTTCTGGGCAGCAAGCCGCTGTCCCGGCAGACATCCTACCGGCGAATGAACGTTGAATGTGTAATCCCACTATCGCCTGGCCCCGATATGGTTATGGCTGCGGGTTTATGACACATTGCGTCCTCGGCACTGGAGTCCCGGCTTCAGCCGGTTGACATCAATATAGCAATCCTAAAGTGGTTGTGAACTGGTTCTTCGGGATGCGCTTCCAACCGCTTGAAAGCGGCACTACGACACATTTAGGATTGTTATAGCTGGTGCGTAGAACGCACCCTACGGCTGTCTACTGCCGAATGGGAATATGGCGTGCAGGAGCCATACTCCAATCGGGAGTCCCGGCTTCAGGTAAGACTGGTGCGTAGAACGCACCCTACGGCGGTCTACTGCCGGATGGGAATATAGCGTGCAGGAGCCATACTCCAATCTGGGAGTCCCGGCTTCAGCCGGTAAGACCGTTGCCGAGGAAATCAGTAGCAGTAGGGTGCATTCTATGCACCGTTCCGCTGCTTGCAGGATTTTCTCAACGTTGATCAACTGGATGAGTAGCAGTAGGGTGCATTCTATGCACCGTTCCGCTGCTTGCAGGATTTTCTCAACGTTGATCAATTGGATGAGTAGCAGTAGGGTGCATTCTATGCACCGTTCCGCTGCTTGCAGGATTTTCTCAATGTTGATCAACTGGATGAGGCGTTCCGGGCAGCAAGCCGCTGTCCCGGCAGGCATCCCACCGGCTAAAGCTGCGACTCCCGGATAGCATATCCGCATCCACCCTGAAGTTGATGTAATCCAGCCGACGCAACCTCGGCCTTGACCATAGAACCCCTGTGCTATAAAATAATAGAGGTTACGCGGTGGGTGTTCAAACGGACCGTTTGACCCGATGGAAGCCAGATTCGCCTGCGGCAGCATGGTACTTTTTTCTTTTTCACAAAAAAATTCACAACGTGAATTTTTTTGTGAAAAAGATCAGGTTTCTTCCACCCTCTGCCGGAGACTGAAATACCTTCCGGGTCAGTAACCGCGTAACTCGTGTAATGTAGTACTGCAACGAGGATTTGCTAAACCCATGCATGCCGAAGCCACAGAGCAAGCTGATCCGTCTATCCGATGTTGGTTATCTCTGCGCCCGCTGCGTCTCTGCGGTGAGAAAGAAATCTTGTTGTAGTAATAGCGGCGATAGCGAGAATGGCACCCACAGGAATATGGTTACACTGAACTGGAACCAGGTTAACACCTGGCGGCTGGCGCAGCAACATCTGCTCGAGCGCGCCGAACGCCGGCAGATGCTGGACGTGGTCACAAACCTCGGTGGCGTTCAGGCGCAACTCATGTCCGCGGCGGAACTGTCGCTCTGGGCGCGGGTACAGGATCTCACGCCGGCCGCTGTGCGCGAAGCACTCTGGGAAACACGTACGCTGGTCAAAACCTGGGCGATGCGCGGCACGTTGCATCTGCTCCCGACCCACGCGTTCCCGCTCTATGTGGCCGCGTTCAGCACATTCCGGCACTATCGGCGCGCAAGCCGGCTGAAGTATCATGGCCTGACCAACGATGAGTTGGAAGCGCTGCTGGCAGGTGTGCGCGCAACCCTGAGCGATACCGGGATAACCCGCGAGCAACTCGCCGACGCCATCGCCGAGCGCACCGCTACCCCGAAACTGCGCGAACTGCTGCGCTCCGGCTGGGGCGCGCTCTTGAAACCGTCCGCATTTCGCGGTGATCTCTGCTTTGGACCGGGGCAGGGCCAGCAGGTAACGTTTGTGCAGCCCACCCGCTGGCTCGGTGAGCAACCCGAGGTCGCGGCGGATGCTGCGCTGCCGACCCTCCTGCGGCGCTACCTCACAGCCTACGGCCCGGCAACCCCGGACGAGTTTGCGCGCTGGTCCGGGCTGGAAGCGGCGGTGGCGAAGCGGCTCTTCCGCGAATCTGGCGACGAACTGACCGCGGTCCGGGTGGCAGACTGGTCGGCCTGGGCGCTGACCGCAACGCTTGAGTCGTTGCAAAATCTTCAACCATCCTCCGGCTGTATACGGCTGCTGCCCCACTTCGATGTCTATACCATCGCCGTGGCGCGCCACAGCCAGTATCTGCTGCCCCCGGCACAGCGCAAGCGGGTGTACCGGGCGCAGGGCTGGATTTCGCCGGTTGTGCTGGTGGATGGCCGAATTGCGGGCGTGTGGGAGTATGATCGGCAGCGCGCACCGGTGCCGATTACGGTCAGTCTGTTTGCGCCACCCACGGAGCAGATCCACCAGGGCATTGCGGACGAGGCGGCGCGGCTGGGCCAGTTTCTCGAGGCCGAAGTTGCGCTGACCGTGCAGCATGACGACGGCGGATAGATCTAATGCGCGAAATTACCCCTCCAGGTCGGCATACCCCGCCGTCCCAAAGGTCAGCCCGGTCTCGGTTGCCAGATCGGGCAGGATCGCTGCCAGATGGTGCCCCGGACAGACCGTTTCCCCCGGTTGAAAATCGCGGTGCCCGGCCAGGTGCGTCAGGGCGTACCGCGCTTTCAGGCAGATAATCAGGCGTTTGAGCGTGGCCAGTTGGGCGGCCGGTGGCCGGCGCGTCTCAAAGTTGCTCAGCAGGACAATCCCGACCGTGCCGGTGTTGAAGCCTCCCGTGTGCGCGCCCCGCACCAGCAGACTACGTCCCTCGTAGAGACACCCACCCGCGTCGATCAAAAAATGGTAGCCAATATCGGCAAATCCCTGGTACTTCAAGTGGAGTTGCTGAATCTCGTAGGGGCCATCGCGCAATGGCAGGGCCGAGTGATGCACAATAATGGTCGTCAGCAGCGCTGCTAGCGGCTGCGGGTAGACCAGCCAGCCGTCGGGGTTGCTGTCCGGGTCGAACAGGCTCCGCTCACCCTGCGCACCAGTTGTAAGCTGTGGCGGGACGGCATGCCACGCGGCGCGGCGGATCAGCGCCAGTGACTCCGTGGAGCAGTCCCGCTGCCGGCGCGGCCAGGCCAGCAGCGCCAGCAGGCTCGTGCCCCCGGCGGCCAGCCCCAGTTGCACCAGCCGGCGCCGCGAGAGTGTTGCACTATACCCGCGCATTGTTCACCATCGCAACCTGTGCTACCATGCGGCTACACACGACGAATTCCCGAATAGAGATTATGCAAGAAAGGCATTCCTATGCGGCTGGTGACCTTCCGCGATGGCGCGGCTCAGAAGATCGGCGCAGTCCAGGGTGATATGCTGGTCGATCTGAGTGAGCTTGCGCCGGATATGCTGACCCTGATCGATGGCGGACCGGCGCTGCTGGACCGGGCGCGGGAGCTGGTGGCGCGTGACACGACGGCGCGCATGCCCCTGGAAGGGGTGACACTGCTTGCGCCGATTCCTCGCCCGCGCAAAAACATGATGTGCCTGGGCCTGAACTATGCCTCCCATGCCGCCGAGTCGGCGCGGTTCCGGGGGCGGCCCACCGTGCTGCCGGAATACCCGGTTGTGTTTACCAAAACGGTTTCGGCGGTCAACCATCCGGACGGCGTGATTCCCTATGATCCCCAGGTCTCTGCCGAGATCGACTGGGAAGTTGAACTGGCCTTTGTTATCGGGCGAGCCGGGAAACAGATTAGCCGTGATGCGGCGCTGGAGTATGTGTTTGGTTACACAATTTTTAATGATATTTCCGCCCGCGACATCCAGAACCGGCATAAGCAGTTCTTCCTGGGCAAAAGCCTGGATGGAACCGCACCCTTCGGCCCCTGGCTGGTTACCCCCGATGAACTACCCGATCCGCATGCGCTGGGGTTGCGCCTGCGCGTCAATGGCATAACGCGGCAGGATGCCAATACCTGCGACCTGATTTTTAAAATCCCCGACATTATCGCTACCCTCTCCAATGGCATGACCCTGGAGCCGGGCGATATTATCGCCACCGGCACGCCGAGCGGTGTGGGGATGGGCATGCAGCCGCCAACCTATCTGCAGCCGGGTGATACGCTCGAGGCCGAGATTGATGGTATTGGAGTGCTGCGCAACACCGTCGGCGGACGCTGACGGCTTGCAGGTCGCCGCCTGCTGCTGATGCGAACGGATCGTAGCAGCAGGCGCGTTGTCTGTCAACCGGGCAGATCTGACTTGTTTGTGCGATGCCTTCGTGGTACGATAGGTATGGTAGTTTACATATGATCAGCTTGCATTTCTCATCCGGCATCCGAGGTTTTGCCCATGCATCGCGTTCTGTCGTTTATTGTCCCGCTTCTGCTCATTTTCCTGTTCACCAGCCTGAGCGTTTCGCTTCCCGCCCGCGCCGACTCTGACCGGCCGGTGCGCGTTATCCCGCAAGCCGATGGGGTGCGCCTGGAGTGGGAAGGTAACATCGCCGTTACCCGTTCCGGCAATCCCGCCGTGCCCGACTGGCCGGAGGTGGAGATCAACGGCCTGCGTCTGCCCGCGCAGATCATCGCGTTCCAGGTTGAAGACGATGCCCCGGTTGCCCCGCAGATCGAGCAACTGGAGAGTACCCCCTGGAGCGGTGCGCCGGCCCGCGCCGAGGTGCGCACACCCCAGACCGAGGCGGGCGATCTACGTCCGGCACTGGCCGCGACGCCGACGCAAACGCCACCCACCGCGCCGGTCGTTGTCCTGCGCGAGGGCCGGATGCGGGGCACGCGCATTGTCGTGCTGGCCGTCAGTCCCATTTTTGCCCAGAACAACCAGACGCGCGCAGCAACCCGGGTCGCGGTTTCCCTGCCCAATGCTACCCCGCTGGAGCGCAGCGCTACCGAGTTGCTCTCGCGCTCCACACCCTTTCTTGCCAGCGCGCCGGGACCGACCAACCCGGTGCAGAGCCGGGCACTGGCACAGATCCGGGTGGCCCAGGCAGGCATGCAGCGGATTACCGGCGAAACGCTGGCTGCTGCCGGGATCGATCCGGCAACGATTGACTTTACGCGGCTGCAACTCCAGCACGCCGGGACAGCGGTGGCAATGGAGGCATGGGGCAGTAACGAACTGCGCTTCTATGCGCCGGAGCCGGGTGACCGCTGGAATGCTACCGATACCTACTGGCTCACCCTCGAAGCGAGTCCGGGCCTGCGCATGCCCCGGCGTGATGTGCGCCCGGGGACCGATCCAGTCAGTGGACGGACGACAGCAGTTGAACGCGGCATCTGGCGCGATAATCAGATCTACGATACCAGCCTGCCCGGTCCTGATGGCGATCACTGGTTTGCAAAAGACCTGCGCACCGGACCAGGACAAGATCCGGCCACCCTGGATGTGCCGCTAACGCCAACGCTCCCGCTGGTGGCGGGCAGCACCACCCTGACCATAACCGGCAGCGCCTACACCTCTGAGACGCATACCCTGCAGGTGACACTGGGCACCGCCGGCGCAACGGCAACCTGGAGCGGCGCGGGTGACTGGGTCGAAACATTTACCCTGGCGGCCAACGCGCCCCAGGCCCGGCTGACCCTCGTCCCCGGCACGGCTCCCAGCGGGGTCGAGCCGGACAGTGTCGCCTGGGAGCGCCCGGTCTCCCTGGATTTTGGTGGTCAGGGCGCGGCATTTGTGGGCGTACCGGGCAACTGGCGCTACACCCTCGCCAACACCCCCGCCGGTCGCGCGCTCTACGATCTGAGCAACCCGCGGCAACCGACGCGGCTGATTGTCCCGGATGGCGGCGGGTTCCAGTTTGACGATAACAACAGCACGCCCCGCCCCTATCTGCTGGCCGGTCCCGGTATGCTGCACATGCCGGCAATCGCGCGCCACACGCCGGTCGATCTGGCGCAACCACTGAATACCGATGTCCTCTACCTCGCGCCGGCATTGCTGCACCCGGCGTTAGCGCCGCTGGTCGCCCACCGGCAGGCCCAGGGCTACACCGTCGGCCTGGTTGATGTGCAGGCGATCTACAATAACTGGAGTGACGGACAGGTTTCACCCACCGCCATCCGCGATTTCCTGCGCTATGCCGCCGCAACCTGGAGCCGCCCGCCCAGAGCGGTTACCTTCGTGGGCGACGGCACGGCCGACCCACGCGACTACCAGGCGCACGGCGAGTTGAACGTCAACTTTATCCCGCCCTACCTGGCAATGGTTGATCCCTGGATTGGCGAAACTTCCTGCGATACCTGTTATGTGCAACTCGACGGTGCCGATCCGGTGACGAGTGCCGATGCCGATCTACTTCCCGATCTGATGATGGGGCGGCTGCCGGTGAAGAGTACCACCGAGTTGGAGACGCTGGTTGCCAAAATCCTGGGCTACGAGACCGCAACGGGTGGTCTGGACTGGCGTTCGCGCAATCTCTTCATCGCCGATAACAGCTACGAGGCCGACGGAACGCCGGACGATGCGGGTGATTTTGCCCGCTTTGCCGCGGAGAGTATCGCACTTCAGCCGGATAATCTGCGCATCCGGCGGCTCTACTATGATCCCTGGCAGAAAGATGCAGAGGGCAATCCCCTGCGCGACCCCTGGCGCGAAGCGGATGCGGCCCGGGCGCGCGAACGTACCCACGCGCTGTTGAACGCCGGAGCCGGGCTGGTCAACTACACCGGGCATAGCAACCACTGGCGCTGGGCCACCACCGATCTGTCGGAGCAGAACCATCTGCTGGAGTTGTACGAAGCCGATGCGCTGACCAACGGCGCGCGCCTGCCGATTATCCTGGCGATGACCTGCTGGACCAGTTCCTTCCAGAAGGCGACCGCCAGCGGCACCACGCTGGACGAGCGTCTGCTGCTGAGTACGCAAGGCGGCGCGGTCGCCATCTGGGGACCGACCGGCCTGGGAGTGGCGCATGGACATGACGCCCTGCAGCGCGGCTTCTACCAGGCGTTGTGGAACGCCCCGCCGATGAGTGCCACACTCGGCGAGTTGACCATGGCGGGCTACCTCGAACTGCTGACTAACTCGGGTTGCTGCCAGGATGCCGCCCAGACCTTCCTGCTGCTCGGCGACCCGCTAACCACCGCCCGCGTCACAGCCGCCGAAGAGGTGTATTTGCCGGTTGTTGGGCGGTGACAGATGGACGAAGGACGGTGGACGAAGGACGGAGTCTGATTTAGTCCTTCGTCCACCGTCCTTTGTCCGCAATCCTCGGTTCTCGGTTCTTCCGCCCCTACCCCCAACTACTCACCCGCTCAAACCAGATCCGCCCGGTGCGCACCAGTTGCTCCTGGCGACGCTCCAGCAGCACATAGACGCCGACCAGCAGCAGGCCTAGCGCCCCCAGTAGCAGCCACTTGTTCGCTGCCGGCAGTGGGTCAATGCTCAGCCAGAGAACGCCCAGGATGAAAAACAGTATCCCACCGAGGAAGGGCACGCGCAGCTTGCGCAGCATACCGTATCCCAGCACCAGCAGCGCCTCGACGCAGAGCCAGGTTCCGTAGCTTAACGACTCAACCCCATCGGTGCGGAGCGACTGCCCCAACGTCATCCCCAACAGCACCATCAGCGCGCCCGTCTCAACCATCCGCGAGAGCTGATGCTGCCCCTGAAAATGGCGCAGCCCTTCCGCCAGCGCCAGCAGATAGATCCCTGCCGGAACAACATACCACTGCGGGTCGCGGAAGCCCCACACATACAACTGGCAGATGCCCGCGCCCACCAGCGCCGCACATGCGCCATAGGCATACTCGATTGTGCGCCCGCGTACCGCCAACGTTGTCAGCAGCAGCGCCAGGTTGACCAGCCCAAACGTTAGCGCCGGTAGTTCTCTGGTTGTCACGACCCACAGCAGCAGCAGGCCGCTCAAGCCCAACCCGGCTACCAGCGGACCAATCGTCAGTGGACGCTGCCAGATCGCCAACCCCGGAACACGCGCATGCAGCGCAGCCTGCTGATCGAGTGTCGCAAGGCCCCAGCCCAGCAGTCAGAGTCCCAGCGCCGCCAGCACACCCCAGGCCAGGCCCCACTCCAACTCCAGCCCAACCGCCCGGTTCAGAGTGACCATACTCAGCGCGCCGAGCAGTACCGCGCTCCAGGCCAACTCCACCCGCTGCTCCAGCGTGCCGAACAGCGCCAGCAGCAGCGCCAGCCCCAGTCCAACCATAGTGAGCACAGCACTGTCGCCACTCGCCAGCGTGAGCGCACCCAGGCTGCTCAACCCGGCAACCGTAAAACTGGGCAGGGCCATCGTCTGCGCCTGCACAAGGCGTGCGTCGCTCCGGCCCGGCTGATCCGGCGCTGATTGTTGCGCCTTGCGAGCAGGTACGCCCGCAGCCCGGGCCCGCCGGTACGCCCAGAAGCCGGTCCATGCCTGCACCCAGGCGGCCCCCAGCAGCAGCAGACCAGCTTCTGCAGGCCGTCCCCCCGGCGACAACCAGCCGGCACCGCGTAGCAGCGCCATATCCATCGCCACAAATGCCGGAGCGATCAGCCAGGGCAACTGGTAGCGCCAGGTTGCCAGGCCGTAGAGCAGCATCATCGCCGTCCATGTCAGGCAGGCATGCTGCGGACTCACGCTGGCGGGCAGGGGTGCTAAAGTCAGCAGCGCGAAGCCGACAACTTCGTAGGGATAAGCATACCCTGGACTGCCATGACTGACCCGTCGGATACCCTGCCCCAGCAGCGCCAGCCCCAGCGTGATTCCACACAGGAGGTAGCCATAGTCGCCAATGGTCAACTCCCATCCAATGAAGAAATCACCCCACGCCAGCAGCAGCAGCGCCGGCACCAGCAGCAGGGCCGCCGGGTAGCCCAACCATGCAACCCGCCAGAGCCACGTCATCAGCCCGAACAACAGCGCCAGCGCGAATAGTGCCAGCACATGCCGCGGCATCACTTCTCCCATCACCGGCAGATCGATGATCAGCAGTTGCAGCGTTGCCAGGCCGGTTAGCCCGGCCCAGCCGATACCCGGCCAACTCCAGTAGCGCCAGGGCGTCTGTCGCAGCAGCGTCCCGCCCACCGCGTAGACGATGGTAAACCCCAGGGCCGCCCAGAGCCAGATGCTAATATTCTCAAGCACCCGCAGCGGTGGCAGGTACAACCCCGTCGTAAGCAGGACATGGCCCAGGGCCAGCGCCGCCCACCCCGGCCGGCGGCGCATGAGCGTCTGCCCGATCCAGATCAGAGTCACCAGCGCCATCCCGCCCGCCTGGAATGCCGGTTCGGGCAGAACCACTCCACCCACGCCTAACAGCGTAAGCGTACCCAGCGTCTGCAACGTCCAGTCGTAGGGGCGGCGCAGGCGACCCGGCCAGCGGTACGCGCCGGCAAAGTAGCCCACTGCCAGCGGCAACAGCCACAACCCGCGTTGCGCGTAGCTCAGGGTTGTCAGATCGAGCAGCGCCAGCAGCCAGCATGCCGGCGGTGCCGCCGCCGGCAGCAGTCCGGTGGTGGCAAGCGTTAACCGCTGCTCTGCCGTCAGCCAGGCCAGCCGTCCCCGGTGGTATGCCAGCACCGTTCCCACCCCGACCAGAATCAGCACCGGGAATGTCCAGCGGACAACGGCGATATCCGTCAGCGCCAGCACCAGCGCCAGCCCGGTCAGGACTGCAGTGCCGGCATAGCCGGGGATGGCATACCGTTCATAACGCGGCTCAAGCAGCCAGGCTCCACCCAGGTAGGCCAGCGCCAGTAGCGCCAGCGCCAGTCCGTGCCAGGACCAGTCCATTTCGGTAGTTGCCAGGCTTGCAACCAGCGCACCCGGAATAAGTGCAGCCGTGACCCAGGCCCAGCGTGGTTGCCGCTCCAGCCCCAGCGCCAGCAGGTAGAAGCCAGATCCGATCCAGAGGTCTACCGCCAGCAGCTCCATCCAGAGGTCTACCGCCAGCAGCTCCATGCTGAGCAGATCCCCCAGGTGCAGGAGCAGCGCCAGCAGCAGCGTGAGCGGCACACCCGCATGCGCCACCCTGTACGGCGCCCGCGCCAGCTCAGTTGCTCCCCGCTGGGAGAGTCGCTGGCTCAACGGCAGGTAGGCAGTTAGCACCAGCAGCAGTACCAGTGGCAACCACTGCCGCTCCAGACTGGTGGTTGCCAGCGTAACCAGCAGTGCGCCGGGCAGCAGCAGCGCCGTGACCCAGGCCCAGCGCGGCTGCCGCTCCAGCCCCAGCGCCAGCAGGTAGAAGCCCAGGCCAATCCAGAGGTTGGCCGCCAGCAGCCCCATGCTGAGGAAATAGACCAGATGCAAGAGGAGTGCTGCCAGGAGCGTGAGCGGCACACCCGCGTGCGCCACCCCGTACGGCGCCCGCGCCAGCTCGGTTGCTCCCCGCCGGGACAACAGATGGCTCAACGGCAGGTAGGGCAGCAGCAGCAACAGCAGCGCCAACGGTAGCCACTGCCGCTCCAGGCCGGCCGTCTCCAGCGTGACCAGCAGGGCGGTAGGAATGAGCAGCGCTGTCACCCAGGCCCAGCGTGGTCGCCGCTCCAGCCAGACTGCCAGCAGGTAGAAGACCGCCCCGGCCCAGAGGTTGGCCGTCAGCACTTCCATGCTGACCAGTGCTCCGGCCCGTAAGAGCAGTGTTGCCAGCAGCGTAAGCGGCACGCCCGCATGTGCCACCCATGCCGGTGCGGCCGCCAGATCGGCCGCGCCCCGGCGGGACAGCAGGTGGCTTAACGGCAGATAGCTCGTCAGCACCAGCAACAATGTGGACAACAGCCATGCGTTATCCACAAAGCGTAAGGCGGCCAGGACGCTGCTGGCGGCCGCCAGACATGCCGCCACCGCAAAGAGGCGCTGCCGCAACCGCCAGGCCGCCAGCAGATAGACCGGCAGGCTCAATAGGGAGACCAGCAGCCAGGTGTCGCGCACTCCCAGATCGAGCAAGCCCGGCCGGCAGAGCGCAAATGCAACAATTGGTGTGAGCACTCCGCCGACTATCTGGAGCCCACGGCCGGCCTGCTCAAGATCGGTCTGGCGTGTCATCCAGATACCGCCGCCCCAGAAGCCACCACAGACCCCGGCCAGCAGCGCAAACTGCAAGATCGGCGGAAAACTGGCCCAGTTAAAGATTACCAGGATCAATGCCGAGACAACCAGCAGAAACGTGCCGAGAAAGAGTAGCGTGAGCCGCGTACGCAGGGCCAGCACTGACCGGATAAATTGTTCGGCCCGGGACATGTGCGGCGTGGCGGAGACTGCCGGTGCTGCTTCTGCCGGTGCTGCCTGGGCCGACGTTTGTGGCGCAGGTTGCTCCGGTGTGGAGGATGTGGCCGGGGCGGCCGTTTCGGGCGCAGTTGTGCCGGACGGCTGCACCGATGTTGCCGTTTTGGGCGCAAAGGATTCAGGACCGGGGCGGGTGAAATGCGGTTGCGCCGCTTCCGGTTGCGGCACGGGAGTAGTTGCCTGCTTTTGAAGCGCAGCCCGATCTTCCTGGAGGAGTTGCACCACCTGGGCGTGAACCTCATCCGGGAGGCGCTGTTGCACAATCCAGGTCTCGAGTAGTTGTTCCGCAGCCTGGAGTTGACGCTCCCGGTCGCTTGTCGCATCCGGGGCAGTCGTTGCGTCTGTCCGCTGTCCTGCCGGTTCATATCTCCGATGTGACGGCCGGCGTACCAGGAGAATGATCACTACCAGGCCGAGCAGGAGAAAGCAGCAGAAAAATGCGAACAGGATGTCGAGTTCAATATACATTGTGCATACCTCCTCGAGTGAAAGGATCGGCTATGTTGACAACTTCGGCTGCTTCTCAGTGTATCAACCAAAAGGAGTATACGATAGTGACCAGAAGGTGAAGCCGGGGGTGAAGAATGGTGTAGACCGGAACGTACCTACTGCTGAAGTCATGCTATACTGCCGATAGTTCCACAACTCTACCGCGATTAGCAAGAAGTTCAACCGGAGGACAGCCGGATGACCAGCGTAACCGAGGAACCGATTAGCTCTGCGCAAACGACCCTCCCACCCACCCCGATCAGCTTTGAAGACTTTCTCGAGTGGGTGGACGAGGACACCCGCGCCGAGTGGGTTGATGGACAGATCATTATGACTTCACCTGCCAGCGATAATCATCAGATGGTCCGGGATTTTCTGATCCTGGTTATGAAACCGTTCGTTGAAACGCACGGTCTGGGATGGATTCGGGGCGGCTTCCTGATGAAAACAGAGGTGCGCCCCAGCGGACGCGAGCCGGACATCGTCTTTGTAGCGGAGGAGCGGCGCAGCATCGTCACGCCGACCTACCTGGATGGCCCGGCCGATCTGGTGGTCGAGATCATCTCCCCCGACAGCATCGAACGTGACCGGGGCGAGAAGTTTGTCGAATACGAAGCGGCGGGCATCCCCGAATACTGGC
>DAOTVB010000153.1:0-3601 GCA_034436755.1 Chloroflexaceae bacterium | reverse complement strand
GCGGTGAATCGTATCCTTGCTATGGGCATACGCCAGGGCATCGGCCAGTTGCGCCGTAATCGCCAGCGCTTCGCTGTAGGGTAACGCCTTTTTTTCGTCAAGGTATGTCTGGAGCGTCTGGCCGGGAATATAATCCACGACCATGTAGTAGAGGTTGTCTTCAATATCAAAGTCGATAACCTGTACGATATGCGGGTGCTGCAACTGGCCTAACCCGCGCGCCTCACGCTTGAAGCGGGCGACAAAATCGTCTGACTCTGCCAGGTGGCTGTGTAACACTTTGATGGCGACCAGGCGTTCGATCATGGGCTGTTCTGCTTTGTATACCTGGGCCATTCCCCCTGCCCCAGGCGCTCGAGCAGCCGATACTTTCCTAATGTGCGACCCGTCAGGTTCATAGCGTCCCACCTCTGTCTGTCTGAAGCTCCTCAGGCAATGGCTGCACGGCACTGGTGATGATGGGAGGAGTGTGATGTAACCGTCAGGATAATACTCTCTGTACGGAAGAACGTACAAGATGTAGCAAATTGGGAGGGCAATATGCCGCAGTGTTGCGCAGGTCTCCCCGCAACACGCGCGGCTGTTATGCGAAGCGCCTTTTCCCGGCTATGATGCTCAGTATACACTTTCTGAAGTTAGTGTAGCATAATTATGAAAAATTGCGCGTCAGTCGGGGGAAGTGATCAGCCAGGGAAAAGTCCTAGGTCTCTGGTCGGATCAGATGAGATATAGAAGATGCTACGCGGGTGGGTACGGTGTCGCTTATCCGATTGACAGGCAACATACGCATACGCTATAGTGCAGAGCGCACTGTGACTGCGCATGTGCCTGGCAACCACTGGCCTGCCGCTGCGCCAATGGCGATAGGAAGGAAGGAAGAAAGCGATGACAGTTGACGCCCGTGACCGGCTTGCCCGCGCCCGTGACGCCCTCGAAGGGTTGGCGGTTGGCGATGGGTTTGGTGAGCGGTTTTTCTTTACGGTTGCATCCGGGAATGTCGATCAGGTTGTCGCCGACCGCCGGATGCCCGATCCGCCCTGGCACTACACCGATGATACTCAGATGGCGCTCTCGATTGTGTCGATTCTGCGGCAGTGTGGCGGGATCGAGCAGGAACGTCTGGCTCGCAGCTTTGCCGAGCGTTATGCGCAACAGCCGGGGCGCGGGTATGGTCCGGCCATGCACCGCCTGCTACCCCAGATCCAGGATGGCGCTGACTGGCGTACGGCGGCCTGCGGTCTGTTCGGCGGGCAGGGATCGTTTGGCAATGGCGCGGCGATGCGGGTAGCGCCGCTGGGCGCATTCCTCGCCGATGACCTGGATGCAGTTGTCACGCATGCGCGGCGCTCGGCAGAAGTGACCCACGCGCACCCCGAGGGAGTCGCCGGGGCCATTGCGGTGGCGGTGGCCGCAGCGCACGCAGCCCGACTGCGCGGTACCACGCCCCCTGACCGGCAGACGTTCCTTGATCAGGTGCTGCCGTTGCTGCCCGCCAGTGAGGTTGCGTCAAAGGTGCAGCGGGCGCGCAACCTGGAGTCGGACACGCCGGTCTGGTCGGCTATCCCGGTGCTAGGGAATGGCAGCGGCATTACTGCCCAGGATACGGTTGCGTTTACGCTCTGGTGCGCGGCACAGCACCTGGATGACTATGCCGCCGCACTCTGGCTAACCGTGAGCGGACTGGGCGATATCGACACCAACTGCGCCATCGTTGGTGGTATTGTGGCGGCATACACGGGCACAGCAGGCATTCCCGCCGAGTGGCTGCGGCGGCGCGAGGCACTGCCGGACTGGCCCTTTACGGAGGACGCATGAATACAGAAACGGTGATGCTCTACCGGCCGGTTGGTCCGGAGGAACTGCATCTGATCCAGGCAAGTGGCTATCGTGAGTTTCCGCCGCGCCTGCCCGGTCAGCCCATTTTCTACCCGGTTTTGAATGAGGAGTATGCGACTCAGATTGCGCGGGACTGGAATGTCAAAAGCTCCGGGTCAGGCTATGTCACCCGCTTCGCAGTTCGGGCAGATTTTCTGCGTCGCTATGAGGTGCAAACGGTTGGCAGCCGGGTTCATCAGGAGTACTGGATTCCGGCGGATGATCTGCCGGAGTTTAACCGCAATATCGTTGGCCTGATCGAGGTTATCGCCGGCTTTGACGCTACCGACCGGCCAACCTGATCAGTTTGTGGGGTTTCCAGACATTTGGACTATTCAGAAGAGAAGTGCAAAGGAGCGAACGCATGACCAGTCCCACCCCACCCGAACAGCCGGGCCAGCCCTACCAACTGCCGCCGAATTACCAGCCGCCCCCGCCGGAGAAGCGCTCCGGGATACCGACCTGGGTCTGGATTGTACTTGCCGCCGTTGGCGGATCAGCCTTGCTGTGTGTCATTCTCGCCATTGTCGTAGTCGGGTTCCTGACAGTATTGGGAGGTCGGGTAAGTGAGGTCTTTTCGGAGATTAACTCCGGGTTGGTTGAAGGAGTCGATGCCAATCCTACGCCCTTCCCGGTCGAAGCGGCGGCGGCCTTTAGCCTGGGAGATACGGCAACTGCCGCGGATCTCCGCGTCACCGTTACCGATGCCTACGCCACGTCTGAAGTCGCGGGTTTGATGGCACCGTTTGCCGGAAACCAGTACTGGGTGATCGAGGCAACTTTTGAGAACACCTCCGAGATGAACTTTGCCTGGATTGGCCAGTACGATACCTGGCTGCAGGATGCTTTGGGGTATTCGTACGAGTATTACTGGGAAGCGGCGGGTGATGAGAACTTCTTCGAGACCGGCGAAATTGTGGACCCCGGCCAGACGGTCAGCGGAACGTTTGTGTACGAGTTACCGGAGGATGCCGGCGAGCTCTTCTGGATCTATGTTGACGCTGATACTGGTGAACGGGTCGCCTTTACCCTACCGTGATCGCGGCTGATGAACGTTCCGGTCATTTCCTCACGCTCTGATACGCACGCCTGGCACGATTCTTGCCACAATACGTTGCAGAGACGGTACGCTGAAGCAACAACTCCGCTTGCTGTGGTTGAAAGCAACGAGGTACGAAATGACCAATTCCCCAGAGATGCTGGTTGGCCTGTATAAAACGCTACGGGATGCGCAGAACGCGATGTACGAACTGGAAGCGGCCGGCGTGGCCCATCCTTCCCTGAAGATCGCCTCGCACTCGCTGCATGATACCGAGCGTCCCCAGGTCGAGGCGCAAACGCTGCCCGAGTCGTTCTGGTCGCTCTCGGTGACACTGCGTACGGCGAATTATGATCAGGTCCATGCCGTGTTGCAGCAGCACGCGCCGCTGGCTATCGGGCGTGAGCAGGCACCGCTTGCCGGACGCACTGATGTTGACCGGGGGGCGATTGCCTGGCGACGCTATGTGTTTGAACCACCTCCACTGACGCCGGGTTATCCCGAGTCGCGTGGCAATGCCGGGACGACGGGTACCGTCAGCACCGGGATGTTTGTCGAGGGCGGCAAGGCCGAGGGCAATCCACCGGTTGAGGGCTTCCCGGATCGTGATCAGTAGCAGAGAATGAAAAGTTTAACGGTTGAGATGAAAAGGTTTGGGGCAGCCAGAATGGCTGCCCTGTTTTTGTG
>DAOTVB010000152.1:0-68158 GCA_034436755.1 Chloroflexaceae bacterium | reverse complement strand
TAATGGGCAATTGTTATCTTTCTTTGAAGACCGCTTTAAGATGGGGTTAACCGGCGCGGGAGCGGCCAAAGTGAGCAGAGGACAGAGAAATAGAGAACGAAGCGCGCCTGATGCACCGTTAGCAGATAATCAGTTTGTCCGTGCTGTGTGCGCCTGGCACTCTATTTGCACTTCGCTGCATATGCTGTCACCATGACACGCGTTACGCGGTTGACATACAATCCGGACGTTTCACTCGATGGAAGCCCGATTCGCCTGCGGCAGCGTGGTACTGTTTTATCTTTTTCACGAAAATTTGGCTCTTCGAGCCAAATTTTCGTGAAAAAGATCTGGTTTCTTCCGCCCTGCCGGAGGCGAAAATTCCTTTTGGGTGAGCAACCGCATAACGTGTGTCACTATGACACGCGTTATGCGTTGGGCGTTCCATGCAAACCGAATGAACAGATAGAACGGGAAGATAAAGGGAATGGCCGATACATCAGAACTGGTTGCCGGGGTTGATCTGGGCACGCAGGGTGTACGCGTGATCCTTGCCGATGCCGGGGGCAATGTTGTGGCGCAGGCCACCCAGCCACTGCCGGTTACGCCCGCAACCGGGGATGGCACCTTTGAGCAAGATCCGGAACAGTGGTGGACAGCCGCAGCAGACGGCCTGCGCGCGGCAACGGCGCAGATATCCGACAGCATGCGCCTCCAGGCGCTGACGGTGACGACCACCTCGGGCACGCTCTGCCTGCTTGACCGGGAGGGCGATCCGGTGCGGCCTGCGCTGATGTACAGCGACCAGCGCGCCCAGAATGAAGCGGCGCTACTCAACCATGTCGGCAGCGCGCTGATTAATCGGGTGGGCTACCGCTTTAACGCCTCGTTCAGCCTGCCCAAACTGCTCTGGGTGCAGCGCCGTGAGCCGCATACCTTCGCCGCCACCCGCTTTTTTGCCCACGCCGCCGACCTGCTGGTGGGTCGTCTGACCGGCGAGTATGGCGTGAGCGACTGGAGCCATGCGCTCAAGAGCGGCTACGACCTGATCGCGGAGTGCTGGCCCGATTTTATTGCGGATAAGTTTGGGCTGCCCGGCGACCGCTTCCCGCAGATCGTCCCGCCCGGCACGCTGATCGGCCGGGTCACGGCGGCGGCGGCGGCGACGACCGGCTTGCCTACCGGCCTGCCGGTCATCGCCGGGATGACCGACGGCTGTACCGCACAGATTGCCGGGGGCGCTAACGAGCCGGGGCAGTGGCTCAGTGTACTGGGGACGACGTTGGGATTGAAGGGCGTCACCACACGGTTGCTGCCCGATCCGCAGGGGCGGATCTACTCGCACCGCCACCCGGCCGGCATCTGGCTGCCCGGCGGCGCGAGCAACACTGGCGGCGAAGTGCTGGCCCACCGCTTTGCCGGCGCGGACCTGGCCGCCCTGGATCGCCAGGCGGAAGCACTCACGCCGGGAAAACTGGTCTGTTACCCACTGGAGCGAGTCGGGGAACGCTTCCCGTTTGTCAATCCGGAGGCGCGCGGCTTTGTGCTGGGAAACCCGACAACACCGGAGGAGCTTTACACCGCCTGCCTGGAGGGTGTCGGCTACCTGGAGCGGCTGGCCTACACCACGCTGATTGATCTGGGAGCCACGGTTGAGGGGCCGATCCGGATGGCGGGGGGCGGCGCGCGTAGCCGCGTCTGGCTGCAGATCCGCGCCAACATTCTAAACCGCCCGCTGGTGGTGCCGCGCCAGACCGAGGCAGCCTTTGGTGCGGCAATCCTGGCAGCCGGCACCGGCCTCTACCCCGATCTGATCAGCGCCACTCGCGCCATGGTCCACCTGGATCAAGAGATTACACCCGAGCCGGACACCTCTGCCTATGAAGAAGGGTATGCGCGCTTTATCGCGGCCTGCCAGGAACGGGGCTACCTGCCGACACCCGCATCACCCGATCTGTAAGGTTGCCACGCCGGTATCGGCAAAGCCGCATGCGCGGTAGAACGCCTGAACATCGGCACTATCCTGGAGCGTATCAAAATAGAGCAGCGGACACTGGCGCGACTGGGCCAGCCGCACAACTGCTTCGATCAACGCCTGCCCCAGGCCGCGCCGCCGGTACGCGGGATCAACCACCAGTTCGTCAATGGTTGCCCGCCAGCCAACCAGCGTCTGCCGAAAGGAGACGGCGGTAAAACCGGCCACAAACCCGCCGATCTCCGCAACCAGGATCGGGCTATCGGGGTCATGCAGGCGGTCATGGAAGAGCGCATCGGAGGCCAGCGCCTGCACCTCGCAGTCGGGTCCGCTCTGCGATAACAGGGGCAGCAACGCCAGGACACGCTCGTTGTCCTGCCGGCAGGCCCGGCGCACCAGGATGTCCTGGCCCGCCTGAACCAGCGTACCCGCCTGCGCATTCAGGAGATGGCCCTGCTGCCGCCAGTGTTCAATTGCCTGAAGGTGTGTACGAAAAGCCATGGGATAGGGCAGATTATCCGGGGCAAATATACCGGCCTCCAGCGCATCATCGCCGGCCTGCAGCACGCCCCCAACCACCGTAGCCGCGTAGACGATCACCAATCCGCTACAGTTGATATCGCCATAGGAGTAGACCCCCAGCAGATGGTCGATCTGGATCATCAGCCCGGTCTCCTCGAAGCACTCCCGAATCGCGGCTTCCTCGGCACTCTCGCCCATCTCCATATAGCCCGCCGGCAGCCCCCAGTACCCGGCACGCGGCGCGAATTTCCGCTGCACCAGGACCACCCCGCCTTCCAGTTGCGCCACAACGCCCACAGCGGGAACCGGATTGCGATAGTGAATGTAGCCACAGGCAGGGCAGGTATCACGCGTGCGGCCCTCAACATAGCGCCGCTCCATGGACGTGCCACAGCGTGGACAGAAATTGTTAACCATAATCCCGGGATCCTTACCTTCATGAAGGAATTGGTAGCTAGACATATTGTACATCTTCAAAAGCGCATGTCAACACTTTAGCGTGTTAGCCTCCTACTACCGGCATGCATCGGTCTGGTTTACGCTGGACAGGCCCATGCTATAATGGCCGCATTCGCTTGACCTGGAGTAGTATGAACTGTGAGAAATATGTCCGGATACACTAGCACGCGCGCGGTCAGGTCTCCACACACCTGACCAGTCCGGCACCTATCCGGATTAATTTTTCCATGTTCATCATGCTCACCGCAAGGAGCTTGCAATGATGACAACTGTGATTCTCATCGGGCTGGCCTACCTGGTCGGCTCCATCCCCTTTAGCTTCCTGGTTGCCCGCATCTGTGGCGTAGACCTGCGCCAGATCGGGAGTGGCAACATCGGTGCGGCCAATGTCTGGCGTTCGTGTGGCTTTCGACCCTTTCTTGCGGCAATCACGCTTGACTTTCTCAAGGGCGCGCTGCTGCCGCTGGTTGCCATTCATAGCCTGGGTCTGACGCCGGTTGCGGTGATCCTGATTGGAGCCGGGGCCATGCTGGGGCATACCTTCCCGCTTTTCCTGAGATTCAAAGGGGGCAAAGCCGTGGCCACCAGCGGCGGCGTGCTGCTGGCGATCTTTCCCCTGGCGGTGCTGGTGGGCGTGCTGACCTGGACAGTTACGCTGCGGATGGTGCGTATCTCCTCGGTTGCTTCACTCACCGCCGCCACAATGGTGGTTATCGTGGCGCTGGTCACGCTGGCACGCGGCAGTATTGCCCCCGCCTATGCGTTTTTTATCTGCGCCGCTGCCGCACTGGTGTTTGTCTTGCATCGCAGCAATATCCGGCGGCTGCTGGCCGGTGAAGAGAATCGCTTTCAGCGGCTCTGGTAAGCCAGCCGCCCTGCCGGGGCCCCGGTCGGCAGCATTCGGCTCAAGCCGGGATTCCGGTAAGCCGGTAGGGTGCATTCGATGCCCCCTACTACTGCCGGGGCGGCCGCAACCGCCCGCACATCCCCAATCGCCCCGCCGGTAGGGTGCATTCGATGCACCGTGCTGCTGCCGGGGCGGCCGCAACCGCCCGCACATCCCCAATCGCCCCGCCGGTAGGGTGCATTCGATGCCCCCTACTGCTGCCGGGGCGGCCGCAACTGCCCGCACATCCCCAATCGCCCCGCCGGTAGGGTGCATTCGATGCACCGTGCTACTGCCGGGGCGGCCGCAACCGCCCGCACATCTCCAATCGCCCCGCCGGTAGGGTGCATTCGATGCCCCCTACTGCTGCCGGGGCGGCCGCAACCGCCCGCACATCCCCAATCGCCCCGCCGGTAGGGGGCATTCGATGCACCCTACTGCTGCCGGGGCGGCCGCAACCGCCCGCACATCTCCAATCGCCCCGCCGGTAGGGGGCATTCGATGCACCGTGCTACTGCCGGGGCGGCCGCAACCGCCCGCACATCCCCAATCGCCCCGCCGGTAGGGGGCATTCGATGCCCCCTACTGCTGCCGGGGCCCCGGTCGGCAGCATTCGGCTCAAGCCGGGATTCCGGTGCGTCACATATCCGGGCTTTTTTTCAAAGTTCATTAGCATCACCTTCTTTTTTCATATATAATAGAATTAGTACATAGAAACAGCCCACCCTTGCACACGACCGCAGCCTCCCCACTCACTGGTTGACACACTGCTGCAACCAGTAAAACACGCGCCCCACTGTTCCAGCCCTACATCACAACCCGGTTGTTCTGTGAGAGCTATTTGGAGAAAGGAGCAGGTTATCATGAACCAGTCTGACGTGGAAAACCCGCAGCCCGACCAGTCCCCCCTGACGACCGAGCAGGGACAGACAACGATTTCCCCGGAGATTGTGGCGAAACTTGCCGCCATCGCTACCCGCGAGATCGATGGCGTCTACCGGCTGGCCGGCGGTACCAGTTTTACCGATTTTACCCAGCGTATCGGCAACAGTAAGGCCATCGAGGGCGTGCTGGCCGAGGTTGGTCAGCGCGAGACCGCCATCGACCTGCGCCTGATTACCGAGTATGGCGCAAGCATTCCCGATGTGGCCCACGCGGTACGCCAGAACATCATCACGCGTGTCACCGCAGCAACCGGGCTGTCGGTTAAGGAGGTCAATATCGAAGTGGTTGACCTGCATTTCCCCGGTGAAGGCAAGCCCGGCACCCGTATGGATGCAACCTCCAGCACGCCCGCAGCAACGGACGAGACCGGTACTAACTCCCAGGAGACGGTGCGGCTGTGATGAAATCTGTTTGCAGTGTCGAAGAGAGTGAGGATTCTAATGGATCAAGAACACCAGGAAAATCAGCAACCGGCAGAGCAACCGGCAGAACAACCCACCGAACAACCACCCGAACAACCACCCGACACCGAACAACCTGCCGGACAACCAACGAAGAAGCTAGACGAAGAACCTGAACAGTTACCCGAACCCGCAGAACAACCCGCCGGGCAACTACCCGAACCCGAACAACCCGCCGGGCAGCCCACCGAGAAATCAGCCGAACCCGAACAGCCGGTAGCCGAACTGCCCCCACCACCGGAGCCGCCCAAAGAAGTCACGCCGGACCACGCGGCTGAACCACCGGCTGTGATCCCGCCGGCCGAACCGCCGCCCCAGGCCGCTGTCCGGGCGCAGGAGCAACCGCCCCGCGAGACGCTGATCACCGAGACGGTCGCCGAAGTGCTACGGGAGCGGTCCGAAATTGTTCCGCAGGAGGAGGAACGAACCCTGCTGCGCACACCATTCAAGCGCAACGGCGGACCTTCCAACATCAGTATTACAACCACCGGCGAGGGACGCTTCAACATCGAGGTACGGGTGGTCGTGGTTTACACGCCCGATCTGACCATGCCCGCCCTGGCAAATGATCTGCGCGACCGCATCCGCCGACGACTGAGCGAACGCACACTCGAACATCCGGGGAAGATCGATATCGTGTTTGCGGATATGGTTGAACCAGCCGCTACACCCGAGTAAGGGAGGCAATCATGAAGAATGATGTGAATCGTATGGTGGTTATCATCGTCGCCGGGTTGCTGATTCTCTTTATGTTGCTGGTGCTGCTGACCCTGTTCGGGGCTCCCGGCGTGCTCCCCCCGGCTCTTGCCGCGATTATCGTGGGCCTGGATGCCGGCGGGAAGATCGCAACCGTGATCCTGGCCGTCCTGGTGATCATGGGCTGCTTCTGGGCGCTCTACAAAGAGCTGCAACCGGTCCTGGGGCCAGACCGGATCGTAGCGCTACATCAGGACGAGCAGGGCCAGGTGACGGTACATACTACGGGGATCAACCGGCTCATTCAGTATATCGCCCGCGAACAGCCGGAACTGCTGGAAGTTACGCCCGATGCGACCATGACGCCGGTGGGTATAAACATTCACTGCCGGATTACGCTGCGGTCAAACGTGCAGGTTGAGACGGTGAAAACCGCCTTCAGTTCGCGCATTCGCCAGGAGATCCAGCGCCATCTGGATGTGGCAATCGCCGATGTCGGCATTCTGACGGACATCCGCCCCGCGCCGGAGGAGCAAGAGCGGATGGCGGTGGAACCCCGGCCACCCCATCGTCAACTGCAGTAGGGGCAAAGCGCTGTCTCCGTGCTACAATAGAAGCGTTCCGGGAGGTCTGGCTACCATAACGTCTGCCTGGAACGCGCGCCGGGACCGCTGCCGGGAGCATGCCTCTTAAGTGTAGACTTTTTGGGATAGATCGCGTCCCAATGGGATTCGGTAGGGGCAACCCCCAGTGGTTGCCCTGGATAGCGTTTTCCGCGTCAGAACGCCATCGGCAGGCACGGGGGCCTGCCCCTACGAAAAAAACCGACACCTGAGAGCGGGAGCATGCCGGGTGACGCCGGCCGCCCATTCGAGGCAGCGCTATGGTACAGGGTGAAGAGAAAGGTGACACGCGTGAGTGAGACGCAATACGATGTTGTGATTATTGGTTCGGGACCGGGAGGATATGTTGCCGCAATCCGCGCCGCGCAACTGGGCCTCAAAGCGGCTGTCGTCGAGGCCGGGCCGCTGGGCGGCGTCTGCCTGAATATCGGCTGTATTCCAACCAAAGCGCTATTGCACAGTGCCGATCTGCTGGAAGAGGTCCACGACGGCAAGCGCTTCGGGGTAATGGTTGGCGACGTCAGCTTTGATCTGAAGGCGGCGATGAAACATAAACAGACCGTCGTCAAGCAGAGCAGCGACGGCGTGGGATATCTCTTCAAAAAGAATAAGATCGAGTTGTACGAGGGCTGGGGCACAGTTCCGCAGTCAGGTCAGGTGCATGTCAAACTCAATGCGGGCGGCGAGCAAACGCTGGCGGCAAAGCATATCATTGTCGCAACCGGGGCAAAACCTCGCTCCCTGCCGGGGATGGAATTTGACGAGGACCGCATTCTCTCCTCCACCGGCATGCTGGAGTTGCAAGCAATGCCGCAGAGCCTGCTGGTGGTGGGTGCGGGCGCGATTGGCGTCGAGTTTGCATCAATGTTCCGCGCCTTTGGTGCCGAGGTGACGCTGGTTGAGGCGCTGCCACGGATTGTGCCGCTCGAAGATGAAGAGGTCAGCGCGGAGTTGGCCAAGGTTTTTCAGCGACGCAAGATCAAAATGCTGGCCGGGGCGAAACTCAACGGCGTAGACCGCAGCGAGCAGCAGATTATCGCCAATGTCACTGATAAAGACGGCAAGGAGCAGCAGATCCAGGCCGAGCGGATGCTGCTTGGGATTGGCATTGCGCCCCGTACCAGAGGGATTGGCCTGGAGGAACTGGGGGTGGAACTGGACCAGCGCGGCTTTATCAAGGTCGATGGCTATATGCGCACCAATGTTGAGGGCATCTACGCCATTGGCGATTGCATTCCCACGCCCTGGCTGGCCCATGTCGCCAGCGCCGAAGGCATCCTGGTAGTTGAGCGGATTGCCGGGCTTGTTGCGCACCCGATTGACTATGACCGGATACCGGCCTGCACCTACTGTAATCCGGAGATCGCCAGCGTCGGGCTATCAGAGGCGAAAGCGCGGGAGCGGGGCTATGATATCAAGATTGGCAAGTTTCCCTTCTCAGCCAACGGCAAGGCGCGCGTCCTGGGCCAGAGCCGCGCCGGGTTTATCAAGATTATTGCCGATAAGCAGTATGACGAGGTGCTGGGTGTGCATATGATTGGCCCGCAGGTCACGGAGTTGATCAGCGAAGGCGGGATTGCGCTCAGCCACGAGGCGACCGGCGAGAGTATGATGCATACCATTCACGCCCACCCCACCCTCCATGAGGCGATTGGCGAGGCCGCCCACGCAGTGGCGACCGGAGCGGCAATTCATGTCTGAGTCTGTAGTCTGTAGCTCGTAACACACAGGAGTCCCGGCTTCAGCCGGTAAATGCCCATTCTGATTGAAGCCGGAACTCCTGGTCATCACGTATCCGGATTCCCGGCGTGACGTTCACCAGGCGATTGGGCTGCCCAACACCACCTGATGAAGTTTGAAAAATAGCCCGGATAGAGATGTCCTGGAGTCCCGGCTTCAGCCGGTTGGATGCCTGCCTCGGCAGCGGCATACTGTAAAGGAACGCCTGATCCGGCTGAAGCCGGGATTCCAGATCAGACAACCGTCGGGTGCATGCGATGCACCGTTCTTCCCCCACACCATACCCACAACCGCAGGGTGCATGCGATGCACCGTTCTTCCACCACACACCATACCTACAGCAACAACCTCACACCTGCGCCGGCAGTTCACCCGGCAACTCCTGCCGCACGGCTTCAAATTCCCGCACATACAGATAGAACGAGAGCGACCCGCAGGCGACCAGCGGTGCAACAACCACACTACCGGCGGTCCACCCGGCATAGTTTACCGCCTCGATCAGAGTTGGCGCCAACCCGGCCACCCGGTCCAGCAGGAACATGCTGCCCACAACCAGCGAGCCGACCACCACCCAGCCGATGACCCAGAGCGGCACCAGCGTGTTGAGCAGCGCGCTATAGTTCCGGCGCACCAGTTCAAAGCTGCGCTGCGTTGCGACAACCGGCCCGACCTCTTCGTAGACCATCACCACCGGGGCAACTGCCCATAACAACCCGATTAGCGCACCAATAATGCTCAGGAATGCGGTCAACAGCGACGGGATGATCATCATTGCGACGAGCCCGACACTATCTTGACAAAGTAACGTGATTATATTAAGATTAGCCCATCGCACACATTCGTTGTTATCTATTACCACTGCCTGGCCGGTTGAGCAACACGCTCAACACGCGGGTCCAGGCTGTGCTGGTGTGTGGCTGTCTTGTTGTTCTGAAGCGGGAGAAGTATGAAACGCAGGTCTACTATCGCTTTCTGGTTCGCATCTGTAACGGGTACTCCCATGTGCTGTCCCCGGCATATCCCCGGCTGCCGACAATTCCTCTGTCGCTGCCCGACCGGTGCCCCGTTTGATTCTGCTGTGCGCTGAGTCGGGAAGACACGCTTTTTCCATTCGCTTTCTCTGACTGATTACTAATCGGACTGTCCTGGTGTGGCAACGTTTGGGTCATCACCAGCCAGATCAACGCGTCGTTTTTACCTGTTCTCTACACAGAAAATGAAAGGAAATCTCATCATGCGCAGACGAGGAGCAATGTTCGGGGTTGGCCTGATCGCGGTGCTGGTGTTGACGGCCTGGAGCATGCTACGGGTCGTTCCTTCCGAATCCCGTGGCCGGCTGGATGGCCCCACCGCCTATGCCCGGCCGGAGGTACTGGTCGATACCGCCTGGGTGAAGGCCCGGCTCAACGATCCGCAGGTGCGCCTGATCGATCTGAGCGGCGATATCGAAACCTTTGAAGCCGGCCATCTGCCGGGGGCGCAGTATGTCAGCATCAGAACGGACCTGACCAACCCAGTTGATCCGACCCGTGGGCAGATCCTCACCCGCGCCGCGCTGTCGAAGCTCTTCAGCAACCTGGGCATTCGCAACAGCGACACGGTTGTGCTCTACGATGACAACGACAACGTCCAGGCGGCCCGCGCCTACTGGGTACTGGCCTACTACCAGCATCCCGATGTGCGCATCTACAACGGGGGCCGCACCCGCTGGGTGGCCGACGGCGAGAGCCTGACAACCGCGCAGACGACGGTGAAGCCGAGCAACTATGCTGCCGCCGCACCCGACCCGGCCATCCGTACAGACTGGCAGTATGTGGTTGACCAGGTCAGCCGGCAGGAGGCGCTCTTCTGCGACACCCGCAGCTTCGCGGAGCATGTCGGGTTGAACCGGCGCGCCGAGCGGGGCGGCCATGTGCCGGGCTCGGTGCATATCGATTGGAAAGAGGCCGTCAATGGCGATGGTACCTTCCGCAGTGCCGCCGAGTTGTACCAACTCTACACTGAGGCCGGGTTCACCCCTGACCATGAGATCATTGCCTACTGCCAGACGGGCGTGCGCAGCGCACACACCTGGTTTGTCCTGCACGAACTGCTGGGCTATCCGAATGTGCGCAACTACGACGGCTCCTGGGAAGAGTATGGCAACAACCCGGATAGCCCGATTCAATAACTCATGAACCCTGGGTAATATTAGGTTGGATATGGAATTTCCTGGAGTCCCCGCTTATGAACTTTTAGAAAACAGTCCGGATATGCCATCCGGGAGCTTTAGCCGGTGGGATGCCTGACGGGGTAGCGGCATACTGCCAGGCAAGCATGATCCGGCTGAAGCCGGGACTCCGACTCAGCAATGTCCGGATTTAATATTCAACGTTCAGTAGCCATTTCGCAGTTTTCGCTCATGTCGCGGCGTTCGTGGTCCAAACGCCCACCGTGATCCAGATACCTGCCCGACAGCTTCACCGAAGTCTAGCACTTCGGTGAAGCTGTTTGCTTTGCATGCGCCGTAGCGTTGGCATAGAACAGCGCCAGAGCATGATAGAATAGAATGAACTCTTTGATTAACACGAGTTACGCGGTCGGTTCCAAACCAGGCATCTGCCTGGACAACCGGCCCGATTCGCCTCCGGCAGGGCGGAAGTTACCAGATCTTTTTCACGAAACATTGGCTCGGAGAGCCAATGTTTCGTGAAAAAGAAACAGAAAGTACCACGCTGCCGCAGGCGAATCAGGCTTTCATCGGATGAAACGTCCGGTTTGAAGGTCCACCGCGTAACTCCTGTGATTAAGAAAATTTATACGCATGAGAGCTAGAACGAGGTTGATATGGATGAGACGCTAGAGATGTTGCGCGAACTTACTGAGGCTCCCGGTGTCTCCGGCTACGAAATGGCGGTGCGGCAGATTGTGCATCGGTATGTCGCGCCGCTGGGGGAGATTCTGACCGATAACCTGGGTAGCATCGCCGCCCGCAAAGTCGGCCGGAGCGACGGCCCCAAAGTGATGCTGGCGGGGCACCTGGACGAGGTCGGGTTTATGGTCACGCGCATCACTGACGAGGGCTACCTTAGATTTCAGACGCTCGGCGGCTGGTGGGAGCAGGTCATGCTGGCGCAGCGGGTCGAGATCCACAGCCGCACGGGACCGATCATCGGGGTCATCGGGTCCAAGCCCCCGCACCTCCTGGAGCCGGAAGCGCGCAAAAAGATGGTTGAGAAGTCGGCAATGTTTATCGACATTGGTGCAGCCTCGCGGGAGGAAGCCGAGTCCTGGGGCGTGCGGCCCGGCGATCCGGTTGTGCCGGTCAGTCCCTTCACGCTGATGCAGAATGAGAAGCTGATGCTGGCAAAGGCGTGGGACAATCGCCTGGGTTGCGCGCTGGCAATCGAGACCCTGCGGCAACTTAAAAATCAGGCGCATCCCAACGTTGTCTATGGTGCCGGGACGGTGCAGGAAGAGGTCGGACTGCGCGGGGCAACCACGACAACCAACCTGATTGAGCCGGATATCGGGATTGCCCTCGATACCTCCATCGCGGGCGATATGCCGGGTGTCTCGCCGGATGAGGCCGCCGGTAAGATCGGCCAGGGGCCGGTGCTGCTGCTCTACGACGCCTCGATGATCCCGCACATCGGGCTGCGCAACCTGGTGATCGATACCGCTGCCGCTGAGAATATCCCGCTGCAGTTTGATACGATGGCACGTGGCGGAACCGATGCAGGCAAGATCCACCTCTTTGGCGCGGGCGTTCCGTCGCTGGTCATCGGCGCGCCGGTGCGCTACATCCACACGCACGCCGCCATCCTGCACCGCGACGATTTTGACCAGACCGTCCGATTGCTGGTAGCCCTGATCAAACGCCTGGACATGGAGACAGTACAGCAGTTGAAATCGTAGGCATTCATGTTCGCACGTTGCACCGTTAGAGCGTTCTAGCGCACCAACGTGCGAACAAATGAACCGGCCAAACTGCCGGCAATATCAACTGGATGTGCAGTATACCGGAGGCAGGCCGTGCAAGTGAGAGGAAAACCAGGATGACCTATAGCAATACCACACCAGAAACAACCGAGACACGCTCCCGGCGCGTGTTGATCAATGCCGTGGTGCAGAAAGATGGTATGCTACGGCTGCAGGTGCCGGTTGATGCGCGGTTAGCCGGGACACTACTGACCGTAACCGTCCAATTTGAGGAGCCACTGTCCGGAGAAGGAGCATCCCCGGCCTACCGTGACGCACTAGAACAGATCATCGGCTCAATTGATGATCCAACCTTTGAGCGCCCGCCCCAACCTACGCACCCTGAACGCCACTTCCCGGAATGACCGATCTGCTCGATACTAACGTATGTGTCACCTTGCTACGCAACCGCGATCCGGGATTGCGTAGCAGGGTACTGGGACAACCATATGGTATAGTTACGGTATGTGCCATTGTCGCAGCAGAGTTATACGAAGGCGCATACCGGAGCAATCGGCTTCAACAAAATTTGACGCAGGTGCAGCAGTTCATAACGCAGTTTCCCTGCCTACCGTTTGATAGTCCTGCTGCCGAGATTGCCGGGCAGATAGCGGCTAACCTGGGGCTGAAGGGCCAGTCCATTGGTGCGTACGATACACAGATTGCTGCCATCGCTATTGCTAACAATCTGACACTTGTCACTCATAACGTGCGCGAGTTTGGGCGCGTAACCGGGCTGGTTTATGAAGATTGGCAAACAAACCCGTGACGTAGCATGGAAGCACAGCATTAGCTGGAGTGATCTTTATAACCTCGGTGGCTAAAGCAGACCGGCGGCGAACCCGTCCGGGTAGCGCGCCGTCCACTCGCTGCGCAGCACGCCATAGCCCAGTCCATCATAATAAACATTTTTAACGATCCGCGCCTGGCGAAAGCGCGCCTCTTCCACAAAGCCCAGTTTGAGCGCCAGGCGCATCATTCCCCGGTTGCCCGACCAGGTACGCAGATCCAGCCGCACGATCTGCGGCAACTCCCGGAACAGGTAATCTCCCCAGAGCCCCAGCGCTTCGTAACCGTATCCCTGCTGCCAGTGCGCCGGATCATAAATCAGAATACCGATCAGCGGCCAGTACGTCTCGACACTTTCCCAGTGCCAGTTGACCAGACCCAGCGGCGCATCAGTCTGCGCATGCGCAATAACCAGACTGGAGCGGGGCCAGGGCAGTTGCGGCGCCATGATGCCGGCACGCTGCCGGGCAATCAGCGCCGGGATCTCATCCAGCGTGGGACCGAGGTAGTAGGGGCCATCCAGCTCCTGCCAGCGCTGACCGGGCACGAGCCGGCGGGCATGCGTATCCAGGTCTGACACGCGCCAGTCACGCAGGCTGATTTTCACACCCGGCAACTGGATCATCGTTCTATCCATGGGCGTACCCCTCCAGCGCGTACCGCCAGCATGCGCTGCGCGAAGGCTTGCAGAAACGCGCGATCATGGGCCACGGCAATAACCGTACCGGCGAAGGCTTCCAGCGCGGCTTCAAACTGCTCGCGCCCCGCGATATCCAGATGGTTCAGCGGCTCATCGAGCAGCAGCAGATTGCACCCGCCCAGCATCAGCAGCGCCAGTTGCAACCGGCCCCGTTCGCCGTACGAGCATGCCCCTACCTGCTGGAAAACACTATCACCGCCAAAGAGAAAGCGATGCAGGAAGTTGCGCGCCTCAGTCGTGCTCATCGGGTGAGCATGCAGCACCGTTTCCAGGATAGTGCGCTGCGGGTCCAGGGTTTCCTGCTCCTGGGCCAGCAGCCCCGGCCGAATATTCGCGCCGAGGCGCACCTGCCCCGCCGTCGGGCGGAGGTGCCCGGCCATCAGGCGTAGCAGCGTGGTTTTACCCGCACCATTCGGCCCGACCAGCGCCAGCCGCTCACCATACTGTACATCAAATGTCACATCCTGCAAGAGCGGCGGATGGTCCGGGTAGCCAAAGCTCACCGCTTCCAGCCGCAGCACGGCGCGTCCTCCCGGCGGCGGCGGCCCAAAGTCGAGCCGCAATGCTGACGCGCGGGGTGGACGCTCGACCCACTCGTCAGACGCGCGCAGGCGCTCCAGTTTGCGCTCGCGGGCGACGGCCCGGCGCGCAACCTTTTTGGCCGAACTGCGCTGATCCAGGGCAAACTTGCTGTCGGGATCGGCAGTTGAGCGGATCTTCTCGTTATGCTGCGCCTGCCCCTTGAGCCGGGCAATATCCCGCTCAATCCGGCCGGCCGTCTCCTGCCGGCGCTTCCAGGTTTCGGCATGCAGTTCCTGTTCATGCGTACGTGCGGCGGCAAATGCGCTGTAGTTGCCGGTGTAGCTCGTCAGTGTGCGTGTCTCCGGGTCCAGGGAAAAGATCCGCGTCACGGTGCGGTCCAGAAATTCCCGGTCGTGCGAGACAATCAGCGCGGCGCGCGGGTAGCCCTGGACAAACTCCTCCAGCCACTCCAGCGCTTCCATGTCAAGATGGTTGGTGGGCTCGTCAAGCAGCAGCAGATCGGGCTCACGCAGCAGCAGCGTCGCCAGCCCCAGCCGCGTCTTCTGTCCACCGCTGAGGGTTGCCACCGCCCGGGCTGGATCAAGCTCGCGCAGGCCCAACCCCTGCAGCACTGCGGCAGCACGATGCTCCCGTGCGTAGCCACCCAGTGCCTCAAAGTGGGTCAGCGCTGCATCATAGGCGGCCATGGCTGCGGTCATGTCCTCGGTGGTCGCCAGCGCATCACTGGCCCGCTGCACGACAGCTTCGGCGGCGACAAACTCGGTCTGGGCCGCATCAACCACCGCGCCGATGCTACTGTGCAACTGCTCGTCGAACGCCTGCGGCAGGTAACCAATCGTGATATCGGCGGGTGTGCGAATAATGCTGCCGCTATCCGGGGATTCCTGCCCGGTCATGCAGCGTAGCAGCGTGGATTTCCCCGCGCCATTCGCGCCAACTAACCCGATATGTTCGCCATCATTAATAACAAAGGAAATATCCGCAAGGATTGTTGTTGCACCATAATCCTTGCGCAGATGCTGTACCTGAAGCATCGCTGGTGCCTCCTCTCAATGCAAAACACGCGTGTATGCGGATCAAAAGCGTGCGTTTAGCGAGAGAAGTGTTTTTCCACCAGTAACTCCTTGCTCACAGGACAACCAGCCGGCCGCGATGAGGATATCGGGGCGTGGCATGGGGTAGTATACCGTATGATCGGGAGGCAGAGATCAGACAAAAGTCGGAGTGCCGTCTCAGGGAATTGACCAGTCGGCCAGCGCTAACCCGGACACCTGTGCAAAATCACGCTGATTGCGCGTAACCAGGGTGCCTCTCGCAACCAGCACAATTGCCGCGATACGCAAATCCTGCGTGCCGATCCGGATCTTCTGCCGACGCAGGTCTTCAAACTGCGTGTGGGCCGCCTGATCAAAATCGAGGATATTCAACGGACAGAAGAAGTCCAGCACGCCATGCAACCCCTGATAGGCCCACTGCTGCCGTGGAGTCGCGTTATGCCGCCGGATCGCGCTGAGCCAGCCACGTACTTGTTCCTCAAACGTAACAATGGTAACGGCAATATTGTTCCGCGCGGTAAGCGCAACCCGCTGTGATACGAGTGGATGGCGTTGCCGTAGCAGTGTGATATGATCCGTATCGAGAATAAACCGACTCACGATTGTGGATCTTCCGCCGTATCAACTTCGTGCCGGTATGCAGCGATTTCTGCCTCGACTTCATCAACAAGGGGATTATCCTGAAATATCCCTGCCAGTCGCAGCCAGGGATGCGTTTTGGGCGCTGTCTCAAGTGCAAGCGGCACGACTTTTGCCTGCGCCAGCCGCGCCTGTAACATCTGGCGCACCCGGTCGAACGCCGCAGCTTCCGTGGCTGCCTGCGCCGTGATATCCGGCCACCCCGGCAGCATAGCCCGGTAGCCGCCCTCCGCAACCGGCTCGATCACCACGATCATGTTCATAGTGTGCTCGACTTCGTTCATCGTATGCTCAACTTCCCGCCGATAAGCCGCGATCTCCTCCTGCATCTCCTCGGCAAATGGATCATCCTGAAATATCCCCAACAGTCGCAGCCAGGGATGCGTTTTGGGCGCTGTCTCAAGTGCAAGCGGCACGACTTTTGCCTGCGCCAGCCGCGCCTGTAACATCTGGCGCACCCGGTCGAACGCCGCAGCTTCCGTGGCTGCCTGCGCCGTGATATCCGGCCACCCCGGCAGCATAGCCCGGTAGCCGCCCTCCACAACCGGCTCGATCACCACGATCATGTTCATATCCATAGCACATCTCCCGATACCGTCAGTTCTAATAGCCCTTATGCTTGAATTGTACCATCCCTGCTACAGCGTGCGGGTATACTGCCGGTCTGGAGGATGACGATGAGGCACGACTGGCTAGAGTGGTATACTGAACAGAGGTTTTTATGTAAGTGGCTGGAAGGAGTTATGGTGCTAAACCAGAGAAACAATGAGGAGGAACTGCTCCAGGAACTGCGGCAGGCCGAGGAGCAGGCCGAGTTGCCGCCCGCAGAGGAGAACCACACAGAAATGCCCGAACGCGGCCGGCAGCCGACCGAACTACACCCGGATCGGGTAACGGTGGAACAGGTCCGCGAACATCCGCATACCCGCGTTTATATCGATGCCGCCAACGAACATCTCAAACTGCTTGGCTACACGGAACATGGCATCCGGCACGCCACGCTGGTCAGCAATATCGCAGCAAATGTGCTGACCTATCTGGGCTACCCCCCCCGGCAGAGCGAACTGGCGGCGATTGCCGGGTTGTTGCACGATATCGGCAATGTGGTCAATCGGGATACCCATGGGCAGATCGGCGCACTGATGGCAAAAGATATTCTGCTGGATCTGGGGATGGATATGTCCGAGATTACTCTGGTGATGGCGGCCATCGGCAACCATGAGGCGGAACGGGGCCATGCGATCAGCCCGGTCGCCGCGGCGCTGATCCTGGCAGACAAGGCCGATGTTCATCGCTCGCGGGTCCACAATCGCAACCCGGAGACCTTCGATATCCATGACCGGGTCAACTATGCGGCAACGCACTCATTTTTACGAGTCACGTCTAACCGGAAACGTATCACACTAGAGATTGAGATTGACACCAATATTGCCTCGGTGATGGACTACTTCGAGATCTTCCTGTCCCGCATGATTATGTGCCGCCGCGCTGCGGAATTCCTGGGCTACCAGTTTGAGCTTGAAATTAACGGCCATGTTTTGTAGAAGGTAGACAGTGATCTATCATTATATCCGAGTTACGCAATGGACATCAAACTAAGCATTTCATTAGATGAAACACAGACCGCCTGTAGTAGCATGGTACATTTTGATCTTTTTTACACAAATTCTACACATAGTGCAGAATTTGTGTAAAAGAGATCGGTAGTCCTTGAACGGTCGTGGTATCATTGACAGGAGGAGCAGGCGTGAAACGGAGGAGAACTGATGCCCCACTGCCGCGACTGCCACGCAGCCAATGTGATCAAACATGGCTCGATTCATACCGGCAAACCGAACTATGCATGTAACGCGTGTGGTCGCCAATGTGTCACTGATCCCGAATTCCGCAGCATTTCGGATGACACCACGGCCCTCATTGACCGCTTGCTGCTGAAGAACATTTCCTTAGCGGGCATCGCGCGGGCGGTCCAGGTCTCCGAAAGCTGACTCCAAGCGTATGTCAACGAGAACTATCGGAACGTACCTCGGGAGGTATGCGTGCGCGCAAAAAAAGGCCGATTGACGATTGCGTGCGATGAACGGTGGTCGTTTGTTGGGCACAACGGGAACACGCAGTGGCTTTGGTTGGCCCGTGACCGTGACACCCGCGAAATCGTTGGGGTCGCGATTGGCGCCCGGGATGAACCCACCGCCCGGCAGGTGTGGGCGTCGTTGCCAGCTGTCTACCGCCAATGCGCAGTCGCATAGAGCGATGTTTGGCAGGCATACGCCACGGTGCTGCCGAGGAAGCGGCATCGTCCGGTTAGGAAGGACAGCGGGCAACCCAACCATAGTAAACGGTTCAACACCACCGTGCGCCAACGCGTCAGCCGTCTGGTGCGCAAACCCTTGTTCTTTTCGAAGGATCTTGAGAATCATAGTGGCGCTATCTGGTATTTCATCCATCACGATACTGCATCCCTGGCGTAGAGCCATACCACTACCGTTTGGGGACTACCAAAAGATCGTTTCTTCGGTCCTGCCAGAGGCAAAATATGCTTTCGGGTCAGTGACCACGTAACTCATTTCATTTATCGCTCTATGTCTTTGATCCTCCATACTGATAGCGTTCACCGCTTATCTGTTTGACGGTTGTTGTATCAGGCAGTATAGTGGCAGCGCGTATGGATATACCTACATGGACGACTCTTTCATCTGGTAGACTTACCCTGCCACGAGGCTATTGATGATTGAAATATCTACCGCCCGCAAATATTTTCCTCTCCTGCTGCCGTTCCTTTTTGGGCTATTCCTACGTTTTTACAATCTGGACCACCAGGGGCTTTTCCTGGACGAAGCCTTCAGTGCCGATCTGGTTGCGTACTCCTGGCAGCGTATGTTTAACCTGGGGCTCCAGGATGTTCACCCGTTACTCTACTATGCCTTCCTCAAGCTTTCCTTAACCACTTTACCGTTGAATGCCTGGACCCTACGGTTTTTCTCAGCCCTCTGCTCTACACTGGCTCTCGGCCTGGCAATCGATATAACCCGGCAGTTGGTGGGGCTTCGCGCCGCAATCTTGACAGGTTGGTTGTTAGCCTGGTCTTCGTTACAACTTTACTATGCCCAGGAAGCGCGGATGTATACGCTGCTTGAACTGCTCTGGCTCCTGTCGCCCTGGCTCTTACTCCATGCCATCAAACAGCAGCACTGGCCCTACTGGGTCGGCTGGGCGCTGACGACGGCCGCAGCGATTCACACACAGTTCTATGGTTTGCTTCTCTGGGCAGTAGGCGCAGTGGGCAGCGCGCTTCTACTGCTACAACAGCGTTCCTGGCATAGGTTGCGCGGCTGGCTGCTGGCACAGTTTATTATCGTGGCACCACTGACTGTGCCACTTCTATTCCTGTTGCTTACGGTAATAAGACAAGGAACTGGGGGGGTGTGGGTACCTACGCTGGTTGATCCACTCAAGTTGTGGCTTCTGGGTCTGTTCGGATTTTCCCCTGTGCGGGAGCAATTTCTTAATGGCGAAGCGCTTTCGCTAGAACCCTGGAGCCGCATACCTTTCAGCATATGGTCAATTCTGGCGCTGGTAATCATAGTAGGAGCGCTCATTGGTTGGTGGCGACGGGGAATTGCTGACAAATCGGGCCAGGCTGCCTGGCTTGTGATTACCTTCGGGTTCCTGCCACCGCTCCTCAGTGCCGCGATGCTTGGGGTGCTTCAGAAGCAATTCTGGGCTCCACGTCCATTTCTTGGTAGTATCGCCTGGCTCTTGATCGGTGTCGCCATTGGCTGGTCCGCATTTCGCCGACGGACTGCCTGGTGTATAATGGGGGTACTTTTCGCCCTCAATGCCGGGTCGCTCTGGGCTTATGAAACCCGTTGGATCAAAGGCTATAGCCAAATCGCCTTCAGTGTGTGGGATGAACAGGTTCCCAGTAATACTATTTTGCTTCTGGATCGGTCGTATAAGTTTGTCTTGTGGAATTTCTACCAACCATACCAGGAGGATATTCCGGTGTTTGGCCTGCTTCCACTGCCCGATGGTACCATGAGTCTCTGGCGTTTAGAGCATGATGGCACCTTAAGGGGACATGCCAGACTAACCAGTTGCAAGGAACTACCAACTTCAGTTCTGATTGGTTTGTATGATCCGGGAGGACGGCGCTTTCATGAGCAATGGCCGGATTGCTTGCGGGAACGACCGGGCTGGAGTTTCAACCCCGCAGCGAGGCAGTGGGAAGCAGTACCACAATTATTGCCATAATGCCGTGACAGGGGCGTATCTATCAGACAAACGAACTACGCGGTTGCTCACCCAAAAGAGAATTTCGTCTCCGACAAGACGGAAGAAACAATCTTTTTATACAAAAAAATGTTGCACAAGGTACAACCTGGCGTATCGCCTGCTCGAACACGAAGTCGCCCGACGCACAGCCCAACACGCATCTCCCGACACCTGTCCGCAGTGTAGACAATGGTGGCAGAGCACCGCTCGTCACCCGCGCCAGATTACCACACTGCTGGGGATCCTGCACTGGCGCTGCCGCGTCTACCGCTGTCCTCCGGGCTGTGCCAGCGGGCAGGTCGTACCGCTTCATGCCACTGGTATGTATAAGGATCAGGTGCTTGTTATGGAGAGGTGTGAGCCGGTCAATTTGACGATTACTAACATAGTGTTACAATAGCTGTGCATCCCCGGCGTGCGACTCTACCACGGTAACCTTTAAAAACTCTTGATCTTGTGGTATCATCTACATATTCACAAGAGTGTATGGCAAGAGAACTCGCATACCAGCAGATGTGTCGGTGACAGCCCCGATCCCGGGCTGGTCGCACACTCTTTTGACAAAACTGTGGGTTTTGTAGCATGTGTAGCGAAGAGGGTACACGCTATGTAAAACCAGGATTAGCGACGTTTAGCCGGAGTCTGGTGTCCGACACCTGCCACATGGCTCGTAGTTCCTTGCCACTATACACAGATATCTCCTTAACAGCATTGCGCCAGGTTGTTGAGGAAATACCTGTTATGGTCCGAGCTTTACCCCTGGGCGCGCCTGCAACCGGGCTATGATGCTACACCCTTTATCACCAACCGGATAGATCCAGCCTATCTGCGTTGTTCTGTTCGTTGCTATGGCGAACACACTATATCGCCGTAGCGCTGTATGACCGGAAAGAATTGGTCCCGTCACAATACGAGGACGTATACCACAAGAGAGGTAGAGAGACACCATGGAAATCCCATCCTATGTCAAAAACAAGGAACTGAAGAGCTGGGTGCAGGAGATGGTGGAGCTTTGCAAGCCGGACAGTGTGCGTTGGTGCGATGGCTCAGAGAGCGAATATGACGAGATGTGTCAGTTGATGGTTAAAGGAGGAACGGCCATCAAGCTGAATGAAGAAAAGCGCCCGAACAGCTATCTCGTCCGCTCTGACCCCAGTGACGTGGCGCGTGTAGAAGACCGTACCTTCATCTGTAGTATGAGTAAGAATGATGCCGGCCCCACCAATAACTGGGAAAATCCCAAGGAGATGAAGGAGAAGCTGCGCGGCCTGTTCAACGGGTCGATGCGTGGTCGCACGATGTATGTTATTCCCTTCAGCATGGGGCCAATCGGCTCGCATATTTCGCATATCGGTATCGAGTTGACCGACTCGCCCTATGTTGTCGCAAATATGCGGATTATGACCCGTATGGGTAAAGCGATCTACGATGTGCTGGGCACGAATGGCGACTTTGTTCCCTGCCTGCACTCGGTGGGTAAGCCGCTGGAACCGGGCGAGAAGGATGTGCCCTGGCCCTGCAACGATACCAAGTATATCGTTCACTTCCCCGAAGAGCGCTCGATCTGGTCGTTTGGGAGCGGTTATGGTGGGAACGCGCTACTGGGTAAGAAGTGCTTTGCCCTGCGGATCGCCTCCAACCTGGCCCGCGACGAAGGCTGGCTGGCCGAGCATATGCTCATCCTGGGGGTTGAGTCGCCGGATGGCGATCACACCTATGTGGCCGCCGCTTTCCCCAGCGCCTGCGGGAAGACCAACTTTGCCATGCTTATTCCACCGGAACCCTTTCAGCAGGAGGGCTGGAGAGTCACCACGGTGGGTGACGATATTGCCTGGATCAAGCCGGGCGAGGATGGCAAGCTCTACGCGATCAACCCGGAGTATGGCTTCTTCGGCGTCGCGCCGGGTACCTCGATGGATTCGAACCCGAACGCGATGTACGCTGCCAGCAAGAACTCGATCTTCACCAACGTTGCCCTGACGCCCGATGGCGATGTCTGGTGGGAGGGTATGACCAAGACCCCGCCACCCGAGTTGACCGACTGGCAAGGTCAGCCCTGGACGCCGGACAGCGGCAGGGTCTCGTCGCATCCGAATGCCCGCTTCACCGCGCCGGCCGGGCAGTGCCCCACCATTGATGCGCAGTGGGAGAACCCGCAGGGTGTGCCCATCAGCGCCTTTATCTTTGGTGGTCGGCGCAGCAGTGTGGTGCCGCTGGTCTATCAGGCCTTCAACTGGAACTATGGCGTCTACATGGCGGCCACAATGGGGTCCGAGAAGACGGCCGCAGCAGCCGGTGGACTCGGCGAGGTGCGCCGTGATCCGTTCGCTATGCTGCCCTTCTGTGGCTATCACATGGCCGACTACTTCAACCACTGGCTGCAGTTTGGCCGCAATATTCCGAATCCGCCGCGTATCTTCGGCGTCAACTGGTTCCGCAAGGATGAGAACGGCAAGTTCATCTGGCCGGGCTTTGGCGAAAATATGCGTGTGCTCAAATGGGTCGTTGAGCGCGCCCGGGGTAAGGCCGTCAGTATCGAGAGTCCCCTCGGCTGGGTGCCACGCTACGAGGATCTCGACTGGCGCGGGCTGGACTTTACACCGCAACGCTTCCAGGAACTGATGGCGGTTGACCGGGATATCTGGATCAAGGAAGCGCTCTCGCACGAGGAGCTGTTCCTCAAGTTGTACGACAAGCTGCCCAAGGAGATGATCTTCATCCGTGAAATGCTCCTGTCCGGCCTATGGCGTTCACCGGAGCACTGGGGTCTCGCGCCTGAACGTGCCTAGTAGTTCCATCGCTACAAGCGAATAACGGGATAAATGGGTTGCGGCGGGGACATGCGTCCTCGCCACAACCATTTTATAACAATCACGAGTTACGCGGTCACTGACCCGGAAGGGAATGTCGCCTCCGGCAGGGCCGAAGATTCCAGTCTTTTTCACAAAAGATTTGCACTCCGTGCAAATCTTTTGTGAAAAGACAAAAAAGCACCATGCTGCCGCAGGCGAATCGGGCTGTTCATACAGGCAAATGCCTGATTTGAACGCGCACCGCGTAACTCGTGTAACAATATAATAATATCTTAGTCGGATAGTCTGTATAGGGGGTTTATACCGCTCATCATAGACGAACCTATGCACAGCCGCCTGAATATGATTAAACCAGGGCGTGCAGCAGAGTACAGAAATGCTTTTTACCCGCGTTGGCACGCCAGTTAACGCTATGATTCTTTTGTACGGTGATGATGATGTTTAACAATCTGCTAACCCGAATCAGACAGGTCTTCCAGCAACGACCCCTCAAGGCACAATTTGCACAAACACAGCTTATTCTGATCCTATGCCTCACCATTGGCTCGCTGGCAGTCACTGGCGTGTCTCTCCTGAGCCGGCAGTTTGAAGTACCGCTCTCCTATTTCACCCGCGACCCCGCCGCCATTACCGAAACCGCCTTTTATATCGGGGCACTCTCGTCGCTGGGTATTGCTCTCTGGTCGGCTACGGCCGGGATATGCTTCTTTGGTGCAGCCATTCTGGTACGTAGTCCACGCCATCAATATGATGCCCGGTTTTTTCTCGCGTCCGGGCTGATCTCCAGCATGTTAGCGCTGGATGATGCATTTTTGTTGCATGAGGCGTTCTTTCCCCTGTATTTGCAGTTTCCGGAACGGGGAATTTATCTGGTGTACCTGCTGTTAGTCAGTGGGTTTCTATTCTATTTTCGTACATATATTCTTGAGACAGACTATCTGTTGCTGTTTCTTGCGTTTATGTTTATGGGCTCAGGTATGGCGGTCGAGTTTCTGTTCCCTTTCAGCGAACTGGAAACCTTTGCCGAGGACAGCCTGAAGTTCTTTGGTATTCTCTTCTGGTTAGGCTATTTTGCCCGAGCTACTTCAACGACCCTGCGCTTGAATTTGCTGTATGCCGAAGGGCATCCGTCATGGATACGATCACAACGGTGATACATCCGGCCAGGCAATAATTGGACATACGCAATAGGAACGCACTCCCGGTGGAGGTTTCATCTACCCGCCGGCAGCGGCGCGCATAACTGGTGGAATGAGACACCCAGTGAAGGAAGAGGTATACCATGGCCTACACCGACTTTTCCCTGGACCAGTTACGCAAAACCTTCGGCCTGACGCTGGCCCAGACTACACTGATGGGCCGACCAACCCCGGTGCCAATCTCGGCGTGGCTCCAGGAAACGCTTGATCGAGGTATGCCGCTGGCGCTGGTCAGCGAGAAAGCCCGCTCCGAATTTATTATTGTGCCCATCCTCCTCACCAGCCGGGAACTTAGCCAGAACCGCGTCGCCATCTATTCGGGACAGCGGCTCGATGTTGATGCGACCAGCGGCTTAACCGGCGAGTGCGACTTTATCCTCACCGCTACTGCCCCACTGCCGGTTATGCAGGCACCCGTCATTTGTATTGTCGAGGCCAAGAAGAACGATATCGAGAGCGGTCTGGGACAGTGTGCGGCGCAGATGCTTGGCGCACAGCGGCTCAATCAGCAGGAGGGGACCGGCATCGAAACCGTCTATGGCTGCGTTACGACGGGTGAGGCATGGCAATTCTTACGCCTTAACCAGACCACCCTGGAACTTGATACCGAGCGCTACTACATCAATGAGGTCGGGACGATCCTGGCGGTGCTGCAGGCGATTATCGGGCAGTTTGTGACCGTACCTGTCACATCCGTGTGATATGCTCTTCCCTTGTGGGTTTCATCGTTTCAGGAAGGGAGCAGAACGAATGCAACCACTCACGGGGAAGATCGCGGTTGTCGCCGGGGCAACGCGGGGGGCCGGGCGCGGCATCGCCTGTATGCTCGGCGCGGCGGGTGTAACGGTCTATTGCACAGGACGCAGCGTGCGGGGCAAACCTGCCACGGGAAATCGTCCCGAAACCATCGAGGAAACGGCGGAGATGGTCACGGCCTACGGTGGGGTGGGCCTCCCGGTGCAGGTTGATCACACGGTTGCGGCACAGGTTGAGGCGCTGTTTGCACGGGTCAGGGCGGAACAGGGGCAACTGGATATTCTGGTCAATGATGTCTGGGGCGGCGATGCGTTGACCGACTGGGGCAAACCTTTCTGGGAACTGGCGATTGAGCCGGGCTTACTGATGCAGCAGCGGGGCGTCCACTCCCACATTATCACCAGCCGGTATGGTGTGCCGTTGATGCTGGAACATCAGCGCGGGCTGATTGTCGAGATTACCGATGGCGATACGCTGACCTACCGTGACAACCTCTTCTATGATCTCGCCAAAACCTCGGTTATCCGGCTGGCCTACGCCATGGCGCAGGAACTCCGGCAATACAACATCACTGCGCTGGCGGTGACACCCGGGTTTTTGCGCTCCGAAGCCATGCTGGATCACTTTGGCGTAACTGAGGACAACTGGCAGGAGGGCGCAAAGCAAGATCCACACTTTGTCGCATCCGAGACGCCCTTCTACATTGGGCGCGCGATTGCGGCGCTGGCAGCCGACCCGCATGTTGCCGATAAGTCCGGGGGGGTGTTCAGTTCGTGGGGACTGGCCGCCGAGTATGGCTTCACCGACATTGATGGACGCAAACCGGATTGGGGCAAACACTTCGCGGAGCATGTGCAGAACGCGGCATAGTGCCGATTTTTTGCCACCGAGATCATATCGCCACCGAGATCACAGAGAACACCGAGGTTGTGTCCGGTGGCTCTGTGGCAACAGCCGCGATTGACTGCACTGGTACTGACCTATCGCGGCTGCCACCGATCACAATTCACCTCTCTGCACTTTTTGCCACAGAGACCACCGAGGACACTGAGAATTGCGCCATATGTCTCCTGGTCGTCACACGCCCGATTGATTACGCTGGTGCTTATCTATCGCGGCTGACGCTTCACGCTTCACGCTTCACGCTTCACGCCCCGCCCATCTCCTTAAGCCGGTCCTGCCACTTCTGCATCAGTCGATTGTAGGCAGTTTCACTAATTTCGCCCATTGAGAAGCGCAGGTCGAGGTTATCAATCGCCTGCTGAATCTGCTCGCGCGAGATTGTGCCGCCGGGCGCACCAGCCGGAGCTGCCGCAGCCGGGTTGGCCGGGGCTGCCGGGGCGGGGGCCGGGGCCGGCTGCGCCGGGGCGGCCGGCTGGTTTGGCTGGAATGCCTGGCCCAGCAACCCGGCCATCGTTGCGCCCATGCCAATGCCGGCACCCAGGCCCACCCCGGTCCCGACTTCGCCATTGCCGGGGTTGTTGGCGGCATCGCTCAATGCCCGCGCCGCCTTGAACTGCATGTAGCTATTCATATCACCAATCGCGCCCATTGAGGAGCGCTCGTCAATTGCCTTGGCCGTCTCCTCAGTCGGGGTAATCGCATTGATGTAGAGTGCCGTCAGCGAGAGGCCCAGCGCCGCGAAGTCGCCGGCAAGCTGCACCCGCGTGCCCGCACTCAACTCATTGTAGAGGCCCGGCAGATCCAGCAGGGATTTACCCTGTTCGCCGAGCAGGTCCGTCAGGCGTTGCACGATCATGCCGCGCAGGTAATCCTGCAACTCACCTGTCGTCAAAATGCCCTGCTGCCCGACGATGGTGTTGACCAGGAGCGACGGCTCGCGCACCTGGAAGGCATACGTTCCAAAGGAGCGCAGTCGCGCCATCCCCAGATCCGGGTCGCGGAAGACAATCGGCTCCGGCGTTCCCCATTTCTGATCAAGAAACTGCCGCAGGTTGACAAACATTACCTCGGCGGGGAAGGGCGTCTGACCATTGGTTGCCAGACCGACAAGCCCGGCCAGGATGGGAATATTTGCGGTAGTCAGCGTGTGCCGCCCCGGCCCCAGGACATCCAGCGACTTGCCTTCGCGGAAAAAGACCGCAACCTGGCTCTCACGGACAATAACCTGTGAGCCGGTGCGAAAATCCCCCGGACCAAAGGGCGGCTCACGATGAACGATCTCGGTTCCGGTTTCGTCGAGGAATTGTACAACGTCAATGATACGGGGCATGATGATCCTCCGGTATTGCGATTATCTTGGCGTTTCGACTTACTTATTCGCTACCAGAAATGTCTGGCGGGTATCAAACTCGGTATTCAGGTTGTCTACAAAGTTGCGGAGTGCGGTTAGCGCCTCGTTGCAGTCCGCATCAACGGTACACTCCGCCGCCACGAAGTTAATCTGCTCGCGCAGCAGCGGAATACCATCCGCCAGCTTCGCGTCAAACTCGTAGAGCTTATCCAGATCGGTCTCGCTGAGCCGGTTCGCATTGAACCAGCCCGCATAGCCACGCGGGGCATACTCCAGGCGGGAGATAAAGAGGTTCAGCATCTGCTCGATTGGCTCCAACCGCCCGACCAGATCGAGCCGCCGGTTGGCAACCAGTTGCTGCGCCAGGCTGGTCAGGTTCTCCCGCTCGGCGGCATACTGCCGGGCCAGATGCATACGCACCTGCTTGTCGGCATCGCGCCGATCCTCCCGCGTTCGGTACCCGGCATAACCCGGAATGAGTCGGATCAGCCGTGACAGACGACCCTCTGCTTCCATCAGACACCCCCTCCAAACATTGACGACGTCGCGGCAGAACCGGTCTGCGTAACGTCGGGGGGAATAAACAACTCAACACCGCAGTAGGGGCACTTCACCACGCCCTGACCAACCAGTTCGCGGACACCACCGCAGTTGGGGCATTTGTTATCCCCGACCTGCGCCATATCGCGGGAGTAGAAGGTCTGCTTGCTCCAGTCGATATAGCCCGCAAACAGCCCCAGGTGAACCAGGTCGTAGATCGCCTGCTTGATCTGGTCGCGGTTCATTTTCATCTCGACCATCATGCTGTTGAGCGAGACCTGCCCCTGCGCCTGGATCATACCCAGCAACCGCTCGCGCCGGCGCACCTCGACCATCTCGGCTTCCTCAGCCCGCCCGCGCACAAACAGGAACATCCCCACACCGCCAAACGCCAGCAGTGGTACAACACCGCATGCGCCGATGCCCAGGACTGCGCCACCGGCAGTCTGAATGCCCCCCGTAGCAACACTGGTCCCGATGAAGATGGTAACCAGCAGACCAATAACGATACCGATAGCCATAAAAATGATGCCGACTATTTTGCTACCAGCCATGACGCCTCCTTGTTTGCAGATGCACTGGTGCGACCTATCCAAAGCCGCTTGAGCCACCGCCAAACCCGCCGCCACCAAAGTCTCCACCGCCAAACCCGCCGCCGCCGAAGATCCCACCATCGTCGTTGCCATCGCTACCGATCCAGCCCAAGAGGCCCTCTTCGCCCAGACCTGCATCAAATGCGCTGACCTGACTGGTAAGGGCGGAGGCGGTTGCATCCAGCATGTTGAAGAAATCCATGCTGATGGCGTCCAGGGTCGTGCCCAGGTTCTGGGCCATATTGTCCAGCGAGGGCAGTGAGTCACCTGTCGGTAATACCCCCCCATCAAAGTCGTCGCCATCAGTTGTGGCAATGTGGGCCCCAGCATAGGCTCCCAGCACAAACGGAGCGGCATCATACCAGTCTGGGGCAGGAGTATTGACTTGCGCAAACTTCTCAACCAGACCCCGTTCCATGCCAAAGGCGATGGCATAGGGCAGATAGAGATCGAACTGATCGCGCGCATCAGCAACCTGCGTGTAGCGCTCGATATGTTGCAGGAACCGCTTGAAGGCCTGCCACTTCGCCACCACCGTCGCGCCGCGCACCGTCTTCTTGGGCATAAACGGGCTGAGGATCAGCAGCCCCACCGCGACAAGGCCGGCAGTAATAAAAGCCACGATCGAGTAGGGCGCGTAGGGTGCCAGGAAGTAGTAGCCCACAGCGCCGCCAATCCCGGTTATGGCAACCAGAATCACGCCAATCGTGGCAAACCAGTGGCGCACCGACTGGGGGTTGCGGGAGAAGTAACCATTGTGGATGGCCTCATCGTACAGGCACTGCTTGAGATGCGGAATGGAAATATGGAAGTTGTCGCGCAGGTTGGAAACAAATTGTTTTTCCAGCGTACCAAAAACCACCTGAATAATCCGCTGCTCAAAGGGCCGTAGCGTGCTTTCGTCCTTGCCGGTGCGCACAAACGCAAAATCGTTCGAGCCCAGCATGCTGGTCCCGGTCAACTCGGTAATGCGGATATACCCGCGCCGTGCCAGATCGATAATCGTTGCGATAATGTCGCGCAGGTCGGCGCTCTCGTCGATCAGGATGCCAACCATACCGGGAGGGGTGTCGTCCGGTGGCCGGGTGTAGTAGCGGGCCACCTTGCCCACCGGCTTATCCCGCCCAAACATATCCCAGAGCAGGAAGAGCCCGGCAAAGCCGACGATACCGATAACCAGCGCGGCGAAGAGCGAGATCAGGTTGTACATCGGCTGGTTATCGTACATCACCTGCCAGGGCTGGACGCTGGTAGCGACCGCGCCCTGAGGAAACTGGGCCCGGATCTCCCACTCCTCGCCCGGCGCGAAAGGGCCGCCAGTGAACTCCACCGTCTGCCCGTCGATAATGCGCGCGCCCTGCCCAGGGTTTCGGTTGAGATAGGTTTCGGCCAGGAGTTGCTCGGCCGCGAAGCGCTGCGGCAGATGCACGGTGACACGGGACGCGTTGATGGTGTAGCCGCGATCGGCCTCAATAAACTTCAAGAAGATCTGGTCGCCTTCGGAGTAGACAAAGAGCGCATTCTGAATGGTGTAGTGCAGTTGAAACGTGCGCGTCCGGTTGATCGACGGCGGGTAGTACCAGTTGACCGTTACCGCGTCGTCTTCCTGAAGGATGTCAAAGGTATACTTCCGCTGACTGCTATTCTGCCGGTAGCGCTCTTCACCTTCAAACACCTGCCAGTTAGTGACGGCGGTGCCTTCGCGTAGCGGAATCGTCCGAAAGGCGCGCGTAAAGGTCGCTCCCGGAAACGCCACTTCCCAGGTTTCGACAACCTCAATATCGCCATTCTTGAGGATTGTAATATCGCCATCGCGCCGATTGACGAGCGGCTGCGGCTCGTCGGAGGCGGTACAGGCGACCAGGGTCAGCAGCAGGAAGAGCAGCAGACTGAGACGAAGGGCAGCGGATTTCATGACGGTCTCCTCGGCTATAACGTTGTATCAGAACGAGAGAAAAGCGACCGGCACAGTATGCGCGCAGAAAAATATCCTGACAGTCTGGGCCATTTGAGCGGTGGGACCGGTTGTTCCAGGTGCTATGCATATGTCTGCTCCAGCGGAGGGTAGGAGCGTCAGTCTACCACTCTTCTCAATGATAGTAGACCGGCCTAACCAGATCATTACCAGACTGTTACGAACGGTTGCGCGTGTACGACAGAGCGTACACGGGCCGCGCTCTTTTGTATACGCAGTGGGTTGAGAGAATGTCGCAGGGGGGTGGTCTGGCTCCGGGCAATTAAACGTCGCGCTGAACGTGGGACAGGGTAATACTATTGCATTACCCCTGCCGGGTGGCATTGCTCACTCCCAGGTGATAGTCGCAATCTGAGCATGGAGTGCCGAAATTACGGGGAGTCAGGGAACTACCGGCGCAGCGCGTAGGTAATCCCTGCCTGTAACGTACTGCAGGTGACAACTTCGCTCAGAACCTCCCCGACCCAACTCAACCACGCGCGCCCGAACCCTTACGCCAGTAGGCCGATTGCCAGTCCACCTCGATAATCTCAGCGGTGATGCCGTGGGCGGCGCGATACTCCAGGACCGCCTGCTTTTCGCCGCAAACCGGAAGCCCCCAATCGTCCAGGATAATATAGCCACCGGGCGCGAGGCGGGGGTAGAGGTTCGTCAGAATATCCAGCGTAGATTCATAGTAGTCGCCATCGACACGCAGCACCGCAATCTGCTCAATCGGCGCGTTCGGCAGGGTATCCGCAAACCAGCCCGGCATGAACCGCACCTGCTCGTCCAGTAAGCCATACCGTTGAAAGTTCGCCTTGACTGTAGGCAGATCGACCGCGTAGTGATTGGCGTCAATCAACGCGGGCAGTTGATGCATAACTTCATCCTGCGAACCGGGCGGCGGCGTGGGCAAACCCTCGAACGAGTCGGCCACCCAGACCACCCGTTCAGTGACGCCATGCGCGGCAAGCACCGCCCGCATCAGGATTGACACACCCCCGCGCCACACGCCACACTCGATCAGGTCACCCGGCACATTCCGCGCCAGACAGTCTTCAACACAGAACTGCACACTGTCCAGCTTCTTCAACCCGCACATCGTCAGCGTATTGCCAAACCAGAAATGGTTAAACCACTCCGATTTTGTGCCTTCTTCAAATGAACCTGGATCGATAATCGTTTCGGGCAGATCACGGAGGTACAGAACACGAGCTACTTATAGAACAAAGCAAGTCGGCGCCATGATACGCGCTTTTGTTCCGGCCCGCAACAGCAGTGTAACATCCACTTCCATGACAACAACGGCGCGGACATCGGAGCCGGCCACCAGACCGTGTGAGCCGGAATGTAAGACAGGTGACGCGTGTGATATAGTCTGGTAGAATTCAATACACGTTCTACTCGCATAAGCTCGTCGCCTGCTATGCATTGCGCTGCACAAGGAGGAACATGATCGAGAATACAAACCATGTCGCCACGCTGCGCCCCGCACATACCGCCGATGGCATCGTGCTGAGAGGAACCCTGCTGGCGACGAGCATGCTCACGGTGATGGCCGGCGCCACCATTGCTCCGGCCCTGCCGACCATGCAGGCGGTCTTTGCGGATGTGGACAACGTGGCCTTCTGGGTGCGGCTGGTCCTGACGCTACCGGCGCTGTTTATTGTGATCGGCGCGCCCATCACCGGGTACATTGTGGATACCCTGGGGCGCAAACGGCTGCTCGTCGTGGCGGCGGTCGTCTACGGGCTGGCGGGCGGATCGGGCCTGTTCGCCGACTCGCTGACAACCCTGCTGATCGGGCGGGCCTTCCTGGGGCTGGCCGTTGCCGGCGTGATGACCAGTGTCACTACACTGATTGCCGACTACTATATCGGCAACCGGCGCGCGCAGTTCCTGGGACTACAGGCGGCGTTTATGGGGTTTGGGGGAACTCTCTTTCTCTCGCTCGGGGGATTGCTGGCGGACGTCAGTTGGCGGGCACCATTTCTGATCTATCTCGTCTCGTTCCTGGTTTTGCCCTTTATCATCACCCGGCTCTACGAGCCGCAGTGCGATCTCCCGGAAGATCCGATCCCGGAACCGCTATACGATCCGGGTGATTGTGTTGCCGAAGCCCGGCGCTATGCCCAGGAACAACCGGCCCGGCATGCAGCCCCCCCGGAACGCGCCCCGCTCCGCCTGATGGCCGTGATCTATCCCACCGTCGTTATGATGCATATCATCTTTTACCTTGTTCCGGTGCAGTTGCCCTTTTACCTGCAGACACTGACCAGCGCAACGGCAACCCAGAGCGGACTGATCGTCGGCGAGATGGCGCTCTTTTTTGCGCTGGCGGCGGCGCTGTTCGGCTGGTTTGATGCGCGGTTTCACCGGATCACGGTGATTATTCTGGCCTTCGCCCTGACCGGCATCGGCTACCAACTGGTCAGCCTGGCGGAAGGCTGGCCTCTGATTATGCTTGGACTGCCCATCGGCGGCTTTGGCATCGGGTTACTTATGCCGAATCTGAATGTCTGGCTGGCAAACCAGACGCCGGCCGCCCTGCGAGGGCGCGCGCTGGGCGGGTTTACCACGGCGGTCTTTCTGGGGCAGTTCCTGTCGCCAATCGTCAGCCAGCCGCTGATCGATGGCGTTGGCATTGCGACGACATATGGTCTGGTCGGAGAACTGCTACTGCTGCTGAGTCTGCTGGTCTTTATCATGCGCTTTCGGCAGGGAAGGAGGCGTGAGGCGTGAAAAAACCGGCCGGGAGACTATCTCCCAGCCGGTTCATCTGTCTAACAGTTGCCAAGAATGATCTAACGTTTAACCGTTAACCCCTAACCGTTAACCCCTAACCGTTAACCCCTAACCGTTAACCCCTAACCGTTAACCCTTGACCCTACGAAACCGGAACCATATCCCGCCGGGCCGATGGTCGCCGCCGCAGGTAGTTCCGCACCTGGCTCACCAGGATGTCGCGGGTCATACCAAGCTGAGCCATCCAGGGAGCCGGAACCATCTGCTTGTGCATGTAGCTGTCGAAGGTGAGGCGCTGTACATCCTTGTTGCGACACATCTCGGTAAAGACTTCCATCTGGCGTTCGTTGCCATAGCCCCAGGACTGAAGCCAGCGCAGGAAGGTGTACATGCTGCCATACTGCTTCCACCAGCGCTGCTCGTAGGCTTGCAGATTCTGCGCGCTGGGAACATCCAGACACTCGGCCAGCACCTGCGCGGCCATCTCACCGCTCTTCATCGCCCAGTAGATGCCCTCGCCCGAGGTATGTACCACCAACCCGGCGGCATCGCCAATCAGCATGGCCCGCTCAAAGGCCATATGCTTGCGCGGGTTCATCGGGAGCGCATGCGCTTCGCGCAGGATCACCTGCCCACCGTCAAGCGCGCTTCCCAGGCGAACCTTGAGATTTGCCAGGCACTGCTTGACGACCTTTGTGTGACCATGACCCGCGCCCACCCCGACCGTGATATGGTCATGCTTGGGAAAAGCCCAGGCATAGAGATCGGGACTGACCTCATGCCCCAGGTAGAGATCGGCGGTATCCTCCCAGCGGGCCAGCTTATCTTCCGGCAGCGCGATCCGCTCCTGAATGGCGACCGCGCGTGGCGTAGGTGCCAAGCCCAGGAACTTCGCCGTTGGCGAATAGGCTCCATCGGCCCCGATCACCACATCCGCCTCCAGCGTATGCGTCTGGCCCGCCGGATCGTGGTAGGTTGCCACCACCCCGGACGGCTCAACCTGCAGGCCGGTCAGCGTACCATGGATCAACGTTGCGCCCTGCTCCTGTGCCCGATCCCGCAGAAAGTGATCAAAAATCTCACGCCGTACCATTGCCACATAGTCATCCTCAGTTGGAACACTACCGGCAACCGGAACAGAGGTTTGCTGATCACTGGGCGAGACAATCAGGCAGTTATGGATCTTGCGGTCGATCAGGTGCTGCGGGATATCAAACTCGTGAAAGGCGGCCGGCGGCACAGCGCCCCCACAGGGTTTCGCCTTGACCAGTTCGCGTTCCAGCATAATGGTTTCGATCCCCGCTGCGCGGAGCGTCGTCGCCGCAGTCGCGCCCCCGACCGAAGCACCTACAACCAGCACACGTTGAGCCATGCTACCCTCCTTTATCCAGCCAGACCAATCGCTGCGGCCAGCATCCCCCACACAAACAGCATAATCGCCGTTGCGTTAAAGAAGACCGCATTATTCTCCGGATCACGAATGAAGCGCACAAAGGGCACAATCTGCACCAGCAGCAGCGTCAGCACCACACCGGCGGCAACTGGATTGCCCCACAGGAACAGGGCAATAATAACTGCAATCTGGGCCAGTGCCATGGTAAACACAACCATCCAGGCAGCTTTCTGCTTGCCATACTGCACGGGAATGCTGCGAATACCCATCCGCGTATCACCCTCAATACTCTTGAAGTCGTTGACAGTCATAATACCATGCGCGCCAAGCGAGTAGAAGAACGCCAGCAGCGCGCTCTGCCAGCTTAACGCGGCGAGGGCCGCATGCCCAGCAACCCATGCCAATCCTTCGTAGGAGAAGGAGACCAGCGCATTACCGATCCAGCCGTTGCGCTTGGCCCGGAAGGGCTTCATGCTGTAGGAGACGGCAAAGAGGAACCCGATGCCGACAAAGAGCGCAACTTCCGGCCCCAGCCAGAGCGCAATCATACTGCCGAGCCAGGTCAACAGCAGCGTGATGATCCAGATATGGCGCATACTGACCAGACCAGACGGGATCAGGCGATGCGGCTCGTTAATCGCATCAACTTCACGATCGCAATAATCATTAACGATCTGGGAGAGGCCGCACAGGATGGGACCGGCCATAATGACACCAAGCAGCAGGCGGCCGACTGAGTCGAAGGACCAGGCCACCGCGCCACTGGCAACAGCACCACACAGGAAGGCCCACGATGCAGCGAACCAGGTGACGGGCTTCATCAGCGTGATGGTGCGGCGCAGGAGTATCCCAATGTTGAACATAGATGATGAGCCTTGCGACGCCGATGGCGCGACAACCGGCCCTTCATGACGGAGGTCCATCAGCGACCCTCCTTACATATATGAAAAGTGGTTGCACATGGTTTCATGGCTTCCTCACAGAGCCTGCACGGAATAGTACCATTCTTGTGCGCCATGTGCAACCGACCTTCCTGGCGAATAATGATGCGCTACTGTTGTGGCTCTGCTTGCTGCGTACCACGCAGGGTCTCTGGGAAGAGAATGACCCCCTGCTCACCTTCCGGAATACTGGCCTCGTTCAGCGAACCGAGCGGAATTGCGTTACCACGGTGGCAGGTATAGCAACCCGTCATTGCCCAGTACTGATCGTTGATCGGCTTGAGATACTGCTGGCTCTCCAGGAGCGGCTCAACACTACCATCCGCCGGTCCCTTGGAGAAAGCCGCATACTGGGTCCAGTTGTTCGCCATCCAGGTGGACATCAGCAGCATCCGGACGGTCTTCAGCTTCTTCTGCCCGTACAGATCGGTCGGCAGATTGCCGGGAGCGCCATCTTCATAGGCGTAGAAGTTGCGCGAGTTATGGCAGTACGTACAGCCCTCGCCAATCGACCAGCCCATGTAGTTCATTGCGCCTTGATTGACATTCGTCTGATCCTGCGATGGCCCGGCGATGCCGTCATAGTTGTAGGCCAGCGCCAGGGTACCACGACCACTGGTGGGATCAGCCGGGTTGTACGGCCGCCAGACCTCATAGTTGTAGGTCTTCCAGAGGATCGCTTTCTCCAGCGATACCAACCCCTGCAATTCCGGCGGTTTACGCGACATCTCGGTAATGGGCTCACCCGTTGTACCGTCGATGACCGTAACATTCACATCAATCGGCTGATTCAGTTGCTCAAACTCCGGCCCCCAGGTCGGCATGTTCACCGGCTCGCCGTAGTGACATGTGGCACAACGCACATAATTGCCCTGATAGTTGGGCAGATTTACAATATACTCTGCGTTGATATCCCGGGTCAACTGGAGCATCAAGAGGCCCGCCGTCTTCTGCGGAATATTGTAGGATGCAAAGTTTTGCAGATCGTGACAATACTGACACCCTACCCCCATACCGGCCGACAAATTCTGCATGTAGGCCCAGCTCTGCGCCGTAGTCAAACCAGTCAACACCTGCACATTCTGCGGCTGCTGAAACTGGTCGATATACTCCTGACCGGCCTGAATACCAGCCTGCCAGGCATCGGCCCCCATCCAGGGCTCGCGCGGATCACCCTCCGGAACCACATTCGGCTCCGCGTTGACGATTTGCTGGATCTGCTCGCTGTAGTCAAACCGCTGCTGCGCGGCGATAGCTGCCTGGCGGCGCTCGGGACCACTCGCAAGCTCATAGATCCAGTAGAACGTTGCCGTTGTAACGACCGCCACCACTGCGCCGACAATAATTGAGATAATGACGGCAAGCTGGCGGTCATTCGGCCCTTGTTGTGCTTGCATAAGCAAGTCTCCTCAATTCCAGGTCAGAAGTCGGGACCGACACACAGGCTACAACAGGTGATCTGCTGCCGTCCGGCCTCTAACGTCGCGATTAAGGCGAATACGTACCCCACCCACCCTATGACATAAAGGACAACAAATACAACCCACTACGAGCCACAATATCGTAGTTTACTGCCGGAAATGATACATTCCTCCCGGTGTCCTTGTTGCCTATTATACAACTTCTCTTCGCCCGGGTCAATCCTCTTGTCCTATTTGCAAAACTGAGGATTGCGTGATGTAAAAAAATACAACCGCCAGCAGGGCCTGCTGGCGGTTGTACGGTGTTCTCACTCACCGGATGACCAGGCTTACATCAGGCCCAGGGTCGCCAAGACCATCATCGCACCTTGGAAGAGAGCCTCGGGTGCCGCTTCGGTCTGCTGCAACACCGGATCGATCCAGTTATAACGTGGCGAGCTAAGAACCAGGAAATGGATGAGCAGTGCAACCACCAGGCCTAAGATGCTGAAAATGATTGCATTCGTTCGAACTGCGCTTCGTGAAGTCATAATTTCCTAGCCTCCCATTGTGACAGTATCAAGCCCGAGCCACGGCCGCCAGACAAACACCAGGATGTGGGCGAGGATGGCGATGACCAAGAAGCCATAGATGGACTTAACAACGATGTCGTGGATCAACCAATCCTGGTTGTTGAACAGTGAACGCCACTTTGGTGGTACCAAATCGTCTTCGTCACGCATGGTTAAACCTCCCATGTACAAACTATACCTGATCCAAACAGAGATCCCGTAAAACTGTGTGTCACCTGGGAATGCGATACATCGTTCGCTTCATTTACCTTGCTACCCGCCTCCCCTCTGGTGAGTAGTGTTGGCTGTGATGTATGTCTTGCAATCCCCATCGGCTTGATGTAATTATATAGGAATCAATACGGTTTGTCAATAGTTGCTTTTGAGCAAAATGGGACCAATTTGTAATCCGCATTAACGCAAAATTCACCCAACCGACATGCCGCAGTTTTCCGCGTTGTAATGAGGTATTCACAGGAGACACCGGAAGAGATCAACCGGGGTGTGAACAGGTCATAGGGCTTTTTTTTGCTTAAAAGGAATTTTAGGAGTTTTTGCTTTTGCTTCCTGCGAACTTTTTGCGCAAACGACACACCCTCCTTTTCTTGCTTATTGTCAACTCGATCAGCCGGGCTGCACCGACTGTTCAGGTGCTATACTGGTACGTACGTTCGTTTGCAACACGCATCACTCGCAGTAACTACGCGGGAGAAGGGAAAACATCTGCTATGCATAGCCTGCGTTACCTCTGGCCCTATGCGGCGCGCTATCGTTACCTGCTGCTGGCCGGATCGCTCTGTGCGGCCGCCGGGGCCGCCGTCAGCGCGCTAGGGCCGTATGTTCTGCGCCTGGCAGTGGATACGATCCAGGCCGGGCAGCTTACCAATCAGATATTACTGAGCTACGGCGGGTTGATCCTGCTGGTGGCCTGTGTCGATGGGCTCTTCAAGTTCGGTCAGCGCATGCTGATCGGGGGGGTCTCCCATCGGATTGACTTCGATCTACGGGCGGCCCTGTTTGACCGCCTGATGCTGCTCGATCAGGAGTTCTACAGCCAGATGCATACCGGCGACCTGATGGCCCGGATGACCAATGACCTGAGCGCGGTACGGCAGTTTCTTGGCCCCGGCCTGAGCAGCAGCTTTACCGCGCTGCTGACGCTGCCCGCCGCCACGGTGCTGATGCTGCTGATCAATGTTCCGCTGACACTGGTGGTGCTGCTGCTGTTGCCGCTGGTGACCATTGTCTTTGTGCTGCTGGGCCGGCGCATGCGCCGTGCCTTCTCCGCCGTGCAGGATCAGTTCGGCAACCTCTCAACCCGTACCCAGGAAAACTTTAGCGGCATTCGGACCATCAAGGCCTATGCGCAGGAGGAGGCCGAGTTGCGCGTCTTCACGGCGGCCAATGACCACTACCGCCGGTTGAACCTGCGCTATGCCCGGTTAAGCGGGGTGTTGTGGCCGGGAGTCACGCTTATTCTGGGGAGTGTGGCCGCGCTGGTGCTGCTCTTCGGTGGACGCCTGGTGGCGCAGGAGCAGATCACTCTGGGCGAACTGGTCCAGTTCAATGCCTACCTGGGCCTGCTGACCTGGCCGATGATTGCGCTGGGCTGGATGGTCAATCTCTATCAGCAGGCGGTCGCCTCGACGGAGCGTCTCAATGCGGTGCTGCAGCGTCAACCGATGATTACCTCACCCACGGATGCTTCCTTTGATCAAGAAATCGCGGGCGAGGTGGAGTTTCAGGATGTTGGGGTGCGCTTTGCCGCCCCGGAACCGGCAGCGGATGCCACACAACTGACGACTGATCAACATAGTGGGAACGGGCCGCCACCGGAGGACTGGGTGTTGCGGCATATCTCGTTCCGAGTACCGCGCGGAACCTCGCTGGCAATTGTCGGGGCAACCGGCGGTGGCAAGACCTCACTGATCAGTCTGCTGGGCCGGGTGCGCGACCCCGGCGAGGGTACCATCCTGATCGACGGTCGGGATGTGCGCACGCTGCCACTCGACCACCTGCGCCAGAGCATCGGCTATGTGCCGCAGGAGACGTTCCTCTTCAGCATCTCGTTGCGCGAGAATGTCACCTTTGGCCGGTCAGGGCAGCCTGACGGTATGGAGCCCGCTGCGGACGAGCAGATCCGGCGCGCAGTCGAAATCTCGCGCCTGAGCAATGATCTGCCCCAGTTCCCGGATGGGCTGGATACACTGATCGGCGAGCGGGGCGTCACACTATCGGGCGGACAGAAGCAGCGGGTGGCAATTGCCCGCGCCATCCTGCGCAACCCGGCAATTCTCGTGCTGGACGACGCTCTGAGCAGCGTGGATACCCACACAGCCGCGCAGATCCTGGCGGGACTACGCACGGTAATGCAGGGTCGTACCAGTATCATCATTGCCCAGCGGATCGCCACCGTCAAAGAAGCCGACCAGATTATCGTGCTGCATGGTGGGCGCATCGTTGAGCGGGGCACACACCACGCGTTGCTCCGGCAGGGTGGGCGCTATGCCGCCATGTACCGCCGCGAACTGCTGGAGGCCGAGCTGGGTGATGATGTCGTGACGAGTGACGAGTGAAACGTACGGGATACGGGATACAGACTACAGACTACAGACTACAGACTACAGACTACAGACTATGCCACGTGGCTTTGAAGAAGATGAAATAACCGGCCGCAGCTATGACTGGCAGTTGACACGGCGGCTGGTGCAGTTTCTGCGGCCCTACTGGCGGCAGTTGACCCTGGCGTTGATCCTGCTGACCGGCGCGGCGCTGACTACGCTGGTGCCGCCCCTGCTGATACAGCGGGCGATTGACGGTCCCATTGCCACCGGGCAGATCGAGGGACTGCTGCCGATCTTTGCGCTCTACCTGGGCACGCTGCTGGCCTCCTTTGGCCTGCGGTACGCCCATACCTATATCATTCAGATTGTCGGACAGCAGGTAATGATGGATCTGCGCATCCAGATCTTCCGCCATATCCAGCGGATGAGTCTGGCCTTCTTTGACCGCAACCCGGTAGGGCGGCTGATTACCCGGATCACCAATGATATTGATGCCCTGAACCAGTTCCTGACGCAGGGAATTGTCGCCGGACTGGCCGACAGCGTGACGCTCCTGGGCATTGTGATCACCATGCTGCTGCTCAACTGGCGGCTGGCCTTGATCAGCCTGGCCGTACTGCCGGTGCTGGCGGGCATCACCGTCATCTTTCAGCGATTGATGCGCGCGGCCTTCCGGGTGACGCGGCAACGTCTGGCGCGCATCAATGCCTACCTCAATGAGCAGATCAGCGGGGTGCTGGTGACACAGCTCTTCAACCGGGAGACGACCAGCAAAACACACTTTGCCCAACTCAGCCAGGACTATCTGGCGGCCAACCTGCGTTCGCTACGCATCTTTGCCTACTTCTTCCCAACCATCGGGTTTATGGCGGCCCTGGCAACCGCGCTGCTGCTCTACTGGGGCGGGCAGGGTGTGTTGGCAAACTGGACCACATTGGGAATGCTGGTGGCCTTTGTGCAGTACACCGAGCGTGCATTTCAGCCCATCCGCGACCTGGCGGAGAAGTATACCATTCTGCAGGCGGCAATGGCGGCGGCCGAGCGGATCTTCTGGGTGCTCGATACCCCGGAGGAGGTGCGCGACCCGGAACAACCCCGGCAGTTGCCGGCACCCGTGCGCGGCGAGATTACATTCGACAATGTTACCTTCGGCTACAATCTGGACGAGCCGGTACTGCATGGCCTGTCGTTTACCATCCCGGCAGGTCAGGCCGTCGCAATTGTCGGCGCAACTGGCGCGGGGAAGACCTCGTTGATCAGCCTGCTGGCACGCTTCTACGACATTCAGCAGGGCAGCATCCGGCTTGACGGCGTGGATATTCGTGAGTTGCCCCAGGCCGTGTTACGCCGCCATGTGGCTGCAGTTCCGCAAGACCCGGTCTGCTTTAGCGGCACGATTGCCGGTAACATCCGCCTGAACGACACAACCATCACCGATGAGCAGATCCGCCAGGCCGCCGCAACTGCCAACGCCGCCACTTTTATCGAGCGGTTGCCGGATGGGTATGACCACGAAGTACGTGAGCGGGGCAGCAACCTCTCCCAGGGGCAGCGACAACTGCTGGCCTTTGCCCGCGCCATCGCCTTCAACCCGGAGGTGCTGTTAATCCTTGACGAGGCCACCAGCAGCGTCGATACCGAAACCGAGGCGCTGATCCAGACCGCCCTGGAACGGCTACTCCAGGACCGCACCAGCATTGTGATCGCCCACCGCCTGAGTACCATTCGCCACGTTGACCGGATTATCGTCCTGCACCAGGGCCAGATCGTCGAGGATGGCAGCCACGAAGAATTGCTGGCCCGGCGCGGCTACTACTACCGGCTCTACCAGTTGCAATTTGCCGGGCAACAGGTTGCGTGTTAAACGGCCAATCGGCAATTATTCGATCACGCGCGTTACGCGGTGGTTCATCAAACCCGGCGTTTCACCCGATGAACGGCAGCATCGCCTGCGACAGCATGGTACTTGTTTTATTTTTCACAAAAAATGTTCCCTTTTCAGTCTTTTTGGAAACAATGTGACCCGGAGAGCCACATTGTTCCTAAAAAGGATACTGGCTTCCGCCCTGCCGGAGGCGATATCCGCTACCAAAAGGGAAACCACGTAAGTCGTGTTAATCAGGCATGCGCGTAGTAGCAAGATGTTCGTTTCTGTTGGATTTATCCATGGGAAGATAGCAGACTTTGTGGTATCATGACGGAAGCACAATCTATGACAAGGGAGGAAATGTGACACTACTGCTCTTGATCCGGCATGGCACCAATGACTGGGTCCATGGACGGCTTGCAGGGTGGACACCAGGCGTGCGGCTAAATGAGGAGGGGCGGAAGCAGGCGCAGGCCCTCAGTGAGCGTCTGGGCGACCTGCCCATTGCTGCAGTCTACAGCAGTCCACTGGAACGGACGATTGAAACGGCCCAGGCGATTGCCACCCCCCGCAACCTGATTGTCCGTGTCGTTGAAGGTGTCGGTGAAGTACGCTACGGTGAGTGGAACGGCGGCGATCTGAAAGAGCTGTCGCAGCATGAACTCTGGCCGGGGGTGCAATTCTACCCCAGCGGCACCCGCTTTCCCGGCGGCGAAACGCTCGGCGAAGTGCAAATGCGTGCCATCGCTACCCTGGACGGACTGCGTGCTCAGCATCCGAAAGAAATCATTGCCGTCGTTTCGCATGCGGACTTGATCAAACTTGTCATCTCGTATTATATTGGTATACATGTTGATCTCTTCCAACGCCTGATCATCAACCCCGCAGCACTAACCGCCCTGGCCTTTGAGCGAATGGGACCACGCTTGCTGGCATTTAACGACACCGGCTCACTGGAGCATCTACGTCCCAAACCGGAGCCGGAGCAGTCGGAAGAAGCGACCGGGCAACCAGGTTCAGAGAATGGGATGACGGCGGAAGTTCCTACTGAGAAAAAGACAGAGTGAGTTGAATGGCTGAGTTTACGTATGATCTCGAAGCAGTACAACGGATCACAGCGGGCGCGGTAGGTCAACCGGGCAACCGCGTCTTTTATGTGCAGGCCCGCCGGGGCAACCGCATGATCTCACTCCTGGCCGAAAAAGAGCAGGTACGCGCCCTGGCCGAAGCAATTGCCCAGTTACTCGACGATCTGGCCGAGAAGAATCCCGGTCTCTCAACGACCGATGACATCCTGGTCACCAACATGAGCCTGGAAGAGCCGCTAGAGCCGGAGTTTCGGATCGGGCAGATGGGGCTGGGCTATGATAACGAACGCGATATGGTTGTCCTGGTAATCCAGGGAATGGCCGAGGAGACGAGCGACGACGCGGCAACAGCACGCTTCTCGGCCACGCGCATGCAGATGCGGGCATTGAGCGTGCATGCCGCCCATGTCGTCGCCGCCGGTCGCCCGATCTGCGGGAACTGTGGTCGCCCAATTGATCCGAGCGGTCATTTCTGTCCCCAGCGTAACGGTCATGGCCCGGTTGTGGAATAACCGCTGACGCGGGTAGGTGAGATACAACGTTATTCGTACTTTATCCTAAATAGAACATGGGCCTATGGATGCCAACGGGTCGCAGTCAAATGAGATTGACCTCTCCACTATACTCGAACTGCTGACAAAAGGTCGCCTGGAAGTCGAAGGTATGCTGCCCTACAGCAGCAACTATACCCTGCTCACGCGGGTTGAGCAGAACGACCTTCAGGCTCTAGCGGTCTACAAGCCCTGCCGGGGCGAGCGTCCCCTGTGGGATTTTCCGCGCGGCACGTTGTACCAGCGCGAGGTGGCGGCTTACCTGATCAGCGAAGCACTCGACTTTGACCTGGTTCCGCCAACCGTTCCACGCGAAGGTCCATATGGCATTGGTGCGCTGCAACTCTTTATCGATCACGACGAGGAGGCGCATCTCTTCACCATGCAGCAAGAGGGCGGTTTTGAGGAAGCCATCCTGCAACTGGCCGCCTTTGACTGCCTGATTAACAATGCCGACCGCAAGAGTGGGCACTGCCTCAAGGGGCGGGATGGGCGGCTCTGGGCCATTGACCATGGGATTAGCTTTCACCACGAGTATAAGCTGCGTACGGTGCTGTGGGATTTTGTGGGACAGCCCTTTCCCCCTGATATCGCGGCGGCACTCAACCATTTGCAGACACGGCTGGATCAGCAAGATAGCATCGCAAAGACGCTCACCGGGTTGTTGAATCCGGTCGAAATGCGTGCGTTGCGACGGCGACTCAACAACCTGGTCAGCACGGGGGTTTATCCTGCGCCGGGGCCAGGGCCAAATATCCCCTGGCCGCCGGTTTAGGATCAGGCCAGACGTTACGCGCGTACTACTCCGGCTGATCGGGATCGATGCCCAGTGCCCGTAGCCGGGCCGCCAGGTACGCGGCGCGTTCCTCTGCCGTTTGTGCGCGCTGCTGCTCGCGCTCCGCCCGCTCTGCGCCGGTTGGAAGCAGATTGCCCTGCGTGTCCCACCAGCGCAGCCAGGGCAGTTCCATCTCCTGGTACACTCCTTGCCAGATACCCAACGCAACCTCCATCGGTTCGATCAGATAATGTCCACGCTCATTCGGGGCCAGCGCCTGATACTGACCTCCCACCAGATGGTATACCTCTACCCGGCCCGGATTAACCTCGTAAATCGCATAAAACGGCACACGAATGCCCTGCTCATACACCCAGAATTTGCCCGTAACCGGCGTCCGGTCACGCTCTTCCTCGCCGTTGCCGGAGACAAACTCAATGACGATCAGTGGTGCCACATACTCCTGCCATAACACGTATGAGCGTCGCATTTTGCCTTCGAGCAGGGGCGGCACGCCGGGCACATAGAACCAGTCCGGAGCTACGGCTCCACGCTCGAACGGCTCAATGAGCCGCCAGTAGATCCCGCTATCCTGCCCGATGCAGTAGTGCCCATCGGGATGCAGGCGTTGCAAAACCGGCCGGATCGAATCGGTGAGCAGAATGCTCTGGAGATGTTCGTGAAAACTTTGCGCAAAGTTACCATCCGAGTCAGGTAACTGAGTATGATCAGGTAATTTACCACCAAATGTCGCAATGATTGCCTCGGTTTGCGGGGTCAGATCTAGCATTGGTCTCCTCCCCTGTCACACAGCCACTCACGCTGAGGTCATGATACCATTACTTGCACGTTCGCAGCAGTTGACCTATTCGGCAGCGCCCGGCGTGCAGCAGCCGTAGGGTGCATTCTATGCACCATTCTGCATTCAGCAACGCCCGGCGTGCAGTTGTATGAATTTTCAGAAATAGTCCGGATATGCAATGCCCGGGAATCCCGGCTTATGACGTTTGAAAAATAGCCCGGATATGAATGTCCTGGAGTCCCGGCTTTAGCCGGTGACTACCTGCCGGGGCAGCCACATCCGGCCGGGAAACCCTGATCCGGCTGAAGCCGGGACTCCTGCCGTAGGGTGCATTCTATGCACCATTCTGCATTCGGCAGCGCCCGACCTGTAACCGTGACTCTGGTACGACAGCCGCGCCGGGTATGGTACAATCGCCGCTACAAACAGGCCTATCGCATATTGTCGGAAAGCACCCTTCTTGCGGAAAGAGTAGATCTGCTATGATTGCGCTTGATGATCTGTGTGCCGTCGGCGGCCAGGTGCAGGGTCGCATTCAGGCCACGCATTTTGCCGATTTCTCCTACGACTCGCGGCTGACCCGCCCGGGGGAACTCTTTCTGGCGCTGCGCACACCGCGTGCCGATGGACACGACTACATTCCTGCCGCCCTGGCTGCCGGAGCCACGGGGGTGATCTGCACCTGGCCCCCAGGGAGCGCTGAAGCCGCCACCGTCATCCTGGCCGATGATCCGCAGGCGCTGGTGCAGCGCTGGGCCGCGCAGCGGTTACGGCAGGTTGCGCCCCAGGTGATCGCTGTCACCGGGAGCGTCGGCAAAACCTCGACCCGGCAGGCGATTACCACGCTGCTGGCAGCGCAGGCGTTGACCTTTCAGAGCCGCCAGAGTTTTAACTCGCTGCTGGGGTTACCTATCGCGTTGACACGGTTGCGGGACGAACAGCGCTACGCGGTGCTGGAGTTTGGCAGTGACCGCTTTGGCGAAATTGCGCAACTGGCCGCTCTCTTTCCGCCGCAGATTGCCGTCGTGACCAATGTTGCCGACGCCCACCTGCGGGCATTCGGGTCGCTGGAGGGGGTGGCCCGCGAGCAGGTCACGCTGGTCGCCGCCCTGCCCGCCGATGGATGGGCGATCCTCAACGGCGATGATCCGCTGGTGCGCGCAATGGGCACCCAGACCCGGGCGAACCGGCTGACGTTTGGCACCGGCCCGGACTGCGATCTGCGCGCTGACGCGGTCGGCCTGTCGCAGCAGGGGACACGCCTGTACCTGCACTGGCGGGAGCAGACCGTTGCGGCAACTACACCGCTTGTGGGCATGCCTGCCGTCTACACGGCGCTGGCGGCGGTGAGCGTTGCGCTGGCGTGTGGCATGCCCCTGGACGAAGCCGCTCGCCAACTGGAGCGGATCACGCCGGTTGCGGGGCGGCTCCACCCGCTGACCACCCGGCAAAACGCTACGCTGCTGGATGACACCTTTAGCGCCAGTATACCCTCGCTGCGGGCAGCCCTCCAGACCCTGGAGGCATTACCTGCACAACGGCGAATTGTCATCCTGGGGGAGATCAGTGACCTGGGGCGCGATCCGGCGGCCGCCTGCGAGGAGATTGGCGTACACGCCGGGAGCGTGGCGGATCATCTGATCTGCCGGGGCGACTGGGGCACAAAAATTGTTCAGGCGGCCCGCCGGGTACATGCCACGTTGCGAACGGATATCGTTCATACCGCCGCCACCACCTTGCAGGCGCTCCCGATTGACCTGCGGGACGGTGATCTGCTGCTGATCAAGGGAAGCACCGAGGCCCGGATGGAGCGCATCACGGCGGACCTGCTGGCCCCGCATATTTCAGCAGACCGGGTGCTGGTGCGCCAGGAACCCGGCTGGCAGAGCGTTCACATTGGTGCGCCGGATCGTCCAACCTGGGCCCGGATCGACCTGGATGCGATTGCGCACAACATCCGGCGGTTACGCGCGATTGCCGGGGTAGCCGTGATGGTTGTGCTGAAGGCCGACGCCTACGGGCATGGTGCGGTGCGGGTGGCACGTACCGCACTGGCAAATGGCGCAGCAGCGCTGGCAGTTGCGACGATGGGAGAAGCACGCACGTTGCGCCAGGCCGATATCACCGCACCGATCCTGGTGCTGGGTTACACGCCACCCTGGCAGGCACGTGAGGCCGTCTGGCTCGGTGTCACCTGCACCGTCTTTGACCATGATGTGGCGCGCGCCTTCGCGGATGCGGCCCGCGCCCTGGAGCGCCCGGCGGAGGTGCATGTCAAGGTGGACACCGGGATGGCACGGCTGGGGCTGCAACTGGATCAGGCCGGGGCATTTTTACAGAGCCTGCACGCAGAGAATGGACCGGAACAACCCTACCACGGACTACACGTCACGGGGCTCTACACGCACTTTGCTACGGCCGACAGTGCTGATGAGACGTTTGCCCGCCGGCAGCTTGAGCGCTTCTCGGGAATTCTGGCCGAGATTAGCGCCGCCGGATTGCGCCCGCCGCTGGTGCATGCCGCTAACAGCGCGGCACTGCTGCGCTTCCCGGATGCCCGCTTCAATATGGTGCGGCCCGGCATTGCCTGCTATGGCCTGCCACCCTCGGCGGAAACACCGCTCCCGGCCGACTTCCGTCCCGCGCTCTCATTCCACTCGGAGGTGGCCCAGGTGAAGTCGTTACCGCCGGGGACGCCACTCTCCTACGGCGGCACCTTTGTGACGCAACGGCCCTCGCGGATTGCGACCATTCCGGTGGGCTATGCCGATGGTCTGCGCCGCTCCCCTCCCTGGCGCGAGGTGCTGGTGCGCGATCAGCGCGCGCCGATTGTCGGGCGGATCTGCATGGACTACGCGCTGCTCGATGTCACGGATATTGACGGCGTGAAGCGGGGTGATGCGGTCATGCTGATCGGCGCACAGGGCGATGATCAGATTAGCGCAGATGAAGTAGCGCGCTGGCTGGGCACGATTAACTACGAGGTTGTGACAACCATCCTGCCACGCGTCCCGCGCGAGGTTGAAGCGTAGTCAAGAACTGAGAACCGAGAACTCAGAACCGGTTCTCAGTTCTCAAGTTCGCGGTTCTGCTAATCCACGCCTAGATAGGCTTTCTGGACGGTTTCGTTTTCTTGCAGGTTGCGGGCGGAGTCTTCGAGGACGATCTCGCCGGACTGGAGCACATAGCCGCGATGCGCAATGCTCAATGACATCAGGGCGTTCTGCTCCACCAGCAGAATGGTTGTCCCCTGCCGGTTGATATCCTGGATAATCTCGAAAATCTGCTCAACGATGACCGGCGCAAGGCCCATACTCGGCTCGTCGAGCAGCAGCACCCGCGGCCGGGACATCAAAGCCCGCCCAATTGCCAGCATCTGCTGCTCACCGCCGGAGAGCGTACCACCCTTCTGGCGGATGCGCTCGCGCAGGCGGGGAAACATCGTCAGCACACGATCCAGATCATCCTCAAACTCCAGGCTGTAAGCGCTATGGATGTAGGCTCCCAGTTCCAGGTTCTCCATCACCGACAGGTTGGGGAAGATCCGCCGACCCTCGGGCGACTGGGAGATGCCCATATGGACAATGTCATGCGGCGGGACGCGGTCGATGCGCTTGCCGGCCAGCATGACCTGTCCGTGGCGCGGCATCAACAGGCCGGAGATGGTGCGCAACGTGGTACTCTTCCCGGCCCCATTCGAGCCGATCAGGGTGACAATCTCGCCCTGTTCGACGGTGACGGATATGCCTTTCAGGGCGTGAATATGCCCATAGTAGGTATGGACGTTGTTTAACTCAAGCAGGGCCATTGCTGTTGTTCCATATTCTGTAGGCCGTAGGCCGTATCCCGTATCCCGTATCGCGTAGTCTGTAGTTCGTAATCCCTAATCCCTAACTCCAATACCTTTCAAAGGCGCAAAGCCGCAAAGGGTGTCAAGAACTGTATACATGTTGCGGCTTTGCGCCTTTGCGCGAGCTAATCCGGCCGTATTTGAAAGGTATTGCCCCTAACCCCTAACCCCTAACCCCTAACCCGTATACATTACTGGCTGCGGAATTCCGGGTCGGGCCGGCTGATCTCGGCGGGTGGTTCGGGCGGGTGGGCCGGTGTTGCCGGCTTTGCGCCGTCGGCGGCACCTTTGCCCAGATAGGCCTCGATCACGCGTGGGTTGGCGCGGATCTCGTCTGGCCCACCTTCGGCAATTTTTGTCCCATAGTCAATGACCGAGATACGTTCGGAGATGCTCATCACTACCCGCATATCATGCTCAATCAACACCACCGTGACGCCCAACTCATCGCGCACGTTCCGAATAAGTTTTGTCGCGGACGCCGTTTCCTGCGGATTCATACCCGCCGTTGGCTCGTCCAGCAGGATCATCTTGGGATTTGCGCCGAGTGCCCGCGCGATTTCAAGCCGCCGCTGATCGCCGTAGGGCAGATTTTTTGCCAGGTCATCACGCTTGTTGTCAAGATTAACAAACGCCAGCAGATGCCGCGCTCGCTCAATCGCCTCGCGCTCCTCCTGCTTCATACGGGGTGTGCGTAAAATAATTGACCAGAATGGTGCCCGGATACGACTATGCATACCGACCAGCACATTCTCCAGGACGGTCATGTTGTGGAACAGCCGAATATTCTGGAAGGTGCGGCAGATTCCCCGCGCGGTGATCTGATCCGGGCGCAGGTTGGCGAGAAGACGCCCATCAAAGATAATCTTGCCCCGGTCCGGTTTGTAAATCCCGGTCAGCACATTAAAAAATGTCGTCTTGCCCGCGCCATTTGGCCCAATGACACTGATAATGCTGCCCGGTTCAATCGTCAGCGTGACATCGTTGACCGCCACCAGACCGCCAAACTGCTTGGTAATATTTTTTGCCTCAAGTAGTGCCACGACCCTCCGGCCTTTCACGTTTGTATATCTACATCGGGTTCGGTTACATCGGCCTGCTGCTGTTCGGACTCCAGCAGGGTATCGGGCATGGCCGACTCCTCCTGCCCGTGCAACTCCTGGCGGCGGCGATCCTCCGGCAGCAATCCCTCCGGGCGAAACACGGTCATCAGGATCAAGAGCATCCCGAAGAGCATCCGCTGGTACTGCGTCGGGTCCAGCCAGGCGGGCACATCCAGCACGCTCAACTCACGCGCCACCCGGGGCAGCAACTGCAAGTTAAGCAGCGTCACCAGCGTAGCCCCCAGGATGGCCCCCGGAATACTGCCCATCCCGCCCAGGATGACCATTGCCAGGATGTTGATCGAGCGGATCAGGTCAAAGGTAGGCGGGTTGATAAACAACTGCTTGGACGCAAAAATCACGCCCATCGTCCCGGCAAACGATGCGCCGACGGCAAACGCCAGCAGCTTCATGCGCACCAGCGGCACGCCCATCGCAATCGCGGCGGTTTCGTCCTCGCGGATCGAGGCCCAGGCCCGCCCGATGCGCGAGTTGTTCAGCCGGTAGACCACCACAATCATTACCACCACCACCACCAGCACCAGAAAATAGAAGTAGAGTTGGTAGAGCTGGCCGCGGTCCAGCGGCACCCCGAGTGCCTGCACCCAGGGCTCAAAAAAGAGCGGCGGTCGGCCAATCGACTTGATGCCCTGTGCGCCGTTGGTGATATTGACCGGACGATCCAGGTTGGTCGCCAGCACGCGAATCACCTCGCCAAAGCCCAGCGTCACGATTGCCAGGTAGTCACCCCGCAGCCGCAAGACCGGCAACCCGAGCAGCACCCCGGTGAAACCGCCAACGATCAACCCCAGGAAGAGGAAAATAAAGAACCACTCCGGTGACAGCGGAAAGGATTCCGCCAACCAGGGGATGATATTCGCAGCCTGATCCGTACTAAAAATCGCCCAGAGATACGCGCCAACTGCATAAAAGGCAATATACCCCAGATCCAGTAGACCGGCCATACCGACGACAATATTCAGGCCCAGCGCCAGCACCACAAACATGCCGACCTGCGTCACCACATCCATGTAGAAGGGATTGAGCGTGCCGAAGTAGGGCATTGCCACACCGAGCAGGGCGATTGCCATCACCAGCTTGTAGACGGCTGCCAGCGGTACCTTGTACAGTGTCAGCATAACGCCCAGGAACAGGACAAACAGGATATCGGTGCGCAGACTGATTGCCGGATCGAGCAGCAGTAGCGTTGTGACAATCAGGGCATAGGCCGTCACCAGCAGATAGGGAACAACCCCGCGCCCCGCCTCGGCCCGGAGCATACTCAGGAGATTTTCCGGGCCCCCTGGCTGTGTATCTGTGCTTGCCATAGCGGTTACACCTTCTGCGTTGTTGCTTCGCCCAGCAGACCGGACGGGCGGAAGATCAGGATAAAGATCAAAATGCTAAACGCGGCAATATCGGCATAGTTCGCCCCGGCAAATGCGCCCTCGGTGAAGAGCGAGAGGTAGGACGCAACAAATGCCTCCAGGAAACCCAGGACAATCCCGCCAACCATTGCGCCGGTAATATTGCCAATCCCACCCAGCACGGCGGCGGTAAAGGCCTTCAAACCCGGCAGGAAGCCGATGTAGGGGTTAATCGTACCGAAGCGGATGCCAAACAGCACCCCCGCCGCGCCGCCCAATGCGCCACCGATAAGAAAGGTTAGCGCAATAATCCGGTTGACATTGATCCCCATCAGGCTGGCGGTGGGCCGATCCTGCGCAACCGCCCGAATCGCCTTGCCCAGTTTGGTCACGTTCACCAGGTAGTTCAGCCCGATCAGCATAATGGTCGCCGAGACAATAAAGATCAGCGCGCGACTGTCGATGCTCACAACCGCCAGGCGCTCACCAACAATCGGTATCTCGGCAATTTGTAGTGGATCGCCAAAATCCGGGGTTTGCACACGCACATTAAAGCCCAGTCCGGTTGCCAGCGCAATCATGCGCATAAAATCTTGCAGAAAGAGCGAGGCCCCGATGGCCGAAATCAGCGCAACCAGCCGCGGCGCGCCGCGTACTGGACGATAGGCCAGCCGTTCGGTCGCCATTGCCAGCAACCCGCTCACGGCCATACCCAGCAGCACCGCAAACAGCACAAACAGCAGCGGTGGAAACCCCTCCAGCCAACCCAGGCTTGCCAACCCGACTGCAAAGCCCGCCACCACAAACGCACCCACCATAAAGATCTCACCGTGGGCAAAATTAATAAACTCCAGCACCCCGTAGACCATGGTGTAGCCCAGGGCAATCGTGGCAAACAGAAACCCACGCACCAGCCCATCCACAACTACCTGGGGCAGAATAATCAGGGTAGACTGCAGCAGATCAACATCTTCGCGGGTACCACGCAGCAGCAACGCCACCAGGACAACAAATAGACTCAGGGAGACCGTACAGATTAGAATATAAATCAATATCTGCAACAGCGGGCCGAAGACCTCTTTCAGGATCATCCCGAATGACCGCCGCACCTTAATTTTCTCATCGGCATCGACTCCAACAGCCATAGTATCGCCTGTTCTTCCTTTATATTTCTATAGCAGTCCTAACGGAGTTGTAAACCCTGGCTTTTGCTCAAACGCCTCCTAATGCCAAGCAGGACATGGAGAAGTTTACAACCAATTTAGGATTGCTATATTTCATCAGGACGCACTTACTCGGCGCTCAAACCAGGTGTTTGCGGGCATACGTGGCCCAAAGCTTTGCTGCTATCGGTGCCTGGCGTTTTATGAAGTTGAACAATCAACCCGGGCAGCAAAGTAATCTGAAATCCCGGCTTATGAACTTTGCGAAAACAGTCCGGATGTGCAATGTCCAGGAGTCCTGGCTTTAGCCGGTGAATGACTGCACAGTCCGGATATGCAATGTCCAGAAGTCCCGGCTTTAGCCGGTGAATGACTGCCGGGGAAGCTGTATACTGCCCAAAAAGCCTGATCCGGCTGAAGCCGGGACTCCAGATCATGGATATCCAGATAAAAATTCAACCTTCATCAACTGGGCCGGGCTTGCACGCGGCCGCGAGGCTGCCCACATCAGGTGGGGTGACGGATGCGCAGAAGCGTCCCTACCAAAACATGCCCCACCTGAGTGACGCTATCCAACCGGCTGCAGCCGGGACTCCCGTAACCAGGACTATGTGCGCAAACTTCACGCTACACTGCCGGGCACCGCAAGGAATCTATGTGCCGGATCTGCCGCGCGCAGTGCAATCCTCACTAAGGACCGGCTTCTTGCGTTTCCTCTTCGGTCATCTCACCGCCCTCTTCCATCATCTCCTCTTCCGGCGTCACCTCTTCCTCCATCATCTCAGTGTCGCCTTCTTCAGTGCCCTCTTCCGGAGGTGGGGAGCTTTCGATGCGTGAGGCGACTTCGTTGGCGTTCCAGTCTTCCACATTGACCTGCAGCACGTAGTAGGTCGCCGGGTCCGGGTCGCCATCCTCATCGAAGGTGTAGGTTCCGGTAATACCCTCGTAGGACTCCAGATCGCGCAACGCCTCAACCACCTGCTCACGGCTGGGCTTGCCGCCGGCGGTCTCGGCGGCGTTGGCAATCGCCTCCACGCAGATGCCGACCACATCATAGGCCTGAGCCGAGAACGGCGGGGCCGATTCACCATACTCGGCCTCATAGTCCTGGGCAAACTGCGCCGCATCGGGGAACTGGCTCACCGGAGCCGCCACCGAGGTGTAGTGCATTCCTGCGACCGCTTCGCCACCCAGTTCGGCCAACTCCGAGTTATCCAACCCGTCCGGTCCCATAAACTCGGCCTGAATGCCCCGGTCGCGGGCCTGGGAAAAGAATGGCCCGGCCTGGCTAAAGATGCCGGCGAAATAGATAACATCGGGTGTTTGCGCCTGGATCGGCGTCAGGATCGAGTCAAACACCGAGGTTTCCTGGGTGCCCTCAAATCCCAGTTCGGTCATACCGCGGCTCTCGGCTTCCTGACGGAAGAACTCGGCAATGCCCTGACCATAGTCGGTCTGGTCGTGAACAATAAAGAATGTTTCTGCATTCAGACCCTCGTCGGCAAACTGCGCGCCAATTGGCCCCTGCAGGTCATCACGACCAACGATGCGGAAGGCATTGGGGAAGTCCTCGGTGATGGCCGGGTTGGTATTGGCCGGTGAGACCATCGCCAGGTTGGCGCTCTCGTAGGTCGGCAGGGCCGCCAGCGCCACACCCGAGTTGTAGTGCCCATCCACGCAGAGGATATCCGGATCGGAGATGATGCTGTTGGCATTCGCCGAACCGACCTCCGGCTGGGCCTGGTCATCAAACGGCTCCAACTCAACCGTAAAGCCCATCTCCTCCAACGGCCCGGCCAGTTGCTCAACCCCCAGTTCGGCGGCATTGCTGATACCGATACCGATGGCGGCCTGTGGGCCGGAGAGCGGGCTCTGGGTGGCAATCTTGATCGTGCCTTCAAACTCACCCGCGGCTCCGGCTTCCTCCGGAGTTTCTTCCTCCATCATCTCGTCTTCCGGCGTCGCCTCTTCCTCCGTCATCTCGTCTTCCGGCGTCGCCTCTTCTGACGTTGTTGTTTCTGTTGGTTCTTCGGCCGGTGCGGCGGGACCACCACCGCAGGCGGCCAGCATTACGGTCAGGATCACCAGGAGTGTCATAAGACCAGATAGTCGCTTCATTCCCGAAAGCTCCTTTCACTTGTGCTTGGCTGCAAGACATACCGGGTTGCCAACCTTCTGTCTGCACGTTCAGGCACCCATGGCCTGATACGGCTCAAATGTCCTTGCCGGCGGTCATCACCCCCTTATCGGTTTATCAAACATAGATGCTAATCAACGCCCAGGTACGCCTTGCGCACCATCTCATTTTCCTGGAGATTCTGGGCGGTATCTTCGAGCACGATACTCCCCGACTGGAGCACATAGCCACGATGGGCAATACCCAGCGCCATTAATGCGTTCTGCTCCACCAGGAGGATCGTGGTACCCTGCGTGTTAATTTCTTTAATAATATTGAAGATCTGATCAACCAGGACCGGAGCCAGTCCCATGCTCGGCTCATCGAGGAGCAACACCCGTGGTCGCGCCATCATTGCCCGGCCAATCGCCAGCATCTGCTGCTCGCCGCCAGAGAGCGTACCCCCTGGCTGCCCCAGCCGCTCGTGCAGACGGGGAAACAGCGTCAACACCCGATCCAGTTCCTGCCGAATAGCGGCAGCGTCACGTTGCGAGAAGACAAAAGCACCCATCTCCAGATTCTCGCGCACCGACATACGCCCAAAGATCTTGCGCCCCTCGGGCGACTGCACAATCCCGCGCCGGGTGACTTCATGCACCGGGAGGTTATCGATCCGCTGCCCTTTAAACAGAATCTCGCCCGTGCGCGGCTGGCGCAAACCGCTGATGGTGTTGAGCGTGGTCGTCTTCCCGGCGCCGTTGGTGCCGATCAGCGTGACAATCTCGCCCTCGTTTACGGTCAGCGAGATGCCCCGCAACGCCTGGATCTGACCATAAAAGGTATGAATATTGTTGAGTGAAAGTATTGACATAATCAGGTATCCGGTTCTTCTTTGAATAGAGCAACATCAAGCAGAGGTCATATAACAGAATATACGCGGTCTTCCGCAAACAGATGCCTTGTACCTCCGGCAGAGTGGAGTGGGACATTTTTTTCACGGAAACTTTGCACAAAGTGCAAAATTTCCGTGAAAAAGAAAAGTACCATACTCAGGTGGTTGGCGCGGCCGACGCAGTTCCATTCCCCGTCGGCGGTGGGCGATCATGCCCCTCAACCGCCGCGCTGCCCAGGTAGGCCTCAATCACGCGTGGATCGGCGCGAATCTCCTTCGGGCGGCCCTCGGCAATCTTCTCGCCGAAATCCAGCACGGTAATCTCATCGGAGATCGTCATCACCACACGCATATCATGCTCAATCAGCAGCAACGTAATCCCCAGTTCATCGCGCAATCGCCGCGTCAGGGTGATCATATTTTCCGTTTCGCGCGGGTTCATCCCGGCTGTCGGCTCATCCAGCAGGAGCAGGCGCGGACGTAGTGCCAGGGCGCGCGCAATCTCCAGGCGACGCTGATCGCCATACGCCAGGTTACGCGCCACCGCAAACTCCTTCCCATGCATCCCCACAAACTCCAGCAATCGCTGCGCCTCTTGCTCGGCTTCGCGCTCTTCCCGCCGGTAGCGCGGCGTGCGTAGCAGAGCATCAAACGGCGTGGTGTGCAGATGCGGATGCATGCCGATCAACACATTCTCCAGCGTGGTCAGATTGCTAAACAGCCGAATATTCTGATAGGTCCGGGCGATCCCCAGGCGGGCAATCTGATCGAGGCGCAGCCCACGGATTGGCCGGCCCAGAAAGGTAATCTCACCCTCTTCGGGCGTATAAAAACCGGTGATACAATTAAAGAAGCTGGTTTTGCCCGCCCCGTTTGGCCCAATCACACTGTGGATTGAGCGAGGGCGCACCTGGACATCAAGATTCTTAATCGCCGTCAACCCGCCAAAACGCTTGGTCACCTGGCGCGCATGCAGCACTTCGTCCATGGCAGTCAGTCCTTTACCGATGATGTCGAGGTTGAAACGGAAGTTGCCGTCGTAACCGGCTCGGTCGTTTCCGGCAGTGGTACGGTCTCCTTGTGCAGTTCGCGCCGCCGCGTTGCTTCCGGCCAGAGTCCTTCGGGGCGGAAGAGCATCATCACCACCAGCACCGCGCCATAGACTAGCAGGCGATACTCGGAGAACTCGCGCAGCAACTCGGGCAGGCCGACCAGCACCAGCGCGCCCACCAGCACGCCGGGCAGGCTGCCCATACCGCCAACGATAATCAGCGCCAGCACATTGATCGAGACCAGCAGACCAAAACTCAATGGCACCACCGAGCCGACAAACGAGGCAAAAATCGCCCCACTCATGCCGCCCAGCAGCGCGCCAATGGCAAAGGCCAGCAGCTTCGCCGTCACCCGGTTAATACCCATGGCCTGAGCCACATCTTCATCTTCGCGGATCGCCATCCAGGCCCGCCCTAACCGCGAAGTTTTCAGGCGGGCGGCAACAAACCAGGCGATAACGCACCCGATCAGCACCAGGTAATAGATCCGCTCCGGGCTATCAAACACCCAGGTACCAATCTGCGGACTGGCAATGCGGGTAATCCCCTGCGCCCCACCCATATAGTCTGTCAACGATTCTGAGAGCGCCAGAATACGAATAATCTCGCCAAAGCCCAGCGTGGCAATCGCCAGATAGTCGCCACGCATGCGCAGAACCGGCAGGCCCAGCAGCACACCCGCAAGAAACGCCGTCAGCATCGAGACCGGCAGCGCCGCCCAGAAACTCCAGGGAACCGGGTTTACTTCCGGCGAAGTCAGGAGCGCCATCGTGTACGCGCCGATGGCATAGAAGGCCACATAGCCCAGGTCAAGCATCCCGGCAAACCCGATCACCAGGCTCAACCCCAGGCCCATAATAATGTAGAGGCCCACAAAGTCGGCCACATTACTCAAAAACCGCCCGGACCAGAGCGGAAAGGTCAGCAGAAACGCCGCGCCCAGTGCCAGGTAAACAATCCGCCAGGGCGACTCGATGTGGCCGGTGCCGGTTGCATCATCGGCAGGCAACCGCACACCGGGCAGACCATAGGAGGCCAACACCCAGACCAGCACACCCGCTACAATCAGCAAAAAGAACGCCCCCGCGATCGTCATGCCCCGCGAGGTAAAGAAAAACCTGCCGACCCCATCCGGCAGGAGCGCCACAAAGATATCGCGCAGCAACGCAATCATGATTGTGACAACCAGCGCCGTCGCAATCGTGCGTTGCCAGGTTCCCGGCAACCGTGTCAACCCCCCCGCCGCACCCCCCACAACCGCACCGATAACAATCGGCAGGAGATCTCCCAGCGGATTGGTAACCTCCAGATTAAAGGTAATCAGTTCAGCCAGATCCGGGGTGGCCGCATTCAAAACATCACGCAAATCGAAAATACTGATTAGCACCGCCAGGATCACCAACGACAGCCCGATGATTCCGCCGGCAATCCCGCCGGAGAGCAGCGCCATAGGTGGCGCTTTGTGGCGTGCCGCAAAATAGGCGGTCAGGATCACAATTCCGGCCAGCCAGACATAGCCCAGCGTCACCGCCTCGCCAATCAGACGACGGTCATGGAACGTTTCAATCATTCCAACCAGACTGGCATGCCAGGCCACCAACGCGCCTAAAAGACCAACCTGGACAGCCGAACGTAGCCCTGCAGTCATGAAAATGAAACCTCCCTATGCCCGTTTTGTTGCCAGACGCTCACCGAGAATACCCGTCGGGCGGAAGATCAGCACCAGAACCAGCATTAAAAAGGCAATAACATCTTTGAGTTGATGCGCGGCGGGGATACCCAACCCTTCGAGAAACAGGCTCGGCCCGACTGACTCAACAATACCGAGGAAAATCCCGCCCACCGCCGCACCGGGCAGATTACCAATCCCCCCCAGCACCGCCGCAGTAAACGCCTTGATCCCCGGAATAAAGCCCATAAAAAAGTTGACCTGCTGGAAGATCAGCGCATACAGCACCCCGGCTACCCCGGCCATCAACCCTCCAATCGCAAAGGTTGACGCAATCGTCGCATTTACATTTACACCCATCAGGGCCGCCGTCTCAATATCTTCCGAAACGGCGCGGATCGCCCGCCCGATTTTGGTACGTTGAATAAAGAGGTACAACAGCGCCAGCATCACCATCGCCCCAACAAATACAACAATCACACTGCGCTGAACACCAAATACACTTCCCTGGAGCGCATCTACGCGTGGATATACTTTAACGCCGGACCCATAGAGCCCCCGAAAGGTATACTGCAGGAAAAACGACGCGCCAATCGCCGTAATCAGCGAGACCAGGCGGGGCGCGCGCCGCAACCGGCGGTAGGCGATGCGTTCCAGCGCCAGCGCCAGAATGGTTGAGACAGCCGCCGAAAGCGCAACCACTGCCAGCAGGCTCAAGAGCGGATACTGGTCCAGGGTACCATTGCGGGCCAGCGCATCGGCCAGAAAGAAAGCCGTAAATGCCCCGCCCATAAATACTTCACCGTGGGCAAAATTAATCAACCCCAACACACCATAGACCATGGTGTACCCCAGGGCAATCAGCGCATAAATACTCCCCTGGGCCAGACCAAAGATCACAAAGTCACGCCACTGCGCCAGTGTATATCTACCCTCCAGCAGGGTCGTCACCGAGCCAATCAAAACCAGGATGAGCAAAAGCACCCCGATCCCCCACACTACCACTTGTGAGTAATCGACACGCCACTTCCACCGACTCGCTGTCATCTTTGTTATCTTCTTCCTTATGTGCAAGGGCGGACAATAGTATGTTGTCCGCCCTCGTTGCTGTTCAATTGTGTTGCACTCACATGCGTTACGCGGTCAGTTCCCAACCAGGCGTCTGCCTGAACAAATGGCCCGATTCGCCTCCGACAGGGTCGTACTTCGGCTTTCTTTCCCCAACATTTACTCGAAAAGCACATTTTGGGGAAAGGGAAAGACGTATCCTCAATACGCTCCTGCAAAAACCTTTACTCCGAGGCGGCGGCTGCCTCCGGATAGACCTTGTTGACCACGCCATCCGGCCACTCGCCCGCGTCGCTGGCGACAACCTCATAGACCGCGATGCTCGGATCGGCACAGTCCCCATTCTCATCACAGGTCAGGCTACCCGTCAGCCCCTGCAGACCGTCCGTGGCATAGAGCGCATCCCGCAGCGCCTGCCGCGGGATCAGCAGCGTGCCATCGTCCTGCTCAACCGCCACCTGCTCGGCGGCATTGAAGATCATCATCGCCGCGTCATAGGCATGCGCGTGGTAGACGCTCAGGGGCTCCTCGCCAAACTCCTCCTGGTACGCCTGTACAAAGTCCTGGTAGGCGCTGCCAAACGCGCTAAAGTCGGGGCTACTCAGATACATCCCCACCGCGGCATCACCCGCCGCGTCGATGAAGTCGGGCGAGTAGAGCCCATCGGCACCCATTAACACAACCTCTTCCAACCCGCTGATCTCCTGGGCCTGGCTGGTGATAAAGCCACCCTCAGAAATAAAGATCGGGTAGTAGATCAGATCCGGCTCTTGCGAGACGATGCTGGTCAGCACCGGGCGCATATCGGTATCACCCGCGTTGACTGCCTCCTGGGCCACGATTTCGCCACCCAGTTCCTGGAACGACTCGGCAAACACATTCGCCAACTGCTCGGCATAAATACTGCCGTCATGGATCGTTGCGGCCGAGGTGACACCCAGCGTGTTATAGGCATAGTCCGCCGCTACATTCCCCTGCACTGTGTCGTTGTGCGCCGTGCGCAGGAAGCCATCCTCGTGTGAAGCCGGATCGGTCAGGTCCGGGGCGGTGTTCGAGGGCGAGATCATGGTCATGCCCGCCTCGGTGACAATCGGGGCAGCCACACGGCCCGCGCTGGAACAGGTTGGGCCGATAATCCCGACGAGTTGCTCATTTGTAACCAGGCGGGTAGCGCCGGCCTGTCCACCCTCCGGACTGCAGAGCGAGTCCTCCCCAACCAGTTCAATCGGGCGGCCCATGAACTCTTCACCATAGTCCATAATTGCCAGTTCAATCCCGCGCTGCTCGTCAATTCCCAGCGACGCATTCGGCCCCGAGGTCACCAGCAGGTAGCCGAGCGTAAAAGGATCGTTTTCCCCCAACTCGACGACCCCCAGCGGGTCTTCCATGGGATCGGTAACGGCCCCCTCATCTTCTTCCATCATCTCTTCTTCCGGCGTCGCTTCCACTGCTTCTGCTGGTTCTTCGGTCGGTTCAGGCGGGGCAGCACCGCCACCACCACAGGCGGCCAGCATCACACCCAGGACTACAAGCAGAGTCAAAAGACCCGTTAGTCGTTTCATACTCGAAGTGCTCCTTTCGATACACTCGATCACGAACAATTGTTGAGACAGGCGGCGTCAATAGCCATGCGCCACACGGGAAGCCGACCCGCTACCTACAGCGCTATGACGCCCTGATACGCGCATAATGCCCCCTGAATGATAGCTCCGATCACCCCCTCTGCGGACCTATTGATCTAGATTCAGGCAAAAAAAACATACTGGACGAGGCAGGCAAAACAGACCCCATCCGAGGGTAAAGCGGCAATGCCGGTGTGCAGCACTGCGAATAGAGCTCAGGGTAAAGCTGTGGCATTTAGAACTTTTATGCCGAAGTTTCTGTGATGCAGCAGTTTACTGGATGGTCTACCGTTTGTCAAGCCTGCGTACAGTCAGTACAATAGATGTATGTTCAAAGGATCACAACCGGGGCCAATCTGGATCTGGGGAATTTTGCTGGCGCTGCTGTTAATCCTGCTTAGCACGCGGGGGCGCTTTACACCGGATGAAACTGCGCTCCAGCAGCAGTTTGCGCCGCAACCCACCATTCCGGGAGCAACCCCGGCTCCCGCCCAACCACCGTTCAACCTGGAAGAGCTATCGCCCGGTGTTGCCCAGACCATTCAGGATCTCTGGCAAGGGTTGGCCGGTGGCGGAGCAGTACCCGCCCTGACGCCCGTAGCCGAGAGTGGCCGCCTGCGCGTGGAAATCAACGCCATTCGGCGGCAGGGCGACACGGTTACGTTGCGCGGCCAGGTCACCAATATCAGTAGCACGGAAGTGGCTGTGCCGTTGAGCGCATTTATGCTGCGGGATACCGGCGGTGCAAGTTACACCGCCGCTGCCGGGAGAACCGTGCAACTGGCACCGGGTGAGAGCACACCGCTCGATCTGGATGTGCCGCTGCCCGAGGATCGCGGCCTGGTACTCACACTGAATTACCCACCCGACCCGGCCGTCGAGCAGATTTTGCTGGTGAACCCGCATACGGAATAGCGAGAGAAGTGATAGATGATGAGTATTGCCCAACATATCGCCGTCATCCAGGAACGCATCGCTGCGGCTGCCCGCCGGGCCGGTCGCAACCCGGACGAGGTTCGGCTGGTTGCCGTGACCAAAACGCATCCACCCGAACTGATTGCCCAGGCAGTTGCTGCCGGCGTGCATGACCTGGGGGAGAATCGCATCCAGGAAGCCGAGGGGAAAGTCAGCGCGCTGGCAACCCTGGAACCACGCCCGACCTGGCATCTGATCGGGCATCTTCAGCGCAACAAAGCCAGAACTGCCGTGGGGCTGTTTGATATGGTTCACTCGCTCGACAGCCTGCGCCTGGCGGAGACGCTCAACCGCCACGCTGCCCGCGCAGAGGCAGAAGACCAGCGACCGCTGCCGGTTTTGCTCCAGGTGAATGTGAGCGGCGAAGCCGGCAAGGAAGGGTTTGATCTCCCCGGTGGCCCGGAGCATGCCGCGCAGTGGCCCCAATTCCAGGCGGCGGTAGAGCAGATCCTGGCGCTGCCGCAGCTACAGGTTCGGGGACTGATGACGATTGCGCCCTTTGCGGACGACCCGGAGGTGGCCCGGCCGGTCTTCCGCATGTTGCACACCCTGCGCGCAACCCTGGCACAGCAGTTCCCCCAGGCCGACTGGTCGCAACTCTCGATGGGTATGACCGACGACTTTGAGATCGCCATCGAAGAGGGCGCGACCATTGTGCGCATCGGGCGGGCTATCTTTGGCGCACGCGCATAGCCCGGCAGTACCCAGCCGGAACCGGGAAGCTGAACCAGTCAGGTTATATCCACGAGTTACGCAGTGCAGCCTTATTTCGGTCTGTTAATCGTCCCAAAAGCCCGCTTCGCCTGCGGCAGCATGGTGCTCTTTTTTCTTTTTCGTCCTGCCGCAGGCGAAGCGGGTCGTAAATCCAGGCAAAAAACCGGGTTGCATACCCACCGCGTACCTCGTGTTATATAGCAATTCTAAATTGGTTGTGAACTGGTTCTTCGGGAATTCGTTGTCAACCGCCTGAAGGTGGCACTACGACAAATGTAGGGTTGCTATATCCAGTTATTCGATGACTCATTCCCGGTGCGCGGCATCAGATCCGCCACCAGGATTACGATCCACCAGGATTACGATCCACCAGGATTACGATCCACCAGGATTACGATCCACCAGGATTACGATCCACCGGATTACGATCCACCAGGATTACGATCCACCAGGATTACGATCCACCAGGATTACGATCCACCAGGATTACGATCCACCAGGATTACGATCCACCAGGATTACGATCCACCAGGATTACGATCCACCAGATTGCGATCCACCAGATCATGATCCACCAGATACTCATTTTCCTCCGGCATAAGCCGCGAGTGATACTTGTAGATCAGGAGCACAAGAATCGCAAACAGCACGGCAACCATAGCCAGCACAACATCAAACGGTTTCGTCATCGAGAGTGAAACGCGCAGCAGGATCGTGGCAATAACAAACCCCGCATTCCGGACTACCAGATGATAGCTATCCGACAGCAGCAGTGACAGAATCAAAATCAACACATCGGTAAAGATCAGCACCGTAAACAGCTCGGTATAATACTCGCCAGGCCGCACCAGATCCGCCGCCGGTGTACCAAGAAATGCCTGGTAGCCCACGTCGGTCCAGATCAGCAGATTGTTTCCGGCCAACCCGACCAGCAACCCGACCAGCAAAAGCGCGACGACCTTTTTGCGCACGATAAAATGCTCCAGTGCCGGCGTTGTCGTGCGCAGCTCCTGTTCTGCATGTGTCCGGCGATGGCTGACATGGTAAAAAACCGTAACCATCAGGAAGAGCAGCAACCCACCACCCATATCTATCAGGATCGGGCTAAAGACCTCGAACTGCTGCTCAATCTCCTCCAGGCTCTCTAACTTTGCCAGCTCTTTAAACACATTCCGCAACACAATCAGCGAGATAACCTCAAATTGTGTGGCAAGAGAGCGCGTGGTCGACTCCGGCAGCGCCAGCACCAGCAACAGCACCTCATAGAAGAGAATAACGCTGAAGGGCGTACTGATCGCCGCCAGGTAATTTGTCCCAATAATGAAATCCAGCGGTTGCAGCACCGGGAGCGTATTGACTAAAAAGATCAGCAGCAGATGCACCAGAAAGCCCAGCGTGGCGATATAGACCATCAGACGCTCAAGCCGTTCCCGATTGTCATGTGAGGCGATTCTATCGTAGACCGAAGCCATCCGGCACTGCTGTGTCTCCACCCAGAGCCCCAGCGACCGCAATGGAGAGCGGGATTTTACGGCTGCCATTCTGTGCCTTTCGTGTGACAATTCTATGGAAGGATCAGGCAATGCGGTAACGTTCGCGGAAGATCCAGTGAACCCGGCAGCGCATGCCGGATAGATCTACCACATCCATGATACAACAAAAGCAACGCCCAGGGAGTGACATTCATTCGTATTGCCTTAAACCATCACGACAAACCACGAACGGCAAGTTCCCGCCGCACCGCCTGCTCCAGCGTTGCCGCCGTCGTCATTCCATCAAGGGAGACCCCCAGCGCCACCAGCGCTTCGGCAATTTCCGGACGCACGCCAATCAGCACGCAGCGTGCGCCGAGGAGGGTTGCAGCCCGCACACCTTGCAGCAACCCGGCGGCCCCATCACCATCCATCACCAGCAGGCCGGTGATATCGATTAACACCAGCCGGGCTTTCTCCCGGGCAATCCCGCAGAGCAGCACCCGTATAAAATCCTCGATCCGCGCCGTATCAAACTCGCCGATCAGCGGCAGGATCAGCACGCCCCGCACAACCGGAATCAATGGTAGCGAGAGCGCCCGCACCGTCGCCGTTAACTGCGCGCGTTCAAACTGCTCCGCTTCAAGCTGTGTGATCGCCTCAACCAGTTGCTGCCGCTCCTGCTCCAACTGGCAGGTGTAGTGCTCAACTTCGGTGACATCCCGGCCCAGCAGCAGCGTTCCCCGCGACTGACCCTGCTGATTGATGACAGGAGCCAGCGTTAGCACAAAGCAGCGCGCACCGAGCATAAGTTTTTGCACCATCTGCTCCTGCTGGTGCCGACCCGCTCGATCAACCAGTCGTGCCAGTGCATGCATGTCTGCTCCAGCGCTCTGAAACGCTGCCGTCAATGACTGATCGGTCCGCAAGCCCAACTGGAGCGCCGGCCGGTTGGTGTAAATAATGTTGTCTTCCTGGTCAAGCACCGCAACGACCTCGTCCATTGCCTGCAGTGCCAGATCGAGCGCAGCCTGGGTTGGCACAAACAGCCGGGTCCGCAGCACCGCGTAAGTCAACACCGCCAGCAACAACACCGTCGAGATCGGCCCGGCCACCAGGCTCAGGTAGGGATTGTCCAGGTTGCCGGCAAGCTGGTTAATCACCAGCGCAATCAGCAGCGCCCCCAGCAGTGCCCCGCTGACCAATCGCACCTGCGGCTGGCGGATCAGCACCACCCCCAGCAGAACAATATGCACAAACCAGCTTGCGCCAAACAGCGACAGCAGGAAGATCCCGCCGGGCAGTGCCGGGTTGAGTTCATAGAAGCCCTGCTCAAGGACCACATCACCCAGCAGCAGATGCAGCCGCGCGACACTATCCACCAGTAGGATAAAAAAGCCCCCGACATAGGGCAGACTGATCCAGAAGATCGGTGGCCGGCGACCCTGCCACCAGGACGGCATAAACAACCGGCTGGCTATCAGCAAAAGCAACAGTTGCAGACCAATGAGTGCCAGCCCACTACTAACCGTGCTGCTGTAGGCAGTCTGGGTATCAGCCGCAGTGTACTGAATAAAGCCGGAGATGTTTAAAAACGCCGTGCAGATAACCAGCAGCACAAACAGCTTCGCCGGGAGATACTTCCATGCATGTGTGGCAACAAACGTTGCCAGGGCCGTTTCAACGATGAGGAAGGTGAAAGTTGCCAGGAGTAGCAGCATAGTTCGGTAATACCTGGGATGCTAAAAGTAGATGTCGGTAGTCGGTAGATGCCGGCCATTAGCCGCCAGTCAACAGAAGCGCAACGTATGCAGTAACAGCCAGATGTAGTTTAACTAGATTTTGCTATTTTGCAAGGGTTTTGGGAATATTGGTGAAGGTCGTATCAGGTTGGATGATCAATGTTTCGCTGTATCCGCAACAGTGTGCAGTCCAGCTACCCACGCACGCGGTGCGGCTCGTGAAACCTCACCCCGGCGCATACCAGCGCGCTCGCAGATAGACCTGCCCGGCTGAGTGCAGTTCCCCCGTAAACCCAAACGGCGCGCTCAGGGTGCTCTGTGGCGTGCCCCACGGGTCATAGCTGGTGGTCGCCACCACCGCACCCGCGTCATCCAGCGTTTGCCGTACGCTGCCGAGGGCGTCGCCGACATACCAGGGGCCGCCCTGGGTGCGCAGGCGCTCCAGGCCATAGATGTAGTTCGCGGTCCCGTCGCTGAGCACCTGACTCAGTGGCGCGGCGAGATCTTGGGTGAAGAAAATAGTCCCCCGAATAGGCAACAACCATGATGTAGCGGCAACCCATTGGTTACGCCGGACGACTGTACGCAATCGTTAAGACATTATGCCGTTGTCAGTTTGATGGTGGTAAGGCAGCACGTTGCTTCCACGCCGCGATCTCAATGACGATCAACTCTCGCACAATCTCGTGTTCCGTGAGCCCACGATCATACATGATATTCCAAACTCCACGTGTTGATGACTCAGCCCAGCCTTTCTCGCGCACGACAGATTGGTAGGCCGTATCCGTATGTCCTGGAGAAAGGTCAAGCGCAGTACACGCCGTGTCAAATCCACTCAGAAACGTAACCACATGGGCAACATCGGCAGATGGTCCCAGGTACATTTCTGGCCTTTTCAGCACATCCTCGAGACAAGCGATAATCTTGTCTATGTGTGATCGATTATCCATCATGTTCACTCCATCATATGATGACGTAGTTTGTAAGAAATGGTACTACCGCCGCGAACCAGGCAGGCGGGTGTTGCCAGTCCCTTTCACCATATCCTCATACTGCCAGACTGCCTGGTATTCTGCCCATGTCACCGCTCGTAAGCCGAAATATTTATAGACCAGGGCATCGATATAGCACTCATTATCGATAACTACTACTTCGTGAAGTCCTGTTTGGCTGACTGCTTCACCATCCTTATTCTGTAGAAAGGGTCGACCAACACTGTTCATCAATTCGACAATGAGCACGGTGCTGGTTGGATTGGCAATTTGGATTTTTCTGGCAACATTAGTAGCACATCTGAAACACTGGAATGATGTATCTGGATATTGAGCGAGGTCTTGCACACACGATGCAGGAATGGTGATCCTATCACACGATCGTCGATTCTGCGACTGTGTTTGCGTATCTGCTTGTACTTGAATACTGCTTTGTGAAAGCAGCAGCAGTCTCGTTAGCCCAAGGCAGGACTGTGCCATCTCCCGCCCGGCTTTCCCGATCTGGGGTAATCTTCCCAATCCGGGCACTGCCCGCCCAAGGGAGGGCAATCCACCTACCACAATCGTTCCCGTCTTGAGCAGTGGCTCCCATGCTCCGCGTTGCGGGTTGCAAATGTAGGTTGGTCCCGTCCGTGGATGGGACGGTGGTTTGGGACCACAGAGCGCTTCTGCCTCCGCTGGTGTACGCGGCTCCTCGCCAGGTTCACAGTAAATGCTGCTCCCGAACCCAAGGTCAGTACACTGTCCACTCGGATCCGTCCACCGCACCGGATTGCTGTACCCATACTGATACGCATGCAGACTATACGGCATATTCGGGAAGCCCGCAAACGGATCTCTGCTTGGAAACGTGCCCTGCCCCGGCGCATACCAGCGCGCCCGCAGATAGACCTGCCCCGCCGAATGCAGTTCCCCGGTGAAGCCGAAGGGCTGCGGCGTCCCCGCCGTCGGCACGCCCCACGGATCGTACGCGATGCTCCCCAGCACCCCACCCGCATCATCGAGGGTTTGCCGCACGCTGCCGAGGGAGTCGCCGATGTACCACGGGCCACCCAGGGCGCGCAGGCGCGCGTGGCCGTACACGTAGGTGTCTGTGCCATCACTGAGCACCTGGCTCAGCGGCGCGGCGAGATCCTGCGCGTAGGTGGTGGTGCCGTCATTGACCAGGACACCGTCGCCGTTGTAGGCATAACTGGTCTGTCGTGGGTGACCTTCCGATTGAGCGCGTCATTGATAACATTACTATGACTCAGTCAAACGCTGGTAGACCTGGTCAAAATGCTTGTATGCTGTTCTGTTTTTCG
>DAOTVB010000151.1:0-17962 GCA_034436755.1 Chloroflexaceae bacterium | reverse complement strand
ACCGGGTAACAGGCGATCTTGTAGGAGGAGGAGAGCGTCACCTGTTGTAATTTTTCCTTGCGATCATCGCCATACCAGAACGCCCCCGCGTCAATCGGGCACCAGTAGTCCGGGTGATCCGGTGCGGGCAGACGCGGATCACCCAGGCGGCCCGGTGTAAAGGCAGCGTCAACCCGCTCCCGGGCGCTCAGGTGCCCCCCCTGTACCAACTCCACCAGTCCCCGGATCACCTCATCGCGCAGCGCGCGTCCATCACGCCCCAGGTTGCTGCCCAACTCCTCAACCAGTTCCCCCGCCAGGGCCAGGCTGCGATACGCCTCCGGCGTCCCCTCGGCATCCGCCTCCAGCAGGTGCCAGCCCAGGATGCGCGCCTGCTCCGGCTGCCCACTCCCCACCAGGTGGCCCACGACCAGCAAGATCACCTCGCGCCAGGTCGGGGTATGCCGCTGTCGGATCACCTGGGCCAGCATCGCCTGGTGGCCCAGGTAGATCAACTCCCGCGCCGCCAGATACTCCTGGAAGGTCTTGTGCGGGAAGGCATAGCGCGCGCGCAGATCGCGGGCAATCAGCAGGCCGCTGCGCCCCTCCAGGAAGGTCAGAAAGCGGTCAATCAGCGTCTTCGCATGCGGCACATCATCGTGGGCCAGGTCCAGAAAACGCTCCAGCAGCCAGGTGCAGACCTCGCGGTTCGCGGCCTCCTCGCGTCCCAGGATCTGCAACTGGTAGGCCACCGGCTGGATGAGCGCCAGCCGCTCCCCGGTCGTCGTCAGGCGGTCGGGCACCCCCAGCGCGGCCGCCAGCCCGGCCGTGTCCGCGCCCCGCCGCTGCTCCCACTGTTCCAGCAAGAGCAGCAGGCAGCGTTCGTACAATTCGGCGCGCTGCTGGGGCAGGCCCATCCCGCTCCAGTGAACCAGCGCGGTCATGGTCAGAAGCAGCGGATTGGCGGCAATCTCGCGCAGGCGTGGGCGGCGGTCAAGCGCGGCGATCAGGTCGGCGGCACGCCGGTCGTCCGGGTCCGCCTGTTCCGCCTGCGCCAACTCACTGCCCTGGAGCAGCGCTGCGGGGTACCAGCGCTGCACAAAGTCATCTTGCGCTGCTACGGTGAGGGATTGCAGGGTGGCAACCTGGAAGGGCGGCGGCAGCACACAGGGATCGCGGTAGGCATACACCCGGCTGGTCAGCACGATCCGGCTGCGGCTGAAGCGGCGCTGGAAGTGGGTTACGGCCTGCACCACCCACTGGCGGCGGGTCGCATCGGCCACCTCGTCCAGGCCGTCCAGCAGCACAATGACCGTCCCGGCCTCCAGGCGGGTCTGGAGATGCCGGGCCAGCGCCGCCAGGCGGGTGCGGTCGCCGGTCAGCACTGCTCGATATGGTCTAGCAGCGGCCCGGCATCGCGTGGCGGCGCGGTCAGATCGTCGGCAACGCGGCGCAGTTGCACCAGGATGGGCAGGGGTAACGGCCCGGTCCAGGCCAGTTCCGGCGCAACGGGTGCCGTGTCGGGCTGGTCGGCATGGAGCCGGGCATGGGCAAAATTCAGCGCCAGGTGGCGCAGCACGGTTGTTTTCCCGCTGCCGGGATCGCCCAGCAGCACCAGCGCCCGCTCGTGCCGGATGATTTCGAGGGCGGTGCGCGGTTCGGTTAATCGCTGATGAATATCCTGAAAGGTATTGGCGCGGGCAGTTCCAGAAAGCACACCACTGGGCAACCATTCTTCTTGCGGCCATGTCTGGTCAGACAAGGCAGAACGTTGGTGTGGTGACAAGAGTTCATCCAGCCATTGGCGTACCTCATCATCGAGATCATCAATGCCACCATGATCCTTGACCGTTTGCAGAACCTTGTCGGCAAAGGTAAGTTGCACATTCGTCTGCAGATTGATAAACACCGCGCGCAGAGCAATCCGGGCCTGCTGCCGGGTGCCGGTATGCATCCCCTGCAGGCTGAGGAACTGGTAGCGCTCCAGCAGCGCGCGCAGGTAGGCCGCCAATGCCTGCTGGACCGCTTCCGGCTGTGGGGGCAGGTCGGCGGGCCGCGCGCCGATGTTCAGCGTGCCCCCAGCCTCGATGAGCATATCGTGCAGCACCAGATTGCCGCTGCCCAGGGCGTTATCGCGCATATCGCCGCCCGCGCTGCTCTGCGGCGAGTTGGCAATGCGACTCTCCTCGCCGGCTTCCTGGCGCTGGGTGGTGGATGGCGCGGCGGCCTGCGCATGCAGAGCGGCAATCTGTGTGTCCACCCAGGCATCGCCAAAGGTGGGACGCAGCGCTTCGAGGGCGGCGATTTTGGCGGTGAGGTCGCTGGTCATGGGTTTTTCCTGCTATCCTTCGCGTGGGTTTGTGCTGCGGGTTTGATGGGGGTCAAGGTCACACCACACACCCCACCTTCTCAGCAGCGCTCATCATCGTCATAGAGATCCGCGCGACGGAGCGGGAGATCCTCCACCCAGGTTCCGCCGGTAAGCACGGGCAGATCGAATGCTAATTCGTCAGTGGTTGGTGCGTTTGGTGGTTCAGTGGATAAGTCCTGCGTCAGGTGGGCAATCAGGTGGGTACGTTCGTTGGGGGAGAGTTGACGGGCCAGTGACAGTACCCGGTCAAAGGTTGGGGGATCATCCAAGATCATATGCAGGACTAATTCTCTCGGGAGTATCACTGTATGACTGAACTAAAAGAAAGATGGAAAGTGTGTCGAAGGTGTCTGATGGGGCTCGAACCCACAACCCCCTGATCCACAGTCAGGTGCTCTGCCATTGAGCTACAGACACCATATCACACGGTTACGCCGGAAGTATAGCACGAAGCGGAGAATCCTGTCAAATAGGATTGGAAGGCAATTTTGCCCCGGAATGCCATCGGGCCGCGCGCCTGTGCGTCCGCCCCCCGCCCTGGAGAAGGAAATCTCATCGCCGTAGGAAGCAGCCTTCGTGTGCGCGGGCGGCGTGGGATATGGTATACTCCCCCTGGTGGCTGCACCGCAGCAGAGGGAGAGGTATGAAGTATCGTCGCCTGGGTCGCACCGGGTTACATGTCTCGGCGTTATGCCTGGGCACTATGCAATTTGGCTGGACCGCCGATGAGCGCGCCGCGTTTGCTGTGATGGATGCGTTTGTTGCAGCGGGGGGCACCTTCCTCGATACCGCCGATATCTACTCGGCCTGGGTGGATGGCAATCCCGGTGGTGTCTCCGAGGAGATGATCGGGCGCTGGATGCAGCAGCGGGGCAATCGGCATGATCTGGTGATTGCCACTAAGGGGCGCGGGCGCATGTGGGCCGGTCCCAATGGCGAGGGGTTGAGCCGCGTGCATCTGATCCGCGCGGTGGACGACAGCCTGCGCCGGTTGCAGACCGACTATATCGATCTCTACCAGACCCACTGGTTTGATGCCGCTACCCCCATCGAGGAGACGCTAGGCACGCTGGATGACCTGATCCGCGCCGGGAAGATCCGCTACATCGGCTGCTCCAACATCCCGGTCTGGCGCTTGATGCAGGCGCTCTGGGCCAGTGATCGGTTACGCCTGGCGCGCTACGACAGCCTGCAACCGCACTACAACCTGGCCTACCGCACCGAGTTTGAAACTGAGTTGCAGCCGGTCTGCCTGGAGTATGGCCTGGGGGTGATGCCCTACAGCGCCCTCGCCAGTGGCTTCCTGACCGGCAAGTATCGCCGCGATACGCCCCCGCCCACGAGTGACCGCGCCGCACGTATCCAGCAGCGCTACTGCAACGAGCAGGGCTGGCGCATTATTGACGCTCTTGATCAGATTGCCCATACCCACAGCGTGCCCCTGGCCCAGGTTGCTCTGGCCTGGCTGCTGACCCGTCCCGGCATGACCGCGCCGATCATTGGCGCAAATAGTGTGGAACAACTTCAGGATTTGCTGGATGCGACCGAACTTCCGCTGGATGCTGCCGCCATTGCCGCGCTGGATAGTGCCAGCAAGCCGAGTGATGAGTGATACCTGATGAATGATTTTTGTGCGTTCGCGCGGTTGCGCGGTTGCGCCCTGTGCCTGCTGCTGCTGCTCTTTGTGATCATGCTGCCCTGGGTGTCGGTGTCCTCTGTGCCCGCCCGGGTTGCGGCTGCGCCGTCGGTTGTCCAGGAAGCGCCGCCGGTGCGTGAGTTTACGCTGGGTACCTCGGCGCAGGGCCGCCCGATTACGGTGATCCGGGTTGGCGATGGCGCGCGCAAGCTGGTGGTGGTGGGCGATACCCACGGTGGCGCGGAGGTCAACACCTACTGGCTGACGCTGCAACTGATTGAGCATTTTCGCGCCAACCCGGAGCAGGTGCCGCCCGATGTGCGGCTCTACCTGATCCCGACGATCAACCCTGATGGGCTGGCAATCGGGCATCGCTTTGACTCCCAGGGCGTAGATCTGAACCGCAACATGAACACGAACCTGGATGCCTGCCCGGAGAACGACTGGAGCCATACTGTTTTCGGGGCGTATGGCGTAATCTCCGACACCGGCGGTCCCTATCCCGACTCGCAGGTCGAGACGCGCCTGATCCGCAGCTTCTTGCTGGATGCGTCCGGGGCGATTTTTCTGCATAGCAATGCGGGGCTGGTCTTCCCGCCCCACTGCGAGCATCAGCCCTCGCTGGAGATGGCGCAAACCTATGCGGCGGCGGCGAACTATGTCTACACGCGCTACTGGGAAAATTATATGATCACCGGCAGCATGGCCGACTGGGCCGGCAGCCTGGGGATCAGCGCAATTACGCCCGAACTCATCACGGCAACCGATAGCGAGTTTGCGCAAAACCTGGCCGGGGTACAGGCGGTGCTGGCCCAGGCTGAGACGCTGTTGCCGCTGCCCGCCGATCAGGTTGTGCATGATCTGCCGGTACCTGCGCGGATCTGGCGCTACTGGCGCTCCCACGGTGGTGCGCCGGTCCTGGGAGAGCCGCTGGAGCCCGCGCAATCCACGCCCACCGGCCGGGCGCAGACTTTTACCCGCGCCCGGCTGGAACTGGACGCGTCCCAGGCCGACACGCCTTTCCTGGTGCGCCCCGCTCCCCTGGGCACCGAACGCGCCCGCGCGCTGGGCGACACGCTGCCGGGCGCGATCCCCTGCGCTGACGGGTCCGGACCTTGCCCGCTCTCAACGGATATTCTATTCGGGGCATTTCTGAATTACTGGCAGCGCCACGGCGGGCTGGATGTGTTTGGCTATCCGCTCTCGCATGAGTTTGACACGATCACCGCCGACGGGCAGTGGCGCACGGTGCAGTATTACGAGCGGGCAGTTTTTGCCTACTACCCGGAGGATGGCAGCGTGCGCCCCGAGCCGCTGGGCTGGTTGCAGATGCATGTGGAGGGCGTGGAGGCCGACTGGATCACGCCCCAGGTGCGATAGACCCGATAGACCCGATAGACCGGCCGGCTACTCGCGTGACCGCTCCATATACGCGCCGGTGCGGGTGTCGATCTTGAGGACATCGCCCTCGTTGATAAAGCCGGGGACCGAGATAACCGCGCCCGTCTCCAGCGTGGCCGGCTTGCTTACGTCGGTTGCCGTATCCCCCCGCACCGCCGTGACCGTCTCTACCACGGTGAGCGTAACAAAGGTAGGCAACTCCACATTCAGCAGGGTCTCGGTCTCATCATCATAGATAAACTGGACCGTCTCGTTATCCTTGAGGAACTGCGCCTTGTCGCCGACCATATCGGTTGGAATCGGCAGTTGCTCGAACGTCTCATTATCCATAAAGACCAGCGTATCGCCGTCGCGGTAGAGGAACTGCATCGGGCGGCTCTCGATCCGCACAATATCGATCGCCTCGCCGGAGCGCAGCCGTTCCTCAATCACCGAGCCATTGGTCAATCCCTTGAGCTTGACCCGCACAAAGGCGCGGCCCTTGCCCGGGTTGATATGCTGCCACTCCATCACCTGATAGAGATCACCACTATACCGCATAACCATGCCATTACGCATGTCGGATGTTGTACCGGGGGCCATATGTTTTACTCCTTGAACTATTTAGCGCTACAGCGGAATTGATTTTGCCGGATACTGCCCCGCCTGCTCTGCCGAAAAGAGAGAAAGAACAGACAAACATCAGACGCAGAACAGCCGGTTGTCCGATACCCGGTCTTCCGGTACGCTTTGTTCTGGGTTCCTTTGTTCTATGTTCTCTCCAGGTCGCAGTGCCACAGGTGGGTGGGCATCTGACCGCCACGCTGTACCGATTGAACCAGCATAGTGTCTCACGTTTGAGCGGTTTAAGTGTAGCATGAGCGCGGCATCCCTGCAACGTTTCCCGCCGGCTGATCGGGCCGTTTATCCCCAGAGCGACAGCCGCTGCCAGAGCCAGCGCCACATGATCCGCACATGCCGATCCAGTGCCAGCAGGATCACGCCCAGCACCAGCATTGGTACTCCCGGCCAGAGCGTTGTCGCAACCGTATCGTGGTGAAAGCCGGGCAGGTTGGCAACCAGCCAGATGCAGAGCGACCCGCTGTAGCCGGCCCAGCCCGCCCGGATGCCCACCAGCAGCGCCAGCGTGAGCAGTGCCAGCGGCAGACCCGCCGGTTGCGTCGGCATATGCCCCATCACCAGGGGCAACCCCAGCAAGGTTACTCCCAGAAATGCCAACCCCATCGCCAGCCGTCGCCGCCGGCCGGTTGGCTGTTCAAAGCGCAGCATCTGCCCGGGAAAGGTGGACGGTACGGCTGGCAGCAGCGTCTCCAGGTCATCGGGGAAGGGGTAGTGCGCCGTGGCATCCGTATGGCACGCCAGCGCCAGCCCCTCTGCTTCGGCCCGGCGCAGCAGCGCGATCAGATCTGCCAGGTGTTCTGCGTCCTGGGCATTTGCCGCAACTGCTGCATCCAGGTGGGTACGCATCTGCTGTGGGGTGAGTTCATCACAGGCCGGCTCCAGCAGCGGTGCGGCTTCCGGCGGCAGCGGGCAGCGCTCCCGCGTGAGCATTGTGCAGAGCAGATCATACACCCGCGCGCCCCGTCGGGGATCGACCAGCAGCGCATCGCGTAGCGGCAGTGGTCCCAGCGCGCGCTGCATCCAGGCCTGCCCCAGCGCCACCAGTTCGGCATGCTCCTCGGCAGTGAGGGTGCCGCCAGACTGGCAGCCGTTGAGTTCTGCCAGCAACTGCCGGGTTGTCCAGGTGCGCAGCCACTCCCGCACCTGCTGCCGGTTGTAAACGACAAGCGTCGGCATCAGTTTGACATAATCATCGCTGCATAGCCGCCAGCAGATCCGGCAGCCCGTCGAGGACCGCATCCGGCTGGATTGCGCTCTGCTCCAGTTCTTCCCGGCGAGTCACGCCCGTCAGAATGAGGAGACTACGCAGCCCGGCATTCTGTGCCCCGGCGATATCGGTATCCAGCCGATCACCAACAACCAGCGCCTGCTCCGGTGAACTGTCCAGCAGTTCCAGCGCCACCCGAAACATCGTCGGCTGTGGCTTACCAATCACCTCCGGCTCCACGCCGGAGGCAGCCTGGAGCGCCGCCAACAACGCGCCCGCGCCGGGGATCAGCCCCTCCTCCGAGGGAAAGGTCTTGTCCGGGTTGGTAGAGATAAAGCGCGCCCCGGCACGGATCGCCAGGCAGCCCCGCTTAAGCTTCTCATAGCCGATGTCGAAGTCCGCGCCCTGCACCACCAGTTGCGGCTCGGCTTCTTCCAGGACAAAGTAGTCGTCATCGAAGAGCGCCCGGTGCAGCCCCTCCATCCCGATAGGATAGACCGTCGTCCCGCGTGGGTAGTGGTTGCGCAGGTAGCGCCCCGTCACCAGCGCCGAGGTCAGCACCCGCTCTGCCGGAACCGACATGCCCATCTCTGCCAGCTTCTGCTCATAGCGCTGCGGCGTATTAGTGGAGTTGTTGGTGATGCAGGCGTAGGCAATGCCCACCCGCTCGCAGAATGCCAGCATGTCCCGCGCGCCGGGCAACTGCGTCTTACCCCGATAGAGTACACCATCCATATCGAACAGTAGTGTGCGGACGGATGTGAAATCAATCATGCCTGTTCCTGTTGTTTTTCGAGACCTACGCGGTACCGTCTGTTCCGGTCATGCTTGTGTCGGGCGCGCTGATCCGGGCCGGGTTGCCGCTCTCGCCCGCACAAGTATATGCGCACTACGCTACGGATGCAAACGGGTATGGTATACTGCCCGCAACGACCGTACTCTTCCCTGGCACCAGCCTACAGCGGAACCGAACCACGCAACCATGCAAACCGGCGATATCTTCACCGATTATGAACAGGGCATGCAGCGCCTGCTGGATTTCCTGGGTTCGCAGCACCCGCGCCGTGGTGAGGCGCAGACCTACCAGCAGCGGCTGCTGGAGAATCTTACCTGCTCCCGGCAGTATGGTGATACCGAGGAGAAACACATGACTACTGAGAACGAGATAACGCTTGATCAGGCACTGGCGCTGGCCCGCCGGCTCACACCGTCCGACCAGTTGCGCCTGATTGCCCGGCTTGCGCCCCAGGTTGCGCAGGCACTGGAGCAGGCCACGCCGGCCACGCCGGCCACGCCGGCCACGCCACGCACGCCGCTGTACGGGCGTCTTGCTGCGCATGGCCCGGCACCATCGGCCGAAACGATTGATGCCACACGCCGTGAGATCTGGACAGGATTCCCCCGGGAGGATGTATGAGCCTGCGGGCTATTGCCGACACCCACACCATAATCTGGTATATGTATGGCGATGCGCGGCTGTCAGCGGCGGGGCGGCTGGAGATTGATAGCGCCGCCGCTGACGGCGAACAGATCGGCGTGTCTACAATCTCGCTGGTTGAGATTGTTTACCTTGCGGAGAAGGGACGCATTGCCGCGAACGTGCCGGATGATATCCTGGCTGTATTGCATGATCCTATTCCCCTCTTGCTGGAAATCCCCGTTGATCGCACGATTGTTGCAGCTTTACGTCGAGTTGATCGCGTGCAGGTACCGGAACTGGCCGACCGAGTTATTGCAGCAACCGCACATCATTTTGGTCTGCCGGTCATCAGTCGTGATCGCAAAATTACTGCTTCAGTTATTCCTACGATTTGGTAATCGGATTGCGGGGCGCAGCCGTGGCCCGCAGAATACTGACTGCTGTGACAGCAACCAGCCCCTACTGCGCCCCTACGTCAAATAACGGACGACGGACGACGGACGACGACGGGTTTATGGTATGATGAGTGTTTGTCTATGTTCGTCTGTAGCGAGGCTCTTTTATGTACAATGCAATCCAATCAACATCCGATCCCCATCTGCAACATGCCGAACATGCGGAACCGCGTGTTGCCACCCTTCAGCAGTGGCGCAACCAGGCGCTAAATATTATTCTCTATGTGACATTCGGGCTAAGTATTATCACGTTTCCTCCCAGTATCTGGAGTGTTCTGATGCTGGGGCAGACCAACCTGGCGCTGTTCTATGGCGTGATACTGGCGATCATCGGGGTGGCGGCTTTTGTTCATAAGCTTCCATTCAAGCTTCGCGCCGCCGTGTTTTTAGCTATACCCTTTCTGCTGGCAGTGGTTGAACTGCTCTCGTTTGGCTATTCGCGTGATGCCGGTCTACTCCTGTTTACCTGCATCATACTGAGTGCTCTGCTGGTTGGCGCGCGCTGGAGCGGTGTCCTGCTGGCGGCCAGCCTGCTTTTGCTGGCCGGGATAGCCTGGCTCTCGGCAACTGCGCGGCTGAACTTTGTGCGCGATCCAGGCCTCTCCTTTGTCAGTCCTATCGCGTTGATCAGTTCGTGGACTATCTTTATGATGTTGAGCCTGGTTGTAATTGCAGCGCTCATATCGCTGATTAACCGACTGAGTCAGAGCCTCCAGATGGCCGAACAGTCCGCTCATGTAGCCCGGCAAGCCCGCGTGCAGGCCGAAGCGCAGGCCGGTATGCTGGCGCAGCAGTCGGCCACGCTGATCGATACCGAGCAGCAGTTGCGCGACCTGGTTGCCACCCTGGAGACGCCCACCATTCTGCTGGCAAACGGGGTGCTGCTGGCCCCTATCGTCGGAGTTATCGACAGCCGCCGGGCGCAGGCGCTGACCGAGCGCCTGCTGACCGATGCTCAGTACCAGCAGGCCGACACGGTCATCCTCGACCTGGCCGGGGTTGCGCTGGTTGATACTCAGGTGGCGCAGGCGCTGATGCAGACGACGCAGGCACTGCGCTTGCTGGGGTGCGGTGTGGTTATCACCGGCATTAGCGCCGAGATCGCCACGACTCTGACCCGGCTTGATCTTGATCTGCGTGGTATCCGGATGGCCCGGTCGCCCCAGGAGGTGCTGGAGCGCCTGTAGTGATGTTAAGGATGGATTGGCCGGGCGCAGCATGCTGCGCCCCTACGTCAAACAACGGACTACAGACGACGGACGACGGACGACTGATCACTTCTTGCGCCGCCGCCGGGTTTCGGGTGGGGCACGCTGGGTCTCCGCTAGTTGATTGACAGCCTCAACCTGGGCGGCAAACTGCTGCTCCAGATCGCGCAGGCGCTGCTGCTGCGCCTGCAACATCTGCTGCTGCGCCTGCAGAATCTGCAACACATGGCCGAGCGCCTGCTCGGCGGTCAGTTGTTCCTGCTGCCAGAGACGCAGCAGATCGGACGGTGCGTAAAAGCTCATTCCAGACCTCCTTGTGGTGTAAGGTGTAGGGCGGGAAGCCGGCCAACCCGCCCTACACAGGCGGAAGGCGTTCATGGACTTCCACCGCCCGTTTCAAACGCAAACAGCGGCCCCCGCTAGCAAGGGACCGCTGCTGCGCCGCACCATACCACAAGAAGTGATACAATGCGCGTTAGCCTCGATCCTGCTGGTACAGGGTCGGGGTTAGCGGGCCGGGGGGTGTTGCCGCACCTCCCGGCCCGTGCCGTTTTGTTGAAACAGGCTGCGCGTATATTACCTAAAACATGCCAAAACGTCAACATGTTCAACGATACCAAATAAGCTACTTCAACGGTGCAACTTACGTTGCTTCAACGGTGCAACTTACGCTACTTCAACGGTATCACTTACGTTGCTTCAACGGTATCACTTATGTTGGCGGTTGCAGATTCATCTTACCTATGCGGAGAATCGCAATGGATGCGGAGAAGCGCGTCTCTACCGAAACCAGCCGCTCTGTGAGCGACGGCCTCCATCCAGTTGACGCATGGTGAAGATTAATCCGATATCGATCTTCCGGAATTTCGGCAGATGAAGTTTGAGAAAATAGCCCGGATGTGAAATACCCTGGAATCCCGGCTTTAGCCGGATCGGCGGACGCACTTCTGTGCGTCCCTACCGCGACAGAAGCAGTAGGGTGCATTCTATGCACCGTTCTTCTACCGGGCTCTTGGGATCATGCGGAACTCCACATCCGCAGTATTTTTTCAAACTTCATTAGTTGGTTCTATATCGCCTCGACAAACAGTAAGCAGCAGCACCGCACTTCGAGAAAAAATTTGTCTGTGCCAGCAAAACCGTGCCCGAAGTGCTATACTGTTTGGGAATACTGGATCTACCTGGATCTTAGCACCGCTTTGAGCATGCGAATGGAGTTCTACAATGTCTGCGGCATTCTCGGCGTCCCGATCACCGCGCTTCTGCCCGCAGTGTGGCGCGGCCCTCACACTCTCCGATGCGGTCTTCTGCATGGCATGCGGCCACCAGATCGCCCCGCCCGATGCGTCGGAACCCTCACCGGATAACCCGACCGAAAACCCGGCCGTGACCGGGCCTACCGTACGTCTGCCCAATGCCCGCGTTGCACAGTCGGTCGTTGGCGGCACCATGAAACTGCCCTCGTCCGGCGCGACGCCGTCGGGTCTCTGGTTTCTGCCGGAGCCCCCCGGCCCCAATGATGTGATTGCAATCTATGCGCCGTTGCGGGCGGTGGTTGGCGGCTGGAGCGGCACAACCAGCGATGGCTGGCAGAAGTTTGATCAGGAGTGGGTCAAAGACGGCACCAGTCGCATGCTGGTCAGCTTTACGGTTGAGCGCGAGTGGTTTCCCGCGCCCGGTTGCGCCCGAGATCTGCGCCTGCGTGTCCGGCTGCGCTCAACATCGCTGGCGCAGGAGGGCCATACCCGGCACGGCTTTCGCTACCGCATCGGGTCGGACTCGCCGATGAGTGTGCTGGAGGCCAGATGGGTTGATCCAACCGCGCAGTCCCGGCCGGAGCTGCCGCTGCCGCAGATCCAGATTATGGCGCCGCCGCGTGTTCAGCGCATTTCCGATTATGTTGGTGAGGCGATCGGGCAGATGCACCCGCGCGAGGCGGAGATGTGGGTGCAACGCGGCGTGGTGCATGGCCTGTTTCGCCTGCCCAACACGTTTCAGCAGCGCACGCCGGTGGGACGCGGGCTACCGCTGATTGAGGTTGCCGGGAGCGGTGTGGGGCGGCGGCTGGCCGGTCTCTTCCATCGGCTCTATCGGGTGCAACTGCATAATCCGCTGATCTGCCAGGTGGGCACCTGGGAAGCGCTTCAGCCCCGCATTCAGCAGGAAGCGCGGACGCTGGGGCTGGATATCGAAACCGATGCGATGATTGAGTGGTGGCTTGATCGCCAGGGGTATGACAGCGCACTATTCGAGCCGAAAGCGCACCGCTACGACAATGGTCGGCAGCGCGTGGTAATTGCCTTTCGCCGCTCCCAGATCGTTGAGGTGCGCGGGTAGTGCTACAACGACATTTCTTTCTCACCGCAGAGATGCAGCGGGCGCAGAGCTTATAAACACGGATGGATTGATCGGCTTGCGCTGCGGTTTCAGCCCGCACGGTTGTCGGAAATCCTCGTCGGAGTATCAGGGTAGGGACGCGCTTCTGCGCGTCCGCAGCCCGTCCCAATGCCGGTTACGTTCCCCCGGGCCGGCACAGTAGCCCGCCCCCGGCTAGAAGGTTTACTCCGGCTGTTGCCGGCTCGCCATCATGTGGGAGTTGCGGAACAGGGCCAGTTTCAGCCCGCCATCCACATACACATGCTGCCCGGTCACAAAGCGACTCTCGGAAGAGCAGAAGAACGCCGCCATGGGCGCGACATCGGCCGGTTCCCCCCAGCGGCCCATCGGGGTTGCCAGGCGACCCGCTTCTTCGGCGAAGGGCATGGCCTCCAGGTAGCCCTCCCATGCCTGGGTCCGGATGTAACCGGGTGAAATCGTATTCACCGTAATGCCCCGTGGAGCCAGGGCCAGCGCGTAATGTTTTGCCAGCACCTCCATCGCCGTTTTTGCCGGGGCAGCCATCGCGTAGATATCCGCGGGATCATGGACGCCGTGGGAAGAAATTGCCACAATCCGCCCCGCACCATCGGGCATATACGTGATCGCCATCTCCACCAGCCGCAGGAATGCGCGTGGGTAGATCTCCTGCGCATCTTCGTACTGTTCAAAGGAAAAGTTACCCGGCAGCGTGGCAACGATGGTATACCCGGCATTATGCACTACCGCATTCAGATGACCATCGAAATGCGTCTCAATCGCACCGGCAAAGGCATCAACGGTAGCGGGTTCGCGCATATCGCCATGCACCAGAACTACCTTAATGTTGTGCTGCTCCAGCTCCTGCCTGGCCTGCTGCGCTGCCGCCTCGTCTGCCCGGTAGCCCAGCAGCAGATGAAAGCCCTGCTCGGCCAGCTTCTGTGCAATCCCCCGTCCAATCCCCCGTGTTCCGCCTGTGACAAGCGCGACCTGCATCATACTTCTCCTTCATGACTCATCGTCCGGCAATTGGTGCAATATCTGGAGTGCGGCAACCATGCTGCCGCTGGCGAATCGGGCTCCCAACTGTCAAACGTTCGGTTTGCACACCCACCGCGTACGTTGTGTTCACGAAGAAAAGGGAAAGCGGCATCCGGTCAGGGATGCCGCTTCTTCTTAGAGACTGTCTGAAACGGGTTGGTCATGGGGCTACGGCCCCGGAACGGGAGTCCCGGCTTCAGCCGGTTCCGGCCCCACACCGGCTGAAGCCGGGACTCCTGGGGCACTGTCCGGTGTATCCGGGCAACCATCATTGACGTGTGACCGATACGAGCCACCATTTCAGACAGTCTCTCACAGAGTACTGTCGGACTACAACTCGGTCTGCAGCCGGCTGACCATCTGGCGCACCGCAAAGCGAGCCCGTCCCAGGTTGCCATTTGAGCTGATCCCGATCACGGCGAAATAGCCCGGCGTAATCACCGAGGCCAGGTAAGTCAGGTCATCCGCTTCGATAATAATATCGCGCACCTGCCCCGCGCCCAGGCGACTGGCCGTCATCGAAGCCGTCGCCGCCAGTCCGGCCAGTTCAATCTCGGCCTCCTCGCGGTCGTGGGGCAGACCATCCGCCAGCACCATCTCGACGCCCAGGCCGTCACTCCCGATAACCCCGGCAAGTCGGGCCCCCTTGACCCGATCAACCGCCTCGTTCAGAATATCTGTCAGGCTCATGTGTTGTGGCTCCTTCTCATTGTGGATGCACAGGGCCTACAGCTCACGCCGACCCTCCAAAGCAGACCCAAGCGTATCCGCGTCGGCCCACTCCAGGTCGCCTCCTGTTGGTAACCCGCGCGCCAACCGCGTCATACGCACCCCCAGCGGCGTCAATTCCCGATGTATCAGAAAGGCAGTTGCTTCGCCCTCGGTATTCGGGTTGGTTGCCAGGATGACCTCGTCGATTGGTTCGCTACGTGCGCGATCCAGCAGTTCGTCAATCTTGAGATGCTCCCGGTACACGCCATCCAGTGGCGCAAGATGGCCGTGCAACACATGATAGAGCCCCCGGTAGACGCCACTGCGTTCAATGGCGAGTACATCCAGTGGCTCCTCGACCACGCAGACTTTGGCCTGGTCACGCGCAGTATCCAGGCAGATTGGGCAGAGGTCGCCCACGGTAATATTAAAGCAGCGCGAACAGAGCGCAACCTGCGCCTTCACATCAACGATGGCCTCTGCCAGCGCCCGCGACTGAGCTTCATCAGCCCGCAGCAAAAAAAAGGTCAGGCGGGAGGCCGTTTTCGGGCCAATTCCCGGCAGGCGGCTTAACTCTTCGATCAGCCGGGCCACCGGCTCAACCACGAAGCTTTGATCGAGGCTTCCTGGAGCCATGCCATTCCTCTCACAGCGCCGCAGGCACGCGGGTAGAAGCCGGCCGGGACCGGCCCACCGCGTACCTGCGCCTTCTATTGGCTAAAACATTCCCGGCATGCCCTTCATGCCGCCCATCAGTGGCCCCATGCGCTCCTCGGCCAGTTCCTGGGCCTTCTTGGTGGCATCGCTAATTGCGGCCACCAGGAGGTCTTGCAACATCTCGACATCATCGGGATCGATCACTTCCGGCGAAATCGCCACCGCCTGAACCTCGCGGTGGCCGTTCATGGTAATCGTAATCGCCCCACCCCCGGCGCTACCTTCAACCATCGTTGTGCCGAGTTCTTCCTGTATCTGCTGCATCTGGCGCTGCATCTGCTGGGCCATCTGCTGAAGCTGGCGTGGATTCATCAGGTTACTCCTTTACGTATCAACTTATTCGGCCTACTCAGACTGCTCGATATCAATAATATCCGCATCGAAGACGTTAATCGCCGCGCGGACCCAGCGATCCTTGCGGGACGTGCGTATCTGGCTGCGTAGATCCTGCGTCTCGGTCTGGGCTTCCATGGTACAGCGAATCGTGAACTGCGCCCCCAGATGTTTACTCAACACCTCTTCAACAATCCGGCGGCTGTGGACTTTCTCGATATTATCCTTATGAAACTGCGAGGTTGCCTGGAGCACCACCGTACTCCCCTCGACATCAACCGGCCGGATGTTGTGCAATAGCGCCTGGACCATCTTATCGAGGGGGCGTACATCGCGGACAACATCAGGCCAGACGGTTTCGACCTGCTCCAGAAAAGAGAGATCGCTATTCGCCGCCTGTACCGTTGCCGGATCGCGCCGGGCAGTTCCGGCTTCTTCGGCGGGTGGAATAGGCATTGCCGTCTGTGCGTCCGGTTCGGTCGGTTCAGCCGCAACCGGTTCATCAAGCGGCGGCAGCGGATCATCCGCAACCGGCGGCTCCGGCTCAGGTTCGGGAGCGGCTGTCATTCCATTGGCAGGCGCAACCGGTGCAGCCTCGGTTGATGCAGGTGATGCAGGTGTAGCGGCTTCCTCAGTGATTGGCGCGGGTGGTGGCGGTTCTGCCGGCTCTGGCGCAGGTGGCAGTGGTTCTGCCGGCTCTGGCGTGGGTTGTGGTGGTGCGGCGGGTGCCGGTGTGGATGCAGCAGCCGGGCGCGCCGCCGAACGTGATGCCAGCGCGGCCGGACGGGTTTTGCCCTCCGTTCGCACCGGGCGGGACGCCGGCGCGGGTGCCGTTGCTACCGGCTGTACCAGCGCTTCCACCACGGCTAACTCCAGCGGCAAATGTCCGTAGGGACTGGTGCGCAGTTGATAGTCCAGGTTACTAAAAACCTTGATCCACTGGACCAGCATCCCGGCCTCGGCATGCCCGGCCCACTCCTCCATGAGTGCCAGTTCATCATCACCCAAATCGAGCAGCGCCCGGTCGCCCGCAGCAACCAGCAGCATCAGCGCACGCAACCGCTCAACCAGGTCGCGGGTAAACTGGCGCAGATCTGCACCCTGGTCGGCCACACTGTTGACCGCGCGTAAGGCCGCGCTCAGATCGCCGTTCAGCAGCGCCGCAATCAGCAGATGCACCTCGGCAGCGGCGGTCATACCCAGCAGGCTCTGCACCTGCTCCAGGGTCAGGGTGCTGCCGGCAAACGAGCCCAGTTGCTCCAGGATGCCCAGCGCATCGCGCATACTGCCGGTGGCGGCGCGGGCGATTGCCTCCCCCACCCCGGCTTCGAGTTGCAACTGCTCCTCAGCGGCAATCTGCTGCAGGTGGCCGGCAATCTCGACAATGCCCAGGCGGGTAAAGGTAAACCGCTGGCAGCGCGAGAGAATCGTCGCCGGGACTTTGTGAACTTCTGTGGTCGCCAGGATAAAGATGGCATGTTCGGGGGGCTCTTCCAGCGTTTTGAGCAGCGCATTAAAGGCCGCTGTGGAGAGCATATGCACTTCGTCAATCACATAGACTTTGTAGCGCCCGGAAGTTGGGCGAAACTGCACCCGCTCGATAATCTCGCGCGCATCCTCAACGCTGGTGTGCGAAGCCGCGTCCATCTCGATGACATCGACGGCCCGATTATCGGCAATCGACTGGCAGGCGTCACACACGCCACAGGGCCGCTCGGGTTCGGGGGCAGCACAGTTGACCGCCTTGGCTAACAGGCGGGCCATACTGGTTTTCCCCACCCCGCGCGGGCCGGTAAACAGGTAGGCGTGAGCGACACGTCCTTCGGCAATCGCATTGCGTAGCGTGCGAACGACATGTTCCTGCCCGATCAGTTGGCTAAAGGTTTGCGACCGCCATTTGCGGTAGAGTGCCTGTGAAGCCATGCATGCCTCTATCGTGCGATAAGTCGCCTCATTATACCTTACCGCCCCATGGGTCGCAAGGGAGTGTAGCACCCGGTTGCAGGCGCGGCTACCAGTCGCGCGCATGCCGCATGTTGGAACTGCCTGTGTGCGGCTTCATGAACGTTGAATATGTATGTAATCCGGGCATCAACTCTCAGGAGTCCCGGCTTATGAAGTTTGAACATGTAATCCGGACAGCGCTGAACCGGAGTCCCGGCTTCAGCCGGTCCAGGCTTGCCTGGTAGTATGCCGCTGCCCCGACAGGCATTCCACCGGCTAAAGCCGGGACTCCAGCCGTAGGGTGCATTCGATGCACCGTTCGTCTGCTGCGCTGGCGATCCAGCCGTAGGGTGCATTCGATGCACCGTTCGTCGCTGCGCTGGCGATCCAGCCGTAGGGTGCATTCGATGCACCGTTCGTCTGCTGCGCTGGCGATCCAGCCGTAGGGTGCATTCGATGCACCGTTCGTCTGCTGCGCTGGCGATCCAGCCGTAGGGTGCATTCGATGCACCGTTCGTCTGCTGCGCTGGCGATCCAGCCGTAGGGTGCATTCGATGCACCGT
>DAOTVB010000150.1:0-16638 GCA_034436755.1 Chloroflexaceae bacterium | reverse complement strand
CTGAGGAGAACAACAGCGAACAGGCGCCAGGTGCAACGCCAACTGTTACTGTAACGGAAACACCAGATGATCCAACACGGGAGACAACGGCGACGTTAACTCCGGCTACCCGCTCAGTCGATCTCGGTAACGATGCCGTCACCAGGGGCGTCCAGGGTGTAGTTAGACTTGACGTTTCTGTGAGTCCGGACAAGGTAAAAGCCGGTGATTCAATCATCTATAACTATGAGTTCGAAAACACGGGCTCGCAAACCTACAGCAATATTATTATCGAAGCACGCTGGACGAACTTTAAAGAACGAGGCGGTAAATGGCAGTCATGTGCTATTGATCCTGCCAACTGCTTACCCTTTAATGTTCAGGGTATTAGTGCTGCGGATATCGAGTTACTTGAAGAATGTCCCTCCTTCATTCCCAATAGTAGCTCTCGCTTATGTTACCAGGTAGCCTCTCTTGCTCCCGACCAGACAGGTCAGTTTTCAGTCAAACTTGTCACGACGAAAACCAGGTATCCCCAGACCGGGCGCGAGCCCACCCGTCCTGCCGGCTCCGGGTTGCTTTATCTGGATGGTGCAAGTATTCCAACCAGTGAGGATACGACAAGTACGTTGATTGTCGGTCCGATCTTTGTGCTTACGAAAGAACCGGTTGATGAGAAAGATATCTATCCCCTCGAAACATCAGAGTTTGTAATAACCCTGGGCAATGCTACCGGTTCAGGTGACATTATTGAAGGACAGATTCGTGCTGACGCAGTAGCGGCAACTAACATTGTGTTGACTGATAAGTTGCCTAACGGCACTGAACTTGTTTCGGCAGATGGTAATTATACTCTTGATGAGAATACTCAGGAAATCATCTGGAATCTCCCCGGACCACTCAACCCCGGTCAGACACAGGAATTTCGCGTTACCTTTAAAAAACTCGATATTGCCTCTGACTGTAGTAAGATCAGTAACAGGACATACCAGGTAACTAGCGATCAAATGCCCCTCAAGAAAGCCACCAGTACAGATCGCTACGCTATCAGAGGTAAAGGAGTATCGACTAAAGTAGTTACGCCAGTCGTAATTAAATCGGTAAAATCAAGCCCCAGTAGTGTCATCTACGGCGAGGAAGCTACATTAACTATCCTTGTCCAAAACTACTACAACCAGCCGATCAATGGTGCGGAGCTTTTGTATATCGTGCAATCAAATGCATACTATATTCCACAATCGGCTTCACCTACACCGAATACAGCACCTGACGGTACTACTCAGAGTGGTGAAGTTACCTGGAACCTCTCTATGCCGGCAGGTACCATGACCACGCCATCTGAAGCGACGTTTACCTTCCGTGTGCGCGGTGACTATACTAGCAAAGTTAGCAATGGAACAGGTGTAGCCATCGTTGACCTTCCCGACAATATCCCTTCAGCCTGTGTCAAATCTAAAAAAGGGCGAGTTTCCCTGAAATCACGCCTGTATGTAGACAAAATGAATGCAGAGGGTGAATACAAAGATGAAACTGTCCAACAGGGACAGCAGTATGACTATGTAATCGAGGTGGAAAACCGGGGACCGACCGATGCGAACAATGTCTCGATCGTTGATCGTCTCCCATACCACAGCCGGTACACGGCCAGTTTTCGGTATGTTTCCGGCAGTGCAACAGTCAACGGCAATCCGGTTGAACCTGCTCTGTCTGAGGATGATGGCAAAAATTACATGACCTGGGATGGATTATCTATTCCCAGTGGTAGCACACTACGCATAACTTATTCGCTCATTATTAACGGCTATGAGTTTGTCACCTACTGTAATTTTGTACGAGCCACAAGTGGTGACGAGAACATTAAGTATTTGAGCAGTAAGGTTTGTGTTGAAATGAATCCACCCATACAGTTGACAAAAACGGTCAACAAGAGCGTTACGAATACTCCTGGCGATGAGGTCGTATTTACGCTCAAATTGCAAAATTTGTCTGACAAAACCTATGAGATCGGGTTGTATGACGATATGGGCGCTTTTACCTTTGAATCTCAGGAGAATGGCTATGAAACTCCGGAAGTTCTAACCAATGGAGATGTCCAATGGAGAATGGTTGATGTCGGGCCATCACAAACACTAGAGGCAACGATTGTTGCAACTCTGCCAGATGCATGTCAAAACAAGAAGTATAGGAACGAACTGAAGTTCCGTTTCAGAGCAGTTAACGGAGAAGAGTTTCTCGTTCGGCAAAGCCCGGCAGCTCAGGCCTCCGTACAATTGCAATGTAGTACAAGTAAGATTGACAATAGGATTAAATACTCGAAGTCCTCTGATCGGACAGTTATTAGCCTACAGGATCAGGTAACCTACCGACTGACTGTTCAGAACCTGAACACCGAAGATCTTATTCGTGATGTGACGGTCATCGATGTGCTGCCGCAGGGATTCACCTATGTTGGTATGGATCCTGATAGTGATATACAAACGCAACCTGAACAGGAAGAACGTGATGACGGTCGCATGAAACTGACATGGACAGTTCCGCTTCTCAGTAGCAAAGACTCGGTCAGCATCGAGTTTATTGGCCGCTCAGGTGACACTGTAGGAGAGCATATAAATTATCTGTATGCTTCTGCCCCGGATCTCCTTGAAGCAGTGTGCGGGAATGGATGCTGGACAGAAGATGAGGGCGATGAACTCATTACCTATGCTACCCGCTCCGTGCGGGTTGAGCCGCTCCACACGGCCGAACCGCAATTAACCGATGAAGAAAATTGTGCGCTATCCGGTGAGCGGCGGGTTTACCGCCTGTCGCTTGTTAACACGAACGACCATAGCTATCAGAGTACGGGGGTAACGTTGACCTTACCCCTGGGGCTGAAGTATGTACGCACGCTCGATGGTACTATCCCTCCCTCCGTACGGCGACTCGATAATGGTGACGCGCTTGTGCTCTGGCGTGATCTCGAGGTTCCGGCGAAACCGAAAGACTCCAGTTCGGCGCTGGTTGTGCTGGAGATTGAACTTGAGGTAGGCCAGGTCTGGCATGATCTGCCAACGAAGGTAGAAACAACCAGTCCTGATGGCGCGATTCCGCTAAAGGATGGTGTGCTTGATCCAATCGTCAGGCTATGTCCGGAAGATCCATCTTTTGCTAAAGATGTGAGTCGTGAAAAGGTAGCAGTCGATAGTGAGGTAATCTATATAATCTCGCTGGCCAACCCGGATGACACGGATATGACAGTGACGGTTGAGGATGAACTTGCGCCCAACCTGACTTTTGTTGAAACTATCGAAGGACCAGAACCTTCGGTTGACGGCAATAGTCTGACCTGGTCGGGGGTGACAGTACCGGCAGCTACCGAAGACGAGGATACCGGGGAGAGTATTCCAGGAACAACGGTCCTGCGCTTCAAGGTACGCCTGGTCTCCGGCGTTGAAGATGATATTATCCCCAACCGCGCGGTTGTCAGTCCCTCGACTATGGATACAAGCTATGATACAGTTGAGTTCAGGGTCATTGAGCTTACGCCGATGTTCCTTCCGATAATTAACAGGTAAACCACCATCCGCCGCTCATACGACGATGAACTGCCCGGCACTATCACAGTGCCGGGCAGTTTTATTGCACAGAAAGATGGTATAATCTTGTCCTATCGAAAAACTGCTCTGTCTCTAGGGAAAACACACAATGAACTGCTGGCACTGTGACCGTCCGGCCCATGGGGTGTGTATCTTTTGTGGGCGGGCTGTGTGTCGTGATCATGCCCGGGAGATGCCGCATATCGTGGCGCTCTATCGCGATCAGCAGCAGACCCACAAGGCAGTTGTGACGGCGAAGGCGTTGTTTTGTGGCGTTTGCGAACCACGGGAAGACCCGGTCGAACTTCCAGAGTTGCAGTGAGCCGGGGATGGGTAATAGTCCGGTTAGCGCCCCTGTTGCCGGCTCTGCGCCGGAACGGTAGCTGGTTGCTGCGCGGGAAGGCGCTGCTTCCACGCGCGACTGACGGCCTGGAGGAAGTCTTCCAACTCGAAGGGTTTGTACAAAACCATGACAGCCCCGGCTTTCAAGGCCTGTTCAATCTGCTCCTCGATGGCCTGCCCGGTAAACAGCAGGATCAGCGCCTCCGGATCATATGCGCGCAGTTGTCGGACCAATTCGACGCCGCTCATCTCCGGCATTGACAGATCGGTCAGCACCAGGTCAAAGCGTTCACGGTGGTAGAGCCGGAGGGCCGTTGTGCCATCCTGGGCAACGACAATGCGGTGGCCGGTGCGCTCCAGCAGTCGCTGCAACATATCCCCTATGGTTGGATCATCATCGACGATCAACATGTGCAGCGGCGGCAGATGCCCATTCTCCGACTCCACCGTCTCCTGGGGAACACTCTGTTCCACCGATGTCACCGGCAGACAGACGAATACGCTGGTGCCTGCCCCCTCGGTACTCTCAATTGTAATGGTGCCCCCGTGGTCTTTGATAATCCCGTAGGAAACCGATAATCCCAGTCCGGTTCCCGGTGTCCGGCTACCACTTAACGCGCCCTTGGTCGTCACAAAGGGCTCAAAAATTTTATCCCGGATTGTTTCGGGAATACCACAGCCGGTATCCCGAACACAGAGGGTGATTATGGTGTCGCTGCTGGTGAGACTGACGAAGAGCTTCCCACCGTCAGCGCGCATGGCATCACGCGCATTGGTCAGCAAATTCAGAAATACCTGGGAGATCTGCCCCAGGTCACAGACGGTTGGGGGCACCGGGGTAATCGCTCGCTCGACGGTAATATTACATTTACGCAGTTCAATTTCCATCAGGGTCAGTGTGTCCTCGACCGCCCCCCGTACATCGCCCAGTTCGCGCCGTGGTTCCTGCCGCCGCGCGAAGGTCAGCAGACTACCAGTAATACTCTTGCCACGCTTGCAGGCATCCACCACAACCTTAAAAGCCTCATTTTTCTCTTTCAACTCGGTGGTTGTCAGGCCCAGTTGCGCATAGCCGAGCATACCGGCCAGCAGGTTGTTAAACTCATGTGCAATCCCGGCGGCGAAGGTACCGACTGCCGCCAGTTTGGAGGACTGGATCAACTCCGCCTGGGACTCCTGCACTTTCAGGAACAGGCGCGCATTCTCCAGCGAGACGCCGGCCTGGCGCGCGAAGGCGGTCAGGATACGCTGCTCGTTTTTATCCAACCCACGCACCTGATCAAAGGTCAGGCAGATGGCCCCCAGCACCCGCTGTGTCCGCGAAGTGGGTTCGTCGCTAACCGAGGTGGGTTCATCGCCAACCAGGGGAATGACGATCAGGGCACGCCAGAACCAGTTTTCCGAGAGTACAGGCAGGGGCGCCAGCGTCATCGTGCGCTGATCCTCGGCAAAGACCAGCACGCGCTGGTTGCGCAACACCTGCTCGTAGCTTAACGGCATCGGCACCGGATGCGGACCGGGACCATCGGGCTCGGCGGGCAGGTTATGCCAGGCCACCATCTGGGGCGTCTGCTGCTCATCAAGCAGGACCACCCATCCGGACGAGGCATTCAGCAGGGCGGCCAGGCGATCACATAGGGTTTCCAGCATGGTTTGCACATCACGCGTAGCGATGAGGGAGGTCGCCAGACTCTGCAAACGCTCCAGTTTGTTGTTCAACGCGCTATAGTCGGCCGCCAGGTTTTGCATTTCGCTGCTGCGCTGGTTCAACTCGTCCTGGCTCTGGCTGAGTTCGACCTGACTGCGGAAGGCGCGCTGCACCATCACAATCGGCACAATCCCCAGGACAAAGACGAACACATTGATCGACCAGAGCGTTGCCAGCAACCCGCCCAGTGAAGCCAGCACAAAGCTATGCCAGAAGAGATCATCTACGCGACCGCGCCAGGCCGCACGGAGCGGTTCGCCCGTGCTGCCGGCGAGCAACCCGGCCTCGGCTGCCTGCTCAACCAGGTAAATCACAGCGCCCGTCACCAGCAAGCCAACAATCGCCGGGAGGGTAGTGTAGTGCAGCGTGTCGGGGCGTAGCATCCCCGTGACCGTGATCGGCGTCTGCATGCCCCAGGTCAGCGCAGCAATGCCCGTCGCCAGTGAGACCGCCAGCCAGCGTACCGCAATCATGTTCAGTATGCGCCACCAGGGAACCGCCTGCGCAATGCCCGCACTCAGTGTGCCCAGAGCAATGATCAAGAAGAGCAGCGCCCACTGCAAATTGACCGCCGTAAGCGCAGCGATCAGCAGCGTCACAGCAATAGAAACAGTGCGGTTGTTGTCCAGGCGAAATGTGGTCAGGTCAGCAATTGCCAGCATTACGGCAAAGATCAGGGCAATCAGTAGATGAGTCAGCAGATCCTGGGGAATCTGCGGATCGAGTTGACCGGGGAGCAGCAGGAGGGCAATGCCGAAGAATAGCAGAGCCAGGAGCCAGATACTACCGAGGTAAATTTGAGCCCGTACCGGCAACGCGCGCATGGATGAGGCTCCTTGCATATTGGGAGCAGGCTGTTCTGCATTCCAATGCATGAGATTCTTCTAATTCGCTTAACGAACACGAGTTACACGGTGGGCGAGCAAACTGGGCGTTTGCGCCCGATAAAGGCCGGCTTCGCCTGCGGCAGCATGGTACGTGATCTAGCTGTTTCACAAAAATTTTGTGAAACAGCGTGAAATCTTCCGCCTTGCCGGAGGCGCAAAGCTCCGTTCGCGGGGGACCGCGTAACTCCTCTAACTAACCCGAGTTGCGCGGACACCATGTCGGTTCTCTGTTCGTTGTCTATTTCTTGTTGTAGTACTACACTGGTTAGAATTTACCTTATTACGGCATACATTCCATCTATTGGTAATTATAGCAAAAAATCACGGACAATTGCATTAAACTCAGCCGGACGTTCATCCTGAACCAGCATTGATGTGTCGGCGACAGACTTCAGTTGCACCTGCGCGTTCCGTGCCAGAAACGCATCAGCCTGGGGCAACGGTGTGGTGGTTGCCTCGCGCCCCCAGACCAGCAGTACCGGCTGGGTAACTTCGGCAAAGTCGGCGGCAATGTTACAGTTGAGCAGACCGCTTACAAAACAGAGCGGCGCATACCGGGCACCGGCCGGGCGGGTTGTCAGATAAAAGCCATCGAGCGTTTCCGGCGTGATACTCTCCGGCCGCGCATAAGCCTGGCGCTCCAGGAAGAAGCGGGTGCCGGCGCGCGTGGTCAATGCCCGAAATAAGCCCTCGCCCAGACTGCCCTGCAGCAGGCGATAGGCAGCCCAGTTGGGCGGGCCGGGAGGTTGAGCCAGTTGGGCAATCCCGGTCGGGCAGATCAATACCAGTGCCCGCACCAGGGAGGGCCAGCGGACCGCAACTTTGACGGCAAACGCAGCACTGAGGCTGCCGGCAACAACTGCGGTGCCCCCTCCCATCAACTGCAACATATGCCCGATCAACTCGATATAGTCATTCGCAACATAGGGCCGGGCGGGACGAGCCGAGCGACCGTACCCCAGCAGATCGAGCGCCTGAACATGGAAGCTGTCACGCAAGCCGGTAAACGGGCCGCGCATCTCGAACGCTGATGCCGCCGCGTTGATGCTATGCACCAGCAGCAGTTTGGGGCCGGCACCATCACTGTAGCCGGCAATGTGATGTCCACGCCAGGAAAAGAAGATCGGTTCAACGGGCAGGGGATTAAAAACAGACATTGACTCTCTCTAGGGTCTTCATAGTGAACAGGCCTGGATGCCCACAACCTGACAATCGGCAACCGCCGGGGCAGATCCAACCCTGGAACAGGAACATGATGCATTGCGAACAGCCGTTATTGTAGATTATAATGGGGTAGATACTGAGCGTCAATGTGTGAGCCCGATATGATGAAGTTTGAACCTGCGCCGCTGGATAGCTATGCGCAACAGATTACCATGGGCGTGGCCTATCTGGGCGGGCTGCTGACTCTACCCCTCTTCTTTGCCTATCTCAGCAACACGCGCTGGGCGGGTCTGCTGATCCCGATTGCCCTGGCCGTCCCAATTGCCCTGTTTCTCCTGCTGACCTATGCGGCCCAACCAACGGCCTATATTATCGAGGAAGATCAGCTTGTGGTAAAACGGCGCTGGCTGCGCGCATTAAAAGTACCTTTCAGCAAGATCATGGGGGTATCGCCGGGTTCCTCGCTGGCCGATGTGCCGCGCGTGGGGTTGCGCTTTGCTTTCAATCCCGGCGTGTTTGGCTATCAGGGGCCGTTTCATCTGGCGCCCTATGGTGAGGCATTTTTCCTGGCAACCAACCGCGAGCGCCTGGTTGCCGTCGCGCGGCAGGCCGCCGTTCCGCTTATTCTCAGCCCGATCCGTCCGCGTGCCTTCATCGAGAAGTTGGAAGAGCAGCGCGGGCAGAGTGCGCTCAAGGCGATGGCGCAACGTGAGGAAGCCGCAGAGAAACCTGTGCAACCGGGAGAGTAAGGTATGCGTTTTCCCCTGCTTGAGTGGCTCTACCTGCCGGTTATTTTTGAAACGATCGTGCCCGGTCAACTGCATCCCGATGGGCAGCGCTATCTGCCACTTATTCTGCTGCGCCTGAATTCACCGCACCACCCGCATAGCGCAGCCGCCGGCATAACACCGCCGGGTCTGCGGCTGGGTCTGGTTGATCGGCATCACCGGGTTGATCAGATGCATGTGAGGCAGTCCGGCGTGGCCCAGTTGCTGTTTCTCCTGGGAACAATCCGGCTGCAATCACCGCCCTATCGCCAGGGTTTCGTGCCCGAAGCGGCCCTGCCTGACCATCGGGCCAGTACGGTGCCCACCCTGCTGGGACAGGTGACCGCCGTTCCCACCTGGGAGGTTGAGCGCGCCAATCTGCCATACGAACAGCTTTTTGCGGAACTGCTGCTCGATACTGGCTGTGGGACGGTTGGCGTACGCAGCAGTGCTACCGCCGATAATCTGGCGGACGTTATCGGTGCAGCGCAGATCAACCCCGGCGACTGGATCGAGGTCAGCCGTTCGCGGGTAGATATTCTGGGATTTAATATCTGATCCGGGTAACGGATGGGCAGAAGCGCGTCCCTCCTCCCCGAATGCGTTATGCCACCCGCCGGATCAGCCGGCGGCGGGGGCTGGAGCGCAGAATGTGATGGTAGTAACCCATCAACTCGTCCATCACGCTGGGCCAGGAGCGCTCTTCGGCGACGGCGCGACCGGCCTGGCCCATTGCCACCCGCAGGTCGCTGTTGGCGAGCAGTCGCCGCAGTTGCGCCCGTAGATCGCCGGCAACATGCGGTTCAAACAGATACCCCGTCACCTCCTCGTGGACCAGATCCAGGGTGCCGCCGCTGCGCGCGCCCACGACTGGCAACCCGGACGCCATCGCCTCCTGCACCACCTGTCCGAACGTCTCGGTATCTGAGGGGAAGGCAAACACATCCGCGCCGGCGTAGGCGGTTGCCAGATCCGCCCCCTTGAGATAGCCGGTAAAGTGGACCGGCAGTCCCTGCATGCGCTGCTCCAGCTCCATCCGTGCCGGGCCGTCACCTACCAGAACCAGCCGTACACCCTCCAGATCACGGATGGCATCGGCCAGCAGATCAACGCGCTTCTCGCGGGCCAACCGCCCGACGTACAGCAACACCATCTCGCCCGGCCGCCCACCAATAGACTCACGCCAGGCAGCACTACGATGCGCCGGATGAAAATGCCGGGTATCCACCCCGCGCCCCCAGAGTTTGAGGCGTCGAAACCCGGAACGACGCAGTGCGCGCAGGGTTGCCGTAGACGGGCAGAGGGTGAGGCGACAACGATTATGGATCCGGCGGAGATGGAAGGTCATAAGATCTTTGAGAAAGCCAAACCCGTAGTGCCGACTATAGTCGCCCAGGTTGGTGTGGTAGGAGGAGAGCAGCGGCAGGCTGAGCGTGCGCGCCACGTAGGGACCGAGCATTCCTAACACAACCGGGCTCACCAGATGCAGCAGATCGGGCTGAAAGCGGCGCAGATGTGCCGTTATGCCAAACTGCGGCGGTGTCAGCCGGACTTCCGGGTAGAGCGGCAGCGGCATCCCGGTGAGTGGCACAACCTCGGCCCCCGCATAGCTGACGGGTGCGCCCTGGGGCGCAAACAGCAGCGCCGGATGACCTTCGGCCTGCAGATGCTCCAGCAGCCGGCAGAGGGTTGTCGTGACACCATTAATATCGGGCAGAAACGTCTCGGAGATCAGAGCGATGCGCATTTTGTATACTCCAGTAACCCCAGTCCTGACAGAGCCAGCGCCTGGGCATCGACACGGAATAGTTGACCCATAGTAGCATTTTGCGGACCAGGGTTTTGACTCCACGAAACTGTCTATCCGGCAACGTTCTGGTTGCCCACGATGACAGCACGCTACTGCTTGCGAGAACGATAATTCGTGTGTGTTATCCGGAGTTTAAGCGCTGGTTAAGAATATGCTAACGGTCAACACCCCGACGGCGCTGCTGGACAACTCCACGGGAGAATGGTATGCTCTGGCAAATAATAGTCCGGGGCTGAACAGGAGAGGTAAACATGGCCCGAAGACAAACCACGCCGATGGAACCGGGAACGATTGCGACCCAGGCCGGCGCTGACCAGTTCCGCAGCGAACTGCTGGGAGCCCACGCGATGCGTTGCGGTGATCTCTGGATGGCGGTGTCAAGCGTGTACGAGGATGGTGCAGCCGAGATTGAGGTTGCCTGCCGGTTTGATCCAGACACCGGGGCATGGGCGACGCATGCCTATTTTTATAGCTTTGAGCAGGCAATTGCCGCGCTCCGTGAGTATGAGCAGACAGGCATACCGCCGGAAGAGGAATAATTTGATCAGGTAACGCGCGGGGGTTCCGCAGCAGAACGGGCGGCGGACACGCTTTTGCACGTCCCTACCGGAACCCCCTACCCAGGCACTGCGCAGTGTGTAACCGAATCAGCGCATCATCGGATCACCGCATCCCCACACCTCACATCATCCCTGCTCCCGCAAAAAGACAATCAGGTCAATATCGCCGGGTGACTGGCCGTAATCGGTCAGCATTGCGGCGGCCTCGCTGCGGTGCTGCATGCCGTGCAGCACTACATGCCACATCAACTGCCAGAGGATCTGCGAGGAGGGACGCCCGCGGGTGGTGGCATACTGCACCGTACCCGCCAGATTTTCATCGCGCAGGGCAGCGAGAAAGGCGCGCATCTGCTGCTCCTCGCTGTCCCAGCGTGCGCGTAGCGCTGCCGGCGTCGGAAAGTCCGCCGGGGCAAGCATTGCGGTGGGCGAGTTACCCTGCCGGCGCGAACGCCAGATCCACTCGGCACTCAGGATATGCACCAGCGTACCGCGCAGGCTGCCGTAGGTATGGCTGGTCGGCGCAACAAACTGTTCCGGGCTGACCCGCTCCGTCGCCTGGAGAATGCGCTGGTTGGCCCAGTAGTTGTAGTCGTACAGCAGAATGATTTCGTGGGTTTGCATATGGTACCTCTATACAATGACGAACGACGGAGGCCGGAGGACGAAAGGGGGACGATGCACGGACGATGTGCGGACGTGGGGAGACACCTGCCCGCTGTGACCTTTGTGCGCTGCCTATCGTCCTCTCTGGATGTTGGGCATTATACTGGATGTTCTCAAGGAATTGTACATGCAAACACTACCGGAAATTTCTACGGCGTGGCTGGTGACATCAGTGATCGCCACGCTGTTTAACATTATCTTCCCAATCGTCCTGGCAATCTGGCTGACGCGGCGGATGGGGGAGAAGTTCAAGTTTGTCCTGTATGGCGCGCTGATCTTCCTGGTCTTTCAGTTGCTGACGCGCGTCCCGCTGGTGACACTGCTGGGGCAGCAGTTCGGCGCAACGATCCGGCAGTCGGACACGCTGCGGTGGCTCTGGCTTGGCGGGCTGGCACTCACGGCGGGGCTGTTTGAGGAGATCGGGCGCTATGTCGGCTATCGCCGGCTGATGCGCAATGATGCGCGCAACTGGCGGCAGGGGGTACTCTACGGCGTGGGGCACGGCGGTTTTGAGGCGGCTGTTTTTGTGGGTATCCTGGGCGTCCTCGGCCTGATCAATGTGATTGTGTTAACCCAACTGGATCTTGCCACGCTCGGCCTGAGCGCAGAGCAACAGCAGCAGATCGCCGGGCAACTCCAGACGGTTGCGGAACAGCCCGGGTGGTTCCCGCTGCTCGCGGCCTGGGAGCGGCTCTGGTCTATGGCGTTCCATGTCGGGCTGTCGCTGCTGGTCTTGCAGGTCTTCTGGCGGAAGCAGTGGCGCTGGCTCTGGCTGGCAATTGCGGCCCACGCCGGCGTAAACTTCATCGCGGCGGGAGTTATTCCACTGCTCGACGCCAGCATGCTCTGGGCCGAACTGGTGATTATGCTGGCCGGCCTGCTGGGGTTGTGGCTTATCTTTGCGCTGCGCCGGGCTGAACCGGACGGGGAACAGAAGAGGGAGGTGCCGACAACCGGCGAGGTTCAGATGTGAGGTAAGGAGAGGCACAGCATTGAGGAGGAACATAGTGCTCATCATTCGGATAATCGGTCAATGCTGTGCCCCGAACCGTTACGCAAACGTAAGAAAGTCCGGGGGCGCGAATAGCCCCCGTTTGCGTAACGGTTCGGGAGCCTCAGTTTCGCAGAGTTCACGGAGATGCCGCATCCGTGTTGCCGCCTCAAGCAAAAACATTGGTTCCGGTACAGCGCCGATCGCTGCGGTCCAGGTAGGAGCAGTCTGACCGGTTCGTTGGGCGAGTAACTCCAGGAGGGCGGCCGCCGTTCCCAGAAACTGCTGATTATCGCCGGCAGGGCAGGGGATCGTTGCGAGTTGGGGATGTTCCCGCAAAAAATCCTGAACCAGACTGCGCAGATGCAGGCTCTCGCGCCGTAATGCCGCCTCGGTCAATGCCTCAAGCGTCACCATATATACTCTCCCATAAATCTTCAAAGGCGTATTGAGCCTTCAATTCTCGTCCGGGTAGCAGATAGGGTACCACACGCTGCCACACTTCCAGACGATTACTTCCCGGTGCAAGGTCGGTGAGTAAACATTCGGCATCGGCTATGTCCACATCATCACGCCACGCACACAGTTTCATTGCCAACAGTTGTTCGGTTGCCGGTTGATATACCTCGATACCCGGTGCTGACAACACAACCGGACCAGTGCTGACCCCTATCAGGTAGCCTTTGGCTGCATCGTTGAGCCAGTCGTCCGTCCAGCCATACTCACGGGCAATGATCTGCGCCCATACACGCACAACCCGCGCGGCTGGAGGTGGCAGGAATAGCGCATCAATATCGCGCGTAGACAACCGCGCATTGTATCCCAGTACCATAGCTGCACCGCCAACGACAATGAGCTGCAAGGTATAGCCATCCGCTACAGCCAATTGTCCCAGGCGTTCAAGTGCGCTGATCATGTCTTGCCGGGTCAATATCGCCATGATGTTCTCACTCTAACGTGCATCATTCCTACCACGAAACAGTATAACATTGTTTGATCAGATGCAATTGAAGCAGGAAAACGAGCACAGAATGCGCTACCTAAAACGGCCACCATCGCGGCTTGCCCTGTTTACGCCGGTTGGACCACTTCAGACCACTGCGTGCTTCGGTATTATTTGGGTCAAGGCGTAGTTTTTCTTGCGGTAATATGCGCGCCCACGCCCCGTATACGCTTCAGCATAGTCCGGCTTTAGCTCAATCGCAGCCGTAAACTCTGCAATCGCCTGATCATACTCACCTTTCTCAGCATATTCCTGACCACGGTTGAAATGGGTTTTGGCCGGGGCGCTGGTGGCCGGTGGCGGCGACGCTTCATTTACGGGAACAGACCCGGCAGGTGGTTCGGGTGGTGGCGGGGGCGGTGCTGCGTCCGGCGGGGCGTCCAGTGCGGGCATCTGCTCCAGCGCCGTGGCGATCTGTTCGGACATCTGGGCCAGCATGCGCCGCACCCGGGGCGAGTCGAAGCGCTCGAAGCGCAACTCGCGCCAGTCCATGCGCTGGTGAGCGGCGGGGGTCTGCGCCAGCGGATCATTCACACGCCTGGTCGGATTTTCCAGGGCGGGCACGCTGATGTAGTAGACCGGCAAGATCAGGTCGCTGCGCCCCAGGCGGGCCGCACGCGCCAGGAACTGCTCCAACTCAGACCGGCAGAACGCACTCCGAAAAAACTCGGCGTCAGGATGGGAAGAAAGAAGGTGATGGTTGCCAGGGCCGTGTCAATGCGCTGCTCAAAGGGCTGGCCCCAGGCGATATCTTTGATATCCTGAAAGATATGGAAGGGCTGCCTGGTATGGAGATACACCTCGCCGCTGAGTTTTTCACAGAAGGTCGTGAGATACCCGTCGGTGTTTTGATCATCAACGCGCGTGTTGCGCTCAACAGAGAAGAACGTAGATGGATTGGGGATTGGGGATTGGGGCGACGGGTTTCGCGGTGAGGGAGTGGTATCGTATCATACTATGCGTTTCGATGGTTTCCTTGGTAGCGTCGGAGCGCGCTGCTTCCTTACATGGTATCATAGGCACAGGCGCAGATGCGCCTGTGGAGACGGTTGCCTGGAGTTGTGATTATCAGTGATCAGCAAGAGCGGAGCAGTAGTATGTTAGCACCCGGTCATATTCTCCAGCGGCGCTATACCATCGAACAGTGCCTCGGCTACGGCGGGATTGGTGCCGTCTATCGCGCGCACCATATTCATCTGAACCGGCTGGTCGCCATAAAATTTACCTTTGGGGCCCAACCCGACGATGAGCGGCTGTTTGAGCGTGAGGCGCAAGTCCTTGCCGGCCTGAACCATCCGGCTTTGCCCGGCGTGACTGACTATTTTGAAGAGGGCGGCTGTTACTATCTCGTTATGGAGTACATTCCCGGCAAGAATTTGCATACCTACCTGGGCCTGGATCAGCCGCCGGGGCAGCGCCTGGGTGAGGCGGAGACACTGAACCTGATTACTCCGGTCCTGGATGCGCTGGAGTATATGCATAACCAGAAGCCACCAATTATTCACCGCGATATCAAACCTCGCAATATTGTTATCACACCCGAAAACAAGGTCTATCTGGTTGATTTTGGCCTGGCAAAAGCCTATGAAGCCGGTCGGGTGAATAGTGTGACTATCAACCATATAACGCCGGGCTACTCGCCGCCGGAGCAGTATTCCCAGCAGACCGACATGCTTTCGGATCTCTACTCGGTCGGGGCTACCCTGTATACCATGCTCACTGGTACGATCCCACCGGATGCCCTGAATCTGGAGCGTGGTACACAGTCACTACTGTCGCTGCGTGACCAGAACCCGGACGTATCGGCTCGTTTAGAAGATGCAATTTTTCAGTTGATGACGCTCAATCCCATCCATCGCCGGCGCGGACTCAGGCTGCTCAAACCGGCCCTGGGTGAAACGGTCAGGAATAATTCTCGACCACTTGAACCGGCCCTGGGCGAATCCCCGCCCGCCGATGCAGCGCCATCGCAGCACCAGGCCCCACCACGCCAGGCACAGCCGCAGCGGTCGCATCCCGCATCCCTCCCATCCTGGGTGCCCGACATGGTCAAAATCCCCGCCGGCCCCTTCCTGATGGGCAGCAGCGACGCAGACACTCTGGCCTATGACGACGAAAAACCGCAGCACCGGCTGGAGTTACCGACCTACTGGATTGGCAAAACACCCGTGACCAATGCGCAGTTCCGCCCCTTTGTGGCAGGCGACGGCTACCGCAACCGGGACTACTGGACCGACGCAGGCTGGCGCTGGCGGGAGGAGGAAGGCATTGTCCAGCCCGGGTACTGGGATGATCCCAAATGGAATGGTGACAACCATCCGGTCGTGGGAATAAGCTGGTACGAGGCGGTGGCCTACGTCCGCTGGTTGAGTTCGCAGACCGGCTGTGACTTCCGACTGCCCACCGAGGCCGAGTGGGAAAAGGCCGCGCGCGGCCCCGATGGGTTGATCTGGCCCTGGGGCAATACCTGGAAAGAAGGGCGGTGCAACAGCGAGGAGGCCGGCATTGGTAAAACCACCCCGGTGGGCAGTTACCCCAAAGGAGCGAGTCCCTACGGCGCGCTGGATATGGCCGGCAATGTATGGGAGTGGACGGCGACGAGGTGGCGGAAAGATTATCCGTATGTTGTTGGAGATGAGTGGACTGCGGAGTATCTGGCGGGAGAAAGTGGCCGTTTAATTCGGGGAGGAAACTGGTGGACTGCACAAAAGTTCGTCCGCGGGGCGAACCGCGACTTCGACCTCAACCCGCGCTACCGCTACTACTTCTTCGGCCTACGGCTTGCCAGTCATTCCCCCCTGCATGGGGGCAGTGAGGAGGAATAAGTGATGAGGCATACACCGATGTAGGAATACAGCACCGGCGTCGGTGTTCTGTGTTCTGTGTTCTGTGTTCTGTTTCCTGTGTTCTGAAACTGGGGATGGGGTGTGGGGAAGGGGACGGTTCCCCTTCCCCACCGCGCTCCGCGCGAAGCGCGATTTTTTTATGGGGGTTGAGGATGCCGAAAAGCTATAACTCACCGTTCGCTTATTTATCCAGGTGGTTCAGACGAATGCTCAACCAGCCGCAGATAGCAGGTATCCTCCAGGCCTGCCAACGCCAGCAGGCGTTGCTGCAGGCTCGTCAGCGGGGTCAGATGGCGGATGACCTGGGTCGGCAATTCGACTATCGTCAGGGTCAGGTTGCCAA
>DAOTVB010000149.1:0-23807 GCA_034436755.1 Chloroflexaceae bacterium | reverse complement strand
CTGAGGAGCAACAACCACGCCCGACCATTCGTCGTTCGTCATTGGTCTTTTGTCTGTCCAACACAAAAAGTGGCGACCCGGGAGGGATTCGAACCCCCGACACCCAGTTCCGAAGACTGGTGCTCTGATCCACTGAGCTACCGGGCCATGTTCCGGCGCTAGTGTACCATACTGCCACCGGTTTTGCAACGCCGGTGCGCCCTACGGGTGTGATAAATATTTTGACACCTGATGCGTTTGCACACGGGCCTGTGCCCGGCCGGTGCAAGCCGTCATAACCCGTTTGCCGCGTAACTACGCCAGGGAGCCGCAGACGCCGCCGGCACTGCATGGGCATATGATCGCTGTTCCGCCACCCGCAGAGTTGCGCAAAAGCTTGACACAACGTGCAAACGGAACTATACTTGTTCTGGGTCACTCAGACCCACACGGTATCCGTACATCTTCTGGCACGGTCCTTGCAGTATGTTCTGTGGAGGGCTGGATTAAAATCAATGGATCTGGTTCGGGTAATGACGCCCGGGCCGGCGTGATCCGCCGGAGATGTGTTCACAATGGAAGTTATGGACGGTAGTAGTTATCCTTACAAACAAAACGGCCTGTGCCGCCGCGCACATGTGCATCTGCACTGCTACCGGGTTCGGGGGTTGCTCCACCAGGGCAACCGCTGCTGATCAGCCGCCGCGCTGCTCACCCCATCCCCGGTATTGCAGGTACCTGGGGATTTTTTTTGCTTTCCCCACCTCCAGTTTGCTGTGGCACAGGTCGCAATTTAACCTGAGCCTGTCGTTCGTATAGGTATACGAATGACTCTGTAGCATGCTGGAGGTACCCAGATGATTGCATTCCGCACTGCTGCGGAGCTTGACCTGCTCCGCCCGACCATCGTTCGTGTCCATGAAGTACCCGCCGAGTTTGTCCAGGGGCTGCACTATGCGCCCGCGATGAGTTTTCCACAGTATGTGACGGTAGAACAAACAGTTGAAGCTCTGCGCGAAATGACATCCGATACGGATAGCATTTATTACCTTTTTGTGACCAATATTGAGGAGCATCTGGTGGGCGTGGTCAGCCTGCACAAACTGCTGATGGCCACACCGGAGACGAAGCTCTACGAGATTATGGACCGGCGGGTGATTACGCTCTCCCACGATGCCACGCTGCAGGAGCAGGCTCACATCCTGAGCCAGTCGGGGTTGCTGGCGCTGCCCGTCGTCGATGAGAAGGGCCGCCTGGTCGGGGCGATGGATGCCTGTGACCTGATCACTGCCATCCAGAATGATGCCACCGCGCAGATGTACCAGATGGCCGGCGTCGCCAAAGATGAGACGGTTGAGCGCCCGCTGGTACGCGCCATTGGACAGCGGTTTACCTGGCTGTCACTCAATCTGCTGTTTGCGCTGCTGGTGGTCTGGCTTGTCAGTACGTTTAGCAGTGTGATTGCCGGCGCAACCGTGCTGGCGGCGTTTCTCCCGCTGATCGTTATCCAGGGGAGCAAAGCGGCCACGCAGACCCTGTCATTTATTGTGCGCTCGCTGACGCTGGGCGAGGTTCGCCTGACCAACCTGCGCCCCGTGCTGCGCCGCGAACTCCTGATCGGCATTAGCAACGGGCTGGGCATCGGGCTGCTGGCCGGGCTGATTGGCTGGATGTGGCAGGGCAGCGCGGGAGTGGGACTGGTTGTCGGCGGTGCAATGCTGGGCGATCTGCTGCTGGCGGCCCTGGTCGGACTGGGCATTCCGCTGTTGCTGAAGGCGTTGCGCATTAACCCGGCCCGCGTTTCGACCAGCTTTGTCACCACGCTGACGAGTGTCGGCGGTCTGGCGCTGCTGCTAGGACTGGGCACGCTGGCGCTGCACCTGGGGCTGCTGTAGGGGTGTTACATTTTGAATAGTGAATGTGAGTGAACCACGATGGAAGTCAATAGACTGTAGCTCACGAGAGATCTCTTGCGATTTCTCGTGAGCTTTTTTGTTGTAGAAGAACCGAGAACTGAGAACCGAGAACCAACTGACGCCAGCCTCACATCTCGGTGTCCTCGGTGGACTCTGTGGCAAAAAGGCCGGGTTAGCTCCCCGAACGGGAGGGCGGTTGCTGCTTTGCCGCCGCGATAATCTGCTGAAGATACTGCTGCCAGTTGGCCTTGTTTGCGCGGGTTATCTTGCGCACCTGCTCGATATCGCCCGCCTCGCCCGCATCGTACGCCTCGACCAGCGAGGCCTGAAAGGTACGCGCCAGGTCCGCCACGGCCCGGCGCAGTTCGCCATTGATCTCGCGTTGGCGTTCGAGTTGTTGGCGGAGCCAGGCATTCTCGCGTTGCTGCTCCGCAAGCTGTTCTGCCAGATCCTGCTGCTCAGTCATCCATCTTCCCCCTCGTAGCATAAAACCATTCCAGGCATCCATACCCACCATAACACAACGACGCGGCAGGAGTCAGGGGAAACTCCTGCCGCGTGCGCGGGATCTGTGTAAGGTCATCTCAGGACAACCGTTGTATTGGGAGGCACTCCCTTCCCGGAGGAAGATTGCGCCGTATCTGTTACAGCCGGCGCTACGACCAGTGGGGCGTAGCAGAAGCAGATGTTACAGAATTCATTGTGACCATTGTAACAATTTTGAGCCGCGTTGTAAAGGGTTCTATATTAACAGAGTATTAGAATCATATCCGCTTATTCTCAAACTGTGCCTGGTCAGTTGACCAGGATTGCCTGTGTCAAACGTCACAACAGTAATCAATTGTGCGCCGGATGTGCCCGGCAGCATTCCCGTGTATGCTTGGGTCCAATACCGTTCAAATAGCAGAACCTGCGCGGTAGTATTGCAAACCAGGCGATTGCTCCGATGCAGAATGGTTCCGCCTGCGGCAGCATGGTACGTTTTTAGCTTGTTTCACCCTGCCGGAGGCGATATCCTTTTCCGGGTAAGAACACAGGTAAGCCCGGTTATTTGAAAGGTAGCGTGCCTGGGCCAGGTTCCAGATGACCAGAAGGAAAGGAATGTCAAACCAATGTCCAACCTGGTGTTACAAACATATAATCTGAGCAAACAGTATGGCCCGGTTGCGGCCGTTGATGCGGTCAATCTGCGTGTCCCCGAGGGGAGCGTATCCGGCTTCCTGGGGCCGAATGGCGCCGGTAAGACCACCACCATCGGGATGCTCCTGGGGCTGCTGCACCCGACTGCCGGCCGGATTGAGCTTTTTGGCGAGCCGGTGACGCCACAGCAGACCGGGGTGCTACGCCGGGTTGGGGCGCTGGTCGGGACGCCCGGCATGGTGCCGCATATGTCGGGGCGGGCTAACCTGCGCCTGTTGACCTATCTCTATCCCGATGTTGATGATCGGCGGGTGGAAGAGGTACTGGAACTGGTTGACCTGACTCATGCCGCCAACCGGCCCTTCCGCAGCTACTCCACCGGGATGCAGCAGCGCCTGGGGCTGGGTGCAGCCCTCCTGCACCGTCCCGACCTGCTGGTGCTGGATGAGCCCACCAACGGCCTGGACCCGGCGGGCATGCGCGAGATGCGCGAACTGCTGCGGGCCCTCGCCGCCGCCGGCATTACGGTGTTCCTCAGCAGCCATCTGCTGCACGAGGTTGAGCAGGTATGCGACCAGATCACGGTGCTGAGTCGCGGCAAGGTTGTGGCCCAGGGTACGGTTGCCGAGCTGCTGGGTGATCGCCAGGTAGTGCGCGTGTGGCTGCCGGCACCCCAGGCGGCGGTGCCGGTGCTTCAGGCGCTGCCGGGGGTGCGCACAGTTCAGCCCAACGGCAACTATGTGGATGTAGCGGGCATCTCCAGTGAAGCGGTGATCAAACATCTGGTAACTAACGATATGGTGCCCAGCGAAGTTACTTATGATCGCGGCGATCTGGAGGATATTTTCTTTGAACTGACCGCCGACAAAGCGGCATAGTGCAAGAACTTTGTTCTCTGTTCTGTATAGTGAGGAGCTACATTCATGTTTCAGAATGTGTTGGCAGCCGAGCAGGTCAAACTCTTGCGGCGACCACTGCTCTGGATTACACTGGGGATACTGGGTGGGCTGATCCTGTTTCTCATGATCGGCATCTTCACCTTCGGGGGCGCGGGCGAGTTGACCGCGTTTCTCTGGCCCTACTCGCTGGTGACCCTGTTGAGTATCGCCGCACAGCCGCTCTTCGGGGGCGTAGTGGTGGTCGTTCTGGCCGGATTTGTGATAGCGCAGGGCTACACCTGGCGGACGCTGCATCTCTGGCTCAGTCATGGCGTGTCGCGCCCGGTCTGGCTGAATGCAACCTTTTCCGCGCTGCTGCTGCCCCTGCTGCTGCTGGTGGTGACGCCGCTGCTGCTGGGCGGCATCGCCACAGCGTTCTTTACCTATCAGCTTGAGGGCGCGCTGGCCTGGAACCAGGTCAACTGGGGATATCTGCTGCTGGGTGTGCTGCTAACAGCTTATGCGCTGCTGCCCTACGCCACTCTGACGGGTCTGCTGGCGGTTGCCGGCCGCTCACCGGCCGCCGCGCTGGGTGGTGGGATTGCCTTTCTGTTTGTGGAGAATATTCTGGCAGAGATTCTGAGCTTTGCCGGTGACATCGGGGCCCGGATTATGCAATTCCTGCCATGGATGCTGGGGAACGGGCTGTTGCAGTTCAACCAGGCGGCCGTTGACCTGCAGGTCGCTGCGGCGGAGGATGCGCTGCAACTGCTCAATCCGGGACCGGCGATGTTGGGGATTGCGGCCTACACCCTGCTCTTCGCCGGGCTGACGCTCTGGCTGTTCCGCCGCCAGGATCTGACCGGGTAGGAGCAACACGAGCACAGCGAAGAATAGAACGACGGACGCGCAGAAGCGCATCCCTACGGAACGTTCTATCGTATCAGGATCAGGACAGGCAGCGGACGCGCAGAAGCCCGTCCTTACGAAACAAGCGAGGTGAGTGATGAAAGAGAAGAAACGCTGGGAAGATCTGACGGGAGCGCAAAAAGTGGGCATCATCGTTATGACAATGGTGCAACTGGGATTGCTTGCCGGGGCGCTCTGGGATATTCGTAAGCGCCCGGCTGATGAGATTAACGGGAATAAGTGGGTCTGGGTGGGTGTTTCGCTGATCAACTATGTCGGGCCGCTGGCCTACTTTAAGTATGGGCGCAAGCAGTAACAGCGGAAGCGCGATCTGGTTGGCGGAGAGACGTGCTGCGGCGCGTCTCTTTTTCTGCCCGGATAAAACATCTCGCGCAAGGCCGCAAAACATATCTCGTTCTTGACAATCTTTGCGCCGTCGCACGCGCAGAAGCGCGTCCCTACCACAAAAGCCTACGCCTGAGAGGGATGGGCGTCCCGGTCAGCGGCAGACCGAACGCGCTCGGCACGCCGCAACGCCACAATAATCGTCAGAAGCCATGGCAGCGCCACCAGCCAGGCGGCAATCACATCGCTCGGCCAGTGGGAGCCCAGCAGCAGGCGGCCCATACTGACCAGCGCAATCACCAGCACAAATACGACTAAGGCCAGCAGCCGCTCAAGCGCGTTGGAGGTTGAGCGCAGCCAGAGATAGGTCAGCAAACCGTAGACGGCAAAGGCCAGCGATACATGGCCTGACGGAAACGAGTTGAAACTGGGGGAAGCCACCCCATCCGCGATAAACTGTGGGCGGCTGCGGTTCCAGAGCATCCAGCCGATAAAGAAAAAGGGCCGCTCCAGAATGTAGGCCAGGACAACGCTGAGCGCGATCAGTGGGCGCGACCAGCGGATCGCAATCACCGCCACCAGCAGCATCAGCGGTCCCAGGTAGAAGGCATTCCCCAGCGACTCAAAGGCGATGCCGTCGGTAAATCCTAACAACTGCCAGTTACTGATCGCCCTGAGCGTCTGCTCGTCCCACACCTGCATCCCGCGCGGGGCCAGCCACTTCCCCAGCAGTGCCACGCCCACCGCGATCAGCGCCGACAAAACCGCCCCGATTGCCAGCGTCATCAGCCAGACCCGCCAGACAGCGCCCGGCAGGGCGGCACACTCTGCACGAAAGCGTTGCCAGGTCTGTGCGGCCGCTGTCGGCACAAACCAGTCTGATGACTCTTGTTGCTTGCGTTGCGTCTGCGTTGTCGTGGTCATGCAGCAACCTCCTGCTGTTGTGAACGAACCTGCTGGTAGGCGCGATCATAGTCGCCCGCCAGCTTCACCAGGTAGTCGTCAAACTCGTGCCAGCGCTCCCGCAGATAGGAGCGGGCCTGCTGTACCTGCTCATCTTCTTCGCCCTGCCGCGCGCGGCGCACGCTCTGCGAGAGATGCCGGGTATCGCTGATGAGCCGGTGTGCCAGTTGCCTGAGCGGGCTATGCGTCCGGTTCAGTACCCGCGCCTGGGCCTGCCGCGCCGCCCGGGCCTGCGCTTTATCCTGCAGATGACCCTGCTGCAGCATGTAGTCGATCAAGAAGGCCCGGTGCCAGTAGCCACTCACCTTATCGGTCGCCTCTTTCACCGCCAGAAAATAGAGCAGCTTGCGCGAGAGCCGGGTGATCAACTCATAGACAAACTTGAACGGGAGCATCAGGCAGGTTGCCAGGACACCCCGCCCGCCCTCGTTCAGTTCCTCAACGATCGCTGACGGCAGCTTGCGCCCGCGATGCTCGGCAATAACGGACGGCATGCGCCGCCGGAAGAACTCCTCGGAAGCCCAGTCAGCCAGTGGAACCGGGATCAAGGCCGACAGCCCGGCGAAGGTCGCGTCGCCATAGATCGACCAGTCAAATGCAGTAAGTGGTTGTGGGTGTGTCTCAGCCGTCATGGGGCATTACTCCATTTCCGCCGGCGCTCAACCCATGATTGGGGGGCCGGCCCTCAGTTTCCAGGAGCCTGCGCTGATCTTCGCGCAAAAATCCCAGAACCATATCGATAGAGAGGACGGTCTGCCCTTCCAGTTGCCGGGGATGCAACAGACCCCGGTCAATCAGGCTCTGAATGGTTGGTACGCCCACCTTAAGCAAGTCAGCCGCCTCTGCCAGCGAGAGCCATTCGCGTTTGTGCTCCATGTGTCCTACTCCTTTGCAGATATTCCTTGCTGCAACTTGCTTTAGCAAGAATGGTGCCAGAAGCGGGTTGGCGTGCTGAACAGCAAGAGCGAAGGAGCACCCGGCGGGGGTGCTCCTTCGAGTGAGTAGTTCCGGGTGACGCGGTAGGCATTCAAACCGGGCGTTTGACCAGTGGGATCGCATAACGTCTATCAGCACTGGTCGTTTCGCAGTTTTCGTTCATTTCGCGGCTTTCGTGGTCCAAACCTTCACCGCGTAATACTAATTTGCCATTAAACCAGCAATCAACGGGAATGGGCACAACGGGCGCAACGGCAGCACGTTCTCGTTTATCATTTCTGCGTCCTCGGTGTTCTCTGTGGCTATGACAACAAATTCCTCTGAAAATAGGCCGTATTCAGCACGCATGTACTGACCGCTCATTTTCATGCTTCCTGGTGGCTCGTAGAGCCATGACTATTGGTATAACTCCGGTTAATTAATGACGAGCGGTAGATAAACTGGCAGCGTCTCGCGTGGTTCCGGCCCCGGTTGCGGTGTCGGGTCGGGTTGCGGTGTCGGGTCGGGTTGCGGTGGATCACCAGGTTCGGCGATGACAATGGTGTGGGTTGCCGTAGCTATGCCCCACGTATTCGTCACCGTCACGGTTAACGTCTTCTCGCCGGGCGTCTCCCAGGTAAATGTGACCGTGTCCTCGGTTCCGCCGTCGGCATTGATAACGATCGCCTGATCGGGCGCTTCCCAGGTGTATTGGATCGGCTGCGTAGACGCCTCAGACACCGCCGTGAAGCTGTAGGCCGTGTTGACTTCCCCCGTCGTTGGCCCGCCCAGCGTCACACTCTCCGGTGGGGCCGGTATGCCGAGCCTGGTGGCGGGATCGCCAAAGAGCACAAACATCTCGACCAGATCTTCCTGGCCGGCGTCCTGCGCATAGGTCTGCAGTTTGGCTGCGGTACTGGCAACGCCCAGCGTCCGCTGGAACCGCTGGAAGATCGCATCATAGAAGTGCCCCATCAGCAGGCGATGCCCGGAGGGGTAGTCCAGCCCGGTTGCCGCCCAGACTGCCACCGCACCGCGCTGTTCCAGCCGCTGCAGCACCTCGGCCATGGAAACCTGCGCCGTCGTCCCGGTGAAGAGGCCATTCAGGCAGTTGGCAATAACGACCAGGGGCAACTTGTCGCTGTTGTTCAAGGCGGCAACTTCGGGGCGATCAAAAATCACGCGCCGGTTGCCCTCCCAGCGACCCCACCCGCTTACCTGCCCATGACCGTTGTAGTTAACCAGAATGCTACCCGCGTTAATCGCCGTGCTAATCTCCTCGGTCGGGTTGCCCGGCGGGTAGTCCCCCACATAGACCCGCTGGATGGTAGCATCTTCCTGGTAGTCCGGCGGCAGGCGGGAGACCATATCCTCGGAATGCTCTTCAAAGAGCGGATTGTCGTCGTCGGCCACCAGCAGGACATTCCGATTCCAGGTAGCGTCCGGCGGTTGCTCGTCGTAGGCGATGATTTTATCCACGACCGCTTCGGCCTGGGCGGATGTTTCCACCGCCAGCCGCCCGATAAACATGTCGGGCAACACATCAGGGCCGCTCACGGTGACAAACCAGTTGTCCGAGGGCGTCGCGCCCAGTACCTCCGTCTGAACGGTCTGCGTCGGGACATAGTTGGGCGTATCGCTCAGGTAGTTGCGGTAGTCCCAGTAGGCATCGCCCAGCAGCAGCACAAAGGTCGGGGCCGGTTGCCAGTTTTCGTAGGCATAGGTCAGGAAATCGCGGATGGCCTGCGGGTTGAAAATCCCGCCGTTGAACTCATCATAGATATCCTGGATATCGACCAGGGCGACCTGCAGGCCGGCAGCGCTGCGATGGTCTGCCAGCCGCCGGGCACTGGCGGCGAAGTCCGCATGCGTGATCATGACATAGTCCGCACCATTGGCCGGACTGCGCCAGGACGAGGGTTGATCCAGCTCGATGGCGGCAGGTGCTCGGTAGTGTGCCGGGGTCAGCGCCAGGTAGCGGGACGACGCGCGCGCACTAGCCCCAAAGCGCAGCGTGTAGCGCCCCGCCGCCGCAGTTGTAGTCGTGTCCGTGATGCGGGTGACACTGGCCGGGTCGGTAATGTCAAAGACGGCGATGTCCGCCTGGCTGAAATCGGTAAGCTCAAATGCAAAGTCTCCCGCTGCCGGGACACCAAACTGCAACTGGTCATCCTCGGCCACGTAGCGGTCCCGGTAATCAATGGCGATCCAGTTGAGCCAGAGCTGGTTGGGGATGACCTCGGGGAGCGCGACACTCTCCACGGTCAGGGTGTTGCGACCCTCGCGCAGGGCGGAGTGCGGCACGGTGACATCATGGTCAAACCGGGCCAGCCCATCCCAGGATTGATCGTCGATCAGCGTGCCATTGAGATAGATCCGGGTACGATGGTCGGGATCGGCCGCGACATCGCTACGCCCCTGGAGGCGCACCCGCACCTGTGCCGGCACTTCGGTCTGTACGATGTTGTCCAACTGGAGGGGATAATCACGAGACTCGGACTGCGTAGAGACACTGAAGCGGCGTCCCCAGAACCAGCGATCCTGGCCCGCGCCATCGGGCATGGTTTGCCAGTAGTCGCTATTCTCCTCGGCGTGGAGCGTGGCCGGGAAGGAGGCCGGGGTGACGGCACCAGCCGCCGGTACGCCGCTGCGGGTTGCCATGCGCAGCCCCACGTCACCGCCGGCCGTCAGCCAGTAGACATTCGTCCCGGTGTAGCTATCGTCGAGCGCCACCCCGTAGAAGAGCAGATAGTCGTCGGCGTCAAAGCTGCCGTCGGTCTCGCCAGCAATGAAGATCGGGATCTCAGCGCCACGATTGGTCATTTTGAGCGTGCGGGGATCGATATCTTCCAGGGCCAGGCCCGCTTCCCGCAGCGCATCGGGGGTGAGCCGGTAGATCCCATCCTCCGTCACCGCGAGCTTGAGGGCAGGTGTGGCCTGCCGGGGAGCCACGGTCATCCTGGGCGGCCCGGCTGCAGGCGGGCGCGCAACGCCGGACGGTCGTTCCAGATCGGCATAGTTGAGCAACGTCGTGCGCAGCATCGCCTCATACGCCGGATGGCCGGCGCGGGGGCCGGTTGCCGGGGCCGCGGCGGAGTCCCAGGTCAGTTGCACCCGAATACGCCGGGCGAAGCGGATCTCCCCGGTGACCGGGTTGTACTGCACCGGGTAAAACTGCACCGGCACCACCGCCTGATCCCGCAGGAAGCCCGGCGTGCCGGTCGCAACCGGCGCATCCGGGTAGAAAGCCCTGGCCGTGTAGATGTCCGGGTCGGGCACAATCTCCGTCTGGAGGGCGCGGCTGTCCAGGTTCTGCGGGCTTGTATCGGGGAGACTTAGCGTTGGCGCGGGCGGCAGACGATAGCCGCGGCGGCGTTCGGTTTCAACCGCCAGCACCTGCATACTCAGCCCCTGCGTTGTGGGCAGTCCCACCAGCGTTCCGCGTGTGGGCACCTGGGGCGCTCCGGGGATGGTTGTCTGGGTGGTATCCTGAATGACCAGGCGATCATAGGTCTGCCCGGCATAGGTTACGCTTTCTGCCTGGATGTCCTCGGCGGTAAACTCCAGGATCAGATCCTGTTCACTGCCGGCTACCAGGCGCAGATCGCTGCCGGGTGGCGCGGCGCTGGCTACCGGCGGCGCCGCCGTCGTGCCTGACAACAGCAGGAGGATTAACAACATAATGCGTGTGGTGGGAAATTTCATCGTGAGTTGCTCCCTTTTCCATCGCCATCTGCTTCACCGACAATGTGGCCCCGGATCATCTGATCCAGGGCCACACCAGTTACACGCGGGCAATGCGTACGCGCATCTCCGCCACACTACATCTCAACTTTAACCGGCCCGTGGGTTGTCGTTATGCCGGAGAAATCGACATCCTCCAGCAGATAGTAGAAAATACCGGCCCCCGGCGTATCTACAAAGCTGTAGGAGGCACCGGCAAAGACATCACCTTCCGCCGGGATCAGGGTCGCATTGATCTGCGTGTAGGCTCCATCCAGACTGGTCGCCCGGTAGAGGTTGAAGCCTGCGTTGTCGATCTCCGCGCCCGTCTCCCAGTTCAGAACCACATCCGCACCGCTGACGCCGGCTGTGAACGAAACCAGTGATATGGCAGTTGTCGCCTCCCAGGTCTTGGTCGCCGTGGCCTGCGGATCTGCGGCATCCAGCTCACCATTGCCGTCCTGATCGACCCAGGCGACGATGGTATCGACCCCCTCGTCATCGCCAGTGTAGCTGAAGCCGGCCTCACCATTCTCGTCGGTCATTGCGCTGCCGTCAGCTTCGTTTGCGCCAGTCACCGCGAAGTAGACCATCTCCTTGATCAGCGGCTGCCCATCGGCATCGAGCACGGTCGCCGTAACCGTATGCTCGGTACCAACCTTGTTGGTAGCATCTTCCGGCATCAGCGTCACCGTGATGTCGTCGCCGCCGTTGCCGTCGCGGGTCGGGGCCATCTCACCCATAGCCGAGGGCAGCAACTCACCGAACATCGTCACATACATCATGCGGTAGACATCGGTGCTATCGAACCGATCAAAGAAGATCTCGCGCAGCAGCTCCGCGTTCGGCCCCTGTGCCCGGGAGAGGATGCCACCGGCAACGTCCGGCAGGCCGGACCAGGTGATCGCAAAGGGCAGTTCCTGGCCGAAGGCATCGGCGGTGGCCATAAACGGCGGACTGGCGGGCCCCTCAATGCCGTCAAGCGGGTAGGGGACGGGCTCGCCGGCAACCGTGTTGCCGGGGACTGCGGTAACGTTCCCGTCATCGTCCGTGGGCGGGGGAGCTACCACCTGCATTCCACCCGCATCGCTATCGGCAGCGGTAATGATCATCGTGTCCGGCACCTCTTCCTGGAAGGCCCGGGCCACGCCGATCAGATCATCCGCCCGCTTGAGCGCGCGCAGGGTACCAACGGCATTGTTGTTATTGCCCAGATTGTCGGTACTCTCAACCTCGGTGACGAGCATAAAGGACTTCTCATCCGCCTGGCTGTGCCGCTCCAGCAACTCCAGGGCCATGGTGTTCATCTCGGCGGGCGTCGGCGGGTTATAGCCCGGCGTGCCGGGCAGATCCCCCCAGACAACCAGCCGGCCTTCCTTATCATCGGCGGCAACCGTCTCATCGATCAGGCCCAGTTCGAGCAGCACCTCTTCGGGCTCGTCGTTGAAGATATCATCGGCGGCAAACAGACCCAGCACCTTGGGGGTGTAGTCCGGGTCGGCCTGGATCTCGGCCCAGAGATCCGCAAACTGCTCGCGGGTGCGCACCACGACATACCCGTCGTCGATGGCCTCCTGGATCAGGTTGCGGCCATCAGTGCGTGCGGGACCGCGCCCATTGACCGGGTCGATATGCACCGCACACTCGGGCGTGATCGCCTCGGCACTCTCACAGCGCGGCGTACCCTCCGGCAGAAAGAAGCGCTCGCCACCGCCCAGCATAACCTCCGGCGGGGCCTCACCCTCGAAGCCGGGCCGCCCATCCAGGAACTGCCGGGCAATCTCTGAAGCCTCGCCCCGGTCGGCAACCTCGGCCAGGAAAACTCCCGTGCCCGGCTCCGGCAGGTCACCATCATTCACAATACCAATCGGGTGGCCGGCGTTCGCCGCCTCACGCATAATGCTACCCGCATAGCCGGACAGTGAGAGGATCGGGCGGGCATCCTCACCGCCACCATCCTGACCGAAGGAGCCCGGACCCTGCACTTTGTAGCCAAAGGCATGCACAGTTGCGCCACCATTCGAGGTTCCCGTCAACCGGTCGGACATATGCCCGCGATAGGCGGCCATCTCGGGCAGCAGATCCCACTCCAGGAAGCCGTCCGGTCCTTCCCAGTAGATGCGTGCATTGGTCCAGTGGTTCAGTGCCGTACCATCGGGGTGGATAAAGATAACATTCCCGGTCTCATATTCCTGAGCCTGGACGGTTCCCTGCTGCGGGAACATCGTTGCTGTGAAGAGTAGTGCGGCGATCATGGCCAGGACGGATACGAACAAAACGCCTCTCCGTACCATACAACCTTTCTCCTTCCAGCATAAAACGCTACAACCTCACACCTGGGGGCTGCATCAGGCACACAAGCGTACCCATCGACTCACGCGGAACTGCGGCACAGCCCTCGGCAGCCGCGCGTTCCACGGCACGCTGCAGTAGTGTTTAGAAACCTTTTCGGTGCAGGCGTAACCTAAGCGACCCGCGTTAACCCGATATGAACGAATTGTTATCCCGTGTAAAGGTTTGTGTTAAGAAATGGTGCATGCAGTGTATTTTCAAACAAGAAATAGTTGCATGATATCCGGCTGGAGCGGGGCATATCGGGCTGTACCCGCTACGCTTTTGCCGCTTTAGAGCGCTGAGGATGGGCTGATGTTAACCGGAGATGAACGGGATGTTATGAAAAAGGGGGGTTCTATTAATAGGATGTAATACTACGGTTATTCGTAGCGGCCGGCAGAACAAATATGCTATCCTGGAACCCTGACTGATGAAGAGTGAAAGAATAGTCCGCATATCAGCATAGAGACCAGACAGGTCTTCGGAGACCTGTCTGGTCTGGCACCTAATGCAAGCCTGATCCGGCTAATGAAGAAAAACGGTGCATAGAATGCACCCTACCAGCTCCGTCCCCAGCAAAACGGTGCATAGAATGCACCCTACCAGCTCCGTCCCCAGGTCTGCGAACAATTTCGGGGCGGTGCAGCAAAACGGTGCTGATGAAGAGTGAAAGAATAGTCCGCATATCAGCATAGAGACCAGACAGGTCTTCGGAGACCTGTCTGGTCTGGCATAGAATGCACCCTACGGCTGTCTGTTCTGGTAGGGACGCGCTTCTGCGCGTCCGCATCCCAGTTCAATGTTCATTAGCCGATTGCTTCCTACCCCGGCACATTGCGGCGTAGCTCCTCCAGCCAGACCAGTGCTTCCGAGTCGCTGGGTGCGCGCCAGTCGCCCCGGGGCGAGAGTGAGCCGCCGGAGCCGACCTTGGGGCCGTTGGGCACTGCGGAGCGCTTGAACTGGCTGATCTTGAAGAAGCGGTAGACAAAAACCTCCAGCCATTTTTTTATCGTTGGCAGATCATACTGGTTGCGCCTGTTCACCGGCAGACCCTCCGGCCAGGCACCGTGCGCCCGGTCATGCCAGGCGTGGTAACTGAGAAAGGCGACCTTGCTGGGACGAAACCCGTAGCGCGTGATGTAGTAAGTGTTAAAATCCTGCAGTTCGTAGGGGCCAATCTTCTCCTCGGTGCTCTGCGCGGGCCGGTCACGCTCATCATCGCCCGCCCCCGGCACCAGTTCCGGGGAAATCTCGGTGTCGAGGATGGACTGCAGAATAACATTCGTCTCCGCATTAAACTGGCCGGAGCTGATGATCCAGCGAATAAGATGCTGGATCAGGGTTTTGGGCACCGAGGCATTGACATTGTAGTGCGACATATGATCGCCCACGCCGTAGGTGGCCCAGCCCAGCGCCAGCTCGCTCAGATCACCCGTGCCGAGCACCATCGCGCTGTGGAAGTTCGCCAGGCGGAACAGGTGCGAAGTGCGTTCACCCGCCTGCACATTCTCAAACGTGACATCATAGACCGCCTCACCCTGCGCGTAGGGATGCTTGAGGTCGCGCAGCATCTGCATGCTCGACGGTTTTATGTCAATCTCTTCGCGCTGCACGCCCAGCGCCCGCATCAGGTTATGCGCGTTGACCAGGGTGATATCGCTGGTGGCAAAGCCGGGCATGGTGTAGGCCAGGATATTCGTACGCGGCAGCCCCAGCCGGTCCATCGTCCTGGCGGCCACGATGAGCGCCTGGGTCGAGTCGAGCCCACCCGACACGCCGATCACCAACCGCTGAATGCTCGTGCTGGACAGCCGCTTCATCAGGCCATGGACCTGGATGTTGTAGGCTTCAAAGCAGCGCTCATTCCGCAGCACCGGATCGCTGGGCACATAGGGGAAGCGGTCCACCTGCCGCTGCAGCGCAACTTCGCCGGTGGGCACCTGAAACTCAAAGTCCACACGCCGGATCGATCGCACCCGCTCCTGATGATCGCCAACTGCGTCGTTGAAACTGGTCAGGCGCATCCGGTCCTGCGCCAGGCGCTCCAGATCAATATCGGAGGTGATAATCTGCTCCCCGGAGGCAAAGCGCTCCGACTCGGCCAGCAGATCGTTATTCTCATAGATCAATGCATGCCCATCCCAGGCCAGATCGGTGGTCGACTCGCCGGGGCCTGCCGCCGAGTACATGTAGGCCGCAATACACTTCCCGGATTGGGAAGCACACAGGTCGCGGCGAAAGTCCGCCTTGCCAATCGTGATATTACTTGCCGACAGGTTTGCCAGGATTGTTGCGCCCGCCAGAGCAGCATAGGTGCTGGGCGGAATCGGCGTCCAGACATCCTCGCAGATCTCGACATGCAGCGAGAAATCGACTACATTGGTTGCATCAAAAATAATATCGTTGCCAAAGGGCACCCGCTCCCCCAGGAACAGCACCTCGCGGCTGACCGCGTCCCGCCCTGAGGTAAACTGGCGCTTCTCGTAGAACTCGCGGTAGTTGGGCAGATAGGTCTTGGGGGTAATCCCCAGCACCCGCCCGCGATAGATCACCAGCGCACAGTTGAAGAGCTTGCCCTCGAAGCGTAGCGGTGCGCCAACCAGCAACAGTGGCGTCAGGCTGCGGCTCGCCTCCAGCAGGCGTGCAATCGCATCGCGGGTTGCATCGAGCAGCGCATCCTGGTGGAACAGGTCTTCGTTGGAGTAAGCTGAGAGCCCCAGTTCGGGAAAGAGGGCGACCGCAGCATGCCGGTCCGAGGCACGCCGGGCCAGGTCAAGCGTGTGCTCCAGGTTGTAAGACGGGTCGGCGACCCGTACATAGGGCACACAGACGGCGACACGGATGAAACCGTGGGAGTAGATCGAGAAAAAAGCGTCTGGCATAGGGGTTACCTCCCACCACAAGAGCCGGACGAGATAGTTCTGCTCATTGCGGCAATGACTTGAACAACGTTACACCTTCCGATATTTTAACGCCGGCAGGTCCAGTTCAACCGATGGCGCGATATTGGCCTTGAGCACCTGCTGCATATGCTCCAGCGCATACGCATTCTCACCATGCGTGTTGGAGGCGACACAATCCTGGGGGACAAACAGGCGAAAATCGCGCATGTAGGCATCGTGGGCCGTAAAGATTACACAGATATTACCGGCAAACCCCGTGAGGATCAAGGTCGTCGCGCCAAGATGGGTCAGCAGGGTATCGAGGGTGGTTGAGTAGAAGCCGGAGTGCTTGGGCTTGAGGACAAAGTAGTCATCGTCGTCGGGGCGCAGCAACTCGATAATCGGGCGTCCCGGTGCGCCATCTTCCAGGTAGTGCGCAATCAGTTCGCCAAAGTTGGAGCGCCAGCGCCCAAAGTTATCATTGGCATAGATGACCGGGATCTGCGCCTGCTTGCAGCGCTGCTTGAGTTGCGCAATGCGCTGCGCGGCGGGGAGCGCATGCTCCATCAGCATGGGCCCTTCGGGAAACTCCATCCCGTTGATGACATCTATCAGGAGCAGGGCAACATTGGCGGTATCCGGCACCTGGCCGTGTAAATCATGACTTCGCTGCATCACCTGGTCACTTTCTCATTCTATGGAAAGAACAGAGAACAAAGAACTGAGAACAAAGGACCGAGAACTGAGAACTGAGAACTGAGAACTGAGAACATGCAAAGAACAAAGAACAAAGGACCGAGAACAAAGGGCCGAGAACAAACCTTTGTTCGATAATCATCGTCCGGAACGTACGCAATGGGCGCACAGCACGTTCCCGTTCATTACCTCTGCGACCTCTGTGTCCTCTGTGGCTATGACAATACATCAGTATGAATGGCTTCTTCTTTGCAACTGACGTGCCAGGGCTGCAAACCGGCTCCGGGCGCGGGCTTTGTGGGAAAACAAAGAGCGGGGCGGATGTGGCAACCTGCTTCAGGCCACATCCACCCCGCTTCCGGGACCATCGAATGGTATCAGGTTGTGCAACGGGATCGCAGCATCACCTCCTCAAACGGCGCGCGTATACTTGCCGGGCCGGTAGAAAAACCTCTGCGTATACGTTCCAGAATGGCTGGACCACCATACCAGGCAGGCGCGGATCTGATCGGCAGGTAATACTGCCACTCCACCGATCACATGCTGGCCTGAACCTGTTTTCCCACAATGCAGAGGTGTACCGACCGGGCAATCTGCTCCAGACCTCCTGCGATTGGCCCGGCTGCTCTCGTCTTCACCTCTTATTGTAACTCCCCAGTGTTAGAATAACGTTAGCGTAACGTTAACATGGTTCACGAAAGTATTCATATCCGGACTATTTGCTCAACGTTCCTCAGCCGATGTATGAAGACGGCTGAAACATACATCCGGTCAGCGCTGAACAGGCGTCCCGGCTTCAGCCGGACCAGGCTTGCCTGGCAGTAAGCCGCAGTCCCGGCAGGCATTCCACCGGCTGAAGCCGGGACGCCAATGCCGGGGCAGCGCGTGAGCGACACACCGCCGACCTGTCACCGGATCATCACAAGCAGGAGGGAGAATGCACACACCATCACAACCGGCGCGACTGCTGTTTCTCTGCACCGGAAACTACTACCGCAGCCGCTTCGCCGCGATTCTGTTTAACGTCCTGGCCGCCGAAATGAACCTCAACTGGGTTGCCGACTCGCGGGGGCTGGCGCTTGAGCGGGGAGCCGGCAATATCGGCCCGATCTCGGCCCATGCGCTCGATGGCCTGGCAGCGCGGGGCATCCCGGTTGAACCACCGCTGCGCTTCCCGCGGGCACTCCAGCCGGAAGATCTGCATGCGTCTGCTCGGGTCATCGCGCTCTGTGAGCAGGAGCACCGGCCCCTGATGATCGAGCGTTTTGCGCACTGGTCCGACCGGGTGGGCTACTGGCAGGTTGATGATGTTCACACAGCGGAACCGGCCCTGGCCCTGGCCGCGATCGAGCGGCAGGTCCGGGCGTTGATCGACCGGTTGCGAGACGAATCGTAACCAGCGACACGGCAGCTTTCTCGTCTCGTCTATGCTTGGCTATGCCGAGACAACTCCTTCGGACAGCGTGGATAGCACCAGAGATCATTCATTATTCCATAGAGAGGCGCATCTGCTCCACGGTTTCGGTGCCGAGATGATCCACCTGTTCCTCAACCGCCAGGAGATTCATAATGCTGATGACCGCAGCAACCATGATCCCAACAAAGATGGGAACGATAATCAACAAGATCCTGTGGGTAAGTGTGCGGAGCATAGGTGCCTCTCCCGAGTCGGCGCATGCCGACGATAGGACTGATCTGCACTGTCCGGAATAGCATGCAGGAAATGCGCCCGACAACCACAGGGGAGCGTTGTGGCATGCGGCCAACGCGTCGGGAGCATTCCTGCGATCTGCCTGGTATTCTAGATGAGTGTGGAGAGTTCTGCAAGCATTTACATCACACCCTTGCAGCAACCCATCTGCGCTCACGAGGCGGGTGTAGCAAAATCCTGGGTCCAGTAGTGGAAGAACGGACCCTGGATACTCCGATCATCGGTCAGCACGCTGTACTGATCATCGAGTTGATGATAATAGCCAATACCGACTTCTTGTAGTTCACAGTCGAGGATGGAGGCACGATGCGACGGGCTGGCCATCAACGTTGCGACAACTGCTTCGGGGGTGTCCTGACCGGCACTCACATTCTCAGCATACTTGCGGGGAATGTAGCCGGCCGCTCGCATACGCTGATCCATCGTTGAGCCGTCAAAACCGATATGACTGAAGAAATCATTGAGCGCCATATCCGTGCTATGACGCTGGGCAGCCGCGGTCAGGCGCGGATTGACGGTCAGTGGCGTGCATCCATGCGCCACACGCTGCGCGTTCATAAGCTCAACCACCCGGTTCTTCATTGCAATTGCAGCACTCTCTTCTGACATCACAACTATAGGTAAATAAACCCGGTTGTCTGATGCGGTTGACGATACGGGACTGGCCTGAGATCTGCCGATAGCCGGCACGATCAGACAGACCAGGATAGCAATTTTCAGGCAATGACGTAGCAGCATTCTCTCCCTTCCCTCTCCAATCAGCCATAGTCGTCCTACCGGGCTGGTTCAGTCCAGACTCCGGGGCACGCTTCATCAGGACTCCGCTCTATCACGAACATTTGTCGTGCTTGCGAGTCTATCGTAATGCTGCCGTGAGCACTACATGACTTTAGTCACAATTTTAGCTATGTGGAAGTTCCATCGGTTCAGAACAACACAATGGAGATGCGTAGTCACTGGTCGTGCCACCTCTGCATGTGGAGGTATGCAGCGGTGGCGCGCAACCCTGTCGTGAAGCATTACGGCTGCTCAGAGACTGTCTGAAAAGATGATGCGCGTCGGTCACACGGCATGCTGGGTGCCCTGCGACACCGGACAGCGCCCCAGGAGTCCCGGCTTCAGCCGAATGCTGCTAAGATTCTGTGATGTCTCATCAGGACGCTGCAAACACCTGTCAGACGGAGTACAACGGTGTCCCGACGGATGCGAGATGCGCCCCGACAGGTGCGAGATGTGCCCCGATGGCACCCATGGTGGAGCTGATACTCCTTCTCGACGGCGTCCTAATGCGGTATACGAAAACGTAGCAGCATTCGGCTTCAGCCGGTTCCGGCCACACACCGGCTGAAGCCGGGACTCCCGCTCCGGGGCCATAGCCCCATGACCAACCCGTTTCAGACAGTCTCTCGGTATCACTCGGTTTTCACGGCACGCATGGCTTTGGACGGTTGGCGACGCAGGTCCAGAAATCGCCGCCGCAGCAAGCGCAATCCCAGGGCGACCAGCGCCGGGCGACGCGCCAGCAACGGCCATAACCGACCAGCCATCTCGTCGCGGTTGTATTGACTAAAAAATTGCTGTACATCCGGCGTGATGCTTCGGACCAGGCGATTGTAGTTTGCGTTGTCGGCACAATCCAGCAGTTCGCGGATCAACCAGTGCAGATTTAACTCGCACTGCAAGTCGCGCAACTCCTGCGCATAGGTCATCCCCTCGAGCAACGCGCGCGCGGCGGCGGCGGCCCCCCAGATCCCGGATACCGTCCCACCTACCGTTGTCACCTTCACCTGGCCGGCAGCATCTCCCACCAGCAGAACCGGCGCGGAACCAACCTGCGCCCAGGGACGCAACTGCCGGTCGTACATCGCCACCTGGGCCCCCTGATACGCCAGTGGTTGAAGTCCCTGCCGCGCCAGAAACTGCTGGAGCAGCGTACGCGTCTCCGCACCATCATCCCCGACCAGGCCCACCACGCCATACTCCGCCGACTCAGGGATCAGCCAGTAGAAAAAGCGGGTTCCATCGGTATCAAACCAGACCTGGGTCACATCCGGGTTCCAGCCCTCCGGCAACCGCACCTCAGCCTGCAGAATCGGAACGGTAGCGGGGCGACGTAACCCCACGGCCCGCGCCACATCGCTAACGACCCCATCAGCGCCAATAACCGCGCGCGCCGTAATAGTCATCTCACCCTGATCCGCCGCGTGCATGCGCAGTGACGCACCATCCGGGTGGGGTTCAATGCTCTGGAAGCGATACCCATAGCGGATCTGCGCGCCGGCTCGCGCGGCCCGGTCTGCCAGCATCTGCGCCAGTTGGCAGCGCTCAACAATCAGATCCGGGTCATGCAACGCGATCCGGACATCCGCCGCCGGGGTTGCCAGCGCCATGGTATGAATGCGATGGAGAATGGCCTCTTCCGGCACCACACCGAGGAGGTGCCGCAACTGCGGTGTGATGATAAGGGTACGGCGGGCCGGACTCAGATCGGCCTGTTGTTCAAAGACGGCTACCCGCTTCCCCGCGCCTGCCAGTTGTTCCGCAGCGTACAGTCCCGACGAAGAAGCGCCAATAATAGCAACATCGAGTTTCAAACGTTGTTCTCCTGAAAAGATACAAGAATACGTTCACGTTAGACCAGGTTACAGACTACAGATTACAGGTTACAGGTTACAGGTTACAGGTTACAGGTTACAGGTTACAGCAAGCGATGCGCTCACCTGACCTGGAATGCTGATACAAACCTTGTCTAACCCCAGCAACACACTCACTACAGCTAACAGAACAGGTGCCATGTTGCACGCACCTACCAGCGTAAACCGAACATGCATCCGGTTCTGCATCACTCTAGAGCCATATCCCGTCCGAATGTCACAAATCGGGGAGCATAGCTGTCATCTGACAGGATTTACGCTGTCCATTCCCCGGAAGGGAATAGAGCCTCCGGCAGGGCTGAACAGACCATACTTTTCGAGAAACATAGTACCATGCTGCCGCAGGCGAGTCTGAGTTCCATCTGATCAAACACCTGTTTGGGACGCCCACCGCACAAGCCTTGCCATCTGACAGCCGACGATAGGTTTGGCACAGGCAATAATTACGCTATTCACAGGTGTAATACCTGAGAGCGCATACTATACCGTAATCCGGGGGCAGAAGCAACTGATACACACGCTGGGGAGAGAACAGAGGAACAGAGGAATAGCGAACAAAGTGCGTCGCGCAGATCTTCAGCGGAGTGCTATTTCTAATAACATTCGACAATCAACATCGGTCATGCACATGCTGCTCGTCGTGCCGCCTTATGAACACTGAAAAATCAATTCCGATATGAATTCCCAGAGATCACGGCGTATGAAGTTTGAAAAACAGCCCGGATAAAGTGTCCGGCCACAGGGCAATCGCCACCGCATGGCCCAGTCCCAGGAGTCCCGGCATCAGCCGGTTACGGCCGTAACCGGCTGATGAACTTTGAAAAAATAGTCCAGGTATGAAATGACCTGGAGTCCCGGCTATAGCCGGTGAATACCTGCTGGGGCCGCGGCATACTACCGGGAACGCCTGATCCGGCTGAAGCCGGGACTCCGATGCGGTGATGTCCGGATTAATACCAATTTGCCGTCAAACGTGCAAAAAAACCACGAAGGTCATAAAGAGCGTGCAACCGTGAACCTGATGTATAGCAATCCTAAAGTGGTTGTGAACTGGTTCTTCGGGATGCGCTGCCAACCGCCTGAAGGCGGCACGACGACACATGGAGGATGGCTATCGCTGGTGCGTCGAACGCACCCTACGGCGGTCTCCGGTGGTGATGATATCCGGGTTCCTACCAGCTATCGCTGGTGCGTCGAACGCACCCTACGGCTACGACTACCGGGAACGCCTGATCCGGCTGAAGCCGGGACTCCGATCCAGTGATGTCCGGATTAAAACCCCAAAGTTCATAAGCCGGGACTCCTGGAGCGATGTCCGGATGTAATGTTCAACCTTATATCAGCCGGTTTTTGCTTGCCTGGGGTGGCAAAAAGCGGCAGCATGGCTGCCGCAGGCGAAACCGACTCCGGGTCTGGCAGGCGACCGGAACAGTCCGCACTGCGTAAGTCGTGGTTATAAAAGCAGGGAAATATGCGAATAGATACAGGGTGAGTGATCATCAGGAAACAGGCCAGGAGGATTTTGGGGAAAGGTGGGGCGCAACATGCTGCGCCCCGGAGATATAGAAATGACCAACACATACAGGACGCGCGCTACGTTTTCTTACCGCGCGTCTCCCACTTACCCCGGAAGCTGATCCAGAACGAGAGGATAATCAGACCAACATCGAGCCAGAACGAGAGATTGCGGATATAGAGCAGATCATAGCGAAACTTCTTGCGCGGACTGGAGTCTTTGGGAATATAGATCGTTGCAATCCCGGTCAACCCCGGACGCACCCCCAGGCGCTCGTAGAACCCCGGAATCTGTTCGTAGGAGATGCGATTCCCCTTGCCGTCATCCAGGGTCTCCCCGACAGCCAGCGCACGCGGTCCCACAAAACTCATGTCACCCTTCCAGATGCTGAGAATCTGGGGTAGTTCATCCATCCCTGTGGCCCGCAAGAACTTACCGACCCGGGTGATGCGATGATCATGTTCACGCGCTTGCAGAATACCATAGCGTTTGTCGGAGTCGGCGATCATTGTGCGAAACTTACGCACCCGAAATCGACTGCCACCCCGCCCCCAGCGCTCCTGCTGGTAGAACACCGGGCCGCCATCCTCAAGTTTGATCGTGATCGCAATGATTAACCAGACCGGGGCAGAACAGATCAACATAATTGTAGCAAGCGCCATATCGAGGGGCCGTTTGAGCAACGGTTCACGGATTGCCGTAATCCGGGTGGAACCAGCCAGGGGCGTTGACAGGTTTGGGGATGTCATAGATCTCCTCTCTTGATGCGTTTGCACGTTTGCACGTTTGCATGTTTGCACGTTTGCACGTTAAAGCGTTCTAACGTTGGAACGTTCTAACGTTCTAACGTTCCAACATTAGAACGAACTTTAGAAAACAACTCATGGTAACGTCGGGTCACGACCTGCTTCGAATAGTCCTGCTCGGCATGCTGTCGGCCATTGCGGCCCATCTCCGCGCGCAACGCCGGATCGCGGTAGAGCGTCAGGATTGCCTCGGTTAACTCCTCCACACGTTGCGGATTCACCGCAATGCCACACCCGGTGGTTTCGATCAGGCGGCGGACATCGCTGGTCGCCTCGGCACTCGCAAGGAGGGGCCGCCCGCTCGCCATAATCTCATAGACCTTCGAGGGCATTGAGTCGGTGGCGGCTCCCGGTTTGTAGAGCGACACCTGCACATCGGCGGTGGCCCGCATCCACGGCAAACATTCTAACGGCTGATAGGGCAAAAATCGCACATTCTC
>DAOTVB010000148.1:0-19562 GCA_034436755.1 Chloroflexaceae bacterium | reverse complement strand
CCGGCATTCAGCCCATTCCAATCGGCAAAACATTTGACAGGTTGCCCCGAAAAACGTACAATGCAGGCGCTACCGGTACGCTCCGGGTGTTGCCCCGTGTGTCTACGCCTTGCCTGCATCGAACGCCGCGTCTGGTACAACTGGTACAATATGCTACACGGTTGCTCGTTAACCCAAAGCTTTACATATATCTAAGGTGTCATCCTATGGAGAAGTTCACAGCCGCGCAGATTCGTGAGCGCTACCTGCGCTTTTTTGAGCGCCACGGCCATACGATTGTCCCCAGTTCGTCGCTGCTTGTGCCCGATGACCCGACGCTGCTGTTCGCCAACTCCGGCATGGTGCAGTTTAAGAATCTCTTTCTGGGCCTGGAGCAGCGCCCCTACCAGCGGGCGACCACCACCCAGAAGTGCCTGCGCGTCTCCGGCAAGCATAATGACCTGGAGGAGGTTGGGCCGTCGCCGCGCCACCATACCTTCTTTGAGATGCTCGGGAACTTCTCGTTTGGCGACTACTTCAAGGCCGAGGCGATTCCGTTTGCCTGGGAACTGCTGACGCAGGAGTTTCAACTGCCGGTTGAGCGCCTCTGGTTTACGATCTTCGAGGGCAACGACCGCGTGCCCGCCGATGAGGAGGCGGCGCGGTTGTGGCAGCAGGTGGGCGCGCCCCCCGAGCGTATCCTGCGCTTTGGCGAGAAGGATAACTTCTGGGTGATGGCCGATACCGGTCCCTGTGGTCCCTGCTCCGAGATTACGGTCTATATCGGCGATGATCTCGACAAGATGAACGCCGCCGGGGTCAACAGCGATGACCCGGACTATGTCGAGATCTGGAACCTGGTGTTTATGCAGTTTGAGCGCAGTACCATGCAGCCGCTGCCCCGTCCCTCGGTCGATACCGGCATGGGCCTGGAGCGCATGGCGATGGTGTTGCAGGGTGTGCATTCGACCTACGAAACCGACCTGTTTATGCCGATTATTGATCGCACGCTGGCGCTGCTGGGCAGCGATGCGGCGCACTACCAGGCTCACCTGGGTAACTATCGCGCGATTGCCGACCATGCCCGCGCTGTTGCTTTCCTGATTGCCGACGGCGTGCTGCCCGGCAATAGCCAGCGCTCCTATGTGCTGCGGCGCATCCTGCGGCGGGCGGTCTACCAGGGCCACAAGATCGGCTTTGAGCGTCCCTTCCTGGCCGAAGTGGTTGACCGGGTGATCGGTGAGATGGGCGCGGCGTACCCCGCCCTGCAGCAGCGGCGGGACTTTATCCTGGAGGTGGTCAACACCGAGGAGCAGCAGTTCCTGCGCACGCTGGCCGAGGGCCTGACCCGGCTCGACGGCATTGTCGCGCAGGTCAAAACCGCTGACGAGCGGGTTATTCCCGGCGATGATGTCTTCCGGCTCAAGGATACCTATGGCTTCCCGTTTGACCTGACGCAGAAGATCGCCGCCGAGCAGGATCTGGATGTTGATGAGTCGGGCTACGAAGCGAAGATGGCCGAGCAGCGCAAGCGCAGCCGTGAGGCGGCCCAGTTCAAGCGTGGCGTCGATGTCGATATCTGGGTTGACCGCGATCTCCCATCGACCGAGTTTATCGGCTACACGGAGTTGGAGAGCCACAGCCGCATTCTGGCGCTGGTCACGGAGGGCGATGATGTCAGCGCGGTGCAGGCCGGGCAGACGGTGCAGGTGGTGCTGGACCGCACGCCCTTCTATGCCGAGAGCGGTGGACAGGTGGGCGACGCCGGCACCCTGAGCGGCCCCAACGGGCGCATCTTGATTGAGGATACGCAGCGGCCCGTGCCCGGCCTGATTGTTCACTATGGCCTGGTTGAGGATGGGCAGGTGGCCCAGGGTGAAACGGTTACGGCCCGGGTCAACCGGCAGCGCCGCCACGATATTCAGCGCAACCATACCGCAACCCATCTGCTGCATCGGGTGCTGCGCGATGTGCTGGGCGAGCATGCAGCCCAGGCGGGCTCGCTGGTTGCGCCCGACCGGCTGCGCTTTGACTTTACCCATACGCGTGGGCTTGCGCCGGAGCAACTGCACGATATCGAGCGCCGCATCAACGATTGGGTGCGCGCCGATGGTACGGTGGTCTGGGAGATTACCGACTACCAGGGAGCGCTTGATCGGGGCGCGATTGCACTCTTTGGCGAGAAGTATGGCGATCAGGTGCGCATGGTGCATATTGCCCGGGGCGATGGGGCGGTCGAGACAGTTGAGCCGGTCGAACCCTACGAAGCCTTTGCCAGCCGTGACTCAGTCGAGTTGTGCGGTGGCACCCACGTCAATCGCACGGGTGAGATCGGTCTGGTGCGGGTCGTGAGCGAGGGCAGCGTCGGCAGCGGTATCCGCCGCGTTGAAGCGCTGACCGGGCGCGGGGCGCAGGAGTGGGTCAACTCCCAGGTGGGGATGCTGCATGATCTGGCGGCCCGGCTGAGTGTGCCGCCGGCGCAACTCACCGAGCGGGTTGAGGCGCTGCTGGCCGAGAATCGTCAGCGGCAGCAAGAACTGGATGCCCTGCGCAGCCAGCAGACCCGGGGCACGCTGGAGCAACTGCTGGAGCAGGTGCAGCAGGAGAATGGCGTTGCGCTGGTGACGGCCCGGGTTGAGGCGACCGATGCCACCCATCTGCGCGAGATGGGCGACTGGCTGCGCGATAAGCTGGGCAGCGGCATCGTGGTCCTGGGTACGGTGATGGGCGAGAAGCCGCAACTGATCAGCATGGTGACGCCCGATCTGGTGAAGCAGGGCTACCACGCGGGCAACCTGGTCAAGGCGCTGGCGCAGGTTGTCGGTGGCGGCGGCGGCGGGCGGCCCGACATGGCGCAGGCCGGTGGGCGCGATGTCGGCAAACTGGACGAGGCGCTGGCCCGTGTGGGCGCACTGGTCGCGGAGCAGGGCAAGAAGTAGCCGGATAGAGAATGCGGCAGTCTGAGGTGTTCCCATGCCAACTCTGGTAATTCCAACCGATGCCCCGGCTGTCTCCGGCCCGCCGCAAGGTCAGTGGACCTGTGCCGATTGGGAAGCGCTCCCGGACAACGGCAATCGCTATGAGATTATCGATGGGGTACTCTACATGACCACTGCGCCCGGCAGTTTTCATCAGTGGATTATCCAGGGGTTGCAGGAGTTTATCGGCATTCCGGTACGACGGCAGGGGTTGGGCTATGCCTTTGCCGCCCCGATCGGCCTGTTGATGCCCCACTGTGATCCGGTGCAACCCGACTTTGTGGTTGTGCTAAAGGCGCATGCGGCCATCATCCACGACCGGCGCATCAGAGGCGTTCCGGATATCATTGTCGAGGTAGTTTCGCCGGGGAACGCGGCATATGACCGGAATGTCAAGCTCGCCGCCTATGCCCGGGCGGGTGTCCCGGAATATGCCGGCATTGCTCCCGGTTCGCGCACCCTGAGCCACTATCGGTTGGTAACACCCGGGCGGTATAATGATCCGGTAGTGTATGGTGAATCGGCGCAGATGACCTTCGCCGGTTGGCCGACCCTGCCGATACCCGTTGCCGGACTCTTCGCCGGCGCACCCGATACAACGCTGTAATGCCGTGATCGGGTGGGTGTGTTAGAATAGGTACGTACAAGAAGTCGCGTACGGACGCGCTTCGTTGCTACCAATCATCGTATTCCGGCTCGCCGTTTAACTGGTGTGGCTGGTAGAGTGCGATTTCGCAAGTTATGGAGGTTACGACCATGGTAGCCGATGAGTCTGCTCTGGTTCTGGTTCTACCGAATGACAATGTTGACTCAATCATCGCAAAGGTGCGGAAAACTGGAGCGACACATGTTCAGTTGCTCGTGCCGGACGGCGTTCCTGCGTTGCAGGCGTCCGCCGGGATCGAGCGCCTGCGTGACTCTGCCGCAAATGATCAGATCGAACTCCAGGTCATCACCTCCGATGAGGAAACGCTTGATGCCGCCCGCCTGGGGCACCTGATGACGATTGGCGTGAGCGGTACGCGCGTTGCGCCGCCGGGTGCCAATGGTGGGGCCATTGCGCAGGAAGAACTGCCCCCGGCCGCCGCGCCCCAACAACCCGCCGCCGAACTGCCCGATGATGAAGATCTCTTCGCCGCCCTCGACGATCTTTCGGAGACGATGAGTCGTGCTCCGCGCCGTGATGCCACGCCGCAGGAGTATGATGATGCCTTCGCCGCCGAACTCGACTCGTTGAACGATCTGGACTTCGCCGCCGAGCCGCAGCCGGATACCCGTTCGCACCAGGACGAAGCGTATGATGCTTTTGCGGCGGAACTGGATGCCTGGAGCGATTTCTCGGCAGATGAGCCGCAGGCAAGCGATGCGCCGACCGTGAGTGGTCGTGCTACTCCGCCCCCGTCCAAACCGGCACCAGCACCACGCCCGCGCGTGCGCCCCGAGGATATCGAATTGACCGCCGACGAGAAGCAGCGTGCGGGTGACATCCGTGCCGGTGGTGGCAGCCGTCCGCGCCGCGAAACCCGTCCGCGCCGGGAGACCCGCCCACCGATGGAGCCGGCTCCGTCGCGCCGCAATGTCTACGACGACGAGCAGGATCTGTATGGGAGTGAAGCCCAACCCGCGCGGCGACCGGGCTTTATCCGCTTTTTGCCGATTCTGCTGGTCCTGCTGCTGGTGGTGATTGTGCTCTTCCTGCTTTTCTTTAATCGCCCTGCTGCGGGTGAGACCGACGCGGGTCCGCTTGCCGGCCTGGGAGCGCTGTTTGGCGGCGAAACGGTAGTTGTCACCCTGCCCTCACCCGACGCGGAGGGGCAGCCGTTTAGCGTGCCGGTTCCGCTGATACAACCCGGCACACCGGCGAGCGATACCGCAGTTGCGGCGGCTCCGCTGAGTGCGCCCGTTGAGTATAGCGTGACGGGTGAGGTGCTGAGTGAAGCGTCGTCACCGGCGGGTACGGCGAGCGGGGCGATAACTATCTTTAGCGATAACACGCAGCCCATCCAACTACCCGAAAACACGCAGTTTGTCGGCACCAATCCCGAAGGGCAGGAGGTCCGGTTTGCGATTAACGAGCCGGCGGTTATTCCGCCCTCAACCATATCCGACCTGGGCGCGCAGGTGATCATCGACCGGGGGCAGGTGGAGGTTGGTGTCACCGCGCTTGCGCCGGGCAGCGCTTCCAATATCGAGGCCAATACGATCTCGCAGATCATTATTCCCGGCCAGCCGCCGATTGTGGTCAACCGGGGCGGGGCGTTGCGCCTGCAGCATCAGGCCATTGGGGGCGGCAGCGAGCAGATGGTGCGGATCGTCCGTGATGAAGATGTGCAGCGGGTGCTGGGGGAAGCGCTGGTTGGCCTCAATAACCAGGCTCCCAGTGTGTTGCAGTCCCAGGCGGAACAGCAAGGGCTGGCGCTGGAAGAATCGACCATTACGCCGCGCGGGAATGCCATCCCGGACGCCGCCAGCTACACGGTGACGGTTGATCCGCCGCGTGGTACGCAGGTTGATCCGGCCGCGCCCAACTTTACCGTCACGGTTAGTGCGCTGTTTGCAGCACTGGCAACCCCGCCGGGCAATCCGCTTGAGAGTCAACTGCAACCAGTGGCCCCCAATCTGCTGGCGAACCGCAGTGGTGTGCCGCCGGGGATGGCAATCGGGATCACCGACTGGCAGTGGAGTGGTGAACAGTTGACGGTTGAGGGTGAGATGCGCCGGGTTGGCACGACGCTTGACGCCGGCACACGGCTGGCGATTCTCAATGCCGTCAAGGGTAAGCCCCGCGCCGAGGCCCAGGCCGCGCTGGATAATTTTGTGCAGCAGGGCGTGATTGCCGGTTACGAACTACCCGAAGTGGAGCAGTTGCCGCAGCGGAGCCATCAACTGACGCTGGAAGTGCAACAGCCGACGCAGGATACCTAGCCTGTATGCCGCCTGACGAACCAGAAACAGATAACGATCAAGGACGAGGGACCGGCAGCGGTCCTTCGTCTTCGTCCGGGGCACTCTGTCGGGTGCTGGCGCTGGACGTGGGCGAGCGGCGCATCGGCGTTGCCATGAGCGATGCCGCCGGGTTGCTGGCGGCTCCGCTGACCACGCTCAAGGCGGAACCGCGCGCGCGCGCCCTGCACCAGATAGTCGCGCTGGTAACCGAGCACGCAGTGGATGAGATTGTGGTCGGGCTGCCACTGACAATGAGTGGTGAGGTGGGCCCCCAGGCGCAGGTGGTGCAGTCCTTTGCCGCCGATCTGGAAGCGGCCCTGGGGCGCAGGGTGCAACTCTTCGATGAGCGCCTGACCAGCGTGGTCGCCGAGCAGATGCTGCGCGACCTGGGGGTCAAGCCGGAGAAGCGCAAAGCGCGTATTGATGAGGTAGCTGCCTCGATCATTCTGCAGGACTATCTTGATCATATCCGGCAGCGTACAACCGCCGGCGGGCAAGCGGACGGAGAGCGCGCGCGCTGACAGGTCTTTGGAGACCTGTCAGCGCGCGACATATCCAAATTCTAGCGTTTAATCGCGGTTGCCGAGAACCCGTAGCAGCAGCAGGAAGAGGTTGATAAAGTCCAGGTAGAGCATCAGCGCACCGAGGATCGCCAGGCGCTGGATATTGACCTCGTCATTGCTGGCAATATTCATGCTCATGCGCTTGATCTTCTGCGTATCCCACGCCGTTAGACCAACAAAGATCAGAATACCGGCGTAGGTGACGATCCAGTAGAGCGCCTCGCTACGAAGAAAGATATTCACAACCGAGGCGATCAGAAATCCGATCAACGCCATAAAGAGGATGTTACCGATCTTTGACAGATCCTGTTTGGTGGTATACCCATACAGACTCATCACCCCAAAGGTGACGCCCGTGATCAAAAAGGTTGATGCAATCGACTCGGTCGTGTAAACCAAAAAAATAAGCGAGAGGGTCAGACCGTTCAGGAGCGAGTAGCCCATAAACATCCCCGTCGCCATTCCTGCCGACATTTTTTCGATACGGGAGGCCAATACAAAGACGATAATCAACTCAACAATGAAAAGACCAAAGTAGATAATCGGACTGCTGATGAGAATGGCGGCCAGGCCAGTGTTGGCGACAAAGAAGGCGATTGCTCCGGTTGCGAGTAGCCCGGCGGTCATCCAGGCATACACGCGCGTCATCACCGCCTGGAGGTTCAGCGCCTCCGTAGGCGAGGTCGAGTAGGGTGCGTACGACATAGCGATTCCTTTCGTGATTTCGTAATGATGTGCTACAACCATTTCCGGCAAGCCGATGTCTTGTAAGTGAACTCCCCGGTAGCCGGAAGTTTGGGGAGCAGCATATTTTGCCTGCTCTATTGTACATCATATTGAATAAAAAAGCCTTACCATCCAGGAGTTACACGGTTGCTGATCCGCAAGGGAAGGTTGCCTGCGGCAGGTCTGGCTTCCACCTGTTCGCACCTCTGGGTTGCATATCAACTGTGTAAGTCCTGTTATCATTATGTTATGACTCAACCAACGGAAACCGTAGCTGAACTGTTAACCCAACCCGAAGGGCCGGACCTGGCATTCTTCCGGGAACGCTGCAAACTCTCCGATCTGGCCGAGACGCTGGTCGCCATGGCTAATGCTCAGGGTGGAACGATCATCATCGGTGTGGGCGGGCGAGCGCGGGCGCGGGTCGAGGGTGTGCAAGATGCGGCGGCGGTGCGCGATATGGCCCTCGAAGCGGCATTGATCACTACACCGCCGCTGGTCCTGCCGCTGCCCCAGACCGTCAGGCACGCGGATCTGACCTTGCTGCTGGTGACGGTGCCGCCGGGGCTGCCGCATGTCTACAATCTGCACGGCAAATATCTGCAGCGCCAGGGAGCCACCAACCAGCCGCTGCTGCCGGATGCGCTGCGGCGGCTGCTGCGCGACCGGGGTGAGGTAAGCTGGGATCGCCTGGTTCCCGATGCCGCTACCCTGGGTGAACTGGACGCCAACAAGATCAGCGCCTATGTGCGCCGCGTGAACCTGCCCACCGAAGCCGATACCTTTGATTTCCTCTTCCGGCGGGGCTGTCTGGCGCGTACAGCGGATGAACCGGAGTATCAACCGACCAATGCCGGGCTGATCCTCTTTGGTAGCACGGTTGAGGGCCGCTTCCCGCAGGCCGAGATTACGCTGGTGCAGTACCAGGGGCGCGAACTGGCCGACGAGTTCGAGCGCGAAGATGTCCGCGATACCCTGCCGGATGCCGTCCGCCGGGCCGAGCGCTGGCTGATGGAGCATATGCGCAAGGGCAGCCGCATGATCGGGCTAGAACGCCAGGACTGGACGCAGTTTCCGCCGCCGGCCGTGCGTGAGGCGCTGGTCAACGCGGTGGCCCACCGCGACTATGGCATCCGGGGCGAGGGCATTCGCATTGCGCTGTTTGCCGACCGGCTGGAGTGCTACTCACCCGGACGGTTGCCCGGCCATGTGACGCTGGAAAATATCGTTCAGGAGCGCTACAGCCGCAACGAGTCGCTGGTGCAGGTGCTGGCCGACTGGGGGCTGATCGAGCGACTGGGCTATGGCATCGACCGGATGATCCAGCAGATGGAGCAGGCCGGCCTGCCGCCACCCGACTTCCGCGAGACCGCTGCGGGGTTTCTGGTTACGCTGCAAGGGCATACCTTCGCCTCGAGTGTGGCGGAGGGGGTAGATACGCAGGAGTGGGAGAAGATGGGCCTCAATGAGCGCCAGATTGCCGCGCTGCTGCACCTGGCCGAGCATCGGCGGATCACCAACCGCGATCTGCAGGAGATCGCGCCCGAGGTCAGCGCCGAGACGCTCCGGCGTGATCTGGCGGACCTGGTAGAGCGCGGGCTGCTGCTCAAAGTTGGCGAGAAGCGCGCAACCTACTATATTTTGAAGTGACTTTCCTGCCAGGAACTCTTTTTAACCACGAAGACCACGAAGAACATGAAGAACAACGATGACCCGATTGGACCAGATCTCCCTGGATAACGTCATCATCGTGCTGCATCAGCCGCGTGATGTGGTCAATATTGGCGGGGTGGTACGAGCGATGAAGAACATGGGCTTGCGCCACCTGCGGCTGGTTGCGCCTGCGCCCTTCGATCCCGCCGACCTCACCGGCATTGCGCATCGGAGCGAGGATATCCTGGCGACCATGGGCGTCTACGCCGACCTGAATGCAGCCCTGGCCGATGTCACCTACGTCGTCGGCACCAGCGCCCGCGCACACGCCGATCATCCTGTGCGGAGCGATATTCGCTCGCTGGCCCCCGAGCTGCTGGCGCGTGCAACGACTGATCTGGTGGCGCTACTCTTCGGCCCTGAAGATAATGGCCTGGATAACGCCGCGCTGGATCGCTGCCACCTGGTGCTGCGCCTGCCGACCGATCCGGCCTATCCGTCGCTCAATCTGGCCCAGGCGGTGCTGCTGCTGCTGTACGAACTGCGCATGGCGGCAACCGTTGCCGCGCCGTCACCGTCTGCACCAGCGTCACCCGCCACCGCTGCGCAACTGGAGACACTCTTTGCCACCTGGGAAGAGGCGCTGCAGGCGGTGGAATTTTTCAAAACCGGCCGGCGTACGGGGATCATGCGCCGCCTGCGCCGCCTCTTCCACCGGGCCGACCCGACCGGGCGCGAGGCGGCCCTGCTCACCGCCATAGCGCGGGAGGTGGTGCAGTTTCTGCGGCGCAAAGCATAAAAACGTCTACTTCTGCTTCGAGCGCGTTGTCGCCAGGCGGCGCAGTTGATAGGCCAGGAAGCGCTCATCCGGGCGGGCGGTCCAGGTGTAGACCACACAGGTACCTGCCAGTTTATCGTGCCAGCCCTGCCGCCGATCATCAATCAGCGTCCACAAAAACCCCAGGTAGAGCGGCAGCGCCGACAGCAAATACCCTATGAGGCGCAGGATGGCGCGCAGAAGAGACAACCGTTTGCCGTTGATGGTGACAACCCGCAGTCCCATAAATGCCTTGCCGGGAGTGCGCCCGGTCGTTGACCAGAAAAACAGGTTATAGGCGATGTAGATAATACTACCAAAGAGACCTACCAGCACCGGCCCAGATGTCGCAAGAAACTGCTGCAACCAGGCCGGTATAGCGGCCTCAAGCCGGAGCGCCTCGGCCAACGGTCCGAGTTGGAGCAGCGACTGGGTGATAACAAAGGCCCAGACAATCAGGCTCAGCGTCACCGTCACAACGATGACATCAATAAAGAAGGCAATGAACCGGCTGGTAAACCCGGCATAGTGTCCTAACAACCCGTGCGGCATACGACTACGCCTCTAACTCCTCAATTGATCGAATATGCTCGGCACGGATACGCACGGCGGCCGGCGGTTCGGGCAACTGCTCGCGCGGTGTGCGCCCCAGCAACGACCGCGCCACCCGCTCCACCAGAGTATCGGCGCTGACGGCGCGCTCCCGTACCTCCTCAATGACCTCACCCGCCAGACCGGTGCCCTGCTTCTGCACCAGTTCCTGCACTTCCGGGTTAATGGCAATCTGATGCACCGATGACTCAAAGGTCAGTTGGGCTGCCGTCTCGGTGAGGATGCGGCTGCGGGCCTCTTCCTGGCGGCCGCGTTCGATCCAGCGGAAGACCTCCGCCTCGCCGCGTGCCGCATAGCTGTTGAAGCGCCTCCGCGCCGGGGCCAGCAACGGATTGCGCTGCAATGGTCGGGTCAGCGCGGTTGCCATATTCCCCAGATCGCGATCAACCCGGCTTAATGTGGTAATGCCATCTTCCAGGCGTGATTGCGACTCAAACAGCAGGCCAATCAGGGCATACCGCAGACCCTCCGCCGGGGTATCGGTTGGGGCGGGTTGCTGCGGCAGCGTTTGTTGGGGGCTGCCGGGACGCTGCTCAACGGCTGCCGCCTCGCCGGGTGTGTCGGGCTGGACGGGTGGTGTGGGGCGCGGTTCCGGTTGGGATGTTGTCGTGCCGCGCGTCTGCAGCTCGCGGGAATACGCCTGGTTGGCGGCCTGTTCCCAGGTCTGCAACTGGCGCTGCAGTTCATCTAACCCGAGAACAGCGCTTCCAACCATCAGCCGGGTGAGTGTGCGGAGCGGGTTATTCTGCTTCTGTGAGCGATCCATACGTGCCTCTATTTCCTCTTCAATCACGTCCTCTGACCAGTGCCTGAAACTATGTCTCTGCTAAATTATACGAGTTACACAGTAGGTGTTCAACCCGGACGGGGACATTCCACCCGATGGAAAAATGTTTACACCTGAGAGAGGCGATATCCCCCGCCAGATGCGGGATCGCCTGATCCATGTCAGCAGTGGCCGGTTCGCGCGTTTCGCGCATGTCGGGTTGTTCGTGGTCCAAACTCCCAGCGCGTAATTCCTGTAAATTACACGACTTATGCGGTCACTGATCCGGCAGAGCATTTCGCCTCCGGCAGAGCGAAAGAAACCAGATCTTTTTCACAAAAAAATTCACTCAGTGAATTTTTTTGTGAAAAAGATAAAAAGAGTACCATGCTGCCGCAGGCGATTCTACCGTTCACCGGGTGAAACGCCCGGTTTGATGAACCACCGCGTAACTCGTGTAAATTATACCTGCTTTTGCGCACATAGACGAATGATCAGCGCGCGGCAATAGTCTGTCCCGGACGGGTAGAGACACAAACTTTACGGATAGACAAAATCGGCGATAATACAGACCGTCCTGGTTCGCGCATGACATTGACATTAAGGAGCGCATGATGGTCAACGAACAGACAGACATTGCAACTGGTCTCTCCGGACAGTGGGATGCAACGGCGGATGTGGTTATTCTGGGTGCGGGTGGCGGTGGCCTGGCGGCTGCAGTTGAGGCGGCCGCGGCGGGCAGCAGCGTTGTCGTCCTGGAGGTGATGGAGAGCATCCTCGAGTCGGGGACGGCGATCTGCGGCGGCGTGGTGATGGGTGCCGAAACCTCTGTCCAGCGTGCAGCGGGGGTGGAAGACGCGATTGCCGCATTCGATGCATATCTGGCGGCGGTCGGCGGCGGCTTTGAAGACCTGGACCTGCGGCGGCTCTGGGCGCAAAACGCGGGCGAAACGGTGGACTGGCTGATCGATCTGGGGGTCGTATTCCCGGTTGAGCATCTCTATGTATCGGGGGTTGAGCGAGACTATGCCGATATTACCCCGCCGGTTGCGCGCGGTCATATCACCAGCACGCGCAGCGGGCGCATGATTGTCGAGCAACTCTATCAGGCGGCCCAGGCGCAGGGCGTGCAGTTCCACTTCAACACCCGGGGCACTCAACTGATCACCGGGCCGAATGGTGTGATCGTTGGCGTCGCCGCAGAACAGGCAGGCCGGTCGTTGAACATCCGGGCGCGACGGGGGGTGATCCTGGCGACGGCGGGCTTCTCGCGCAACCCGGATTTTATCAAGAACTTTATGCCCAAAATGCTGACAGGCGGCTCCTTTGGCTCGCCGTGGCAGCAGGGTGATGGCATCCTGATGGGGCAGGCCATTGGTGCGCAACTGGTCAATATGTGGATTCCGCAGGCGGCCACGATGGGCGTGCCGACGACGCCGGATATGACGCCCTGCATGGTGATTACTATCTGGGGTGGTCCCTGCCTGATGGTAGCGCAGGATGGCAAGCGCCACTTCCGCGAAGATCTCTACTACGAGTTTATGTACGACAAAATCGCCGAGCAGCCGGGTGGGTTTGTCTGGACGATCTGGGATCAGGCAGTTACCGATCTGGGCGGCAACCGCATTGCCGTGCCCGCCTTCAGTGCCGATCTGCGCACCGAAATTGAGCGCGGCTGGGTCAAAACTGCCCCCACAATCGGCGCGCTGGCCGAGTTGATTGGGGTTGAACCCACCACCCTGGAGGAGACGGTCAACGGCTATAATGCGGCGATGGAGCGCGGCGAAGACAGCGAGTTTGGTAAGACGGTCGGGCTGGCGCCGGTGGCGCAACCACCTTTCTATGCCGCCAGGACGGTCCCGGCGACCTGTGATACGGCCGGCGGCCTGAAGATCGATACGGAGACGCGTGTAATCAATGCGCTGGGGCAACCGATCCCCCGGCTCTATGCCACGGGCAGCACCACCGGCGGATGGCGCGGCAAGATCTACCCGGGTAGTGGCACGGCGGTCTCCTTCACGATTGCGTTTGGGCGCATCGCCGGCAAGAATGCTGCACATGAGGTCGTCGTGGAGTAGGGACGTGCTGCTGCGCGTCCGCCGGAGGGGGTGCAGCACGCTGCGCCCCTTTCCAGTACCGGGAATGGACGAACGTATGGTACAATCAGGCGCAGCGCTGCAAGGTTCCCATTGGATGGAACCGTATGTACCCACATTTATCGGGCTGAAGCAGGAGATACCGTGGCGGCAAAAAAGATTGGCATTCTGGTCGGGCGGGAGTGGTCCTGGCCCCCGGCCTTTCTTGGTGAGATTAACCGGCGACCAGAGGATGTAACTGCCGACTTTGTAAAGCTGGCCGGAACGCCCATGGCCGCGCCGTGCGATTATGCGGTGATTGTGGATCGTATCAGTCACGAGATCCCCTACTATCGTACGTTTTTAAAAACGGTGGCGCTGGCTGGGACAACTGTAGTCAACAATCCCTTCTGGTGGAGCGCCGACGATAAATTCTTTGGTGCGAGTCTGGCTACACGTCTGGGGCTGGCGCACCCACGCACGGTTGCGCTGCCCTCGCAGAACTATTCCGACACCATCGTGGCCGAGTCGTTGCGCAACCTGACCTATCCGATTCCCTGGGATGAGCATATCGACTATCTGGGCGGATTCCCGCTGATCCTCAAGCCGGTCTGGGGCGGTGGGATGAAGCGGGTCTACAAGGTCAACACGCGCGATGAACTCTGGATGGTCTACAACCAGACCGGCACCGAGACGATGATGCTGCAGGAGTATATCCCCTGGGAAAAGTATGTGCGCTGTCTCTGCATCGGCGAAGATAATATTATGACGATCAAGTTTGATGTGACCGCTCCCTGGCCGCACCGCTACTTCCGCGATGATCACTACCTGACGCCGGAAGAGGGGGAGCGGGTCATTGCGGATGCGATCAAGTTGAATCGCGCCCTGGGCTATGATATGAATGCGATTGAGTTCGCACTCAAAGATGGCGTACCCTACGCGATTGACTTCACTAATCCGGCCCCCGATTTTGATGTAAACTCGCTAACGCCGCACTATTTTGACTGGGTGGTCAAAACGATGGCCAATTATGCGATTGACCTGGCGCTGGGTGAACGTCGCCAGCCGCCACCCTTCCGCTGGCCCGATCAGGTTGACGGGTAGGCCGCCCACAGCGGGCGCACACTTCCAGCATACAGAACAGGAACCATGCTCAGCGCGGCGATAACCCGCTACCACAGCCTGCTGACCGATCCGGCACTGGCCCAGGCATCGCAGCAGCGCCTGACCGAAGGGCTGCGGTCGGAGCGGCTCTTCTTCGGCGACCGGCCGCTGGTGACAGTGTTGCGCCCGCGTCTGTTGACCGCAGGGCAGTATGCCCACCTGCAGCAGGCCACGCATCTGGTGGCACAGGCCGCGCGGCGGGTTGCAGCCCTGGCGCTGGAGGCGGCGCCGGCGGCAGCCCTGACTACGCCCTTTGTCCTGCAGGAGCGGGTGCCGATTGCCTACGAGCCCTACCCCGCGCTGATCGATGGCCGGGTGGTGCCGGCCGATCGGCTGGTCGATAGCGATCCCTTTCTGTTTGGCTCCGAGGTGGCCGGCTGTCTCTGCCGCCTGTCAACGCAGACGCTGCTGAATGTCTCGATCGGCGGCGGCAGCATCGCCCCGGTATTTGTGGTTTCGGAGAGGGAGTAGGGTTTAGGGGTTACGGGTTACGGGTTACGGGTTACGGGTTAAGATTTTTGTTTAGATATCGCTGACACCACCTGACTGCTCTGTCACTGCGCTTGATCCAAACTTATCCAAAGCAGCCGTTAGGGTGCATCGCATGCACCCTATGCTGCAAGTATGGCGTGTGGCAGTAGCACGGTGCATTCAATGCACCCTACGGCTGCGGATATGGTATGCGGCAGCAGCACGGTGCATCGCATGCACCCTACGTCCGGCTTCAGTGATGATGATATCCGGGTTACATGTTCCAAATTCATAACCGTTAACCGTTAACCCGTAACCGTTAACCCGTAACCGTTAACCCGTAACCGTTAACCCGTAACCCTTATTCCCTTGACTTTCAGCGTGTGAGTGGTATATTTGTGCTGCTAACGTCAGAAGGAATCACAGTCATGCTCACCAACCAGGCCAATCGAGCCACACAAATTGAAAATATTATCGCGCAGCGGCGGCCGCTGGCCGAGCAGATCGAGCGGGTGCAGGCCAACCTGCGCAGCCTGGCGGCCATCCTCGCCGGCCTGGATGAACTGCGCACCCGGTTGGTCACACAGAAGCCGGATCTGGAGACGGCCCTCGGCACGATTGTGCTGGCGCCCATGCGTGATCAGGTGAGTCTGGAACTGGTCAAACTGGAGCAGATCAAGCGCCGGTTTGCACGCGAAACGCTGAATATCGGGGTCATCGGGCGGGCGCGCCAGGGCAAGAGCCTGCTGCTGCAGAGCCTCAGCGGGCTCTCGTCTGCCGAGATCCCGACGGGGAGCCTGCTGCACTGTACCGGGGTGAGCAGCATTATCGAGCATAACCCGGAGGTGCCGCGGCAGGCTGAGATTACCTGCTACGCCGAGCGGGAATTTCTGGATGAGGTCATCGCGCCCTACTATCAATTGTTAGGGCTGGGTGATCCCCCCCATAGCCTCGACGAGTTTGCCGATCTTTCGCTACCCCCGCAGCCGGGCTGGTCCTTCGCGCCTGAGCAGGAGCGGGAGTATGGGCAGGCCAACCTGATCGAGAAGTATCGGCATCTGCGCCAGTACCAGCAGCATCTACCGGCCTACCGCCAGTTGCTCCAGCTGCCCTACACCCGCGCCATCCCGCCACAGCAATTTCGCCGCTATGTGGCGCAGTATACCGAGGATGGCACGCCCACGTTTGCATACATGGCGGTGCGGACGGCGCGTATTACCTGCACCTTTCCCCACGAAGATGTCGGCGCGATTGCGATTGTGGATATGCCGGGCCTGGGTGATACCGGCATCGGCAATCAGGAGCGCCTGATCGAACTGCTCGGCAAGCTGGTCGATTTTGTCTTGTTTGTCAAAAAGCCGGTTCCGGGAGGCGACTTTATCGGCGATGTGGATGTGCAACTCTACGATACGGCCCGCCGCGCGCTGCCGGATCTGCCGATTGCGCGCTGGTCGCTGCTGGTGTTGAACCGGGTCAGCCCGGCGTCTGGCCTGGGGAATAATGCCGAGTTGTGCCAGGCGCTCCAGTCATCGCTCCCGCCCGCGCTGCAGTTTGTTGATAGCGTGATTGCCGACTGTTCCGATCCTGTTGAGGTGCGCGAGATTGTGCTTGACCGGGTGCTGGCCTACCTGATGCAGCATATCCGCGACCTGGATCGGGAGCAGGCCGCCGCCGGCCAGAAAGATCTCTGGCGCTTGCAGGAGGATGTGCAGGCGCAACTGGAGCAGGCCGGCAAAACGCTCCGTGTGGCGGTGCCACGCGGGGGCGCGTCGGCGATCTTCCGCGAACATTTTGATCTGGTCTGGCAGGATCTGACCCGCGAACTGGAGCATTTTATTCGCAACCTGCACCGGATGCGCAGCGCCGAGAGCGATCTGCTGTCCAATGCGATTGAGAATATTGTCTGGATCAGCAAGACGCAGAATATTATGCCGACGCTGGAGGAGATCCAGGACCGGCGCGATCTGGAGGGCTCCTACACCATCGCCTATCACAAGTTCCTGCACGATGTGCGTACGCGCCTGACCAACCGCCTGATGCAGCTTGACCCGGCGCTCAACGATTTTGTGAATGAGGTCAAGGCGCAGGTGGCCGAGGTGCTGATTATCCATGGGCGATTGGGGAGTGTGGTGCCGGAGCGGGACGCGGCGTTTCTCTCCGCGATGGCCGTGCGCATCCCGGAGGAACTGCCGCAACTCAAGGAGGCGTTTGCTCAGATTGCGGCCTTTAACCTCTCCTACCGGGGCTTTATTCACTATCGCATTCGCAAGCACCTGGACAAGCTGACGCCGGATCTGCCCAACTCGCAACTGACCGAGATCATGTCGGCGCGCGATGTGCTGGAGCATCTGGAACTCTTCTATGGCGAAACGGTGGCGCGGGTGGAGTATGCGCTCAAGGATCTGCTCTTTTCGCCCAACGAAGCCGCCTTCGCTGCCGTGGAAGAGTTTGTAGACCAGATCCTGCGGGCGCGGAATGTTGCCCGCAAATGGGAAGGGTTTTATGATGAGGTGAAGCTGGATGTCTGGCCGGAGATTTTCGGCACCCTGACTGAATCAATCCGCACCCAGGAAGAATGGCAGGCGGCGGTCAAACGCGCACTCCAGGCCAATGAACGCGCGCAGTTTCAATTTCTCAGGTAACGAAAGGTTTGTGCGATGAGCAAGACGATTGGCCGCAACCCGCAGATCACCATGCTGGGCTACACCCGGGTCGGCAAAACCAGTCTCCTCGCCGCGATGCACCGCTGGTTTGAAGATACGGTGGAGAAGAGCGATCTGCAACTCTCCCCCGACTATGCGACCGTGAGTATTCTGTCGGACCAGTTGAGCCGGCTGGAGGGGCTGTTTGAGCATATTAAAGTCACCGAAGATAAGGGGATTGCGCCCAGCCAGCGGCAGCATACCTACAACTTCGGACTGGGGAAGCGCGGCGAAGAACCGGCGCTGACCCTGCATTTTCAGGACTATCCGGGCGAGTATCTGAAGGAGTCGCCGGAGACCCGCGAGCGTGTCGCCGATCTGGTGCGTAGCAGCGTGGTGGTCCTGATCACAATCGACGCGGCGGCCCTGATGGAGGAGAATGGTATCTGGCATACCAGCATCAACCAGCCGCTGGTGATCAGCGCGCTCTTCCAGGAGGCGTACCTGCGGCTGGAGGGGCCACGCCTGGTGCTCTTTACGCCGGTCAAGTGCGAGACCTATGTGCATGACGAGACCCGCGCCGAGGAGCTGAAGCGCCGGCTGAAGGAGAAGTATCAGAGCCTGCTGGCCCTGTTTGCCTCGGAGCGCCTGCGCAACCAGGTCGCCGTGGTCATCACGCCGGTTGAGACGCTGGGCGAGATTGTCTTCTCGCATGTGTCGCATATGCGCCCGGAGGAGAGCCCGCCGCTCTTTTTCTTCCGCAAGATTGGCCCCGACGCGGTCTACCGTCCGCGTAACGGCGACCAGCCGCTGCGCTACATTCTGCGCTTCCTGTTGAGCCGCGCCTACGCCGAGCGCCGCGAAGGGTTCGGTCCACTCAACCCGGTCTGGCGTTCGCTGCGTGATCTGTTTGGGATGGATCAGCATCTGCGCGAGGCGGTGGAGTCGTTCGCCCGGGGCAGCAAAGCCGACCGCGAGTTTGAGATTGTCCAGGGCGAGGAGTTGTTGACGATAGATAATTGATCGGGGCGGAGGTGAGGCCCGTGGAAGTTTACATTCGCACACGGGGTGATGCGCTGAGCCATGGGTATCGCTGGGTCCAACTGGGAGCGGATGGGTCGGATGCACAGGCGTTGCGTGAGCCGTTGATTGCCCAGAAACCTGAGGCGAACAACCTGATTTATGCCGAGGAGTTCTCGCTCCTGCTGGCGCGCTTTGGTCCGCGCCTGACCCTGCAGGTCACTGGCCTGCCCATCTCCGAACGGAGCAACCGGCAGCGGCGGAATGTGCAGAATATTCTGGCGTGCGTGGGCTCCTGGCCGGCCGATGAGGGGCTGCTGCGTGGCATCGCGGTGGCGGCGCTGGATGGTTCACTGGCGGATCTGGTTGATGCGCGGGTCTCTGCCGTGCCGGAGTCGCCGGGGTTTCGCGTGGACGCAGCCGGGTTGCGAGCGGATCTGACAGCGCTGCGCCTGCCGCCGGGGAATATTCCCACTCCCGGCGCGCTGACCGACCAGGATGGTGATCTGACCCGGCAGCGGCTGATCCGGGAGTTGCGTACCAGTGCGCTGCCCGACCGTAACGGCTATCTGGTTGTTGTCACCCGCTACCGTGCGCCCGATCTGCTGGTGCGTACGCGGGTCTGGCGGGGGCTGACCTCGCAGGTTGATGGGGCGGTTGCCGGCGCGGTGGGTAGCGGACCGTTCTTTCCCTTTATTGAAGTGCAGAACCGGCTGGGTGAACAACTGCTGCTGCCCGACCAGTTTGACGCCAACCTGGTGCTGGTGATGCTGGGCAAACATCTTCACCATCGCCACCTGGGGAAGAAGTGGATGGAGGCGCTTGATCCGATCCACGCCAAACATCACATTCCGCTCTATATTCTGCTGTTTACCGGGTCGTCTATCGAAACGCTGATCAAGAGCCTGCTAACCCATGTGGCGCTGTCCCGGCGGGTTGTGACCATCGAGCAGAACCAGGAGTATCTGCTGGAGAGCCTGCACCTGGACAACGGCGATATACTGACGCTGCTGCTGGTGGATCGGGCGGGGCGGATCTTCTGGCAGGGCGCAGGCGAGTGCGACGAGCAGCAGATCGCTGCGCTGACGCGTAAGTTGGTGACGCTTGGGGTTTAACGGTTAGGGGTTAGGGGTTAGGGGTTAGGGGTTAG
>DAOTVB010000147.1:0-1593 GCA_034436755.1 Chloroflexaceae bacterium | reverse complement strand
CGGCGACGCGCTGGGCCACCGGGGTGGCAAACACGTCGCTGTCGGCGCTTTCGGCAGGCGCGGCCGGTTCAGCCGCCGGTTGCGGTTGTGCGGCGGCGGCCGGTTTGCCGTTGCCGGACGGCTGCTCCTGGGGTGCGGGTTTCTGCTCAGCGGCTGGCCCGGTTCCATTGCCCGCGCCAATCATGCAGAGCGCATCGCCAATATTGACCGTTTCCCCTTCGCCCTTGAGAATCCGCTCCAGCACGCCATCCTGTTCGGCGGCGACCTCCAGGTTGACCTTGTCGGTTTCCAGTTCAACCAGCGGCTCGCCGTTGCTAACGGTATCGCCCTCCTGTTTGAGCCATTTGCTGATCGTTGCCTCAACAATCGACTCACCCAGGGCGGGTACTTTCACTTCGGTCGGCATAATATTGTTCTCCTCATTTCACCGGACTTACGCGGTGGGCATTCAAATCAGGCAGTTGCCTGAATGATAGGACTTACGCGGTCGGTTCCAAACCCGGCATGTGCCTGGATAAACGGCCCGACTCGCCAGCATTGGCCGTTTCGCGGTGTTCGCTCATGGCGTGTTGTTCGTGGGCCAAATGCTCACCACGTAACTCCTGTCATTTCACACGCGTTACGCGGGCGACCCACCAACCTACCGGTTTGTCAGCAGCTTCTCGGAGATACCGCGCACGGCTTCGTACAGGATGCGGGATTGCTCCGGCTCATGCTGGCTGACCGAGCCCTCAGCGGTGCTGGCCGACTCCGGGCGACCGCAGTAGATCACCTTGACCCCGGAGGAGACCAGTTCGCGCAGGCGGGGGGCGATATAGTTCCAGGCCCCCATATTCTGCGGCTCCTCCTGCATCCAGACCATCTCGCGCAACCCGCGATACTCCTTGAGCAGGCTCATCAACTCCATCTCAGGGAAGGGGTAGAGTTCCTCGACCCGGGCTACGGCTACACCTTCAACTTTATCCAGATGCCCGCTGGCGATCATATCAACATAGATCTTGCCGCTGCAGAGCACCAGGCGTGTCACCTTCTCGGCGGGTACGCTGTTCTCTTCCGGCGGTAGTACCGGGTGGAAGCGGTCCTCGACCAGATCGCGCAGCGATGAGGCCGACCGCGGATGGCGCAGCAGGCTCTTGGGTGTCAACATGATCAGCGGGCGCGGATCGCTATGCAGCGATATCGCCTGTCGCCGTAGCAGATGGTAGTATTGCGCGGCAGTGGTACAGTTGACCACCCGAATATTGTTATCGGCAGCCAGTTGCAGGAAGCGCTCGAGGCGCGCACTGGAATGCTCCGGCCCCTGTCCCTCGTAGCCGTGGGGTAGCAGCATTACCAGCGCGGGCACCTGGTTCCACTTGGCATGCCCGGAAATAATAAACTGATCGATAAAGACCTGCGCGCTGTTGGCAAAATCACCAAACTGCGCCTCCCAGAGCACCAGCGTATCCGGTGCGTGGGTGCTGTAGCCATACTCAAACCCAAGCGCGGCGCTCTCCGAGAGTGGGCTGTTATGGATGGCGAAGGAGGCGTGTGCCTGGGGCAGCGCCTGCAGCGGCACATAGCGTTGCCCGCTCATCGGATCGTAGAGCACCG
>DAOTVB010000146.1:0-70736 GCA_034436755.1 Chloroflexaceae bacterium | reverse complement strand
TCCTGGTGCTCCTGCTTGCGCCAGAGCTATGCTACAATATGCGCCAGAGCGTCTCCCTACCGAACAATTCGCATACAACCGGAAGGAGTCACCCGCGTGGCCTATTTTGATCTGCCGCTTGACCAGCTCTGGAGTTACTGCCCGCCCCAGACGCGGCAACCCGACTGTGCGCAGTTCTGGCGCGATACGCTGGCGGAGGCGGTCCAGGTGCCGCTCGATCCGCAGTTTGTGCCGCTGGATTTGCCCTATACCGGGGTGCAACTCTTCCGTGCCACCTTCGCCGGATGGCAGGGCGCGGAGGTCGTCGGCACCTATGCCCGGCCCCTGGGTGATGGACCGTTCCCCGCGCTGCTGCTCTACCATGGCTATAGCTCCCGGCGGCCTGAGGCATTCGAGTTGCTCGGGTGGACCTCGCAGGGCTACGCGGTGCTGGCAATCGACATCCGTGGGCAGAGTGGCGAGAGCAGCGATACCGGGAGCTATCCCGGCGGGCATGCGCCCGGCTATCTGACCATGGGCGTGGGCGATCCGCAGACCTACTACTACCGTGCCGTCTATGTTGATGCCCTGCGCGCCGTTGACCTGCTGACAACCCGGCCCGAAGTTGACCCGGAGCGACTGGGGCTTGCCGGGGGCAGCCAGGGCGGTGGGCTAACGCTGGCGACGGCGGCGCTCTGGCCGCTGCGGGCGCAGGCGTACGGGCAGCCGGTGCATGGGCGGCTACGTGCAGCCTTCGCCGAGATCCCCTTCCTCTGCCACTTTGAGCGGGCCGCAACCCTGACCGATGCCGGACCCTACCAGGAGGTTGCGCGCTACTGCCGCCGCAGCGGTGCGGACCCGGCCCAGGTCTTTCGTACCCTGAGCTACTTCGACTGCATGAACCTGGCCGACTGGATCGAAGTGCCGGTCTATCTCACTGCCGGGCTGATGGATCTGATCTGCCCGCCCTCGACAATCTTTGCGGCCTACAACCATATTCAGTCGCCCAAAGAGATCTTCGTGGCGCAGTTTGGCGAGCATGAGATCTTCCCCGGTGTGCCGGATGCGCGTGCGCGCTGGTTTGCCAGGCATCTCTAGCGAGAACCGACAAACAGAGATAAAAGGGATTCTTCACTCTGGCATACTTCTTGCAACCTCACAATGAGAAGCACACCCGCACCGGGCTAACCGGCCCGCAAACTATGGAGGTTGCTATGCCAGACGAACAGAAGGTTGTGCGCCAGGAAGATGTAATCCAGCCTTACAACGATGATACAGATAAGCGCGATAATCCCGCGTATGATAGTGACCGGGTTATTCACGAGCGCGTCGAGCAGACGCTGGAGGACGTATCGGCCAGACGCGTTTCTGAGGAAACGGTGGTCGTGCCCTCGGATGAAACGCTACGGACAGCCGCGTATAATCGCGCGAAGCGCATTATCTACTTTGTGGCCCATGTTTTTACGATTTTTATTATTATCCGCTTTTTGCTGCTGGCCCTCGGAGCCGATCCGAGCAGCGCATTTGCGAGCTTCTGGTATGCGCTGACCTACCCAATTGTGCTGCCGTTCCTGGGGTTGTTTGGGGTGGCGGAGATACCGCAGGCCGGTGTCAATATTTTTGAGTGGTCTGACTTTGTGGCAATCGGGATCTACTATTTGATTGCCTGGATTGCCTCCAATGTTGCGAAGTTTATCTACCACCCGAAAACACCGATGGATCGGGTTGGCGAGAGCTAACGCCGTGCATAAAGCTGGCACTGTATAGATCCTCCCGCTGGTCTGGAACCGGCAGGGGGATTTTGTCTATCTTGTGCGACTGGCCTACATCGTGGTAAACTAACGGCAAAGTTATGTTTCGTTCCATATACCCGGTGTGGCCCGATGTGGCTGACGACGTGTGTCTGAAATGTCTGGAGATTCGGAATGCAGAACTATAACCGCGATATTCGTGATGAGCCCGAGTATACCCGTTCCGCCGAGAATGAGCATCGCCAGGAAGATGAGACGCAGTCCTATCAGAATTATCGCCCGCAGCAGCCGCGCTTGCAGCAGCCGGACTACCCGCAGCGATCCCAACAACCGGAATACCAGCGCCCACAGCAGCCGGTGCAGCCGCGCCCGCAGCATTCGCAGCAGCCGGAGCATCAACGTCCGCAGCAACCGGAACGAGATTATGAGGCTGAACGTGAGCAACGCGCAGCACTGTTGGCGCGGTTCCGGCTGGGGATCTACTATGTGGCGCATCTGTTTGCGATTGTCATCGGTTTTCGCTTTATCTTGCTGGCGCTGGGAGCAAATCTGGACAACCAGTTTGCCAACTTTATCTACTCGGTGAGCTATCCCCTGGTTACGCCTTTCCTGACGCTGTTTGGGCAGGGTGTGCCGCAGTATGGCAATATTGTTATCGAGGTCTCCGATTTGTTTGCCATCGGGGTCTACTACCTGCTGGCCTGGGGCCTGGTTCGCGCAATGTACCTCTTCTTTGCGCCTTCTGACGAAGTGCGGCGTACCTGAACCTGCCACAGCCCTCTGCCCCGGAGGGCTTGACAGCCATCCCTGCTTCGACTATACTGGTGCAATAGTTGTTAGTGTGACACTTACAATAACATAGCCGGCCGTAAGGCCATTTTTTAACGCCGCGATTTAGTGTCAAACTTACACTCAAGCCGGAAGCGGGCCGTCAGGCCATTTTTTGTAGCCAGAATTAGTGTTACTTTTACACTAATAACGAGTGGTTAACAAAGTTTATAAGGAGGTTAAACCGTGACCTTGCAACTGACGCACACCGACCTGCGTGCGGCCGCCGACATCGTGGAGGAGATCCAGCAGTTGAAGCGTGAGCGCAATGCGGTACTGCTGGCCCACAACTACCAGTATGGTGAGATCCAGGATATCGCCGATTTTGTGGGCGACTCGCTGGGGCTGTCGCAGGCGGCGGCGCAGACCGATGCCGCTGTGATTGTCTTCTGTGGCGTGCATTTTATGGCCGAGACGGCCGCGATTCTCTGCCCCGATAAGACCGTCCTGCTGCCCGATCTGAAGGCGGGTTGCTCCCTGGCCGCAACGATTGATGCCGAGCAGTTGCGCGCATGGAAGGCCGAACATCCCGGCGCGGTGGTGGTCTCCTATGTCAATACCACCGCCGAGGTCAAGGCCGAGAGCGACTACTGCTGCACGTCGGGGAATGCTGTGCGGGTGATCGAGGCGATCCCGCCCGACCGCGAGATTCTCTTTTTGCCGGATATGTTCCTGGGGAGCTATCTGCGGCAGGTGACCGGGCGACCGCTCCAGATCTGGGCGGGGGAGTGCCATGTCCACGCCGGAATCAAGCCGGAGATGGTCAACGCGATGCATGCCGAATATCCCGATGCCGATTTTATGATCCATCCGGAGTGCGGTTGTGTCAGTTCGTATATGCATTTCCTGGCGCGGGGCCGGGTCAGCGATAAAAATACGCATATCTTCTCCACCGAGGGCATGATCCGGCACGCCGAGCGTAGTCCGGCCTCGCAGTTTGTGGTGGCGACCGAGATTGGGGTGCTGCACCGTATGCGCAAGGCCAACCCGGAGAAAGAGTTTATCCCAATCAGCGTGTCAACCTCATGCCACTTTATGAAGATGATTACGCTGGATAAGGTGCTGCATTCACTGCGCGAGCTGGTCTACCCGGTCACGGTTCCGGCCGATGTGGCTGCGCGGGCCCGGTTGTCAATTGAGCGGATGGTCGCGCTGTGAGGCGGGAAACGGGAAACGGGAAACGGGAAACGTGAGGCGGTTTATCCTACTCTGAGGAGTCCTGGAATGGACGTTGAATATCTATTTGACCGGACGCTAGTTACTGCGCCGCGCTATGCGGTGGCGGAGTGGCCCCGGCAGGTGCGGCAGCAGCGCACGGAGATCCTGGTGGTTGGCGGGGGCGCGGCGGGGCTGGCGGCGGCACTACAGGCGGCCAATCATGTTGATGTCACCTTGCTGACCCGGGAGGAGTTGCCCACGAGTAATTCTGCCTGGGCGCAGGGGGGTATTGCCGCTGCCCTCGACGCGGAAGACTCGCCTACGTTGCATGTTGAGGATACGCTGGTGGCCGGGGCCGGGTTGTCCGACCCGGCGGCGGTAGCGCTGCTGACCCGGACAGCCCCGCGCTTGATGCGCGAGTTGGCCGGGTTGGGAGTGCCGTTTGAGCAGGATGCCGGGGCGTTTGTGCTGGGGCTGGAGGGCGGTCACTCGCGGCGGCGCGTTTTGCATGTCCGGGATGCCACTGGTTGGGCGCTGACCAGTACGCTGATTGAGCGGGCTCGGAGCCATCCGCGCATCCGCATCTGCGAGGGCTACCAGGCGGTCGATCTGCTGGATGATCTGGGCTGCTGCGCGGGCGTGCTGGCGCGGGATAGTCGGGGCGGCTGGCATCGCTTTCGGGCACAGGCCACCATCCTGGCGACCGGCGGCGCGGGTGCGCTCTATGGCCTGACCAGCAACCAGCCGAACGCGCTGGGTGAAGGGGTGGCGCTGGCCTTCCGCGCCGGGGCCGAGGTCGCCGATATGGAGTTTGTGCAGTTTCACCCGACGGTGTTGCGTACCAGCGACGATCAGGGTTTTTTGATCAGTGAGGCGGCGCGGGGCGAGGGAGGGCGACTGCTTACACCGGGCGGACAGCGCTTTATGCCCGCGTATGATCCACGCGCGGAACTCGCGCCGCGCGATGTGGTGACGCGCGGGATCTTTGCGGCGATGCAGCGCGCGGGCGTTGACCATGTGCTGCTCGACCTGACGCACCTGCCGGTGGACTATCTGCAGCGGCGCTTCCCCACAATCTATGCTCGCTGTCGCGCGGAAGGGTTTGATCTGGCGGTGGAGCCGGTCCCGGTAGCGCCGGCGGCGCACTATCTGATGGGCGGCATTCGCACCGATCTGGATGGCGCTACCAGCCTGCCGGGGCTCTATGCGGCGGGCGAGTGTGCCTGCACCGGTGTACACGGCGCCAACCGGCTGGCGAGTAACTCGCTGCTGGAGTGCCTGGTCTTTGGTCGCCGCGCCGCTGAAGCTGCCCTGAACGCCGGCGAGCAGATCCGCGGCTTTGCCGATGCACGCCGACCGGATGCCTGGTACTATCCGGTCACCGCAACGTCGCAGTCCCGCAGCATGCCCGCACCGGAAGCGGGCCACCGCGCCCTGGCGCAGATCATGCGGCGCTACGCCAGCCCACTACGTTCGGGGGCCGGCCTGGAGGAAGCCCTGTGCCGCCTGACCGCCTTCCCCGATCAGGCAACCAGTCTGGATGCGCAGGCGCTAACCCTCACCAACGCCGCCCTGACCGCGCGTCTGATTGTCACCAGTGCGCTGCTGCGCGAGGAGAGTCGCGGGGCCCACTTCCGCACCGATTTCCCAACGACGCAACCGGAGTGGCAGATGCATACCGTCCTCAGCCGGGGGCAGGCACCCTTCACGGTAGCAACCGTCGCCGAGATGGATCTGGAACTGGCCTGAGATAAGCTGGTAGACAATCGTCCTATATTGGCGGGAAGATTTGGACCACGAACGTTACGAAAGATAGCGAAAGACACGAAATTGGTGCGGCGACCAGGTCGCCACCAGCCGTTTCGTGTCTTTCGTCCGTTTCGCATTCTTCGTGATCCGGATCTCACTCATCACTCATCACTTATCACTCATCACTCATCACTAAATCAACAGAAAGGTTTGTTATGGATCTGCCACGGGAAGCTGTCCATGCCATCGTTGCGCAGGCGTTACGCGAAGATATCGGGCAGGGCGATCTGACCACGCTGGCGGTGATCCCCGCCGATGCCCTGGCTGTGGCGCACGTAGTCATGCGCGAGGCGGGTGTGCCGGCCGGGTTGCCGCTACTGCAGGCGGTCTTTGAACAGGTTGATCCGGCGCTGACCATCCAGCTCCACGCGCAGGATGGCGACCAGGTCAGCGCCGGGACCGCCGTTGCGCAGATTACCGGACCGGCGCGCGGCCTCCTGACCGGGGAGCGGGTAGCGCTCAACCTGATCCAGCGCATGAGCGGCATTGCTACGACCACCGCGCGCTATGTTGCCGCCGTCGCAGGGCTGCCGGTGCGCATCCTGGATACCCGCAAGACTACCCCTGGCCTGCGCCTGCTCGAAAAGTATGCGGTGCGGATGGGCGGCGGCGTCAACCATCGCTGCGGGCTGTATGACGCGGTGATGCTCAAGGATAACCATCTGGCGTTGCTGGCGGCGCAGGGGATCGATCTGGCGACGGCGGTGCAGCAGGCGCGGGCGGCGGTCGGGCCGCTGGTCAAGATCGAGGTCGAGGTCGAAACGCCGGAGCAGGCAGACATGGCGGCGTCCGCCGGCGCGGATGTCATCCTGCTCGACAACATGTCACCCGCTATGCTGCGCACTGCCGTGGAGCGGGTGCGGGGGCGGGCGCTGCTGGAGGCTTCCGGTGGCATAACTCTTGCAACAATACGTGCGGTTGCCGCGACAGGGGTGAATTATATTTCGGTTGGCGCGTTGACCCATTCGGCCGGCGCGCTCGACGTGGCCCTGGATGTTATCATTCCCGGATCTTAAACCGATACCTGGTGATTTGACAACCGCGTACGAATTACATACAATCGAAGATGGACATCCTGGCAATTACAAATCAGCCATCCTTTCCACGCCGGCACTCAGGGTGCGGAGGAGCGCGTACTACCTCACCTCTTCTGCGCTGCGTGTCCCCGTGGATCACCTCCACTTAACAAACAGCCTTTTCTACAAGTGGATCTGTCCCGGCATAAGTCGTGTAGCAGTCCTTCTGAAATGTCGAAGGAGACATCCAACGTGCGTCTGGAAGAAGGTCGTCAGAGAGTTATTATCGAGGGTGTTTCCCCTGCGGTCGATTGTGGGCGTTTTGCAATTAAACGGGTTGTTGGCGAAGAAGTTGTTGTCGAGGCCGATGCTTTTACCGATGGGCATGATGCGCTCTCCCTCGCGCTGCTCTACCGGCAGGCGAACGAGTCGGAGTGGCATGAAGTGCCGATGGAGTTTCTGGTCAATGACCGCTGGCGGGGTGCGTTTACTGTTGCGACGGTGGGCCTCTACTGCTATACCCTGCTGGGCTGGGTTGATCATTTCAAATCCTGGGCGCGTGATCTGCGCAAGCGGGTTGATGCCGGTCAGGATGTGGCGATTGACCTGGTGATCGGCGCGCAGTATGTGGAAGCTGCCGTGAAGTATTCGTCCGGGCAGGTGGCGCAGACGCTCAACTCCTACGCCAAAACATTGCGGGACGGTGGGAAGACGGCCATCCAGCAGGCGTTGTCGCCCGAACTGGCCGAGTTGATGCATAATCATGCTGAGCGCGCGTTTGCCGCCCGCTATGACCAGGAGTTGACGGTGATCGTAGATCGCGAGAAGGCCCGCTACAGCGCCTGGTATGAGTTCTTCCCCCGCTCGACTGCGGCTGAACCGGGGCGGCATGGCACCTTCCGCGATGCGGTTGAGTGGTTGCCCTATGTTTCCTGGTTGGGGTTTGATGTGGTCTACCTGCCGCCGATCCATCCGATCGGGCGGATCAACCGCAAGGGGAAGAACAACAATGTTATTGCCGCGCCGGACGATGTCGGCAGTCCCTGGGCCATCGGCGCTGACGAAGGTGGGCACAAGGCGATCCATCCGCAACTGGGCACGCTGGAAGACTTCCGCTTTTTTGTGGAGAAAGTGCGCGAGCACAACATGGAAGTCGCCCTGGATATTGCCTTCCAATGCGCGCCGGATCATCCGTATGTCAAGGAGCATCCGCAGTGGTTTACCTGGCGACCGGATGGCACGGTGCAGTATGCCGAGAATCCGCCGAAAAAATATGAAGATATCTACCCGATTAACTTTGAGACCGAGGACTGGCGCGCGCTCTGGGAAGAACTCAAGAGTGTGATGGAGTACTGGGTTGACCAGGGCGTCAAGATCTTTCGGGTGGATAATCCGCATACCAAATCGTTCCACTTCTGGGAGTGGGCGATTGGCGAGATTAAGCGCAAGCATCCTGATACGCTCTTCCTGGCCGAGGCGTTTACCCGGCCCAAGGTGATGTACAACCTGGCAAAGCTGGGCTTCTCGCAGTCCTACACCTACTTTGCCTGGCGTACGAATAAGTGGGAACTCACGCAGTACATGTCCGAGTTGACCCAGTCGGAGGTGCGCGACTACTTCCGCCCCAACTTCTGGCCTAATACGCCGGATATTCTGACGGAGCAGTTGCAGTTTGGCGGACGGCCGATGTTTATGCAGCGCTTTATCCTGGCGGCGACGCTGACCTCCAACTATGGCATGTATGGCCCGGCCTACGAGTTGGGAGAGCATGTGGCGGCTCCCGGCAAAGAAGAGTATATCGACAACGAGAAGTATGAGATCAAAGATTGGGATCTGAATGCGCCGCATAGCATTAAAGATCTGATCGCACGCGTCAATCATATTCGCCGCGAAAACCCGGCGCTGCATAGCAATGAGAGCCTGCGCTTCCATGCCGTCCAGAATGATCAGCTTATTGCCTATAGCAAGAGTACCCAGGATCTCAGCAATATCGTGCTGATTGTGGTCAACCTGGATATCACCTGGACCCAGTCGGGATGGGTGGGCTTGCCGCTGGAAGAATTTGGCTTTTCCCCGGATCAGCCGTTTGAGGTGCATGATCTGCTGACTGATGCGCGCTATCAGTGGCATGGTTCGCATAACTATGTTGAACTGAGTCCGGCGCTGCCGGCGCATATTTTCAGCATTCGGCGACAGGTCTAGTTCCGGCGCGGAACAGAGTCCCGCAATGGAGTGATGTAGCGCGTGCAACGTAAAGAGATGCCGGTCATGGTATACACATGGATACCTGATCGGCACCTTACTATTCTAATCTGGTATCAACTGCATGGCTTTACTGTGTATTCTTAATATTCGGTATGAGGGTATTATTTGACTATGGCGACAACCAGAACAAAAAAAGAGGCAGAGAATCTCCCGCTCGACAACAATCCACTCTGGTATAAAGATGCGATTATCTATGAAGTGCATGTACGGGCCTTCTACGATAGCGATGGGAATGGGATTGGTGATTTCCGGGGGTTGACCGAGAAGTTGGATTACCTGCAAGATCTGGGTGTGACGGCGATCTGGTTGCTGCCCTTCTATCCCTCACCCCTGCGCGATGATGGCTACGATATTGCCGACTATACCGATGTGCATTCGTCCTACGGCACATTGCAGGATGTGCGGTCGTTTGTGCGCGAGGCCCACAAGCGCGGGTTGCGCGTGATTACCGAGTTGGTCTGTAATCATACCTCGGATCAGCATCCCTGGTTCCAGCGGGCGCGGGAGGCCAAACCCGGAACGGCGGCGCGTGACTTTTATGTCTGGAGCAACTCGACCGATAAGTATCGGGATGCGCGTATTATCTTCAAGGACTTTGAACACTCCAACTGGTCGTGGGATCATGTGGCCGAAGCGTACTACTGGCATCGCTTCTATGCGCATCAGCCCGATCTTAACTTTGAAAACCCCCAGGTGCGTCGGGCGATCTTCCGTAGCATGGATTTCTGGCTGCGCATGGGCATTGATGGACTGCGACTGGATGCCATTCCCTACCTGTATGAGCGGGAGGGCACCAACTGCGAAAATTTACCGGAGACGCATGAGTATCTCAAGGAGTTGCGTCGCCACGTTGATGAGCGCTTCGAGAATCGCATGTTTCTGGCCGAGGCGAACCAGTGGCCGGAGGATGCGGTCGCCTATCTGGGTGATGGCGACGAGTGCCATATGGCCTTTCATTTCCCGGTGATGCCCCGGCTGTTTATGTCGGTCTACATGGAGGACCGCTTCCCGATTATTGATATCCTGCGGCAGACGCCCGATATCCCGGAGACCTGCCAGTGGGCGCTCTTCCTGCGTAACCATGATGAACTGACGCTGGAGATGGTGACGGACGAGGAGCGCGACTACATGTACCGGGTCTATGCGCAGAACCGCCAGGCGCGGATCAACCTGGGCATCCGTCGTCGCCTGTCGCCGCTGCTGGGCAACCATCGCCGCAAGATCGAGTTGATGAACGGCCTGCTCTTTTCGCTGCCGGGTACGCCGGTGATCTACTATGGCGATGAGATCGGCATGGGTGATAACATCTACCTGGGCGACCGCGATGGCGTCCGCACGCCCATGCAGTGGAGCACTGACCGCAACGCCGGTTTCTCGCGCGCCAACCCGCAGCAACTCTACCTGCCGATCAATATTGACCCGGAATACCACTACGAAACCGTTAATGTCGAAGCCCAGCGCAACAATCCGCACTCGCTGCTCTGGTGGATGAAGCGGCTGATTTCACTGCGCAAGCGCTACAAAGCCTTTGGTCGAGGAACGATAGAGTTTCTCCAACCGGAGAATCGTAAGGTGCTCTCCTTTGTACGGCGCTATGAGGATGAGATTATCCTCGTTATTGCCAACCTGTCGCGCTTTGTACAGTGCGTCGAGTTGGATCTGTCCGAATATAAGGGTCTGATGCCCGTTGAGATGTTTGGGCGGGTGGATTTTCCACCGATTGGTGATTTGCCCTACTTTATTACGCTGGGGCCGCACTCGTTCTACTGGTTCTCAGTCGAGCCACAGCGGGTAGAAGGAGGTACCGTGGGTATACCTGGTACAGAGAGCAAAATTCCAACCCTGAAGGTGCGGGGTTCTTGGGAGCGCATTCTGCAAGCGCAGCAGCGTGATGCGCTGATCCGTATTCTGCCGGACTATATGCGCGCGCGGCGCTGGTTCCGCAGTAAGGCCCGCCGGGTCAAGGGGGTGCAGATTGTCGATACGATTCCGGTGCATGGTAACGGCGACGGCGTTGGAGCGGCCTACATGATGCTGATCAATGTTGACTACACCGAGGGCGACCCGGAGGTGTATGTGCTGCCGGTGACATTCGCCACCGGCGAGCGCGCCGAGCAGTTGACCCAACACCAGCCATACACCGTGCTGGCCCGCCTGCAAATAGAGGACGCGAATGTGGAAGGGGTGCTCTACGATCCGCTGATTGAGCCGGCATTCTGTAATGCGTTGCTGAATGCGATCAAGACGCGGCGGCGTATGCGTGGGGCGAATGGGGAGATCTCTGCATCGCCGGTGCGCATTTTGCAGTCGATTCTGCGCACGCACGAGGGGCCGCTGGATGCCAACCCGGTGCGGGCGGAGCAGAGCAACTCGTCGGTGATCTATGGCGACAGCCTGATCATGAAGGTCTTCCGCAAGATGGAGGGCGGCGTTAACCCCGACCTGGAGATCGGGCGCTTCCTGACCGAGCACAACTTCCCACATATTCCGCCCGTGGCCGGGATGCTGGAGTATCAGAAGGATCGCGGTGAGCCGATGACCATGGCGATCCTGCAGGGCTTTGTGCCGAATGAGGGCGATGCCTGGAAGTACACGCTGGATCTGTCCGGAGCCTACTTCGAGCGCGTCTTGACCGAGTTTGCCGACGAAGAGATCGCGGATGTGGCAATTTCGGCTGAGACCTTGCTGAATACGGCGGAACAGGAACTACCGCAACTGGCGGTCGATACCATCGGCACCTACCTGGAGTCCGCGCGACTGCTGGGGCAGCGAACGGCGGAGATGCACCTGGCGCTGGCGTCGGACCCGCGCAACCCCAACTTTGCGCCGGAACCGTTTACTACGCTGTACCAGCGCTCGATCTATCAGTCGATGCGCAGCCTGACCACGCAGGCGCTCCAGACGCTGCGCAAGCAACTGGATAAACTGCCCGAGGCCGGCCAGGCCGAGGCGCAGAAGGTGCTGACCGCCGAAGCCGATCTGCTCAAGCGCTATGGCGGGTTGCTCGATCAGAAGATTACTGCCATGCGTATTCGCTGCCATGGTGACTATCACCTGGGGCAGGTGCTGCATACCGGGAAGGACTTCTCGATTATCGACTTTGAGGGGGAGCCGGCCCGCCCACTGAGCGAGCGGCGTATCAAGCGCTCCCCGCTGCGCGATGTCGCCGGGATGCTGCGGTCGTTCCACTATGCTGCGTATGCGGCGCTGTTCCGCCAGACGCCCGGTACCGGCATCCGGGAGGCCGACTTTGATCGTCTGGACCCATGGGCCAACTACTGGTATCTCTGGGTTAGCGCGGTCTTCCTGAAAGCCTATCGGGAGACGACCAGCGATGCCGCGTTCCTGCCGCAGTCCCGCGAGGAGTTTGCGGTACTGCTGAATGCCTACCTGCTGGAGAAAGCGGTCTACGAACTGGGCTATGAACTCAACAACCGGCCCGACTGGGTGCGCATTCCGATCCAGGGTATTCTGCAGATCCTGGAGACTGCACCGAAGAAGGGCTAGAAAGAACTGCGGGACTAAAGGGTTAGGGTTTGTCATGGGGCTACGGCCCCGGCGCGGGAGTCCCGGCTTCAGCCGGTGTGCAGCCGGAACCGGCTGAAGCCGGGACTCCTGGGGCGCTGCCCGGTGTATCCGGGGCAACCAGCATGCCGTGTGACCGACGCGAACCACCATTTCAGACAGTCTCTGAGAACCGCGAGCGAAGAACCGAGAACTGAGAACCGGGGTTATACGCTGCTGCCGCAGGCGAATGGGCCGGTCATTCAGACAAACGCCTGGTTGAGAACGAGCCGCGTAACGTGTGTAAGTGAGAGAGGAAACAGGGAATAATGACACAGTCGCCACGGGACACCGAAAGAAAAGATGTGACTCTGCTGACGGAAGCAGATATTTTTATCTTTAACGAAGGTTCACACTTCCGCCTCTATGACAAACTGGGGGCGCACCCGCTGACTGTTGACGGGGTGACGGGCACCTATTTCGCGGTCTGGGCACCCAATGCGCAGCGGGTCTATGTCATTGGGGATTTTAACAACTGGGACAAGACCAGCCATCCGCTGGAGCGCCGGGCCGACTCGGGCATCTGGGAGGGCTTCTTGCCCGGCATTGAGTCTGGTGCAGTTTACAAGTATCACATTATTTCCCGGTACAACAACTATCGGGTGGATAAGGCCGACCCGTTTGCAATGCTGCGGGAAACGCCGCCCGAAACCGCCTCGGTTGTCTGCGATGTCAATAATTATGCCTGGGGTGATCGCGCCTGGATGGAGCAGCGCCACACGCGCAACAACCTGGACGATCCGCTTTCAATCTATGAAATGCATCTGGGTTCGTGGATGCGGAGTGAGGGGAGTAATCGCTTTCTGACCTACCGCGAACTGGCTCCCCGGTTGACTGAGTATCTGCAGCAGATGGGCTTTACCCATGTCGAGTTTCTGCCGGTGATGGAGCATCCCTTCTATGGCTCCTGGGGCTATCAGGTGGTAAGTTTCTTTGCGCCGACGAGCCGCTATGGTACACCGCAGGATTTTATGTACCTGATTGACTATCTGCATCAGCATAATATTGGTGTGATCCTCGACTGGGTACCGTCCCACTTTCCCAAAGATGAGCATGGCCTGGGCTACTTCGACGGGACATTTCTGTTTGAGCATTCCGATCCGCGCCAGGGCTATCATCCGGAGTGGAATAGCGCGATCTTTAACTATGGCCGCAATGAGGTGCGCTGCCTGCTGATCAGTAGCGCGCTCTTCTGGCTGGATAAGTATCATATCGATGGTCTGCGGGTTGATGGCGTGGCCTCGATGCTCTACCTGGATTATGCGCGTAAGTCGGGGGAGTGGGTGCCGAACAAGTATGGCGGGAATGAAAACCTGGAGGCGGTTGAGTTTCTGCGGATTCTCAACCAGGAGGTCTACAAAAACTATCCCGATGTCCAGACCATTGCTGAGGAGTCAACCTCCTGGCCGATGGTGTCGCGCCCGACCTACCTGGGTGGCCTGGGGTTTGGCATGAAGTGGGATATGGGCTGGATGCACGACACGCTGAACTATATGTCGCGTGATTCGATTTTTCGTAAGTATCATCACAACGAGATTACCTTCCGCCTGCTCTATGCCTTCAGCGAGAATTATATGCTCCCACTCTCCCACGACGAGGTGGTCTATGGCAAGCATTCGCTGATTGGCAAAATGCCGGGCGATGAGTGGCAGCGCTTTGCCAACCTGCGCCTCCTGTTGGGTTTTATGTATGGGCAACCGGGCAAGAAACTGCTGTTTATGGGGGGCGAGTTTGGACAGTGGCATGAGTGGAACCACGATGCCGGCCTGGACTGGCATCTCACCAACTATCCTCTGCACAGCGGCCTCCAGCAGTGGGTCGCCGATCTCAACCAGTTCTACCGCAGCGAACCGGCCCTCTATGAGTATGACAACAACGCTGCCGGCTTTGAGTGGGTGGACGCCAATGATACCGAACATAGCGTCTACAGTTTTATTCGGCGCGGCAAATCAACGGACAATCTTGTGCTTGTCGTGTATAATTGTACACCCGTGCCACAATACAGCTATCGCGTGGGGGTGCCGCGTGGGGACTACTGGCGTGAGGCACTCAACAGCGATGCAGCACACTACGGGGGGAGCGGTCATGGCAATATGGGCGGCGTTATGGCGACCGGGATGTCGTTCCATGGGCGACCGGACTCGCTGCTGCTGACGCTGCCGCCGCTGTCCGTTGTATTTTTGCAGAATACCAGCACGGTAGAGAATGTATAGTGGGGAGAAGTTGTAAGGATCTCTGGCATGCAGGAGCCTGGCTGCTGCATGTCCGCCCTGAAGAAGTGCGGGGGCCATGCTCCCGCGTTTCTTGGTCCCGGATTTGACTTATAGGTATACGACATGACATGGTAAGGTGCTTGTCGGCTCTTCAGTTCTGTGATACCATTTACCTCATAAAAAGATTCCGGCATTATAATGCAAACCCGCTGTCAATGCCCTTCGCTGATTGCTCATCCGGTTGCCACAGGCTTAACCTTCCGGGGCATCTTGCAATGATGTGAAAGTGGTGCGCGTTCCTGGTTGCATGGTATCCTCGCACCGACAGTGGCATACCTGTCGCCCGGCGCTCTGGCACGGTAGGCAGATTTGAGATATCATCGGATCCGGGCACGGGGTTCGACCTTCTCCCATACAATCTCTGCCAAGGAGGCAACACGAAATGTCTGTCGGAGATCACAACCAGGTGTTAAAGATTCTCCTCGTTGAAGATAATCCCGGGGATGTGCGTTTGACAATGGAGGCGTTGAAAGATGCTGACGTGCCGAACCGGTTGAGTGTGGTACGCGATGGGGTTGAGGCAATGGAGTTTCTGCGACGGCAGGGGCAGTATGTGGCTGCGCCGCGTCCTGACCTGATCCTGCTGGATCTAAACCTCCCCCGCAAGGATGGGCGGCAGGTGCTGAAAGAGATTAAGTCCGACGATATGCTCAAGCGTATTCCGGTGGTCGTGCTGACGACCTCGCGCGCCGAAGAGGATATTCTGAAAGCGTATGATCTCAACGCCAACTGCTATATTACCAAGCCGGTTGACCTGGATCAGTTTACCCAGGTGATGCAGGCGATTGAGGTGTTCTGGATGACGGTTGTGAAATTGCCCAAGACATAACCCGGTCCATCGTGCATTGGTAGGCTGCTCGAGTTGCGGTGTGCTCCCCCGTCTGCTGCCCTGAATTGGGCGCAACGCGGGAAATCCGCCGGCTCGGTCAGGATGATGGGAATTCGGTTGGTGGCGTTCCTGCCACCGGCTTGCCGTGGCAATCGGCGTCACGAGTGGGGCAATACCAGCAGCAGGAGACAAAGCGATACCTATGGAGCGTTATATCTGTATTCACGGCCATTTCTATCAACCACCACGCGAAAATCCCTGGCTGGAGGAGATCGAAGTTCAGGACTCGGCCTATCCCTTCCACGATTGGAATGAGCGCATTACGGCGGAGTGTTACGCGACCAATGGTGTATCGCGCATTCTGGATGGCAAGAATCGAATTACGCAGATTGTCAATAACTACGCCCGGATTAGCTTTAACTTTGGCCCGACGCTGCTCTCCTGGATGGAGCAGAAAGCGCCGTCGGCCTATCGCTCGATCCTGGCCGCCGACCGGGAGAGCCAGCAATACTTCTCCGGGCATGGCTCCGCTCTGGCCCAGGTCTATAATCATATGATTATGCCGCTGGCAAACAGCCGCGATAAGTGTACGCAGGTGATCTGGGGTTTGCGCGATTTCGAGTCGCGCTTTGAGCGGAAGGCCGAGGGCATCTGGCTCGCCGAAACCGCCGTGGATCTGGAGACGCTGGAGATCCTGGTCGATCACGGGATCAAGTTTACTATTCTCTCGCCTTACCAGGGGCGGCGCGTTCGGCCCAAGAATGGTGATACTACGGCGGAGGATGAGAACGGCTGGACCGATGTCACCGGCGGGCGGATCGATCCGACGATGGCCTACGAGCAGCGCTTGCCCTCCGGCCGGACGATTGCGCTCTTCTTCTATGATGGTCCGGTGTCGCAGGCCGTCGCCTTTGAGCAGTTGCTGTCGAGTGGTGAGCGTCTGGCCCACCGGCTCACCGGGGCCTTCTCTGATGAGCGCTCCTGGCCGCAGATGGTGCATATTGCCACCGATGGCGAGACCTACGGCCATCACCATCGCTTTGGCGAGATGGCGCTGGGCTATGCGCTGCACTATATCGAAACGAATAACCTGGCGAAGATTACCATCTATGGCGAGTATCTGGAGAAGCACCCGCCGGTCTATGAGGTCGATATTCTGGAAAACACCTCCTGGAGCTGTTTTCATGGTGTCGAGCGCTGGCGGGGGAACTGTGGCTGTAACTCGGGCGGGCATGGTGATTGGAACCAGGAGTGGCGCGCACCGCTGCGGGCAGCATTAGACTGGCTGCGCGATACGTTGGCTCCGCTCTTTGAACGGCAGGGTGCGGAACTGTTCAAAGATCCCTGGGCCGCGCGCAATGACTATATTTCAGTCATCCTGGATCGCTCGGCGGAGAGTGTAAGCCGCTTCCTGGAACAACATGCCACCCATTCGCTCACTGCGATTGAGCGTGTTACTGCGCTCAAACTGCTGGAACTGCAGCGCTATGCCATGCTAATGTATACCAGTTGTGGCTGGTTCTTTGACGAACTCTCCGGCATCGAAACGGTCCAGGTGATCCAGTATGCCGGGCGGGTGATCCAACTGGCCGAGGAGTTGTTTGACACCCAGGTTGAAGCGGCCTTCCTGGATCTGGTTGAGCAGGCGAAAAGTAATATTCTGGATTACCAGGACGGGCGCCAGATCTACGAGCGGTTTGTGCGTCCCTCGGTAACGGATCTGCATAAGGTTGCGGCGCACTTTGCGGTCAGTTCGCTGTTTGATCCCTACAGCGAGGACGACACCCGCATTTATAGCTACCGGATCGACCATCAGGAGATGCAGATTATTGAGGCCGGGCGGCCCAAACTCGCCATCGGCAAGACGCAGGTGACCTCGGATATTACCGGCGAGTCGGCGCTGCTGACCTTTGGCGTGCTGCATTTCGGCGATCATAACCTGACCGGCGGCGTGCGCGAGTTTCAGAGTGAAGCGGCCTTTCAGGACATGGTTGACGAGGTGACGGCGGCGTTTGAGCGCGCCGATCTGCCGGAGGTGATCCGGTTGCTGGATAAGCATTTCCTGGATCTGACCTACTCGCTCAAGTCGCTCTTCCGCGACGAGCAACGCAAGATCCTGAACCTGATCCTGGACTCCACCCTGGAGCAGGCCGAGGCGGTCTACCGGCAGCTTTATGAGCAGAATGTGCCGCTGATGCGCTTCCTGTCGGACCTGGGGACGCCGCCGATCAAGGCTTTCCGCACAGCGGCGGAGTTTGCGCTCAACAGTCATCTGCGGCGCGCGCTCGAAGAAGCGGAGTTGGATTTCGAGCGGATCCGCATCCTGCTGGAAGAGGCGCGGGTGGTCAAGGTGGTGCTTGATGCCGAGATGCTGGGGTATACTATCCAGCATACGCTTGAGCAGAAGATGGAGCAGTTTTTTGAAGAGCCGGCCGACCTGGATCTCCTCCAGGGGCTTGAGGCGGCAGTCAATCTGGCGCGCACGCTGCCCTTCGAGGTCAATCTCTGGCAAACTCAGAATATCTACTATGGCATGTTGCAGACATTCTATCCCACATTTTTGAAGAAGGCCGAGCGTGGGAATGAAGACGCGCAGATCTGGATCAGTCACTTCAGTGCGCTGGGGGATAAACTGCGCGTGCGGGTAACATAGCGTAGGGCCGGGGAGGCTTTCCGTTCGATCTCCGGACGATTAGATAGATCGGCTCTATGGACAACTGCATTGGGGACAGATAGCCGGGCCGCTTAACAGAAGGCAAAAAACGATGGACACAGGAATCGCAGGATGGCACTCCATACACGAATACTCAGAAATGACACCGCCTGAGGGTGACATCGCCTTCCGAAGTATGTTTGACGTTGCAGCGATTGGCGCGGCACTGGTGGCGCTTGATGGTCGTCTGCTGCGGGTCAACTGCGCCCTGTGCGGGACCGTCGGCTATGCCGAACACGAACTACTCTCGGCAACGTTGCAAACGCTCACACATCCCGACGATTGGGACCGGAGTAATGAGACTATCCGGCAACTGCTGGCAGATGAAACCTATAACCAGCATCTGGAACAGCGCTTTCTGCATAAGCTGGGGCATCCAATCTGGACCCTGACGAGTTTAGCGCTCATCCGCGATGCGCGTGGCGATCCTCAGGCATTCTTTGTCCAGATCCAGGATATTACGGAACGCAAACAGGCCGAGCAGCGTCAGCACGAGCGCGAACAGCGTTTTCGCACAATGTTTGACCAGTCGCTCCAGTTTATCGGTCTGCTCAATCCTGACGGGACGCTGCTGGAGATCAACCAGACGGCGCTGAGTGTTTATGGACTAACCTCCACCGATATGCTCCACCGTCCGTTCTGGGAGACGCCCTGGTGGAGCCATTCGCCTGCAGTACAGCAGCGCCTCAAGGCCACGATCCGTCAGGCGGCGCAGGGAACCCCGGCCCAGTGCGAAGTAGATATGCCAGTTGGCACCGACGACCTGCGGATCTTCGACTTCTCGATCAAACCGGTGTACGATGCCGCCGGGCAGATTACCACGCTGATTCTGGAAGGCTATGATGTCACCGGCTGGAAATATGCCGAGGCGGCCCTGCGCGAGAGCGAAGAGCGCTTCCACCGGGCCTTCGATTATGCCTCCATCGGAATGACCCTGGTCTCCCCCAATGGGCGCTGGCTCAAGGTCAACCCGGCCTTTTGCGACCTTGTCGGCTATCCTGAGTCCGAGTTGTTGACGATGGAGTTTCAGTCGATTACTTATCCTGATGATCTGGACTCCAGTGTTGGTCATATGCGCCGGTTACTCGCGGGCGAGTCGCCCTACTTTCATCTGGAGAAGCGCTATATTCACCGGGATGGGCATATCGTCTGGGTCTTGTTAAGTGTTGCGCTGGTATGTGATGCACAGAACCAACCGCTGTATGCGGTGGTGCAGGCGCAGAATATCACGCAGCATAAACGTGCCCGGCAGGAACTGGCGCGGCGTGTATCCGAGTTGGCGCACTCCAATGCCGAGTTGGAGCAGTTTGCCTATGTCGCCTCGCATGATCTGCAGGAGCCGCTACGCAAGATTGCCAGTTATACAGAGTTGCTGGCGCGGCGCTACCAGGGGAAGATCGATCCCGGCGCCGATAAGTTTATCGGCTACATTGTTGATGGCGCAAACCGTATGCAGCAGTTGATCAATGACCTGCTGACCTATTCGCGGGTGGGGCGGACAACCGATCTGACTATGGAGAACGTTGAACTTGGGCAGATCATGGAAGGGCTCTTCAATGATCTTGCGCGGACCATTCGGGATAGCCAGGCCGAGATTACCTGCGATGAACTGCCGGTGGTGCTGGGCCATCCCCGGCATATTGCGCAGTTGTTGCAAAACATGATCACCAACGCCATCAAGTTTCGGGGTGATGCGCCGCCCCGCGTGCATATTTCCGCCGAGCGCCGTGCTGATGCGTGGGTCATCGCGGTGCGTGATAACGGTATTGGTATTGCCCCCGAATATGCCGAACGCATCTTTGTGGTGTTTCAGCGATTGCACACGCGCACCGAGTATCCCGGGACGGGAATCGGTCTGGCAATCTGTAAGAAAATTGTCGAACGGCATGGCGGACAGATCTGGGTGGAAGCGCAGCCGGGGCAGGGTTCGACATTCTTTTTTACTCTCCCGGCGAGCCAGAACCATATTGATCAAGGTGAAATGTAATGGTGGGACAACCATTTGATGTGCTGCTGGTTGAAGATGATCCCGGCGATGCCGATCTGACTCGCGAGGCACTGAAAGAGGCGAAAATGATGGTCAACCTCACCATCGTTGAAGATGGCGAAGCAGCCATAGCCTACCTGCGCAAAGAGGAGCCCTACACCAAAGCTGTGCGACCGGATCTGATTCTGCTCGACCTGCATCTGCCCCGCAAAGATGGGCGCGAAGTGCTGCGCGAGCTAAAGAATGACGCGGTTTTGCGTACGATTCCGGTCGTAATTCTGACCACCTCACAGGCAAATGCCGATATCCTGGATATCTATGGTCTGGGCGGCAACTGCTATGTAACCAAGCCGGTCGGGTTTGAGGAGTTCTCCAAAGTTGTGCGCTCTATCGAGGACTTCTGGTTTACTGTCGTCAAACTGCCATCAGAGTAAATATGTGATATGATGTAGCTATGCAACCAGTCAGAATGCTCCTGATCGAGGATGATCCCGGCGATGCCGATCTGCTCCAGGAACTGCTCTCCGAAGAAAAATCGTACGTCTACACGTTGGAGTGGGTCGAACGTCTACAGACCGGACTCGAGCGCCTGGCCCTGGGTGGCATCGATGTCGTTTTGCTGGATCTGTCACTGCCGGACAGCCACGGGTTAGATACATTTATTGCCGTCAATACCCATGCGCCGGCCCTGCCGGCGGTGGTATTGAGCGGTCTGGATGATGAAACCATCGCGCTGGAGGCGGTGCGTCAGGGTGCGCAGGACTATCTGGTCAAGGGTCAGGTTGATGGCCGCATCATTGCGCGGGTGATCCGCTATGCGATCGAGCGGAAGTCGGCGGAAGAGTCCCTCCGCGAGAGTGAAGCGCGTTTTCGCGGCGCATTTGATCATGCGGCAATTGGGATGGCGATGGTTGCCACCGATGGCCGCTGGTTGGAAGTGAATGATGTCGTATGTGAGATCGTCGGTTATGCGCGCGATGAACTGCTGGCGATGAGCTTTCAGGATATTACGCATCCCGACGATTTGCAGACCGATCTTGGGCTGTTTTACCATCTGCTGGCGGGTGAGACCAACTATTACCATCTGGAGAAGCGCTATATCCATAAGCTGGGACAGGAGATCTGGGTACAGATCAGTGCTTCACTGGTGCGCAATATTCGGAAACAGCCGCTCTATGCGGTCGTGCAGATCCAGGATATTACCCGGCGGAAGCGCGTTGAAGAAGAACTGGCGCACCGGTTGGAGGAACTGGCTCGCTCCAACGCCGAACTGGAGCAGTTTGCCTATGTTGCATCCCACGACCTGCAAGAGCCCTTACGTATGGTTGCCAGTTATACGCAACTGCTGGCGCGGCGCTACCGGGGGCAACTCGATAGCGATGCCGATGAGTTTATCGAGTACGCGGTTGATGGTGTCGTCCGTATGCAGCAGTTGATCAACGATCTGCTGACCTATGCGCGGGTGGGTACCCGGGGCCGCGAGTTTGAACCAACCGATTGCGAAGCTATCTTTGAGCAGACGCTGCTTGATCTACAGACAGCACTGGGCGAGAGCAACGCCGAAATCACCCGTGATCCCCTGCCGATGGTTATGTCCGATCCGGCCCAGTTGCGGCAGGTATTTCAGAACTTGCTGGGAAATGCCATAAAATTTCGGAGTGCCGTACCGCTCCACATCCATATTTCGGCCGAGCGCAAGGGTGATGAGTGGGTGTTCTCGGTCAGTGATAATGGCATCGGGCTTGATCCGGAGTATGCCGAGCGTATTTTTGTTATTTTTCAGCGATTGCATGGGCGCGAACAGTATCTTGGGACCGGAATTGGGCTATCGATCTGTAAGAAGATAATTGAGCGGCACGGTGGGCGTATCTGGGTGAAAGGGCAATCCGGACAAGGCGCTACATTTTATTTTACCATTCCGGTACACGCACGGTTGCGTCCACGTATGAATTCCGTTGATTGGTAGGCAGCGAAGTCGGATTACTGTTTCAACTATGATGAAATCCAATTCTACCGTGTCTATTCTGCTGATCGAGAATGATCCTGAGGATGGACAACATCTAGAGTCTATGCTGAACGGTGGAGGCGAGGCTGCTCACCTCCAGTTTGCAGTAACGGTTGCCGAAAATCTGCAAACCGCGCTTCAGCGCCTGGCGGATCACTCCTTTGACCTGGCGTTGCTCGATCTGCAACTGCCCGACAGCCAGCATATTGAGCCGTTTGTAAAAATCCATGAGCAGGCTCCCGATTTGCCGATTATCGTCATGACGGATGTTGAGGATGAGAACTTTGCCATCAAACTGGTGCAGATGGGCGCACAGGATTATCTGGTCAAAGAGGCCATCCATACGACCCTGCTCATCCGTTCAATTCGCTATGCGATTGAGCGACACCGAATGCAGGTAGAGTTGGAACAGGCGCGGCGCGAAGAACAGCATGCGCGGGAGTTTCGCTCGCTTGAACATCTGTCGCAGCCCGTGAATACGACCGTGACCGCACGGTTGTTTGGGGCCACTCCGTTGCGTGAGTCGCTGCCGGATCTGTTTAACGAACTGGTGCAGCGCTATGGACATCTGCTGGATATTGCGCTGGAACAACGGACTTACAAGGTCGATTATGAGTTATCCGAGGATCTACGTTTGATTGCCGAGCAGTTGGGCTTCCTCAAAGCCGGCCCGCGTGATGTGGTCAAGATGCATAGCACGGCGTTAAAACGGAAAACAACAAATGTTGCCCCGCAGAAGGTACAGGCGTATGTTGAAGAAGGACGCTTGATGGTCCTTGAACTTATGGGATATCTGGTATCATACTACCGTAATTATGCCCTGGGCATCAGTACGCGGGCTCCGGTAGTTCCCAAGAAGAAAACCCAGGAAGGAGGGGGGCATGAATAAGTATATTCTCAGGTTGTATATTACTGGGCAAACGCCAAAGTCGGAACGCGCCATTGAGAACTTGCGCCGCATCTGTGAAGATGAACTGGATGGGCAGTACCAGATGGTGATTATCGACGTTCTGGAGCGCCCGCAACTGGCGGAGGACGAGAAGATTCTGGCGACGCCTACGCTGATTAAGGAGTTGCCGCCGCCCCTACGGCGCATTATCGGTGATCTCTCCGATACCGAGAAGGTGCTACTGGGTCTGGAGTTGCGTCGTTCTCCCTAACTTTTACTGTTGTTTGTAGGTCAGGAGTGATAAATGACCCTTGATAAGAAAGAAAAAAACCGTATTGAGAAGCTGACAACACATATTCCTGGCTTTGAATTAATATCGCTGGGCGGTCTCCCCCGCGGCCGTACTACCTTGATCTCAGGTACAGCCGGCAGCGCTAAAACTGTCTTTGCCAGCCAGTTCCTGGCTGAGGGGATTCGTCAGGGTAATGAGGGTGGCGTCTTTGTGACCTTCGAAGAAGGGACCAGTGATATCCGCCGAAATATGCTAGGGTTTGGTTGGGATATTCAGCAGTGGGAAAAAGAGGGCAAGTGGGCCTTTGTTGATGCGTCACCCCAGCCGGGAACCGAGCCGATTGTGATTGGTGAGTATGACCTGGGGGCGCTGCTGGCGCGCATCGAAAATGCCGTGCGCCGGGTCGATGCCCGGCGGGTTTCGCTTGACTCACTCGGGGCAATTTTTACGCAGTTTACCGATAATAATACTCTGCGCCGCGAACTCTTTCGCGTGGTCTCGGCACTCAAGGCGATGGGCGTCACGGCAGTGATTACCGCCGAGCGTACCGAGGAGTATGGCGATATTGCGCGCTATGGCTTTGAAGAGTTTGTGGCCGACAATGTCGTCATTTTGCGCAATGTGATGGAAGATGAGAAGCGCCGGCGCACGGTGGAGATTCTTAAGTTTCGCGGCACAAACCATCAGAAGGGTGAGTTTCCCTTTACCATTATGCCCGATCAAGGACTTGTTATCATTCCTCTCTCGGCAATTGAACTCAAGCAGAAATCGACTGATATTCGTATTACCTCGGGCAACCGTGAGTTGGACCAGATGTGCGGCGGGGGCTTTTTCCGTGACTCGGTAGTGCTGGTGTCCGGTGCCACCGGAACCGGCAAAACGCTGATGGTGACCAGTTTTATGGCCGGAGGCGCAATGAATGACGAGCGCTGTCTGCTCTTTGCCTTTGAAGAGAGCCGCGAGCAACTCTTCCGCAATGCGGTCGGGTGGGGTGTGGACTTTGAGCAGATGGAGCGTGAGGGCAAGCTCCGGGTGGTCTGTGAGTACCCCGAAACCACCGGCATTGAGGATCACCTTATCCGCATGAAGCAGACGATTGAGGAGTTTGAGCCCAATCGGGTGGCGGTGGACAGCCTCTCAGCGCTGGAACGGGTCTCGACCATGAAAGGCTTCCGCGAGTTTGTGATCAGCCTGACCTCGTTCATCAAACATCGGGAGCTGGCCGGGTTGTTTACCTCAACCACCCCGACGTTGCTGGGGGGTACATCAATTACCGAGGCGCATATTTCAACCACCACCGACTCGATTATTCTGCTGCGGTATGTTGAGATTTATGGCGAAATGCGCCGGGGCATTACCGTGCTGAAGATGCGCGGTTCGATGCACGATAAAGAGATTCGTGAGTTTATGATCGATGGTGGCGGGATGCATATCGGCAAGCCGTTCCGCAATATTTCCGGTATCCTGTCCGGTAACTTTGTGCATGTTGCGCCGGCCGAGATGGATCGGATTAACAGCCTGTTTACCGAAGACGAAGAGGATGGCAAGGAGATGTAACCGTCTAGTTCACACTCTGAGCAACCAGGCATTGCTCTGCATGGTTGCCGGGTGATACGGGTTCCACTTACTATCGTGCGTGAGAAAGCGTATATTGGAGGTATACAGGGCGATCCGCGCCGGTTTGTTGACGAGGGATTGCACAAAGTGAAACCAGCCATGACACACCAGCCCGAAACTCAGCAGTCAGCATCAGTAGCTACGCCGGTCTTATTGATTGATGATAGCACCGATGATGCCCAGGCAATCCGCGCAGCGCTGGCTCAGGCCAGTAAAGCCCAGTTTGATCTGGTCCATGCCGCCGATCTTGCTACCGGATTGCAGCACCTCGATCAGATGCCGTTTGCGGTGATCCTGTTTGCCTTTACCCCATCCGATAACCCGGGGTTTGAACCATTAACCCGCTTGCAGACGCAAGCGCCGGACATCCCGATTGTGGTTCTGTCGGAACTTGATGATGAGCATCTGGCAACCCGGGCGCTGCAGGAGGGTGCGCAGGGCTATCTGGCGAAAACGGAACTGGATACCACCTCGTTGACTCTGGCGTTGCGACATGCGGTGGAGCGCCATCGGATGCGTACGGAGTTGGCGCAATCTACGCGGGATCTGCAGTCGAGCGAAGCCCGCTTTTATAAACTAGTTGAGAAGAGCGCCGACGGCATCATTGTCGTGAATGAAGACGGGATTGTGCGCTATGTCAACCCGGCGGCGGAGATGCTTTTTGGCCGGAATGCCGAGAGTTTTATCGGCGAGATGTTTGGCTTTCCGGTAGTTGTGGGGGAAACCACCGAGCTTGATATTGTCCGTCGGCATGGGAAAATTGTGGTCGCCGAAATGCGGGTGGTCGAGATTAGCTGGGGCGGCGAAGTGGGCTATGTGGCGTCACTGCGCGATATCACCGACCGGAAGCGTGCCGAGGAGCATATCCGCCAACTGAATGCCGAATTGGAACAGCGCGTCCAGGAGCGCACCGCCGAGCTAAAGCGCTCCAACGCCGAGTTGGAGCAGTTTGCCTATATTGCCTCGCACGATCTGCAAGAGCCGCTGCGCATGGTTGCCAGTTATATGCGCCTCCTGGAGAAGCGCTACAAAGGCCGCCTGGACGATGATGCCGATAAGTTTATCGGCTACGCGGTTGATGGTGCAATCCGCATGCAGCAGTTGATCAATGACCTGCTGGAGTATTCCCGTGTGGATGCCCGCGGCCGCGAGTTTACCCCCACCGATTTTGAGGCGCTGGCCGATCAGACGCTGACCAATCTGAAGGTGGCGATTGAGGAGAGCGGTGCCACGATTACCCGTGATCCGCTGCCGACGCTGTATGCCGATGGGTTGCAGATTGGGCAACTGCTCCAGAACCTGGTGGGGAATGCCATCAAGTTTCGGCGGGAGGAACCGCTGCACGTTCACATCTCTGCCGAACGCCGGGAGCAGGAGTGGCTCTTCGCAATCCGTGATAACGGCATCGGTATCGATCCGGAGTATGCCAACCGCATCTTCGAGATCTTCCAGCGGCTGCATGGCCGGGGCAGCTACCCCGGCACGGGCATTGGTCTGGCGATCTGCAAAAAGATTGTCGAGCGCCACCGGGGCCACATCTGGGTTGAGTCGCAGCCGGATCAGGGCTCGACGTTCTATTTTGTGCTGCCCGCGCGGGAGGGGTAGTAGTTGTAACTGCTATGCTGTCGTGTCCGCGGTTTTCAGGTGATTACAATGACCGATTTAAACCACCGACACACCGACACATTGATACCGGCCGCTCCTATCCACGGGGTTTCCTGTTCATCGGTGGTTATTGGTTATACCCCCGAACGTGAATAATTACCTGGAATGTCCCCCTTGCCAGAATTACCCACTTGTTCTACAATTGACTGTTACCCGTCCGTGTCGGGCGGGGTGGCTCTGTGGTATACTTGTGCGTATCATACCAGCAACCTGAGCAGGGATCACCCGCTATGTCCGCATCCCGAACGCAAACGCGTGCTACTCGCTCCCGGACAGTGCGGAGCGTTGGTGATGAGCTGCGCAACTATAAGTTGCACGAGCGCATCGGCCAGGGCGAACTTGCGACGATCTATAGCGCGACGCATCTCGGTCTGGATCGCCCGGTGCATATCCATATCCTGCGCCGCACCGACTGGATTTCGGTCAGCCGGTTTCAACTGGCGGCCCGCCTCGCCGCGCGTCTGAGCCATCCCAACCTGCTCCCGGTCATCGATGCCGGGCATGATGACCACTTCGGCGATTACCTGGTGACGCCGATGCTGAATGCGCGTTCCCTCGAAGCGCTGCTGGAGGAGGGGCCGGTTGAGCCGCTGCCGGCGTTACGCATTACCATGCAGATTGCTACGGTGCTGGATTACCTGCACGAGAACAACGTCATTCACCGGGATGTGCAGCCGGCCAACATCCTGGTGACACCGCAGGGTGTGGCTTACCTGACCAACCTGAGCCTGGCCGCCAGTTCCGATACCCCCGACCTGAGCAGCATTGACGAGGCCGATTATCTCACGCCTTACTCCGCGCCGGAACAGCGCCTGGATCAGGGCGACGCCACCGCCGCGCTGGATATCTATGGCCTGGGCGCGGTGCTCTACCATATGTTCAGCGGTGAACTACCGCCGCCACCCGAGTTGGAACGTCCCGCGCTGGTTGCGCATGACCCGGCGTTGGAGCCAGTCGATCATGTTGTCGGGCGGATGCTGGCGCTTGAGCCGGCCATACGCTTTCCCAATGCCACAGCCGCCGCTACCGCGTTGCGTCAGTCGCTGCGCACCCAGATCGATCTTGCCACCGACGATATGGAGGAGTCGCGCTGGGCACCTGCTGCCGAGTGGCTTGAGAATCCGCTGGAGACGGTACTGGGGGAGATGCTCGACCCGGACTTTGTCGGCCGTAGCCGCAAGCGTGCCGACGATCTGCACCGGGCCAATGTTCTGCGTCGCATGCTCAACCGCTGGAGCCGCGACGGCCGGTTTCGGCGCACGGCCCTGGGGCAACTGCTCCAGCCGGATCAGATTGTCAGCTACAACATCTATTTTTACGAGTTGCGCACACTCTACGAAACGCGTACCCCACCGGAGCCGCGCCGGCAACCGCAGCAGGAAAATGAACGCTCCGCCACGCTGCCCATGCCTGACCTCTGGGATACGGCTGTCCCCGACATGCCCCCCTTCACGCCGGTTCCGCCGCAGGAGATGGTGCTGCCCAACTCAACGCGCGTGCTGACCTGCCCGGAGTGCCAGGGCGTTGGTCGGGTGGTCTGCCCGACCTGTGAGGCGAAAGGCACCGTGGAGAAGCTGCGCCGCGTCCGCAATCCCGATGGCGGGTTTGGCGAAGAGTCGATTACGCAGCCCTGTCCGGAATGCCGTGGCTATGGTCGGCAGAACTGCGTTGCGTGTCAGGGCAGCGGTAATCTGGTTGAGGAGCAGGTGTTTACCTGGTCGCGCCGGGGGCGGGCGTGGGAAAATACCGATGACCTGGAAGGGTTGCCCGGCCCGGCGATCAAACGGCGGCTTGAACTGGTCTATGATGCGCCGATTAACATGTATGAGGGGCGCTGGCACAGCGTTGCGCCGCTGGCCGAGTTACTGCGCAGCGCTATCGCTGATGCGGGCGATGATACACGGCTGATTGAAGTCGAGTTGAGCATTCGGGGCGCGCCGATTACCGAGGTGGATTATCAACTGAATGATACAACCCACACGCTCTATCTGATCGGCTTCGATAATGAGATCCTGGGCGACTGGACCCTGCTCAACCCGGAGCGGGTGATCCTGGCCGTGGTGCTGGGTGTGCTGCTGCTGCTGATTGTGATCGCGCTGGTTGTGCGATTGGTGTAATACCGATTTATTATCATAGCCACAGAGAACACCGAGGACGCAGAGATGATAAACAGGAACGTGCCACTGTTGCGCTCGTTGCGCCCATTCCCGTTGATTGCTGTTTTGATGGCAAATTAGTATAACACCTCCCCGTGTGTTGTCACCTCCTCCTCATCTCTTGTTCAGGCGAAGCTACGCAACTGGATCGTTTGCATGGATAGACGATCCGCTGTGCCCTTGCCGGCACTCTTCATCTGATGAGGTTTCCTATGCGTGTTCAAACTTCGCTTGCCCTGCTGCTCCTCTGCACCTTGCTGCTGGCACTGACGGGCTGTACCAACCCAGACCAGACGGCCGCGCCCGCGACGCAGGTGCCGACGGCGCAGATCATCTCCAAACCCGAACCCGCCGCTATCGTGCTCTCGCCCACACCGACGCCGGACATGACCGCAACAGCGCAGGCGCTCCAGCCGACAGCCACGCCGACCCCGCTTGCCGCCACGCCAACGCCGGTGGTGCGGCAGGGACCGGGTGGCCTGCCCTACCCGCTGCAACTGGCGCAACTCAACTTTGGCGTTGTCGGCCATCTCTACTACACCGACCGCTACACCGCCCTTGCTACGGCACAGGAGGCGGGCTTTGAGTGGTTTCGTCAGCAGATCCACTGGCGCGATATCGAGGACAGTAGTGGTCAGTTCTTCTGGGGCGATCTGGATAATATCGTTGCCGCCGCAGATGCGCGCGGTGTGCTGCTCTTGATCAGTGTGGTTCGCTCGCCGTCCTGGTACACCGCCAACGGCAGCGACGGGATGCCCCAGGATCCGGCAACCCTGGCGCGGTTTGTAGGGGCACTGGCGGCACGCTATCAGGGGCGCGTCCATGCCATCGAGATCTGGAATGAGCAAAACCTGGCCTACGAGAATGGCGGGCGGGTTGCGCTCGAAGATGCCGGACACTATGTTGAACTGCTGGCGGCCGCTTACAACAGCATCAAGGCGGTTGACCCGCGCATCATCGTCGTGGCGGGTGCGCCCTCCTCCACCGCGATGAACAACCCCGATATCGCCATCCCTGACCAGGACTATCTGCGCGCGATGTACAGCTACAAGGATGGCATGATCCGCGATTACTTTGATGTGCAGGCAATCCATCCCGGTGGCTCGGCCAACCCGCCCGATACGCTCTGGCCTGACAACCCCAGTCTCGCCGACGGCTGGACTGATGATCCGACCTTCTACTTCCGCCATGTCGAGAACTCCCGCCGCTTGATGGAGGAGGCCGGGTTGGGCGATCATCAAGTCTGGATCACCGAGTTTGGCTGGGCCACGCAGAACAACACTCCCGGCTTCGAGTTCGGCAACCAGATCTCATTCGAGACCCAGCGCGATTATATCGTCGGAGCAATGCAGCGCACCTATGAGCAGTATCCCTGGATCAGCAATCTGTTCCTCTGGAACCTGAATTTTAGTGTGCTCCAGCGGGAGAATGGCCTTGATCCCCTGCATGAACAGGGCTCCTTCAGCATCGTGAATGGCGACTGGTCACGCCGCCCGGCATTTTACGGCATTCAGGAGTTTATCGCACGGACGCGGCTGGCACAGGGGAATTAATCGCAAGAAAGCATCCTGTTCACGGACAGTTCCCGTGGGCAGGATGCTTTGCATGTTGTCTACAACAACATGTTTGGGAGATGCGCAGGGATTACCCCATTGCCAACATGTAGATCGGCGCAAAAATCACCGCCGCAATCAGCAGCAAGAAGAGCAGTAGCTTGAGCTGTTCGACACTGCGGCGCGAACCCAATTGCTGGCGGGCATCAGGTGCATAGGGCACATTGGGCTGCTCATCAAACAGGATATGGCCCAGATTGCCGGGCGCGCGTACAGCGGTTGTGGCAAGGGTGCCAATCAGTTCTTTGGCCGTAACCAGCGGCGGAGCCCAGTAGGCTTCCTCGGCAGTGATCGGCTTTCCGGTCAACGCACAGCGCAACTCACCACTTACATGGCTTTGCGGCTCGCCGGATGCTGCTGTCGGGGATGTTGACGTGATAGTTTGTTCAGACATGGGGTTACCTCCCTGGATTATACGTGGTGCTGGAACACAGGTACACCGTTATCTTAAGAACAACGCAATACAATACATGACTCGGGAGTCCTGGATTGCCCGCTACCCGGTAGCGGCTCCACAACCTATGAGATCTTTCGTACAAAGCGCTCGATACGCTCCAACGCTTCCTCAATCTTATCCATTGAGGTCGCATAGCAGGCGCGTACATGGCCCGCCCCGCTTGGTCCAAATGCATCACCCGGAATGACGGCGACCTGCTCTTCCAGCAGCAGCCGTTCGACAAACACCTCACTACTCAGGCCCAGGTGCGATACCTGGGGGAAGGTATAGAATGCGCCCTGTGGCTCAAAAGTATGCAGCCCGATGGTATTCAGGCCATTGACAATGACCTGGCGGCGGCGATCATACTCGGCAACCATCGCCCTGACACTCGCTTCGCCCTGGCGGATTGCTTCCAGCCCGGCATACTGACTCATCGTCGGCGCGGACATAATCGCATACTGATGAATCTTGGCGATAGCCTGGGTCAGATCGGCGGGTGCCGCCACCCAGCCGAGGCGCCAGCCGGTCATCGCGTAGGCTTTCGAGAAGCCCCCCATCAGTACGGTGCGCTCCTGCATGTTGGGTAGTGCTGCAAAGCAGGTATGTTCAATATTGTAGACCAGGCGATCATAAATTTCATCGGAGAAGACAATCAGGTCGTGGCGTTCGGCCACCGCTGCGACCTCCAGCATGCGCTCGCGGGTCATCACCGCGCCGGTCGGGTTGCTGGGGTAGCCGATCAGGAGGGCGCGGGTTTTGGGTGTAATGGCCGCCTCCAGCGCCTCGGCTGTCACCTGGAACGACTCCTCCATACTGGTCGGCACATGCACTGGTCGCGCACCGGAGAAGGCGACACAGGGACCATAGGCGACAAAACAGGGCTCCGGGATAATCACCTCATCGCCGGGGTCCAGCAGCGCCAGGGCCGCATTCTGCAAGGCTTCACTGGCACCAACCGTAATAAGCAACTCGCGCTCCGGATCGTAGCGCACAGCATAGAGCCGCTGAAGATGCTCGGCAAGCGCTACCCGTAGTTCAAGTAGGCCAAAATTTGACGTATACCCGGTGAAAATATCAATCGACCGTTGACCTGCTGCACGAATCGGTGCAGGCGTAAGAAAATCCGGCTCTCCCACCCCAAGCGAAATTACATCCGGCATGGTCGCAGCAATATCAAAAAAGCGGCGAATGCCCGATGATGTCATTGCGCGAACGCGGCGCGAAACACGTTCACGGAGCATAGTACAGGCTCCTCAAGTGGACCGAGGATACGTGATATGATTATGAAAGTGCGGTTCTGTGACAATCTGTTATCCCGAAGTCCATCATCAATACAAAGTTTTCCTGGTTCAGATGCGTATATTATCACACCTTATCACAAGATGCCAGAGGCAAAACAGTGACGATAGTACTGGTGTGGTTTTGAGAGAGGTACCAGGATGCCGGCGTATCGATTCGGGTGATGGCGCGCTCACCGAACCGTTACCGGTTATCTTGTACCGATTGATGTAGTAGCAGGAGTTAGGCGCTACCGCCCTGCCCGGTGTGTAGGAAGTTTCTATGTGCGGACCCGCGTAACTCCTGCAAGTAGGACAATGTTATGACTGAAACTGATACCATGTTGGATGCGCTTGCGCCGTTGGATGGGCGCTACCGCCGGGATGTGGCTGCGCTGGCGGCCTATTTTAGCGAGGCGGCACTCTTTCGCTACCGGGTGCGCATCGAGGTGGAGTATCTTATCTTCCTGGCACGTACGCCCAGCCTGACGTTTATTCCTACGCTGACCGCGTCCCAGCAGGCGCGGCTGCGCGCGCTCTACCGCCAGTTTAGCCGGGAAGATGCGCAGGCAGTTGCGGCCTGGGACCGGCGCGTGAACCACGATGTGAAGGCCGTGGAGTACTGGCTGCGTGAGCGTCTCGCCGGACTGGGGCTGGAAGCCTGGGCCGAGGCGGTGCATTTTGCGCTGACCTCCGAAGATGTCAACAATCTGGCCTATGCGCTGCTGGTGCGCGAGGCGCGCGATCTGGTCTTGCTGCCCGCCCTGAATGAACTGCATGGCGTGCTGCGCGAGCCGGCGCTGGTTGAGGCCGAGACGCCCATGCTGAGTCGCACACACGGGCAGCCCGCCACCCCGACCACCTTTGGCAAAGAGATGGCCGTCTTCGCGTCCCGGTTGCGGCGCGCTACTGCCGATCTGTCGGCGGTGCAGTTGACGGGCAAGCTCAATGGGGCCACCGGGACATTCGCCGCGCATGCGTCCGCCGCACCGGAGGTGGACTGGTTGACCTTTAGTCGTGCCTTCATCCGTACGCTTGACCTGGAGCCGCTCCTGCTGACTACCCAGATCGAGCCGCACGATACGTTGGCGACCCTGTGTGATACGCTCAAGCGGCTCAACACGCTGCTGTTGGACCTCTGCCAGGACTACTGGCGCTACATCAGTGACGGCTATCTGGTTCAGGCAGCGCAGGCGGGAGAAGTTGGCTCATCAACCATGCCGCACAAAGTCAACCCGATCGATTTTGAGAATGGCGAAGGCAACCTGGGGTTAGCCAATGCGCTGCTCGAGTTTTTCAGCCGGAAGCTGCCGGTTTCGCGGCTCCAGCGGGATCTCTCCGACAGTACGGTGCTGCGCAATCTGGGGGTGGCGTTTGGCTACAGCCTGCTGGCCTATCGCCGCATCCAGCGCGGGTTGGGCAAGGTTGCCGTCAATCGGGAGTATCTGCTGGAGGTGGTGCGGGCGCATCCCGAAGTGCTGGCCGAGGCGGTACAGACGATCCTGCGCCGCGCCGGCTATCCCCAGCCGTATGAAGCACTCAAGGAGTTAACCCGCGGGCGTGTCATGACGTTGGCAGATCTGGCGACCTTCATCGCCAATCTGGATGTTGATGCTGCCGTCAAAGATGAACTGAGTACACTGACGCCCGAAGGCTATGTTGGTCTCGCCGCGAAGCTGGCCCGCTTGCGCGAGGGGTAGCCCGGTTGCCGTGGAGCGCAGGCCAGTCCGGGTTGCCGAAACGCTGCGTAGGACTTGAATGCTATGCACCGGGGTGCCGGTGTACTAGCATCAGCGTCACCTTCTGACCTATTCACACACCGCAGCTTGTATGTTATAGTCACCAGCAGTGGTCAAAGGGTTAGCAGTTTTGTACCAGAGCGCTCTGGTCCGCTGCTGACCCTCCAGCCAGACTGGCAGGCCAAAGGGTGGTAGTGTTGCATCTGAGCGCTCTGGTCCGCGGTTGATCCTCTCCCCCTGATTGCGTCGTTGTGTGGCGATACCTTACCGACGTTTCCCCGCTCCGTATTTCCCTTTGTAAAAATTCATGGCTTCAGAAAGCCATAAAACGCGATCTGGAAAGACACGATAGCCGTTTAGGGCTTTGTTATCAGCCAGGGGGCTTGACACATACTGTATACTGCATTGGGAAGGGATCCGTCGTTGCTCTCGCTTGCGTGCTTTCGTAGTTTTACTTGAATTGAGGAGGATCTGCACCGATGCAGAAGACAGATTTTATCAAGGCGGTTGCTGAACGAACCGGTGTTTCGCAAAAGGAGACGAAACAAGTTATCGATGCGGCGCTCGATATCATTGCGGAGACTCTGGCGAAAGGCGAAAAGGTGACGCTGACCGGTTTTGGTACGTTTGAAGTCCGGGATCGTCAGGCGCGCGAAGGGGTGAATCCACAGACGCGGGAGAAGATCCATATTCCGGCCACCCGGACACCCGGTTTCAGTGCCAGCAGTACACTCAAAGACTCGGTGAAGGGATAGGGCTACGGCAGGCACGGCGTCAGCGGTTGCAGCGAGTTCGCGGTGCCAGGCCAGTGCCTGCGCGTTCCCTGCGCGCTTCTTCCTGGGGGCCGGCACCAGACTCCTGCTTTATCCGCACAGGGGAGCGCCTGTATGGTTCTCCTCTCTGGGTTGTTTTCTGGATTGTTTCGCGGTTGCGATCTGCTAGAGACAGATTGTAACCGCCGTGTGGTTGTGCGCGGGCCATCAGGAAACCTTCCTCAGCTTTCCCCCTGATCGTGGTTAACGTGGAACGGATGCTACTGCTGCGCTCATCGTCTGGTCGCAGTTGTGTATGTCTGCCGGGAAAACCACACCGCTCCATGTCCAACTGACAAGATGAAAGCGGTCTTCGCCCCGCCGCCGGCGCAATGTTCTTCCGCGTCAGGGACCGTGTAACGCACATATGTTAGAGTATCCAATGAAAAGATGAGTTGTTTGTGAATTATAAACAAACCGTAATCCCCTTCATAACCCGCTCTTTATCCTGACTTAGTTAAAACTTAACATTGGCTGGCTATGCTACACCTGCGATACCGCCCTGGATCCGGTAGTACCTGGATAAATGTGTGTTGCCGCCCCGTTGCGCTAACACATAGCTTTGCATGCGACAGAGTGTTGTCAGGCACCAGGCATTGTGCCCGGTGTCCGGAAGGCTGCGTGCCGCGCAGTTGCGATCCGTGGTGCAGGCGTTTATCCTGAGGCTACAGGGTGTGGGGAGCATGCACATTGTAGTTGTTCTGGCGAGTAGTGGGAGCAGAGATCTAAGGAGGGTAAAGCTCGATGAGTATGTTCCGTATGCGTTCGTTTGCCGGGTTGCCCCTGGCATTGTGGGTCGTGGTGGCACTGCTGCTGCCGCTGGTAGCGAGTGGGATGCTGCTGCGGGTAACTCCGGTACGAGCACAGAGCAGTGATCTGGTGATCACTGGTGTTATCGACGGCCCGCTCTCTGGCGGAGTACCTAAAGCGATTGAGTTGTACGCGCTTACTAACATTTCTGACCTGAGTATCTATGGTCTGGAGTCGGCTAACAACGGCAACCCGGCGGGCGGCCCGGAATTTACCTTCCCGGCTGACACTGCTTCGGCAGGTGAATTTCTGTACGTCGCCTCCGAGTCAACCGGGTTCACTGACTTCTTTGACTTTGCGCCCGACTACACCGGGGGTGTAGCCGGCATCAATGGTGATGATGCCATCGCCCTCTATCAGAATGGCACAATTGTTGATGTATTTGGTGAGATTGGTGTTGATGGTACGGGCGAGCCCTGGGAGCATCTGGATGGCTGGGCCTATCGTGTGGACGACACCGGCCCCGATGGCAATACGTTCGAGTTGAGTACCTGGACCTTTAGCGACCCGAATGCTCTGGATGGCGAGACCTCCAATAACACTGCCGCAACGCCCTTCCCTATCGGCACGTATAGCACGGGTGGTGGCGGCGATCCGGGTCAACCGCTGCCCCTCGAAGAAGGTTTTGACGATTGTACGCTGGCAGGCTGGGAAATTATCAGCGTCGATAGCGATACTGCCAATACCTGGTCTTGTAGTGAGAACTTCAGTAACGCGGAAGCCAACGGTTTTGGGGATAGCGCACCGGCGGATGAGTGGCTGATTACGCCGCCGCTGAATATGGATGCACAAGACAATGAAGTGCTGACCTTCCGCAACTGGACGAATTTTAGCGACAGCGGTGTGCCATACCCGCAGTTAGAAGTGGTTTATTCTACCGATTATGCCGGCAGTGGCGATCCAACCAGTGCTACCTGGATCGAACTGAGCGGCATCAATTTCTCGCCGGAAGACTCAGGCCAGTGGTTAGATTCTGGCAAGGTTGATCTGGCCGGCATCAGTGGCACGAATGTCTACTTCGCGTTTCACTACACCTCTTCCGGCACGAGTGGGGGGAACGCCGCAAGCTGGCGGATTGACTCGATTAACTTCTTCGTGGACGATGGTGGTGGTCCTGAATTGGCATTTATCCACGAAATTCAGGGTGATGGTCCCAATGTGGTATCAGGTGACTACACCATCGAGGCAATTGTGGTGGGTGATTACCAGGGCGGTGACCAACTCGACGGCTTCTTTGTGCAGGAAGAAGATGCCGACATTGATACCAACCCGGCCACCTCAGAAGGTCTGTTTATCTATTGTAATACCTGCCCGGTAGATGTGGCAGTGGGGGATAAAGTACAGGTGACTGGTAGCGCCAGTGACTTCTTTGATATGAGCCAGCTCTCGGCAACCGGCGCAGATGATATTACCATCATCAGCGCGGACAACCCACTCCCTACTCCGGCACAGATCACCCTGCCGGTGCCGGGTGTGCCCACCGACGACCTGAGTGCGGCAGAAGCTGTCATTAATGCCTACTATGAACAGTTCGAGGGCATGCTGGTTGCGTTCCCATCACTGACTGTGGCGGAGTATTTTCAGTTGGGTCGCTTTGGGCAGGTGGTACTGACAGAAGGTGGACGCATTCGTCAGTTTACCGATGCCAACATGCCTGATGCAGCCGGATTGATTGCTCACGAGATTGATCGTGCCCGCCGCACCGTCATCCTTGATGATGATAACAACATCCAGAACGCCCCGATAGAGACCACTCCCGACTCGCCCTACTTCTACCCCCGCCCTGGTCTGAGCATCACGAACTTCTTCCGTGGCGGTGATACGATTGATAATCTGACCGGCGTGCTGCACTGGTCCTGGGCTGGCTTCGGTGGTACCGACGCCTGGCGCATCCGCCCGGGGTTGGAGGCATTCTCCTACGACTTCACCGCCGATAATATGCGCCCGGCCAACCCGGCAGATGTGGGTGGCAATGTGAAAGTTGCCAGCTTCAATGTGCTCAACTACTTTACAACAATTGACGATGGCAGCGACATCTGTGGCCCGACCGGTGGTCTGGGTTGCCGTGGCGCGAACAGCCTGGCTGAACTGCAGCGCCAGCGCGACAAGATCGTCAGCGCCCTTGTGGAAATTGATGCCGACATTGTGGGTCTGGTCGAGATTGAAAACGATGCGAATGATGCTGCGCTGAATGACCTGGTCACCAGTCTGAATGCGGCTACTGCACCCAACACCTATGCCGCAGTCAACACCGGCCCCATCGGCACTGACGCCATCAGGGTGGCTTTCATCTACCAACCCGCGCGTGTGTCGCTGGTTGGCAACTTTGCCGTCCTGGACACACCCGAGTTTGTTAGCCCCAACACGACTGATCCGAAGAACCGTCCTGCACTGGCTCAGACTTTCCAGCATGACGCCACGGGCGCGATCTTCACCGTGGTGGTGAACCATCTCAAGTCCAAAGGTTCCGGCTGTGGCATGGGCGATGATGATACCACTACCGGCCAGGGTAACTGTAACCTGACGCGCACGCTGGCCGCGCAAGAACTGGCGGATTGGCTTGCGGGCGATCCCACCGCCAGTGGCGACCCTGACTTTATGATTATCGGTGACCTGAACGCCTATCGCAATGAAGACCCGATTGTAGCGCTGGAAAATGCTGGCTACACTGACCTGATCGACCTGTTGTTGGGTGATGATGCCTACTCCTTTGTGTTCGACGGACAGATTGGCTACCTCGACTATGCACTCGCCAATGCCAGTCTGCTCCCACAGGTCAGTGGCATAACCGAGTGGCATATCAATGCCGACGAAATCAATCTGTTCGATTACAATGACGATATTGAAGATTCGGGCGAACGATCCTTTGAGCGCGAGTCGAGCGCACTGCCGATCTATGACCCCAATCCCTACCGCTCCTCGGACCATGACCCGGTCATCGTGGGGCTGAACCTGGAAGCAGAAGTCGAGCCGGTCGAGCCGCTCACGCTGACCTCGATCTGCAATGCTGCGGATGGCAGCCACCAGTGGCGCGTGCGCAATCCGAATGACTTCGATGTTCCCTTTACCTGGCAGCGGGTCGGCACCAGCGAGACTGGTGAGGGGGTAGCGCTCGCCAGCAGCGATACCTTCTTCTTCACGCCCACTGCCGGCACCGTGAAGATCTTCTGGGACAATAATGGTACGCCTGCGGAGACGGTCAAGGCGGCCAATAATGAGCCGTGTACCCTGCCGACGGGCAATATCACCATCGTCAAGCAAGCCACCCCCGCTGCGCCCTGGCTCGACTGGACGTTTGACGGCGACCTGGGAGCGTTCACGCTGGACAATGACAGCCGCGACGACGCTCACCTCGACCGCCAGACCTTTGAGGTAGCAGCGGGGAGCTACACCGTCAACGAGACGAACAAGCGGGGTAACTGGGATCTGGAGATTGTCTGCGAGAGCAACGGGGAATCGACCTTTGCCACTGATGGTACGGCAGTGACGATCACGCTGGCGGCAGGCGATGATGTAACCTGTACCTACAACAACCTGCGCCGTTCGCAGATCCGGATCACTAAATACGCAGACACAAATGGCAATGGCGAGCGTGATGCGGACGAAGCCGGGCTGGAGGGCTGGCAGATGTTCCTCTACCTCGCCGACGGCAACGGCGGCTGGCAGCAGATCCAGCCGCGCGAAGTGCGCACGAACGGGCGGGGCATCGCCAACTACACCAGCCTGGAGCCCGGTGTTGATCACCTGGTCTGTGAGGAGGATCGCACTGGCTGGAGTACCACCGAACCGGCCAACCCGATTGAGCACGACGGCAAGATCTGTCAGGTAGTGGCAGACCTGGTCTATGGCGAGGTGCGCCGGGTCAGCTTTGGTAACCGGGAGGAGCCGCCGGCTCAGACGCTCTACCGGGCGCGGCAGGTAGGCGCGCGGGTCTGGATTGAACGCAATGTTGAGGAAGCCGGTCTGGGTGACTTCGATCCCGACGGCAATGGATGGGCGCTGGTTGGTCGCACTAATGGTGCTGCCGACAATGGCGAGTTGCGCGACTTCTTTGTTGAAGAGGGCGTGCCCTATGCGATTGTCTTTAACCGCAGCAACAACAAGGGCGATCGCTGCATCCTGCTGACCCCGCGCAGCCTGGATGTGGTGAAGAAGGGGCAGACGCGATTAATGACGACCGTTGAAGATCCGGTAGCCTGCCCGGTGGAGTAGCGTATAGCAATCCTACCTTCTTGGTTGTGAACTGGTTCTTCGGAATCTGCCCCAACCGCCTGAAGGCGGCACTACGACCAATGTAGGGTTGCTATAGTTGCCGGAAATAAAGAAGACCAGCGCGCGATTCAAAACCGCCCGCTGGTCTTCTCCTGCGTCCCTGTTTATTTGTCCACCCAATCGTCAATCGTCAACTCCCAGTCGCCTCGTCACTTCCCCGCTCGTCAATATTTTTCCGTAGCAGATCTTCAAACTCGTCGCGTTTGTGAGGCGGAACGGAGTCTTGCGGGATTGCCAGGATTGCACCGCCCTCCAGCACCAGGACGTAGGTACTGACCATCTCGCGCCAGCCCTCAAAATGTTTCCACTCCAGGTTGCTCTCGCCACGCGCACTGCTGATCGCCACGCCATCGTCGGTAATGTTATACTCGGTGGGTAAAAAGTAGGGCGCGTCTTTCATCCGACTGGCCCGAATAGCGCTGATAACGCCGAGAAACAGGTAGAGCCCCAGCGGTATCCAGCCCATGAAGAGAAAAACGATTGGTCGGCCCTGGGTGTAGGTGTAAACGGTCAGGCCCGCCGCCAGCAGCGCATAGACATAAAATGTCGGGCGCTGAATATGGCGCAGGATTGATAAGCGGACAAAAAGATCTTTTGAGAGTGTTGTTTTAATAACCATAACCACCTGAGAAGAAACCCCGTCACACTAATGGGGTGACGGGGGAGCAGCAGAACAGCACTATTGATCTTCGGTCGTCACCAACTCGGTGTCGGTGGGGGCGTCCGGGGGAGCGTCCGGTGCCGGGCGGCCATTGTCCCGGCGCTCCAGCGTAAACAGCAGGATCGCCACATCGGCCGGATTAATGCCGGCCAGTCGTCCGGCCTGCCCCAGCGTTGCCGGGCGGAAGCGTTCCAGCACATGGCGGGCCTCGTTACGCAGGCCCTTCACCTCGGCATAATTCAGGTCGGGCGGGATGCGGCGGCGCTCCATCTTGCGGACACGTTCGACCTCGCGCTGCTGGCGCTCGATGTAACTGCCATACTTGGCGGCCATTTCCACCTGTTCAATGACTGGATCGGGTGCATCGGGCAGTTCCAGCGCGGTCTGCAACTGCTGGTAGGACACATTGGGACGGCTCAACAGCACCTCGGCAGTGACCGCATTGCGTAGCGGCTCCACGCCCACGGCCGCCAGGGCTGCGTTGGTCGCCCCGCTGGGGTAAACCCGCCGCCCTGCCAGTTGCGCACTCAGGGCAGCGCTCTGTGCCTGCTTCTGCTCTACCAGCGCGGCGCGTTCGGCATCAACCATGCCCAGGGTGTGGGCCAGCGGCGTGAGCCGCAGATCGGCGTTGTCGGTGCGCAGGAGCAGCCGGTACTCCGCGCGGCTGGTGAACATACGGTAGGGCTCGTGGATCTCCTTCGTCACCAGATCGTCAATCAGCACGCCGATATAGGCCTCGTCCCGCCGCAGAATGACGGGCGCTTCCCCCCGCACATACCGGGCAGCATTGATCCCGGCCATAATGCCCTGTGCCCCGGCCTCTTCGTAGCCGGTAGTGCCATTGATCTGCCCGGCCAGGTAGAGCCCCGGCAGCCGACGCGCGCTCAGGTCGGCACCAACCTCGCCGGTTGCAACCGCGTCATACTCGATTGCATAGCCGATGCGCATCAACTGAACATCGCGCAACGCCGGGATGCTGCGCAGCATCGCCCACTGCACATCCTCCGGCAGCGAGGTATTGCAGCCCTGGACATAGACTTCGTTGGTGGTCCAGCCCTCCGGCTCCAGGAACAGGCTGTGGCGTTCCTTATCCGCAAAGCGCACGATCTTGTCTTCAATGCTGGGGCAGTAGCGCGGCCCCACGCCGTCGATCACGCCGCTAAAGAGCGGTGCCCGGTCCAGGTTCGCGCGGATTAGCTCATGGAATCGGGGCGTGGTATGGATCAGGTAGCAGGGCAACTGCGGACGCCAGCCATCGCGCATCGGATGCGGATAGACCGGCGCAGGTGAGCGGGTGAAGGGATGCGGCGGTGGGGAGGCGGCAATGGGTGCCGGGTAGCCGGTCTGTGGTGGCGATTGTCCAGCAGTATGCTGCGCATTCGGGTTGGCATAATAGTGCCCGAAATAGAGCGGAACATGGCTGCCCAACTGGAGTTGCGTCTGGCTAAAGTCAATCGAGCGGGCATTGATGCGCGGCGGTGTGCCGGTCTTCAGTCGTACCAGCGGAAAGCCCAGTGAAGCCAGATCTTCGCCCAGCGCCACGGCGGGCGCTTCCCCGCCGCGTCCGCCGCCCCAGGTGGCCTGACCAGTGATCAGCCGGCCCCGCAGGAATGTCCCGGTGGTCAAAACCAGCGTACGGGCATAATAGGTCCAGCCGGTATGCGTAACCACCGCAAACGCAGTTGGCAGTTGCGTATGCGCATCGGATGTTGGCGGAAGCGCATCGCCGCGTAGGGGCACGATCCGCTCGACCATCGCCTGCCGGATGTCGAGGTTGGGCGTCTCCTCCAGCGTCTCTTTCATCATCTGCGAATAGAGCCGCTTGTCTGCCTGGGCGCGCAGGGATTGCACCGCCGGGCCTTTGCTCTCGTTGAGTAGGCGAATCTGGATCAGGCTGGCGTCGATAACCCGGCCCATCAACCCGCCCAGGGCGTCGATCTCGCGGACAATGTGCCCTTTGGCGGGACCGCCGATGCTGGGATTGCACGACATATGCGCAATCTTGTCCAGGTCAATGGTGATGAGGAGCGTACGGCAGCCGATCCGCGCGGCGGCATAGGCCGCCTCACAGCCGGCGTGGCCCGCGCCCACAACGATCAGATCATAGGTTGTTGTAAACTCGTCACTCATATGTATCGTAAGATTCAAGCAGCAGGGCGAAGTTCCGGGTTTGGCACCGTTCACTGTTCACCGCTGCAGGTTGAACCAATATTATCCTCTCCAGTGTACCACGCCCACATCTGCCATTGTTGCCAGACCCGGCGCGGCGCGCATTACGATTGGCACAGCGTTAACCACCATCGCCGCCGTGGCAATATCGCCCTGGATACCGCCCTCGATCCGCATATGGATCGGCGGGTTGCCATCAATCTTTACCTCATCCCGGGGTTCGGTCGCCCCGACATATAACTGTAGATCGAGGCGCAGCACTTCGCGGCTATAGATCCGCCCGGTGACAACCTGGCGCACACCCGCCACCAGCCCGGCCTGGAGTTGCACCTGGGGGGTTACCACGGTCTGTTGGGCAATAATCGGCTCGATACGATACTCGACATGCTCCAGTTGCCAGCCAAGCGAGCCGGCCAGCATGTAGAGCGACTCATGCAGCCCGATGTGGCGCATACCACCTTCCTTAGATCGGGCGGCAAAGTCATCCGGTGTCAGTCCCACGCCAACCTGCTGGGGCAGCAGATCGCGCCGCTGGCTTACATCCGCAACCCGAATAACCTGCACCGCGCGCACCGTTGCACAGGGAGCAGTCAGGATCAACGGCAGCGCGTCCATCGCATAGCCCGGGTTGATCCCTGTGCCCAGAATGGAGATGCCGTGCGCGCGGGCCAGTCGGTCCAGTTGCACAGCCGTCTGCGGTTGCGTTGCCCAGGGATAGGCCAGTTCGGGGCACGTCGAGACGACCCTGATCCCGGCGTGGGCCAGGGCTTCCAGTTCCGGCAACACCTGGGATAACGTCGGCGCGGTAGAATGCAGCGCAATATCCGGTTCGGTTGCCAGTGCTGCTTCCGCATCGTCGGTGACAATGATGTCTGCCGGGGGGCCACCCAGCAGGTCGCCCAGGTCATGCCCAGTCTTGGCCGGGTCGCTATCCAGCGCGGCGACAATCTGGATACCGGCGCGTTGTGCGGCCAGGCGTGCAATCCCCAGACCGACAGGTCCAAGACCGTAGCAGAGTACGCTGGTGGTCATACGGGACTCCTTCATCTCGTAGACTATGCTACGGTATCTTACCACATTCTTGCCGGGCGCTGTCGGCCCGCACGTCGGGCAACTTAAACATCGTGGGCTAGCGGGCGCATCATCGGTGTGGAGCGCACGCCCTGCTCAATGGTTTCCGGCCCCTGTGGTCGAAATCCGAGCCGCTCGTAGATGGTAACGGCGTAGGGTGACGCGTTGACCGTTATGCCGGTAAGATCGGGATGTTGCCGGCGGCAGAGATCCAGCGTCTGCTGGAGCAGGGCTTTGCTGATACCCCGCCCCTGGAACTGTCTCTCGACAAAGAGCAGCGAGATATGCCGGTAGGCGTGGATCTCAATCATTCCGACAATGCGGTGTTGCACCTGGGCAATCCGTACAACATAGTCGGCCCGCGACCGCGCGGCAAGAGAGCGTGGTTTTGCATAGCTCAGGAATGACAGCACTCCCCTGCGCACAAAAGTCGGGGCAACGAGTTGATTGAAGACCCGCGTGACCAGGTCGCTGACGGCGTGTTCTTCGCCAGGTTGCATAAAACGATAGATGGGCGTTTCATTCATCGCGCAATCATTCGGCATCAGATAGTATCCAGGGTTGAATAAGCGTGCGCATCTGCGCTGCTGCGTGCGCATCAGCATAGATGGAAAATGGCTGGTACCGGGCTGTCGGCGGTGACGCTTCCGTCGTATCCGCATCAAGAAGCGCTAACATGGTCGTCTGTGCATCTGTATCGTTCCCGATCCCCTTCGATTTGTTGACATAATCTCCCATCCGCTCGGCTCCCTGAAAAAAGCGGCGCAGGGTTGTCGTGATCGCTTCGGGACTGTTGTCAATACCAATCCATTGCCGCCCCAGGTTTTCCGCAACGGCTAACGTTGTCCCAGATCCGGAAAAACAGTCAAGTACGATATCGCCAGGATTTGAAGAAGCCTGAATGATACGTTCCAGCATTTCCGGATTCTTCTCAGTGGGATATCCGGTTATCAACACATTTTGATTACGATCATCACGAAAATCATACCAGATATCCTGAACAGGGACACCCGCACTGGCGTCCAGATAAATCTTGCGCCGGGGATTACCAGTAGGCGACCAGTAGATCTCGCCACGGGCATCCATCGCATCCAGCGTCTTTGGTGGATACTGCCAGTGCTTGCCCGGTGGCGGTGCCATGCCGCGCCAGGGTTGGCCGGTTTCGCCATTTCTGACGCCGGGTGCATGCACCGGAACTTTTTTGTAACGTCGGCCAGTGCCTGCTTCGACGCAGGTATACTCTTTTCTGGCCCGCTCAGCCGTCCAGGTTTCGACGGACCTGTTCCAGACATAGGTATCAGACTTTGTGTAAAACAAAATATAATCAGATATGTTCCCGTATCTTTTCTTTGTGTAGTTCTTGTGGCTACACTTCCTGCGTGTAATCCAGTTGCGAAAGTTCCGGGTACCAAAAACCTCATCCATGACGACCTTGATATGAAATGCCATATTCTCGTCGAGATGAACATAGATAGAGCCATCATCGGCTAACAGTTCCCGCAATAAAATGAGCCGCCGGCGGATAAACTCGATATAATTTGCGCCAATCAGCAGATCCTGGTAGGCATCCGTCTGTGAGCGGGACTGAAATACGCTGTTTGTGGCAAAAGGTGGATCAATGTAGATTAACTTTACCTTGCCCCGGATCGCCGGATCGTACTGGAGGGCTGCCAGGATCGCTATGTTGTCGCCATAGTACAATCGGTTCAGCCCAGGATTATCTTCCGGCCAGAGTAGGGCGCATTCAGCCGGTGGCGTTGCCAGGACTGCCTGCTCGGTTGCTTTGCCCTCATACTGTAACGTAACCTGGGTCTTCTGCGACTGAGTATCGGACTCTGCTCCTACGGACTGTTTCCATTTTGCTTTGGAGTTGCCAGTTGCCATGAAAAACCTCACCAGAAGCCAGCGTAATCCAGTTATGCGCATCCTGTTTGTAGTCAGCGAAGGTCGTTCGCATTGCTGGAAGTTCCGACATCGTTGCCTCCACATAGTAGCACAAATATGTCATACCTGCAAGCGTGTATCGTGGCTCAACAATATAATCTTCCAAGTGACATGAGTTACGTGGTCACTGACCAAAAGAGCGTTAGGCCTCCGGTAGGGTGAAAGATTTCCGATCTTTTTCACAAAAAATTCACGTTGTGAATTTTTCGTGAAAAAGGTAAAAAGTGTACCATGCTGCCGCAGGCGAATCTGGCTTCCATCGGGTGAAACGTCCAGTTTGCATGATAACCACGTAAGTCGTGTCAAGCAACTATTTATTGTACCAGCTTTGCTCCCCCCAACCGGCAGCACCTGGGATGCGCTTTGCGATCCCAGGTGCTGTCCGGTGCCGGCTTTGTTTTGCAGTATAGAACGGGCTTACCCGGCGATTAGTCGCCCGGTGCGGGAGCCGCCTGGGGTGCCTGGCGCACATCCAGCAGATCTTCCTTTTCCCGTTCGCGGGCCTCAATAACCTCGATGTGGTAGAGTTCTTCCTTGAGCCCCTCGTACAGACTGTAGCACATGATCGTCAGCACGACTGCGAAGGGCAATCCCGTGGTGATCGCGGCCGTCTGCAGAGCGGTCAGGCCGCCGCCGATCAGCAACACCGCCGCACACAAACCTTCCATCACCGCCCAGAAGATCCGCTGCGGTACCGGCGAGTCCAGTTTGCCCCCGGACGTCAAGTGATCAACCACCAGGGAGCCGGAGTCGGACGAGGTGACAAAGAAGATCGTTACCAGCAGAATTCCGATCACCGAGGTAATGCTGGTCAGCGGGAAGTTCTCCAGCATCACAAACAGGGCTGTCGCCACATCTTCATTGACCGCAGTGGCAAGATCGGTGCCGGTCGATTGCAGCCAGAGCCCGGCTCCACCAAAGGTTGCCATCCAGAGGAACGAGAGCAGGCTGGGAATAACCATCACGCTGATGATAAAGTCGCGCACAGTGCGGCCCTTAGAGACGCGGGCAATAAACATACCGACAAAGGGCGACCAGGAGATCCACCAGCCCCAGTAGAAAATTGTCCAGGCAGTCTGCCAACTGGTACCCTCTGCGCCTACACCGTGAAACGTCTCAACCCAGAAGCTCAGGCGCGGCAGCGAAGCAATGTAGTAGCCCAGATTCTGGGTGAAGGCACTGAGGATATAAACTGTTGGGCCAACGAAGAGCAGGAAGACCAGAAATGCACCGGCCAGATACATATTGGCGGTACTCAGGTTTTTGACGCCCTTGTCCAGCCCGGCAACGACCGACAGCGTTGCCATGCCGGTGATAATTGCAATCAACATCACAGAGAACCAGGTGGCGGTGGATGTACCAAACAGGAAGTTCAGCCCGGCGGCCACCTGCTGCACGCCGAAGCCCAGCGAGGTTGCCAGGCCAAACAGAGTCGCCAGCACCGACAGAATATCGATGATATTTCCCCAGACGCCATAGATCCGATCCCCCAGGAGGGGATAAAAGATCGAGCGGATGGTCAGGGGTAGCCCCCGGTTATAGGCAAAGAAAGCCAGCGCCAGCGCGACCAGGGCATAGATCGCCCATGGATGGACTCCCCAGTGAAAATAGGTTGTGCCCATTGCGGCCTGGGCTGCATCGGGGGTACCCGCCAGGACACCAAACATTGGTGAGGGATCGGTATAGTGGTATATCGGCTCGGCCACGCTCCAGAACATCAGGCCAATCCCCATCCCGGCGCTGAGCAGCATGGCATACCAGGCAAACCGGCTAAACTCCGGCTGGGCGTCCTGGCCACCAATGCGAATCGTGCCCAGCTTGCTGAAGGCAAACATTGCCAGCACGATAATAAACAGATTGGTCGCCAGAATATAAAACCAGCCGAAGGTGTTGCCAATGCCATTCAGGATCCAGTCAAAGAAGCTCTCGGCCTGGTTCGAAAAGATCAGCGTCCCACCGATAAACAGGAGCAGTAATATGGCCGATGTGAGAAAGACCGTCGGTTGCAGATCAAACCCATAGCCGACCCAGTTGTTCTCCCCCGGCTCATGCTTTGCGGCTTCGTCATAGTAGGCAACCTCCGGCTCAATCTGGAGGCCATAAAACGGCTTCCGCTCTTGAATCGCTTTGCGGCGTTCTGCCTCCGACCAGCGGCGAAATTGTTCCAGCGCCTTCCGTTGTTGGGTTGCGTCAATTTTTTGGGGCATTGCTTCTTCTCCTTCCAAATGTAATAACTAGTCTTCCCAAATTGTTCATCCATTTCCTACGTTACGTTTTGATGGAATATCGGCGCAAAACAAAGCATGTCCGGGCGCACAGCTACGCCGGGTACCTGTACCCGATAGCCGCTGTGCCATCGGACGAACCACGTCCAGGTCGCCTCGCGAACCACAAACCTCTCGGCAGGGGGATAGTTATAGAATACCACACTTGTCCCGGTCTGCACAAACTTGCGGGCCACAACTGGTGCAAAAGTCGGGCAAAGCTGTGGCAGGTGGACGGCTGCCGCTGGTATGTTTTCGGTTGGTACGTCGCTGGTAATGCGGTTCTCATATACTCTTTCTGTCCACTGGTCGCCCTGCCGACCAGCCATGGGTCCGTAGGCGTTGTCGTCGTACACTATACTAAGGAGGCATTCCATGTCCGAGGTTCCCACCATGCCCACCGCGGTACCCCCAAAAAAAGGTGGCCGCGGCCTGCTGATCGGTCTGATTGCTGGAGGCGTAACGCTGCTGATAGTTACGGCACTGGTTGCCGTAGTCGTCTTTGCCGGCGGGATGTTGTTTTCCCGCCCCGGTAGTATTCCGCAACTGGTCGGTGCCGACACGCAGTTCTATGCCACGATTACCCCGAATCTGAGTGACCTGCCCAACATCCAGCAACTTCAGTCGGCCTATCCTGACCTGTTTATCGACCAGGACACCTCTGCGTCCAACCAGGAGTTGGAGGAGGTGCTGGGCGTCAGCTTTGAAGCGGACATTATGCCCTGGATCGGTACCGAAATGGCGGTTGCGGTCAGGGGCATTGACCCCACACTGGTGTCCCCCACCACACCGGATAGCCAGATGATGGAAGAACTGGCCCGCGAAGCAGAGCTTGCGATTATCCTGACTTCGCGTGATGATGCGCAGGCCCAGGCGTTCCTGGAGAAGCACCGCGCCCACCGTGAGGCGCAGGGCCAGACGTTTGATGAAGCCAACCACAACGGCGTCAACATTTATGTTCAGCAGGCGGCAGAGAACCGCCCTGATGCCGCGTTTGCCGTCATACCGGGTTATGTGGTCTTTGCCAACAACCCCGCAGTGATCCAGGCCATGGCGGAGCGCGATCCGGAAGGCAGCGATACGCTGGCGAGCAATGAGCGCTTTAATCTGGTGAAGGCCAATCTGCCGGATACCGCCGTGGGGTATGTCTTCGTCGATGGTATGGTGATGCAGGACTGGTCGCAGACGGCGATGGACGAGGCGCTGGCAACCATGCCGCCGGCACAGGCGCAGCAACTCCAGCAGCAGATGCAGAGTGTCACGGCATTGCAGGGGCTGGGGCTCTCCATGTCCGTGCTGTCTGACGGCGTGCAGTTTGACTCGATTGGCGCGATGGATCTGAGCAAACTGGATGCGGATGCAATGGCCCAGGTCGAAGCCCTCCGCGAGCCGGTGGATGCGGCCCGGCTGCAGAATATCAGTGACAAGGCCGTGGCCCTGATGACCTTCAAGATTCCGGCGACATTTAAGGAACAGATCTTAACGTTGGCGAACCCGACCGACGATCCGCAGATGCTGGCCGTGTTTGAGCAGCAGTTCGGGTTCGACCTGGAACGTGATCTGCTGGACTGGCTGGTGGGTGATGTGTCGCTGGTCTTCCTGCCGGGAACGGAACTTGCCGGTACGCTCGCTCCCGTGACGGGCTACATCGCGCTCACCCCGCAGGATAAAGCGGCGGCCGCGGCAGGAATGGAAAAGGTCGGCCCGGCACTGGAGATGGCCCTGGGTATGCCGCTTGAAAGCGAAACCGTTGCCGGATCGGACTGGTCGTTCATGCCCGATCCTGCCAGCGGTGAGCCGATGGCCGGGTATGGCTTTGTTGCGGATGACTTTGTGATTGCCGTTGGCGCGGATGCAATGGCGGCGGTGAGCAGTGGCAAGGATGCTCCCATCAGCAACGACCCGACCTTCCAGGCGGTTCAGAGTAAACTGGCTGATCCGAATGGTGGCCTCTTCTATGTCAACGTGACCAATGCCAGGACGGCCATGGATCTGGCTGGTATGGGCAGTGCTGACCCTGAGGCGGATGAAATCCTCACCCCGATCAAGGCTGTCTCGGCGGCCGGCGAGCCGGGTGTGGACGAGCAGGGTATCGCGCGTGCGCGCCTGTTTGTCTATATCAGCGAGTAGGACGGCGCTTTACTTCAGCGCAGACTCATGTTATAACAAAAGAGCGCGGATTGGGTAGTGCCTGATCCGCGCTCTTAAACGTTTTCCAGGGGCTGATCAGCGCGATTAGCCCCTATTTGGATTGCCATGCAAACACTTACCGATTTGCGAATTGAACTGGCTAACCTGCCGGCGCTGATGCACCTGACTGCCACGCTGACGCCCGGCCGGTCCGGCTGGCTGCGGGTTGCGCCCCTGCCGACGGCGGGCCGCACGCCGGTTGTGGCGGCCCTGGCAACGTGCTATTCCGCGCCGCTGCTCTATCTAGTCGGCAGCCCCGATCAGGCGTTGCGCGCGACGGCCGATCTGCGTGCGTGGCTTGATCCGGACCAGGTGCTGCTCTACCCGGCGAATGACACCATGCCCTATGAGCATATGTCGCCCGGTATCGACATCCTCAGCCAGCGCCTGCGGGTGCTGCAGATGCTGGCCGCCCTGCGCGCGGCGTCGTCCCGCCCGCAGTCTGCCCCGCCGGTTATTGTTGCGCCGGTCCAGGCGCTGTTGCAACCCACGCTCACACCGGCGGAGCTATCCGCCGCTACGGTAGACCTGCAGCAGGAGGCGGTCCAGTCACAGGAGACGCTGCTCCGCCGCTGGATCGATCTGGGCTACCGGGTTGCACCGACCGTGGAGGAGCCGGGCGAGGTCAACCGGCGCGGTGGGATTGTCGATATCTGGCCCCCCGCCGACGAACAGCCGCTGCGGATCGAGTGGTTTGGTGATGAGATCGACAGTCTGCGCCGCTTCGATCCCCAATCCCAGCGGAGCGAGCTGCGACTGGCGGCGGCCACCGTCGGCCCACCGCACGAGATACCGCTCTGGCGGCAGGCACTGGCGCTGGCGCGACTGGCTACCCTGGATGTTGATGGATTGCGGCGCGAGGCGCGTGATGAGTGGGACCATAGCCTGGTCCATCTGGAAAATGGCGAGCCATTCGCGGGTCGTTCATTCTACGCGCCATTCTTTCGGGCTGCGGAGGAGCAGCCGGAGATGGGTGATGCGAACGGCGCGACTCGGCCCCAATCGTCATCCCTGCTCGATCATCTGCCGTCCGGGGCGGCGGTGGTCTGCAGCGAAGCGGTGCTGCTGGCGCAAACCGCAGCCGAGTTTCACGATCAGGCTGAGGAGCAGCGCGAAACCCTGAGCGCGGCAGGTGAGTTGCCGCCCGCATTCCCACGGCCCTACCTGCTCTGGGAGGAACTGCTGCCGCCCGTCGGGTTCTGGACGGCCCCGTCCGGGCCGGATGACATGCCGGCTCCCACTGGCGATCTGCGACTGGTTGATCTCAGCAACAATGAAGATCTGGAGCCATCCGGAGATAGATCCGCTGCCGGTAGCCCGAATCACCCCTTCGACATGCATTTTACGCCGGCCGATCTGTTCGGGGGGCAACTGCGCCGGCTGGTCAAAGATATTGTTGCACGGTTGCGGGCCGGTGAGCGGGTGATCATCGTCTCGCCGCAGGCGGCCCGGATGCAGGAACTGGTGGCGGAAGCGTTTGCCCAGGGTGACAAACCGCAATCGCAGGATGATGGTCATCAACCGGGCCAGGATGCGGAAGATCCGGCCGCGCGCGTTTCGCCTCCGGCAAACTTCCTGGTGATCCATGGCTCGCTGGATGCGGGCTGGCGGCTGCCGGAACTGGGGCTGACGCTCTACACCGACAGTGAAATCTTCGGCTGGCGGCAGCGGCGACCTCTAAGCGAACGTCAGCGCCGCAAGGAACGTTCGACCGATGAGCGGGCGGCATTTCTGCGCGGGCTGAAGGAGGGCGATTATGTGGTCCATATCGAGCATGGCATCGCCGTCTACGAAGGACTGCTGCGCCGGAGCGTGGGCGGGATCGAGCGGGAGTATCTCAGCCTGCGCTATGCGGCCAATGACCGGCTGTATGTGCCGGTTGATCAGGTTGACCGGGTGGCGCGCTACATCGGTGCGGGCGACGCGGCCCCGCAACTGACCCGGCTGGGTACGCAGGAGTGGGAACGCGCCAAGCGCAAGGCCCGCGCCGCCGTTCAGGATCTGGCGAATGATCTGCTGGCGTTGTATGCAAAGCGTCAGTTGAGCGAGGGCCATGCCTTCAGTCTGGATAACGAGTGGCAGCGCGACCTGGAAAATGCTTTTCCCTACATCGAAACCGATGACCAGTTGCGCGCCCTGACCGAGGTCAAGCAGGATATGGAGCAGACGCAGCCGATGGACCGGCTGATCTGTGGTGATGTCGGCTTTGGCAAGACCGAAGTGGCCCTCCGGGCGGCGTTCAAAGCGCTCCAGGACGGCAAGCAGGTTGCGGTTCTGGTGCCGACCACCGTGCTGGCGCAGCAGCACTACGACACCTTCACCCGGCGTATGGCTTCCTTCCCGGTGGATGTGGAGATGCTCTCGCGGTTTCGTTCAGCGAAGGAGCAGACCGCGATCTTGCAGCGCCTGATACGCGGGAATGTTGACATCATCATCGGAACCCATCGGCTGCTCTCCAAAGATGTCCACTTCAAAGACCTGGGCCTGGTGATTGTGGACGAGGAGCAGCGCTTCGGGGTGCGCCACAAAGAACGGCTGAAGCAACTGCGCGCGCATGTGGATGTGCTGACCCTGACGGCAACGCCGATTCCGCGTACGCTGCACATGTCGCTGGCGGGCATCCGCGACCTGAGCGTGATTGACACGCCGCCCCAGGATCGCGTGCCGATCAAGACCTATGTTGCGCCCTACGAAGATCAGTTGGTGCGTGATGCCATTCTGCGTGAGATCGACCGGGGCGGGCAGGTCTACTTTGTCCACAACCGTGTGCAGAGCATCTACCATGTGGCAACCCGCCTGCGCCACCTGGTGCCGGAAGCGGATATCGGCGTGGGGCATGGGCAACTGGACGAGCGCCAGCTTGAGAAGGTGATGCTCGATTTCTTCAGCGGCAAGTATGATGTCCTGGTCTGCACAACAATTATTGAGAGTGGCCTGGATGTGCCTAACGCCAACACCATTATTATCGACGATGCGACGATGTATGGTCTGGCGCAGCTTTACCAACTGCGCGGACGGGTGGGGCGCAGTGCCAATCGTGCCTATGCCTACCTGCTCTACAAGCGCGAGTGGCGTATGACCGAGGAGGCCCAGCAGCGGCTTGAGGCGATCCAGGAGGCGACCGAATTGGGCGCGGGGTTCCGGATCGCCATGCGCGATCTGGAGATTCGCGGGGCGGGCAATCTGCTGGGCGCGGAACAGAGCGGGCATATTGCCGCCGTCGGGTTTGATCTCTACTCGCGCTTGCTGGAGCAGGCGGTGAAGCAGATGAAGCAGGGCTTGCATGAACAGCAAACCCGACAGCGGGAAGAACAGCCTGGGGAAGAGGCGGCGAACGAGGCTGCCCTGTCTGCGGTGCTGCAGTCACCGGGTGCGCCCCGGGTCAACGAGAAGGTGCTGGTCAGCCCGCTGGTCACGCTGGATCTGCCGCTAACCGCCTACCTGCCGGAAGAGTATATCGCCGATGACCAGGTACGCCTGAGCGTCTACCAGCGCATGGTTGAGGCGCTGGCTCCCGACGAGGTGCGGTCGCTCCGTCAGGAACTGCGTGACCGGTTTGGCGAGCCGCCCGAACCGGCGGCCCATCTGCTGACCTGGCTGCGGATCAAGGCGCTGGCCCTGAATGCGGGGGTAAACTCGGTCATCACCACCGATGAGGAGTTTATCATTCGGCTGCCGGTTGTGAGCGATGCCGAACGCGACCGGCTGCGGCGGCGCTTTGGCCGTGACAAAAGTATCAAAGTTGGCCCGCAGTTTGTGCGCCTGGACCGCCGCCTGCTCGGTGGTGCCTGGGTTGAGAAGCTGGCCGAGGTGCTGGAGTTGCTGGGGCGGGATACACCGGCACTATCGCCAACGGCTTCCCGGCAGGCCCGCGCATCTGATAGCGATCTGTTTTCACCGCCACAGAAAACACAGAGGACGCAGAGGTGATGACCGGGAATATTATGCATTTTTGTTGGGCGGCAACAGGATACGAAGGATACGGCGGACTGTTTCCATCAAACAGTCCGCCGTGTGGGTAGGGGAGGTCTCTGTGTGTGACCTGGATCTGGAGGTTGCGAAGTGGCAACTCAATGCGTTATGTTACACGGCACAGGGGATGTTACGGTTAAACTCTTCGGGTCGCTCACCAGTGCCAGGCGTGTTGTACGCTGTCATGCCAATCGGCTTGATCGAGCCATTGACCAGGTAAGTGACCCGTTCGCCAATGGTTGTAGCCCGGTCGGCCACCCGTTCCAGCGCGTGGATAATATCGAGCAGATCGACAATTGCTTCAACATGCTGCGGATTCTTGCGCGCCAGTTCGATAAGTTCAGCCCGCAGGTGGCTTTCATACTCGTCCATGCGCTGATCATTCTGTTCCAGACTAAGGGCGCACTCGCCATCCCGATTGAGAAACGCCTCCAGGCTGGTGTGGAGCATCTGCCGGGCGAGTGCTGCCATCTCAAACAATTCCGGCGACGGCGTTACCAGTGATGAACGCAGCGCCATCCGCTCTACTCGCAGTGCAATCGCACAGGCATAATCCCCGATGCGTTCCAGTTCGGCAGCGATTGCCTCGGCAGTATTGAGAAAACGCAGATCGCCGGCAACGGGTTGCTGTGTTGCCAGCAACGAGAGGGTTTCTTCTTCCAATACATGCCGGGCATAATTGATCTGTACATCATCCTGAATAATCCAGGACGCAGTCAAACCATTCTGGGTTGCCAGACTCTTTATGGTTCTACTCAGGGCTTGCTCGACCATGCCGCCCAGTCGTAGGAGATCCTGACGTAAACATTCAATCTGGTGGTCGTAGCGCGTGCGTCCCATAACCTTCACTCCTCTTGATAATCGTCTATGCTCCAGCGCTACAACGACGGATGGGGCAGTGCCAAAGCTCTATTTCTGTCCGCTGATGTTGGTCCTTCCGCTCGTTTCCTGGTCGGGACGGTTTACTGTAGAACTACGGTAAGCAAGTTTGGTCCTGCCACCAGGCGTAACGCTGATCGCCGTTGACCAGTCGCGCTGCCTGGTGGCAAGTATATATACACAAAAGTCATTGGGCAGACCCACGACTTTTATGACTCCAGGAAACTACTGCGATGGTACCACGGTAACGTAGGTTTACCTCATATATTGAAATAGAGTGCAGTTCATCTCCGTGCTGTGGCATTTCATACTCTGCGATACTGGCGATATAATCCAAAAGCTTTGCACATAAATCCCGTCTGTTATATATCCGGTGGATAGCTCTCTGCCGGATGGTACGCGACCGGATGTTCTTACTGTATGTCAACCATATTATGATAATGATGCGATGATTCACATCAATATTTTCGAGAGTCGCCAGTGGTCTTATTCTCGTGGTGTACGAACTGCTGTATCTGGTTCAAGTCTAGCAGAAACACTATAGGTGAACAATCGGGGAAACCCTGAAAGCAGTATAGGGAAGCCCTGAAATAGCAGCAGGATGCCGCAAATCGCCGCAATTATGGCAGACAGACCAGGTTTTTGGAGCAGCCTTTCTCAGGATTTCCCCGATTGCTGAAGAGCTGTTCTCTTTGTACACTACAGACAGATTGAAGATTCGATGCCGACTTATGCCAGTAAGTTAATTAAAAAGTTTCTAAACGGTAAAAGCCTGCTCTGGCGGGAACGCGGAATGGTTATGTTCCTGTGTATGTCGTAGCCATTTTGTCGATAATGTATCCTGTCGGCATATGCGTACCGCCATCTTCTGGCACGCTTTTTGCGATATGCCAGGCGCACTGGTATCAGACTGCGCGTGCAGGTGCTTCGTTTGTGGGAAAGCGTGTAACAGATGCAGAGCCAATCATTGAGTATGAATATGACCGCATTTCGTATTCTGCTGGTAGACAATAGTCCCGATTTTCTGCGTTCAGCGGCCCGCTTCCTGGCCGCTGATCCGCAGGTTGTCATTGTCGGGCAGGCAGAATCAGGCCATGATGCGCTGAACCAGATCGCCCGTCTGCATCCTGACCTGGTCTTGATCGATATCTCAATGCCGCATATGAATGGACTGGAAGCAACCCGGTTTATCAAGGCCCGGCCTGATGCGCCGCGCGTCGTTGTGCTGACCAACTATGACACCGTTGACTATCGTGCTGCGGCCACAGCCGCCGGTGCCGACGGCTTCATTGCCAAGTCGGAGTTTAGCACGCAGGTTTTTTCAGTGATTTATGAGTTGCTTGATACGGTAATAACGGCGTTACCTACACCCGGCGTGCGTAACTATATGCGCATTGTCCGGGAATAGCTATAAGTTTACGTTCGTTAAGAGTACGCATTACGTGGTCGCTGAGTAAGTGATAGTGTAGACTTCTTGTGAAAAAAGATACAAAGCATACCATGCTGACGCATGCCAGGATCGTCTTCATAGGTTTACACGTCTGATGTAGTTGGCTACCGCGTAATGCATGTTAATAACCAGACCAGTGCAGGTTTTGGCAGCGCTGCAAAACGAGAGATGGGACATACGTATGGCAGAGTGTCCACCACAACCGAAGCAAACTGATGAGTTAATCCATCCGCGCGGCACGGCGCGCAAGCAGCTTGAGCAATCCCTTGAACGCGCCCGGGCCAATCTGACGACCTGGGTAAGTGAGTTAGAACAGCGTATTCAGGAGATTGATCTGTTGAGCGAGATGGATGATCGGCTCCAGACCTGTCGTACAACACCGGAAGTTGTTACGGTTTTTACTCATTTTATGCGCCAGCTCTTTGGCACGGAAGCGGGTGCCCTCTATCTCTTAAATTCTACGCGGACTCCGGCAAACCCGGTGGCGGTCTGGGGGCCGCTGCCATCTGCCGAGTGGGGGGCGCTCTCTTGCCGATGCTGGGTGTTGCGGTCACAGGTTCCGCAGATGTCGGCGGCAAATAATTTTGTGCCGCGCAACGCGAACCGTAATAGCCTCCTGCCAACAAACTATCTCTGTATACCAATTCCGGTGCGTGGAGCCGTTATGGGCATGCTTCAGCTCCGCAGTTTGCCCACCGACACACTGCCTGATGAACGGGAAGTGTCCGAGTATCTGTCGGAGTCCAAGCAGCGGCTGGCGCTGGCAGTGGCTGAACTGATTGCGCTGGCACTGGAGAATCTGCATCAACCCGACATAAACGGGAGCATGTATCGCGAGGCAGTGGTATACCAACCGTACTGACCGGACGGCGATCGGTCCAGGAGTGCAGCTATCAGGTTGTGCCGAAGGAGATACATACATGCTCCCGTCATCTATTCGTGTCCTGATTGTGGACGATCATACGATTGTGCGCCGGGGTATTCGTATGCTCCTCTCGATTGAAGGTGATATTGATGTCGTGGGTGAAGCCGGGCATGGTGGCGAGGCTATTACGCTGACCTCTACGTTGCAGCCGGATATCGTGCTGATGGATCTGGTAATGCCCCGGGTGAGCGGTATCGAAGCAACCTACCAGATTACCTGGCAGCAGCCGAATACCCGGGTGCTGATCCTGACCAGTTTTGCCGCGCCTGATAAGGTTTTTCTGGCGTTTAAGGCGGGCGCGGTCGGTTGTTTGCTGAAGGACGCCACCCCGGCTGCGCTGGCCGAGACGATCCGTCAGGCGTACAATGGTGAGGCATCGCTTGATCGGGCTATCGCTATCCGCATTTTACAAGATCTTTCGAGCACTATGAATCAGATGACACCAGCTATTGCGCTTACCCGCCGCGAAATGGATGTTTTGATGCTGCTGGCGCAGGGCCACCGCAACAAGGAGATTGCGGACCTGCTCACCATCTCGGAGCGCACCGTTCGCGCGCATATCACCCATATTCTGCAAAAACTGCACCTCAGTAGCCGGACGCAGGCGGCAATGTATGCGCTGCGTGAGGGGTTGGCTTCCCTCGATCACTCTTCCCACAACTGACACGAGTACGACAACGAGATTTCTTGCTCAACGCGAGACGCCGCGACGCCGCGGGCGCAGCGATAACTACTATCGGATAGACGGATGCGCTTGCCCTGTGGCTTCGGCATGCATGGTTTGCGCACATCCTCGTTGTAAAAAGATGGAACCTTCCGCCCTGCCGGAGGCGATATCCCCCGCAAAAGATGCGTTGCTATGCATCCTCATGGCACCCCTGGCCGCGACTTCTTTCCCGCGCGGCATCTCCACTAAATGTTGTAGGGCTTCTGTCACAATTGTTGTGGGTCCGGGTTCCCCCGGCGCTCTTTTTTACTGAGTCAAGTTCATCACACAACCGATGACAGGTGGGCCGGATATCCGCTAGGCTAGAGGTATCAGGGGATTATGCGTCAGTCTGGACCAGGGAAAGGTATCGCCGTGAGCGCGGAACATTGTATACGGGTGCTGATAGTTGATGATCAGCAGCTCGCGCGCCAGGGTCTGAGCGCGTTACTTGCGATCTGGCCGGAGGTGCAAGTGGTCGGAGAGGCCGGTAATGGGCGCGAAGCTGTGTTACTGACCGAGACGGTGCAACCGGATGTTGTGTTGATGGATGTCCGGATGCCGCTGATGGATGGCATCGCCGCAACCTGGTTTATCAAGCATCAGTGGCCCGCCATTCGCGTCATTGTGTTGACGCTCTATGGCAACCACCGCAATGATGCGCTGCGTGCCGGTGCCGATGCCTTTCTAATAAAGGGATGTCCAACCGAGGAACTGGTTGATGCCATCTTTCCCCGGTCTGTATCCCGGCTCAGCGAACCGTCTTGTGAGCGCAGGTCGGGGTAATGCCGGTTCGTTTCGGTGTGATCCGGCGAAAGGAGGAGGAATTTCTGCTCGGTGTTGAGCAGGAAACGCAAGGGAGCAGCAGAATGATAGTCAAACGTACCGATATGGCTGATCGCGTCCATGTTACGTTTGCTCTACCTGCAGCAATCTGGGCTGACTCGATCTATCTTGTCGGTGACTTTAACGATTGGCGACCAACGGCCACACCGCTGCACCAGAGTGAGGAGGGATGGAGCACAACCCTTGAACTCGCGGCCGGTCAGGTCTACCGTTACCACTATCTGATCAATGGTGTGGAGCAGATGAACGATTGCCACGCCGATGGGTATGTGCCGTTTGGCGATGATAAAGATATTGCGATCATTGATACCCGTACGCTGGAGCGGGGGTTAGCCGTGGAAGAACCCGGTGGGCGGGCATTGGCGGTGAATATGGAGAAGAGACACACATAGAACAAAGAATAAACACTGTGTGTGTATACTAATGTTTCCTGAATGGTCGTAGCGTAGACGGATATCTTTTCCGCTCTGTAGAAAGAATTCCGCCTCCGGCCTGATCTGTCCCGCGTGCGGACAACTGCGTTGCCGGAGCGGGTGTACGACGTCAACTGATGTCTCAATGAGGAGGCTTCCCATGAAAACAGTTCTTGTTCCGCTTGATGGCTCGGCGATTGCCCGGCATTCTCTACCCTATGTGCAGATGTTGGCGACACTGCTGTCGGCCAGGATTCATCTGCTGCGGGTGATCTCCGATGTCGATCGCGATCATATGTTATCCAGCGACTCACTGCTGTTGTACGATATGGGTCATGCGCGCGAGATGGCCCACGAGCGTACGCAACGGGTCTGGGCAATGCTCCAGGAGCATGCGGTGACATACCTCGAAGCGCAGGCGCAACCGCTCCGGCATGCCGGGTTTGATGTGACGACGGAGGTGCGCATTGGTATGCCGTCCGAGCAGATCGTCCGGGTCGCCGCACGCGAGTCGGTCACGCTGATGGTGATGGCAACCCATGGCTACAGTGGCCTGCGGCGCTGGGCGCTGGGCAGTGTCACCGATAAAGTTGTTCAGACCACGCAGACGCCGGTGTTTGTTGTGCGTGGCACGGAAACGGAATTGACCGAACCGGTATATCTGAAACGGTTGATGGTTCCGCTGGATGGATCGGAACTCTCCCGGCAGGCGCTACCATGCGCGCTGGAACTGGCAACCTGCGCCCACGCTGAACTGCTGTTGCTGCGGGCAATGGGACCACGCCTCCAGGAGTTTTATGAAGTTGCGGGTATGTCGGGGCAGGCGGTGCCGCTCTATAACGAGGTGCAGTGGGCCGAGCAGCGCCGGCAGGTGACGCGCGATCTGGATGCAACGGCGGGCAAACTGCGCCACTACGATCTGTCCATCGCTACCCATGTGATGGATGGCTATCCCGCCGAGGTGATTGTCGATGAGTCCGCTCGACATAATGTTGATGCGATTGTGATGGCGACCCATGGATACGGCGGGCTCCAGCGCTGGGCGCTGGGCAGCGTCGCCGACAAAGTGCTGCATGCCACCAGCACACCGCTGATCCTGGTGCGTGCCCACGCGGGTGAGCATTAGTCTAACGTTTTTAATCCGAACATCACTAATCTGGAGTCCCGGCTTCAGCCGGATCGGGCGTTCCCGTCAGTAGGCGACTGCCCCGGCAGGCATCCACCGGCGAAAGCCGGGACTCCCGGATGAGATATTCGGATTATCTTCTAAAAGTGCTTCAAGCGGTTGTGCTGCCGGAAACCCGCCTGAAGGCGGCACTACGTGAAAAACTGCTGTTGATCGACAAGCCCATTTAATGCTCGATAATCTTGACCGTCTGGCTGTCGGCGACGGCCGCGCAGCGCGTCATGTTCAGGAAGAGCCCATGCTCGACCACGCCGGGAATGCGCAGCAGCGTGGTATCCAGGTATTCAAGATCGTCAATCGGCCCACTGGCATAGTCGATGATATAGTTCCCCTCATCGGTAATAAAGGGCTGTTGATTGGCAATATAACGAATCGTCGCTTTCCCCGGCAGATCGGCCAGGCGGCGCAGCACCAGGGGTGCCGCAAACGGGATAACCTCGATGGGCAGCGGGTTACGGCTGCCCAGTTGCGGTACCATTTTTGAACTGTCCGCGACGATAATCAACAGATTGGCCGCGGCTGCAACAATCTTCTCGCGCAGGAGTGCGCCCCCTAACCCCTTGATCAAGTTCATGTTCGGATCGATCTCGTCGGCTCCATCAATTGCCAGGTCCAGCTCCGGCTGCTCTTCGGGTGATGTCAGGGGAATGCGCAGGCGGCGGGCCAGTTGGGTGGTCTGGTCCGACGTAGGTACCCCGACGATGGAGTGGAGGCGACCATCGGCCAGCCGCCGCCCCAGTTCGTCCAGCACATACTTCACCGTTGAGCCGGTCCCCAGGCCGATAGCGCTCTGGCTGCGTACATAGCTCATGGCATGCAGCGCCGCGCGATGCTTAAACTGTTCGATATCACTCACAAGTGCCATTGGTGTAATCTGCTTCCTGTCTGTATCCGGGAATATAGCAAGAACAAACTATCCGAGAACCAAGAGAGAATAAAGCACAAACGCATTACGGTGGGTCACTGCTCATGATAGCTACCCTATGCTGCGCATACCGTGATCAGGACCACGGTATGCGCATAGGATAGCACACGTTTGCCGCTGCGTTGCTGCCCCCCGGATCTAGAAATACCGGCTCAAGTCCTCAAAGATCTGCGCAATGTTGCCGGTGTCACCCGATACAACGATGGTACGCGAGAAGTCGGCAATCTGCTCCAGCATCGCCGTGTCTGCATCCTCACCATAGGCCACCGGGAAGATGCTGATCCCGCTCTCCTCAAACGTACGCGCCAGTTGCTCCAGCGTCATTGTGCTGGCGTTATCCTGCCCATCGCTCAACAGCACAATGGCGCGAATGCGATCTTCCTCACTGCGGGGCAGCGCGTCCAGCGATTGATGAGCAACCTCGAGCGCCTCGAAGACGGCGGTTTTGCCCTCGGCGCGCATATCCTGAATGGCAGTCTGCAACGCGATCCGGTTCTCGCTTAACGGCGCGGGCGCGATCATCTCTTCTGCTTCGTCATAGAATTGTACCAGGCCTACCCGATCCTCCGGCAGAATGCGCAGCAGGAAACTCTCCAGCCCGGCCTTGACCAGTTCCAGTTTCTCGCCCTCCATGGAGCCGGACACATCGACAACCAGAATAATATCGGCCCGTTTGCGGTTCTGTGCCCAGGAGTTCTTCGCGGCGACGATAACCTCTGCGCGGGGAACTTCCAGCACATTCTGTACGCCATCGGGCTGCACACCATACTGGAGACTGATCGGATCATCCAGCGGGATATTGATGTTGGCCGGACGGAAGCCGTAGCTCATCGCCAGTTCCTGACTCTCCGCATTCAGCAGGAAGTCGTAAAAGACCTGCGCGGCCTGCTGTTCGGCCTCACTTGCGCTGGACATGATGATAAACGGGTTGTCGTGCCAGAAGGTACCCTCTTTGGGATAGATTGCCACCAGCGGTGTCGGTGGACTATTCTGATTAAACTCGATCAGCGTAATCTCCTCCATCGGGAAAGCAGAGATGTAGCTGATGCCGAACTTGCGCATGTTTTCGCTAAAGACCAGGGTGTTATAGCCGTAATGCTTGATACCCTGTCCCAGATCACGAATAAACTGCTGGCTGACTTCGCTCTCAACATCGTCAATTGTCAGGCCGCGCTGTTTGCCGGTAGCGGCATAGAACTCGGCCAGCAGCGTTGAGAGCGCCGTGGTGCTGATCTCCGGATCGGTATGGCCCCAGGAGAAGCGGCCCCACTCCGGGTGCCCAAAGCGCCCCCAGCCTTCCGGGTCGTTGATCAACTCCAGCATATCGCTCCAGCCAATCGGCTGATCGGGCCAACCCATGGCCTCGGCCATTGGTCGCCACATTGAGATGACCACCGGCGTCAGCACCAGCGGCTCCTGGGAAACCGCTACATTGGGATTGCCGGTCTCCTGTTTCAATACCTCTAGCCAGGTTGATGCCGACGGTGACCAGATCGTCACATCGAGCATGCCATCCCGGATTTCGGAACGCGCCTTGCCGCTGGAGCGATTGATCCCCTCCACAAAGATCGGCTGACCATTGATGGTGAAGTTGGCATCATGAAACTGGCTGATGCGCTCGGTCAGCCAAATCTCTTTTTCGGGACTGTAGGCCATCGTTATGGTGATGGCGTTGGCGGGAGGTTGATTGTTCGTGGGTACAACGCCACAGGCGGCGCAAAGCACCATCAGCATGGTGAGTAGGAATACAGTGAAGACAGAATTGCGCGTTGGCATAGGGTTCCTCCTGACATTTGCCGCAGATTTGCCGCCGGAACTGCCGGAATTGGCGGTAAGTGATAATTATAAAACAGGAACAGCTATCTGTCCCGGTGCGAATGAAACTTCCAGCAGAAGCAATGCGTAGCACTCTACGGAGATGCAGGTATGTTGTTCATCGGTATCATTCTTAACTATCGGTTAACGCACTGGTGCCAGTATTCAGCTACAATAGAACCTGCTGCGCCATGCAGTTCGAAGCGCCGTTCAAAGGAGGATCGCTATGCTCCGATTGTCGCAATTCCTGTGCGGTGGTTATCTGGTCCTGGCCCTGGTGGTCATCGTCCTTACCCCGCTGATCGGCCCGCTGGGAACAGCGCCCTTCCCGCTGCCGATTGGCCCCGCCGCCAGTCCCGTTGTCGTCAGTATTGCCTATGGCACCGAAAAAGAAGAGTGGTTGCAAGATGCCGCCGCACGTTTCGTCGCAACCAATCCCACCCTGCGTGGTCGCCCGATTCAGATTGAACTGGAGGGTATTGGTTCCCGCGAGATGGTCAACGAGATTGTCGAGGGCGATCTGCAGCCCGTGGTTGCCAGCCCCGCCAGTATGCTCCAGGTAGAACTGCTGCGCCACGAGTGGCAGACGCGCAACAATAGCGAGATCTTCCTGGAGGAACCGGAACCCCTGGTGTTGACGCCCCTGGTGATCGTCGCCTGGGAAGACCGGGCCGATGTGCTCTGGCCGGACGGTCCCAATAACTTCTGGGATGATCTGCACGATGCCCTCTCCGATCAGCAGGGTTGGAGTGCGCTCGGCGGTGACTCGAACTGGGGCTTTGTCAAGTTTGGGCACACCTCGCCGGAGCTTTCCAACAGTGGTATTCAGACGCTGGTCTTGCTGGCGTATGGTTATCATGAGAAATCGACCGGCCTGACGACCGAGGATATTCTTGATCCCGATTTTCAGCAATGGTTCGAGGAGGTCGAACGGTCGGTGCTGGATTTTGGGGAGAGCACCGGCACATTTATGACCAATATGGTGCAGTTTGGACCGAGTAAGTATGACATGGTCGCCGTCTATGAAAACCTGGCGGTCCAGAATGTTGAGGCTACCCAGAGTCGCTGGGGACCAATCCGCGTCTACTATCCTCCGTCAACAATTATCAGTGAACATCCGTATGGTATTCTTACGGCCGAGTGGGTCACGCCGGAACAGCAGGAAGCGGCCGCGCGCTTCCGCGATTTTCTGCTCTCCACTGAAATTCAGGAGTTGTCCTTGCAGTATGGCTTCCGCCCGGCCAACCCGGATGTGGGGTTTGGTGGTGCGAACAGCCCGTTTACGCGCTACGCCGACTATGGCGTGCAGACCAGTCTGCCCCCGGTGGTTGAAGTGCCGCCGGCGGATGCCCTGACCAACCTGATCGAACTCTGGCGGCGGCAAGGGTTTGGGAATTAATATGGAGAAATACACTATGCAACGCATGTGCCTGGGTGTTTTGCTTACGTTCATCGTTGGATTGCTGGCCGCATGTGGGGGTGGCGACAGTCCCGCGGGTGGCCCGCCGGGTGATGCGCTGGTGGTGCGGATGCTCTATGGCAGCGAGAAGCAGGCCTGGATCGAGGCCGTAACTCCGGCGTTTAACGACCAGCAGAATCAATCCACGAGCGGCAAACCGATCTATGTTGAGGCAGTGCCGATGGGCTCCGCCGAGTCGCTGGATCTGATCATCGCCGGGGAGGATCAGCCCGCCATCTGGAGCCCCGCCAGCAGTATTCTGCTGCCGATTGCCCGCCAGCGCTGGTCCGGCGCCAACGCCGGTGATGACCTGATCGAGGACACGCCGCCGCCGGTTGTACTCAGTCCGGTGGTGATCGCCATGTGGCAGCCCATGGCTGAGGCACTGGGTTGGCCGGATACGCCCCTTGGCTGGAGCGATATCGCTGAACTGACGCGTAGCGGCGAAACCTGGGCCGACTATGGGCATCCGGAGTGGGGGGCGTTCAAGTTTGGGCATACGCACCCGGACTACAGCAACAGCGGGATCACCAGCATTCTGGCAACGACCTATGCCGCCACCGGCAAGACGCGTGACCTGACCGCCGCCGAAGTGCAGCAGGAAGAAGTCCGTGACTTTCTGGCGGCGGTCGAGTCGGGGGTGATCCACTACGGCGAGAGCACCGGCTTCTTTGGGCGGCAGATGTTCAACCGGGGACCGGGCTACCTCTCCGCCGCCGTGCTCTATGAGAACCTGGTGGTCGAGTCCTATGATGAGTCGCTCTATCCCAACCGGCCCCTGCCCGTGGTGGCAATCTATCCCAAGGAGGGTACCTTCTGGAGCGATCATCCCTTTGCTATCCTCGATGCGCCCTGGGTAGACGACGAGTTGCAGGAGGCTGCCGCTCAGTATCGGGACTACCTGCTGGCCCAGCCGCAGCAGGAGCAGGCGCTGGCCTTTGGCTTCCGTCCAGCAGATACCAGCATTCCGGTGAGCGCGCCGATTATTCCCGAAAATGGCGTTGATCCGAATGAGCCGCAGACGCTGCTGGAAGTTCCAGAGGCTGAGGTGATTGAGACGGTACGCGATGTCTGGGGCGAGACCAAGAAGCGTGTCGAAGTGCAGGTGATTCTGGATACCTCCGGCAGTATGGAGGAGGAGGGCCGCCTGGAGAGTGCCAAGCAGGCGCTCAACAACTTCATCGGCCAGCTTGCGGATGAGGATGAACTGGGAATTGTCACCTTTAACGAGACAACCACCGAGCTAACGCCGCTCAGTCCGCTGGGGGAAAAGCGCGATCAAGTGATCAGTCGGGTGGATGGTCTGTTCCCGGGTGGGGGTACCCGCCTGATCGACACGGTGAGTGAAGTCTACGAGGAGATGCAAGATTTGCCGCGCGGCGAACGCATTCGTGCCATCGTCGTGTTGAGTGACGGCGCAGATACCGAGAGTGACGGCACCGCTCAGGCGCTGACCGAGATGCTGGCCCAGGATCAGGAGGGCTACAGCATCAAAGTCTTTACCATTGCCTATGGCACCGGGTCCGACGTGGATGTTGACCTGATGGAGGCCATCGCCGATTCGTCGGGGGCCAGAAGTTACCAGAGCGGTCCGGACCAGATTCAGCAGGTCTACCGCGATATCGGAACCTTCTTCTAACGCCGATTCTGGTTGTATGCCCGGTTGGTGATGGTAGGGAGCATATCGGCAGTGCTGCTGTTCCCGCTACCGCCACCGCCGGGCCGGCCGGATCTTGTTGTAACGAGAGTAATCTATGCTGCGACTTGCGCAACTTCTCTGCATTGGCTATCTGGTGCCGGCTCTGGTAGTGACAGTGCTGACGCCGGTCATCGGGCCGTTGGGTGGGGCCCCCTTCCCGCTGCCGCTTGGCCCGGCCCGCGAGCCGGTGGTAATCAGCATGGCCTATGGTACCGAGAAAGAAGCCTGGCTGGAAGAGGCTGTGCAGCGCTTTGCCGCAACCAACCCGATGCTGCGCGGTCGTCCAATCCAGATTGAACTGGAGGGGATCGGCTCCCGCGAGATGGTAACGGAGATTATTGACCGCGATCTAACCCCCGTCGTTGCCAGTCCCGCCAGTTCGATCCAGATTGAGTTGTTGCGTGATGAGTGGCAGACACGCAACAACAGCGACATTTTCCTGGAAGAGCCACAGGCGCTGGTGCTGACACCGCTGGTGCTGGTGGCCTGGGAAGAGCGGGCCAGTGCGCTCTGGCCGAATGGCCCGGAGGAACTCTGGGATGAACTGCACGATGCCCTGGCAAACCCGGAAGGCTGGGCCGCCTATGACCACCCGGAGTGGGGCTTTGTCAAGTTTGGGCATACCTCGCCGGAACTTTCCAACAGCGGCATCCAGACGCTGGTCTTGCTGGCCTATGGCTATCACGATAAGTCCCGCGATCTGACCAGCGAAGATGTCCTTGACACCGATTTTCAGGCGTGGCTGGCGGATATCGAACGCGCCGTGCTGGAGTTTGGCGAGAGTACCGGCACCTTTATGAATAATATGGTACTCTTTGGCCCTAGCAAGTACGACTTCGTGGTCGTCTATGAGAACCTGGCAATCGAAGATATCGTCGCCGCCGAGAATCGCTGGGGGCCGATCCAGGTCTACTACCCGCCGGAGAATATTTTTAGCGACCATCCCTATGCCATCCTGAGTGCCGACTGGGTGACGCCGGAGCAGCAGGAGGCCGCGGTGATCTTCCGCGATTTCCTCCTCTCGAATGAAATTCAGGAGTTGGCACTGGACTTTGGCTTCCGTCCAGCCAATCCGGATGTGGGGTTCAATCGCCCCGACAGTCCCTTTGAACGCTATGCCGACTATGGTATCCAGCAAGATATTTCATCAGTGGTGGAGGTGCCGCAGGCCGGGGTGCTCAACGAGTTGCTGGCACTCTGGCGCCGGGGAGCTTTTGATTAGACGGGGAGAGAGTTATGGATCAGGAGTTCGTGGGACAACCGGCGTTTTATGGAACACACGGGTTATAGCGCGCATTGCGCCAGAGTGCTGCAGGCGCATCCCTCTCTGTTCTCTGTGGTTTCTGTGGCAGAAAAACACCGTAGTAAATCAGGATTTTGATGTGGCAAATGGTGTTTTTGGGCATGCACTGCTGATAAAAGAGTGCAAGGCGCATTCCTCAGTGTTCTCTGTGATCTCTGTGGCAGAAAAACGCACCTTGTGGTTGTGGCACGCGTCTCGCTGATTACGGAGGGTTCATGCAACGGGTTCAGTTTGGACTACTTATCGCGTTTATTTCCGTACTGCTGCTCGCCTGTGGCCTGGGTGGTAATGTGGCCCAGGATGACGATGAGGCGGATGGACGACCCGCCCCGCCGGATGATGCGCTGGTGGTGCGGATGCTCTACGGTAGCGAGAAGCAGACCTGGATCGAAGCTGTCACCGCCGCCTTTAATGCCCAGGAGCATCAATCTACAGATGGTCGGTCCATTTTTGTTGATGCGGTGCCGATGGGCTCGGCGGAGTCGATGGACCTGATCCTCTCCGGGCAGGAGCAGCCGGCCATCTGGAGTCCCGCCAGCGGTATTCTGATTCCGGTCGCCAATGAGCGCTGGGCGCTGGCCAACGCCGGCGAGACGCTGGTCGAAGATGCGCCGCCGCTGGTGCTCAGCCCGGTGGTCATTGCCATGTGGCAGCCGATGGCCGAGGCGCTGGGCTGGCCGGATACGCCCCTTGGCTGGGAGGATATCGCGGAACTGGCGCGTACGCAACGGAGTTGGTCCGAGTATGGGCATCCGGAGTGGGGCTCATTCCAGTTTGGGCATACCCACCCGGACTACAGCAACAGCGGAATTACCAGTATTCTGGCAACGACCTATGCCGCCACCGGCAAGACCCGCGACCTGACCGTCGCCGATGTGCAGCAGGATGAAGTCCGTGAGTTCCTGACCGATGTCGAGTCGGGGGTGATTCACTATGGCGAGAGCACCGGCTTCTTCGGGCGGCAGATGTTCAACCGGGGGCCGGGCTACCTCTCCGCCGCCGTGCTCTACGAGAACCTGGTAGTCGAGTCCTACGACGAAACGCTCTATCCCAACCGCCGGTTGCCGGTGGTGGCAATCTATCCCAAGGAGGGCACCTTCTGGAGCGATCACCCGTTTGCCATCCTCGATGCGCCCTGGGTAGATGCGCCCCTGCGCGATGCCGCCGAGCAGTATCGAGACTACCTGCTGGCTCCGGCGCAGCAGGAGCAGGCGTTGCGGTCTGGGTTTCGTCCCTCCGACACAACCATTCCCATTACCGATCCGATTATTCCCGCAAACGGCGTCGATCCGGATGAGCCGCAGACACTGCTGGCGGTCCCCGAAGCCGAGGTGATTGAGACGGTACGCGATCTCTGGGGCCAGACGAAAAAGCGGGTTGAGGTCGAGATTATCCTGGATGTTTCCGGCAGTATGGAGGATGAGCAGCGGTTGATCAACGCCAAAGCCGCACTGGTCAACTTTATTGGACAGCTCTCCAATGAGGACCGGCTGGGCATCACGGTATTTAACGAACAGGCCAGCGAGTTGACGCCGCTCGGTCCCCTGGGTGAGAAACGCGAGCAGGTGCTGAACCGCGTCGATGGCCTGTTTGCCAACGGTGGTACCCGCCTGATTGACACTGTCGCCGAGGTGTATGCAGAGATGGAGCAATCGCCGCGCGGCGAACGTATCCGGGCGATTGTTGTGCTGAGTGATGGCGCGGATAACGAGAGCCGCCGGAGCAGGTCCGAGTTGACACAACTGCTGGCCGGTGATCAGGAGGGTTATAGCATTAAAGTCTTTACCATCGCCTATGGCACCGGCAGTGATGTCGATACCGTACTCATGGCAGATATTGCGGACGCCTCGGGCGCGCGTACCTACCAGAGTGGCCCGACCGAGATTGAACAGGTCTACCGCGATATTGCAACATTTTTCTAAACTTTCGCTAGAGGATGTAACTATGAAAACATTACTGATTGCTGCGCGCCGACCACTGGCCCTGGCCGTTCTTGTTGTAGCCGTTTTGACCGGGTTGACTATCGTTAACTGGATGTTGCCGCTGGGAATTGCCGTCTACGTTGTTGCCGTCCTGCTGGCATCCCGTGACTCCAACCTGGTGGTTGAGGCGCAGCGTTCGGCCTCTATGTCCCACTACACCAGCGCCGCCTTCCGCACCATCATCGAGGAGATCGACCGCTCGCAGCGCGAGGTGGAACGCTCGGCGGCGCAAGGCGGGGGGCCAATGAAGAAGCTCTTCGACTCGATTATTGCGCAGACGCAGGAACTGGTGCAGCAGGCGCATGAACTGGCGCGCAAAGGCCAGATTATCGAGCAGTACCAGGCCACGATTAACTTCAGCCAACTGCAGGGCCAGATTGACCAGATCGACAACCAGATTGCCCGCACAACCGACGACTACACATTGCAGCAGCTTCAGGGGACGCGCCAGGCGCTGGTGAGTCGTCAGCAAAATGCGCAGGCCCTGGAGACCTACGTGGGCCGCATCCATGCGCAACTCCAGAACATCGACGCCAACCTGGACAATGTTCATGCTGAAGTGATCCGCCTGCGCACCGCCGATATGGTCAGCGTTGACTCGGCCAGCAATCAGGTCGCCCAGCGCCTGAGCGACCTGAACGCCGACATGGATGCCTTCCAGCAGGTGCTTGACACCGCCCTGGTGCAGAGCGGCGCAACCGCCTGATGACGAATATAGAGTATGGAGTGCGGGAGCCATGCTCCCGCCTGCTATTTCCCCGTTCCGTAGGTCGCGCTTCCAGCGAGACATACCTATCTTCACGCTCGGAGCGCGGCCTCCAACTTCATCCGGATTCTCAGTGATCTCCGTGTCCGCGGTGGCAGCAACAGGCTCCGTGCGTAGAAGAACCGTAGTTTGTGGACCCGCCGGAACGGAGCGCAGATCGCGTTCAAGTGACACCGGCCGCATCCCTCGGTGATCTCCGTGTCCGCGGTGGCAGAAATGGGCGCACTGCGTAGAAGAACCGTAGTTTGTGGACCCGCCGGAGCGGAGCGCAGATCGCGTTGACGTGACACCGGCCGCATCCCTCGGTGATCTCCATGTCCTCGGTGGCAGCAACGGGCTCAGTGTGTAGAAGA
>DAOTVB010000145.1:0-27715 GCA_034436755.1 Chloroflexaceae bacterium | reverse complement strand
TAGAGCACCTGACGCGGACATGTCTGTTTGATGATGGTGATCAGCCGATGGCGCGAAAAGATGGTGCCAAACATGGGAAAGACCTCTTCGGGGGTCGGATGGACGCACACGGGGGTCGCAGGCATGGTATCATTCCTCCATGGTCGGGCCAGCGGTCACGCGCTGGTTGGGTGGTTCCTTCCAGCAGAATACGGCGGTTGGCCCGATTATGCAAGCCCCCATCCCGGTGCCGATGTCCAGGCAGGAATTCTTACAAAAATAACTCAAGAACATTCTTAGCAGCATTCGGCTTCAGCCGGATCAGACGTTCCCGGCAGCAGAAGCACGGTGAATCGAATGCACCCTACTGTTGCGGACGCGCAGAAGCGCGTCCCTACCAATCAACGTTGCTCCGCAAGATCAGGCGTTCCCGGAAGCAAAAGCACGGTGCATCGAATGCACCCTCCTGCTGCGGACGCGCAGAAGCGTGTCCCTACTGCTGGATATCGATGATCGGGAGTCCCGGCTTCAGCCGGATCAGGCGTTCCCGGCAGCAGAAGCACGGTGCATCGAATGCACCCTACTGTTGCGGACGCGCAGAAGCGCGTCCCTACCAATCAACGTTGCTCCGCCGGATCAGGCGTTCCCGGCAGCAAAAGCACGGTGCATCGAATGCACCCTCCTGCCGTCTACGGCGGTGATGATATCCGGGTTGAATTTTCATAGTTCATAAGCCGGAATTCTCGGGTGGCATATCCGAAAGATCACCCCATCACCCCATCACCCCGTCACCCCATCACCCCATCACCCCATCACCCCATCACCTCATCACCCCATCACCCCGTCACCCCGTCACCCCGTCACCTCATCACCCCATCACCCCATCACCGCCCGCACCTTGCAGCGCGCCAGCCAGATATCCTGCAACTCGGCGGCATAGCGCCGCAGCAGGTCCGCCGCAAAAGTCGGCGCAGCAATCCCCAGTTCGGCCAGGCCGACCGTTGGTACCGGCGTTCCCTCGGTGGCGATGTTGAAGCCGGTGTGGATCAGGGTGGAGGTAGCGCTGCTGGTGGCAATCGACACCGAGAGTTTGCCGGGGGTGCCATCGGCGCGGGGCAGGTAGAGATCATCGCCCCGGCGGGTAACGGGCCGGTCGGTCATCTGCGCCAGCAGTTCGCCGGCCGTAATGATCAGCATACGCTGGCGGTAGACCGTCAGATGCAGGTCGCCTGCGAAGAACTCGGCAATGATATGCAACATCAACGGGCTGAAGATCGCCGCCTGCGCCTTGACATCCGCGAGATCGACCATCTCGCGCAGGTCCACCCGACACGGTCCGACGAAGGCCACCGCCGCATCCCCCAGCAGATCAACCGTGCGGTAGATCCAGTGGGGCGCAAGCTGGCGACCATCGTAGGTGAGTTGGCGATCAGTGATCACGCGCGTCTGCAGCATCGGGCGTCCTCATATGCGGTGCATGCCGGCACATCGTGCTGTCGCCGGATTATACCATGCGCCACCCGCTGCAATCGCGCTGCTGTCTGCATTGTATGCTGCGCGCAAGGCGTAGACACTATTGGAACAGGCACTGGGCCAGCATCTTCTGCACGCCGATAATGTCGGTGCCCCGCTTGAACTCGCGCTGGATGGGGGTGGGATTACTCGAGATGTAGATTTTTAGTTCGGAGTCGGCATCGAAGGTGCCGGCCGTCTCCACCGAGAAGTGGCTGATGGATTTGTAGGGAATGGAGTGGTATTCGGCTTTCTTGCCGGTTACGCCCTGTTTGTCAATCAGAATCAGCCGTTTATTCGTAAAGACGAACAGGTCACGCATAACCCGGAATGCCCGCAGGAGTTGTTCCCCATCTGCGACCAGCGCATCCAGATCTTTCTGCAGGGCTTTGGTATCAACTTCCGCAGCATTGCCAAAGAGTCCACTGAGCATATATTCCTCCTTACAACCTCTATACAAAAATACCGTCTATCGCGTGTTACCGATGCCGATCGGCCAGGATATGCATTATCTGCTCGATATGGTTCAGATCGTGCCAGACGATCAGCAGCAGTTGTTCATCGAGGGAGATCCGGCCCCGTCGGGGATGGGTGGCAGTGCGGTCCCAATCCGCTGTCTGCCGTTCGGCGTAGTAGGCGACGAGCGCCCGGCGCTGCGCGACCCACCCATCAAAGATCGTTCGCAGTGGACGGTCGTTGTAGTTCCCCTGGCTGACAAGCTCGTCCGGGTCCGGGGTGGGCAGGTCGGGATCGTTCTGCTCCACCGTCAGGCGCGCCCGCTGCAGAAAGATCGTCTCGAAGTCCAGGAGATGCCCAATCACCTCCTGAACGGTCCAGCCAGTGCCACCGTCGCGGTAGGTGGTTGTGTCGGCAGGCACGGTCTGGCTGACGATAGCGTTCACCACCTGCACCGCCTTGTGCAACTGGTCGATCTGCCACTCACGTATGGATGGACTGAGCATAGAAACTCCTCCCCAGATCCGGATGCAGCACAAATGGCGTGGGATGATTGTAGCACGTTTTGCCGCCCTGGTGTGACGCGACGCTGGGGGACATCTAACCCTCCAACGAGATTTCTTGCTCACCGCAGAGACGTAGCGGACGCAGAGATGACCAACATTGGATGGACGGAGCAGCTTGTCCGGTGATTTCGGCACGCGAGGAGGAGACAGGCGTAGAGACAGGCGTAGGGTGCATTCGATGCACCGTTCTGCTGCCGCACGTCATACTAACCATACCTTCAGGAAGCGCGTGGAGGCGAAGACAGGCGTAGGGTGCATTCGATGCACCGTTCTGCTGCCGCACGTCATACTAACCATACCTTCAGGAAGCGCGTGGAGGCGAAGACAGGCGTAGGGTGCATTCGATGCACCGTTCTGCTGCCGCACGTCATACTAACCATACCTTCAGGAAGCGCGTGGAGGCGAAGACAGCTTGCTCTGTAGATTTTTGTTGATAGCACGAGTGTATCCACTGCAGTATTCTTGTGCATAAGACCTGCTACGGTTACGCGGGCGGATTGTTTCTCCGTGACACAAGCCGGCCCAAAACTACACCCGGGCCATAGACGAGCGTTACACTAATGATCATCTGCACGATTATCATTGGTAGCAGACTCTTCGCGTGCTACAGCCTCTGCAACTTCGCGCTCTAACTCGTCGAGGGAAATCGATCCTTCCTGGTCGCGGGAGCGTTGCGCGAGGAAGTCCATAAAGGGCCTGCTCTGGTGTAACCGGGCTACTTCCTCTTCAAACTCATCAATGCTCCCCATATGAGACCTACGCGTGAATACCCCTCTCAACCCACGGCAATTTCGATTGAGACAATTGTTCTGCTATTTAACTTGAGTGGACTGACCTCAGCCTGTCAAGCATCCCAATCCTGTCCAGGATTCTTCAGAAACTCCCTGGTGTGATGAAAGTTGAAATTTTAATCCGGACACCAACCCTCTGGAATCCCGGCTTATGAACTTTGAACATTAAGTTCGAATATCACAGGATCGGAGTCCCGGCTTCAGCCGGATCAGGCTTTTCCGGCAGTATGCCGCTGTCCCGGCAGGCATCCAACCGGCTGAAGCCGGGACTCCAGGATGGCATATCCGGATTATTTGCCAAACGTTCATCAGCCGGACCAGGCGTTTCCTCGGCTGAATCCGAGCTTGCGGTGAACCACGGTTGGAGTAGGCAGCATACCGGCACATACCGCAACGCCGGGAAGTCACGGCCCCGGCAGGCATCCAACCGGCTGCCGGAGTACACAGGCAGCATCTCACGCTACCCGCAACAACTATCAGCGTGACTATCACCGTGTGAGAGTGACACGGTTTAACATTTTCCTTACAATGGCGGTAGAGGAGACCACTGACCACTGAATCACTGATCACTGACCACTGATCACTGATCACTGATCACTGAGAATCGCTACGGAGCAGGAGATGATGACGGATACTGCACAGACCGTGCTGATTTATGGCAACTCGCTGTTTGTGGCCGGTGTCGCCGCCGAGTTGGGCGCGATGCCGGATCTGCTGATTGAGCGGATCGATCCTGCCGGGCTGAGGACGTTTGAGCAACTGCATTCCACCTGCCCGACCGTGTTGATTCTCGATCTGGCGACGACCCACGCCGATCTGGTGCTGACCTGCCTGATGGAGTGCCCGGCGCTGGTGCTGATCGGGCTGGATCTCAAGGCCAGTCGGGTGGTGGTCACGTCCAGCCAGTTTTTCCCCGTGACCACGGTGCCGGATCTGACGCGCCTGATCCGGCATCTGCAGGGGAGCGAACAGCCGTAACGCGCGATCACCGCCGGTTCTCCCGGTGCAGCCTGAGTATTTTTACTCCTTCCGGTGGAGAAACCTTCACCGTTATTCCCCGCAACCTGAGTATTCTTACTCTTCTCCTGTCCTGACCCATTATTGTAAACTCACAGCAGAGCAAGGCCCTGGTTCCATATCTTTAGCATCGTCCGGGCTGCATGCAGCCGGCATGTGCTATGAAGGAGCGTGCTATGCTGACAATCCCCAACTATCAACTGGTGGAGCATCTCTACAGCGGTGTCTCGCAGGTCTATCGCGCCCGGCGTACGGATGATGATCAGGCGGTTGTGCTCAAGGTGTGGGCCAACACGCCCGCACAGCCCGAGCGCATGGCCTGGGTCCAGCGCGAGTATAACCTGACCCGCAGCCTGCATCTGGAGGGCGTGGTGCAGGTTCACACGCTGGAGATGGGCCGGGGGCATCTGGTTATGGTGCTGGAGGATTGCGGGGGTGAGGCGCTCACGCGGCTGGTGCCGGCCGGGACGCTGAGTCTGATCGACTTTCTCAAGCTGGCGATCCGGATCACGGCGGCGCTGGAACAACTCCACCGGCGGCGGGTGATCCACAAGGATATCAATCCGGCCAATATTCTCTTCAACCCGGCCACCGGGCAGGTCCGGCTGATCGACTTTGGGCGTGCTACCGAACTGGCGCAGGAACTGCCGCTCCCGGTGAGCGCCGACCTGCTGCCGGGTACGCTGCACTACATCTCTCCGGAGCAGACCGGGCGTACCGGCCAGGTGCTGGACTATCGCACCGATCTCTATGCCCTCGGTGTCACGCTGTACGAACTGCTGACGGGACGAGTGCCCTTCGACAGCCAGGATACCGAGGAGTTGATCCGCTGCCACACCCACCAGCAACCCGTTGCACCGCATGAGCACAAACCGGGTATCCCGCCGATCCTGTCGGCAATCATTCTCAAGCTGCTGGCGAAGGAAGCAGATGCGCGGTACGGGTCGGCGGCCGGCTTGCAGGCCGATCTGGAGGAGTGTCTGCGCCAGCTTGAGACCCGCAGCTATATCGAGCCGTTTGTACCGGGAGCGCGAGTCGCAGCGGAACCACCACCGGCAGAAGTTGCGGCTCCACCGGCGCAGGCCGTGCGTCGGCTGGATGCGGAGATTGCCCGACGGCAGCAGGCGGAGCGGGCGCTGCATGCGGGTCAGGCTCTCTTTCAGAGCTTTATCGATCACGCGCCCGCCGCTATCTTTGCCAAAGACCGGCAGGGACGCTACATCCTGGCAAATGAGCAGGCCGGCGCGCCGCTGCATCGTACCGGAGCAGAGCTGATCGGCAAGACCGCCGCCGACCTCTTCCCGCCCGAGGTTGTCGCCGATGCGCACCGCTACGAGCAGCAGGTCATCGCCACGGGAAGACCGATTGCATGTGAACAACAGGTGCCGTTTCCCGACGGGATGCATACCTATCTGGTCACGCGCTTTCCGCTCTACAATGACCAGGGCGAGCTGGAAGGGATTGGCGCGATTGCCGCCGACATCACCGTGCGCAAGCAGACCGAAGCCGCCCTGCACGCCAGTGAGTCCCGCCTGCAAGCCATGTTTGATAATGCCGCCACCGGCATTGTGCTGGTCGATCTCGATGGATATGTGCTTGAGGCTAACCAGACCTGGCTTAATTTACTGGATTGCACGCCGGCGGATATTGCCGGGATTACGCTATCTGACATCATCGCTGCGGCGGATCAGGCAGCGCATCAGGAGGTGTGGCAGGCGCTGATGCGCGGCGAAGTGACGCAGTATCATCGGGAGGTGCGCTTTATGCGCCTGAATGGGCATGTCTTCTGGGGCGATCTCTCGGTGACGACCATCCGCAATGACCAGGATGCGCCGGAAGCACTGCTCTGCGTGATTGCCGACATTACCGAGCGCAAACAGGTTGAGGAGACGCTGCAACTGGCGCAGTTCTCCCTCGACCACACTGCCGACGAGGTGCTCTGGATTGGGCAGGATAAGCGCTTCCTGTATGTCAACCATGCCGCGTGCCGCATCCTGGGCTATACCCGCGAAGAACTGCTGACAATGACGATTGCCGATATCAATCCGGTCTTCCCAATGGAGATCTGGGATGAGCACTGGCAGAACCTGCGGCGGCAGGGGTTTGCCAAACTGGAGACCCGGCATCGGCGCAAAGACGGCACGGTTTTCCCGGTTGAAGTGACTTCCACCCACATGGAGCGTAATGACAAAGAATATATCTGCTCGTTTATCCGCGATATCACCGAGCGCAAGCAGGCCGAAGAGACGCTGCGCAAGTGGGCGGATATCTTCCAGAATATCAAGATGGGTGTGGTGGTCAGCGACATGGGCAGTACCACCCTGGATATGATGAACCCGGCGTTTGCCGATATGTATGGTTACACGGTGGACGATTTGACCGGCTGCCCGATTGCCGATATCTATGCACCGGAGGCGCGTAACGTTTACGAACACTCGGCGCAACTGGTCAAAGAACAGGATCATGTTGTCTTCGAGGCGTGGCACCGGCGCAAAGATGGCAGCACTTTCCCGGTTCTGGTTGACGTAACGGCTATCCGGGGTGGACCGGATCAGGTGCCTTATCGCATTACCAACATCCAGGATCTGACCGAGCGCAAGCACGCGGAGATGCAACTGCTGGAGCAGCATAAAGCGCTGACGATGCTGCGCGAACGGGAGCGGCTAGCACGTGAACTGCATGACAACCTGGGGCAGGTGCTGGGCTACATCAAAACCCAGGCCCAGGCCACCCGCGAACTGCTGGCCCGGGGTGAGGTAACAACCGCCGACACCTACCTCTCCCAGATGATCGCGGCTTCCCAGGAGAACCATACCGACATCCGCGAGTTTATTCTCGGCGCGACGGCGCGGGCCACCCTTGACCAGGGCTTCTTTGCCACGCTGGAGCACTACCTGCAGCGCTTTGAGCAACTCTATGGCATCGAGGTCGGCCTGCAGGTTGCGCCGGATCTGAATGATCATGTGTTTGCTCCGGCGACCGATGTGCAGCTTTTGCGCATTATTCAGGAGGCGCTGACCAACAGCCGTAAGCATGCACAGAGCTGCCGGGTGCAGGTTTCGTTCACCGGCACGGCGGACCAGGTGTGGGTCCAGGTGGCCGATAATGGTCGGGGCTTTGATCCGCAGCACCTGACGGCTCCGGCGGAAAACGGCCAGCATTACGGGCTGCGCAGTATGCGTGAGCGCGCCGCCGAGATTGGCGGACATCTGCGCGTCGAAGCGCGTCCTGGTGCGGGCACACAGGTGATTGTGCAACTGCCCCGCCGGATCCGCCCGCAGCGCATCTCTTCCCCGTTGCGGGTGCTGCTGGTTGATGATCATCCGCTGTTTCTGCAGGGGCTGCAGAACCTGCTCACCGGGCGCGGCGTGGATGTGGTCGCAACAGCCTGCGATGGGGTGGCGGCGCTGACCCGGGCGCGAGAACTTCACCCCGATATCATTTTGATGGATGTTGAAATGCCTACCTGCAACGGACTGGAGGCAACCCGGTTGATCAAGACCGAACTGCCGGACATCCAGATCGTTATGCTGACCATGTCCGAGGATGATGCGCATCTGTTTGAGGCGATCAAATGTGGCGCATCGGGTTATCTGCTTAAGGGACTGGACGCGGACGCATTCTTCCAGTTGCTCACCGATGTGATGGAGGGCGAGATGGTGATCTCGCCGGGGTTGGCCTCCCGCGTCCTGGCCGAGTTTGCCCATCACGAGCGCCCCGACGCGCCGCCCCCGGTTGCGGCTCCTCTACCCGACCCGGCCCCCCGGCCTGACCCGGCCCTGATTCCCGACGATCCTCCACCGTCGGAGTGCGCCATGCCCCCGGTTGACCTGACCGAGCGCCAGATCGAGGTGCTGTCGCTGGTGGCGCAGGGCTACACCTACCAGGAGATTGGCGACCAGTTGCACCTCAGCAAGCACACCGTGCGCTACCACATGCGCGAAATCATCAGCCAGTTGCACCTCAAGAACCGCGCCGAAATCATCGCCTTTGCCCAGCATATCGGGTTGCGTTAGCACGTTGGCACGTCGGCACGTCAGCACGTTGGCACATTAGCATGTGTCAACGTACCGACGGCATGTCCTATCGCGCCGTGATAGTCACCCCTTCTCGCACGACTATCACGGCATGACAGTCCGGACTACCACCCCAACTATCACCGTGAGGGAGTGTTTTCTGCCGGCTCCTTCCCTACAATCCATCGTGAGCAGTCACACATTCTGGTGCAGAACGCGGCGTATGGTGACTGCTCTACGCACTGGTATAGTTCAAGGAAGGATCTGCCTGTATGAACAAACGCATTGGTGGCATTCTTGCCGTTGTGATCATGCTTGGATTGACATTCGTGTCGGTTGGCGCTGGTGTACAACCCATCGCCCTGCATGCGCAACCCGGCCAGACAACTTTTACCGTCCGCCTGGAGAACATCTCGGACAACAGTGCCCTGCCCGGTCCATTTTCGCCCGGCGTCTGGGCCGTCCATGACCAGCCGAATCCCTTCTTCACCGTGAACCAGCCGGATCGCAGCGATGGCCTGGCCGCAATCGCCGAGGACGGCAATCCCGACCCGCTGGCGGCAGCAATTGAAGGTCAGAACGGTATTCAGTCCAGCGGGATCTTCGATACGCCGGTGGGGGCATCCGGGCGTGCGCCGCTCTTGCCCGGCGAGGCGTATGAGTTTACCTTCAGCGCTTCCCCCGACGAACAGTTCTCGCTGGCGACCATGCTGGTACAGACGAACGATATCTTTGCCGGGCCGGTGGGTGCCGGGATCGACCTGTTCGACGACAGCGGCAACCCGCTGCCCGCCCGCGACATCACCGAGGAACTGCCCTTCTGGGATGTCGGCTCGGAGGTGAATGAAGTTCCGGGTATGGGGCCAAACCAGGCTCCGCGTCAGCCCGCCCCGGATACCGGCGCAGCGGAGGATGTGGTTGTGGGCTTCACCAATACCACGCGCGGCTTGCCCCGCCCCAGCCAGATCGCCGATATCAATGTGGTTGAGGCAGGTGGCACCTTTACCATCACTGTTGAGAATATCTCGGGCACGCGCGCGATCACAACGCCGATTGCCCCGGTCTTCTATGCTACCCACAGCAGCGCCTGGACCTTCTTCGAGATCGATCAGCCGGCGAGTGCCGGGCTGGAGTTGCTGGCGGAAGATGGCCCGCCCAGTGGTCTGGTGAGCGAGCACACCGGCGTGACCGGCACGGGTGAGGTTGGCGCGGCGGGTGCTGGACCGGCCTTCCCCGGTGAGAGCTACCAGTTCAGCGTCACGCCGACGCCCGCCTATCCCTACCTGTCGCTGGCAACCATGGTGGTCGAGTCGAATGATGCGTTCCTGGCCTTCGATCCGGAGGGCATCGCGCTGCTCAACGCGCGTGGTGTCCCCCGCTCCGTCGCCGATATTCAGGCCGACATCCGGCGCGAACTGGCGGTGTGGGATGCCGGCACCGAAGAGAACGAGGTTCCGGGTGCCGGTCCCAATCAGCCGCTGCGCAGCATGGGTACCGGCGACGCGGAGAATGGCAGTGTGCGCCGCTACGCCGACGCTACCAACGACCTGGCCGGGGGCAATGGTGGCGGCTTTACCGACCTCTCCATCGAACTGGTTAGCGGCACGACCTTCAGCGTCACGTTGCGCAACACCAGCGATACCACACCCTACAACGGCATACTGACGCCGGTAGCCTGGGCCACGCACGACGAGCGGGTCAGCCTGTTCGAGATCGGGGAGCCGGCTTCAGCGGGGCTGGAGCGCCTGGCCGAAGATGGCAATGCCCAACCTCTGGCTGATGCCCTGTCCACCTTTATTGGCAATGGCGTCGGGTCGGCTGCGGTTGAGGGTAGCGGTGGTATTGGCGCGGGTGGAGAGTTTGCCTTTACCGTCACGCCAACCACGACCTACCCCTACCTGAGCCTGGCCTCGATGATCGTGCCGTCGAACGATACCTTTATGGCCTTCTTCCCGGAGGGCATCAAGCTGTTGAACGATGACGGCAGCCCCCGCACCCAGCCGGAGATCAACGCCGACATCACCGCGATGTTCATTGCCTGGGACGCCGGGACCGAGCGCAACCAGGCAGGCGCGGCGGGGCCGGATCAGGCTCCCCGGCAGGCCGGCCCCGACACCGGCGCGGATGAGGGCGACGGCACGGTGCGCATTCTCAACGACGCCAATCCCGATCCGGTCTGGGATTACGCGCCACTGACCGACGTGCTGCGCGCCACGCTCATTCCCCAGATCGATGTCACCGGACCGGGTGCGGTGTTTGCCGCCACCAACGACCCGGCAGGCAACGAAGTGGTGATGTACAACCGGGGCGCTGATGGGTGGTTGACCTACTTCCAGGCCTTCCCCACCGACGGCGCGGGCTCCGGCGCGGGCCTGACCTCGGCCAATGATCCGCTCGGCTCGCAGGACTCGCTGATTGTCTACAACGACTGGCTGTTTGTAGTCAACGCGGGCAGCGACGAGATTACCTCGTTCCGCATCAGCCGCGACGGACTGACCCGTGTGAGTACGGTGGCCTCGGGCGGGGATTACCCGGTCAGCCTGACGGCCTACAACAACTGGCTCTATGTGTTGAACGTGGGCGGCGCAGGCAACATCAGCGGCTTCAGCATCGGCGCGGACGGCAGCCTGACACCGCTGCCCGATTCCACCCGCTCGCTGGAGACCGGCAACAGCAGCCCGCCCAACACCGTACTGGCACCATCGCAGGTTTCGTTCAGCCCCGATGGGCAGTGGTTGGTTATCACCGAGGGTGGCGCAAATGAGATCCATGTCTTCAGCGTTGACAGCAGCGGTCTGCCGGCGGCCAACCCGGTGACCAGTTCCTCAGCGGGCGATCTGCCCTTCTCCTTCCTCTTCACCGACGCGGATACCCTGGCTGTGCCGGAAGCCCCCGGTGGCGCGGTTTCGTCCTACCAACTCAACCCGGACGGCAGCTTGCAGGTGATTAGCGCATCGGTGCCCAACGGCGAACTGGCAGCCTGCTGGATCGTCGGTGTGGAGGATTACCTGTATGTTTCCAACACCGCCAGCGACAGCGTCTCCAGCTACCGGGTCAACCCGGACGGCAGCCTGACGCTGCTGGAAGCGCAGGCGATCACCCGGCCGGCCGGTTCAGCTCCCACCGACATGGCGCTGATCGATAACTACATGTATGTGTTGAACCCGGCGCAGAGCATTATCACCGCGTACGACATCGACCTGACCGACGGCAGTGTGCAGTCGTTGAGTAACCCGGTCAATATCCTGGGAATTACCCCCGGCGCGCAGGGCGTGGCGGCCTACAACTTCACGCCGGCCGCCGGTTCCGGGCAGATCATCTACCTGCCCCTGGTTGTGCGGTAGCTGGACGAATATCAACCTCAACCCTCCCGCGTGTGTAAAACATGCGGGAGGAACAGTTTATACTGATCTGTTTTGATAGCCACAGAAAATACGGAGAACGCAGAGGTGCTGAACGGGAATGTGCTGCCCCTGTGTCCGTTACCCACATTCCAGTCGATTGCTGTTTTGATAGCAAATGGGTATCAGGCTATAATAGGAGAAGCGGAATGATAAAGCATAGGGGAGGATGTATTGAAAACCATTACTGTCACAACCGAGATTCATGCAGACCGCGAATTACATATCTCATTGCCGGATGATGTACCCCTTGGTCAGGTCGAGATTGTTGTGGTCATCTCACCCGTAAACCCATCTCCGAACAGAACGCTGGGAGATCTGCTCACCTCCGAATTCTTCGGCATGTGGCGTGACCGGGAAGATATACCTGACAGTAGTGCATTCGCACAGCAGTTGCGTCGGGAGGCATGGAGACGACCGGAATGACAGACCTGATCGATACTGACGTACTTATCGATATATTGCGCGGTACACCGGCTGCACAGACGTGGTTGTCAGGTGCTACATCAACTGTGTTTGCAATACCTGGTGTCGTTGCAATGGAAATGCTGGTTGGATGTCGCAATCGAAATGAATTGCAAAAAGTTCAGCGATTCCTTGGTTCATTCACTATCGTTTGGACTGAGGCAACCGAGTTTGCTCATGCATATGATTTGCTGATGATGCACCAGTTGACGTCTGGCGTGAGCATTCCTGACTGTATTATAGCGGCAATGGCAATTACCCGTTCTGTGACACTATACAGCTTCAATATTCGACACTTCCGTATTATTTCAGGGCTTGACGTTCAGGAACCATACCAGCGGTCATAGTCACTGATCGATGAGAGTCTGCATGACAACTGGCTCGTCCTCTTCTATGTTCAGCATAGTTTGAAGTGTTTTGTCTGTAGTTAGTTCCCGCTCAAACGGATTACTGTTCTGCCATCCGGTTTTGTGGGTCCGGCGGAAGTGCTCAAGCCGGCGTATGGCGATTTCACAGTAGATCGGGTCAATATCCAGCGTGTAACATCTGCGACCAAGCATGTCCGCCGCCAGCAGCGTCGCCCCCGAATGACAGAAAAAGTCCAGAACGATATCATCCGGTTGAGAACTTGCCCTGATAATGCGTTCGATACTCTTCAGTGGTTTTTGCGCATAGCATCCATTAACATTCTCTTCCATACGGTAGAAAACCTGTTGAATATCCACCCAGACATTGCCGGCGCGGATATGCTCCGATTTCCCGCGCTCAAGATTCTCGGTTACTTGCCCATTGACTTTTTTATAGTAGCCGCGCAGGATTTTCGGGATATCGGTGTACTCAGCTTCGACATTGAAACAGGGTGTGCCTCTGGTGTAGTATACAAGCTCTTGCCGTACGGCCATCCAGTTTTTCTGCGTGCCATAGCCCCGCTGATTGCGCATCGTGATGTAGCTCCGCGCGGTGAAAGGCGTAGTCCGCATCATCAGCATAAAGTCCGGCAGGGGCTGAAACCCGGCCGTCTGATCCGCGCCCAGCCAGACATAGAGCGAACCGTTTTTACATAATGCATGAGCGGTACAATCAACCCACTGGTGACACCAGGCGATATAGTCATCAAGTTCCTTCTGTTCAAAGGCAACCAGGTTATAGGGCGGATCATGGATCGCCAGCGTCGCCGCGTCCTCCTGCATAAGCCGCCGGGTATCCGCAATGTTGGTCGCATCCAGGCAGCCAACCCGGTGCCGGCCGTCCGGATCAACCCAGACATCACCCGGCTGTAGTCGGCAGTATTGCAGCAGGTGCGTCCTGAGTTGGGGATGCTTGTCCAGACGTGGTAGGGGGACATTCTTCATGTGGCTGTCACCTTGATGATAAATGAACAACCAGGCTATGATTATAGCATAGGTCGTTATCGAGCAGTGACGCAGCTTTTTCTATACCCTTCATCTGATTAGCTTCTCATAAAAGAGACTAAGCGGGTCTTTCTGGTAGTTCCCAAACGGGGGAATGCGCCTGAAGCCCACGCGCTCGTATAACGCAATCGCTTCTGCCTGGAAAATGCCGGTTTCCAGGCGCAGGCAACCGACACCATGGTTTCGCGCATGGCTCGCCAGATGGTTGAGCAGCAGCTTCCCCAACCCGAACCCGCGAAACTGCGGACGCACATACATGCGCTTGACTTCCCCATACGCACTGCCAACCAGTTTAATACCGGCGCAACCGGCGGCTGCTCCATTATAGCGCAACACAAAGAATGCCACCGCCTCGGCCAGCAACTGTTCAACGCTCAACCCATGCCGGCTCGCAGGCGGATAGAGCGGGTCGAGAGAGGCTTCCAACTCCGCAATCAGCAGCAGCGCATCGGCGGTATCGGGGCGCTCGGGCATGATATTGATTGACATAACGTCGGGTACTCCTTACTTCCCCATAGCCGTTCGCCGCAGTTCAGCGGGCATTTTCTCCAGCGCATACCGCAGCGCGGTCCGGGGCATGGTCGCGCGGTGGCGCATAACATAGTTGAACACTTCTGTGGTGTGCGTCTTGCCGGCTTCCTTGAGCAGCCAGCCATACCCCTTCTGCACCAGATCATCCTGGTCGTGCATCAGGCGGTCGGCAATCGCCAGCGCCAGTTCCAGGTGCATGCCTTTGCGCACGGGTAAGATGATTGATACCGCCGCTCCCCGCCGCATCCAGCGGTTGGGCGAGTCAGTGAACATGCGGGTCTGCGTCGCCAGATCGGGATACCGCAGGAAAAACTCGCCGAGAACGTGGAGGCAGAGATCATCGCAGTCAATCCAGTCATCGACATAGGTGTTGAGCCAGTCGCGCAACACCGGGAGATGTGATGGCTCGAGGTCTTTGCGACTGCGATAGCCCCAGCGAAACGCAGCGATTTTATGCTCATAGACCCGCGTCTCCAGCAGGTGCCGGCATGCGGCGAGCCGCTGATCGATGGGAAGCGACTTGATCGATGCGTAGTGCCGGTTGGCAACCTTGTGAATAACCGGCGTTCTAACCCCCCAGAAGTTATCCACATTCATGTTGTAGCGCTGCCTGACCAACTCCCGATAGTCCGGGTCGGCATGCTGCTGCAACTCAGAGGTGATCGTGTCAATCAGGTGCTGATCCTGGGTCATGCGGCGCTCCTCTTACAGCGGAATCCTGTTGGCAGGTCTGATCGGCAGGGTCTGTCGGACGGTCATTGCGGCACGGATTGCATCAAGAAAGGTTACGCTGTCCATGACGGCCGGCAGAACTGTGTGCCGGGCAGCCACAACCGGGAAATCAAAAAACCAGTAGAGCGGCATCAACGGCGAGATCCAGAGGCGGCTACCATGGGTTTTCGGCGTGAGATGGTAGTTGCCATACTCCCCTCGCACTGCCGAGATAATCGAAGCATTAATCACACTGGGGTCTTGTACCGACTGCTGATGCACAAACATCACCGCATCCTCGTAGGCACGATACTCGTCCATCGCCCTGGTCAGCGCGCATGCGCCCCAGAACGCCCCATGCCGCGCGAGATCGGCGATATTTTCGAGGATATGCAGATGGGTAATTTCACGCTCGGCACCGAAGCCAATACAGACGAGTATTCGGGTGATGCTGTCCGGTAGCGCAGCCAGTGCCGCCATGGAAACCGTATCCTCGATAAACGTTCCCGGTTCGGCTTCATTGCCACGGGCCAGGCTATCAACGCCGCCGTCAACCAGCAGAATGGTATCGATCTGCAACTGCTCAATCAGGCGGTGATAATTGGCCTGGAGTGGCTGAACGCCGGTTTTGTGGAATGCCCAGATCGGGATCGCCTCCTGGCGGGCAGTCTGGAACCACCGGGCCAGATAGAGTTCGGGAAAGTAGACCACCGGCCGCTGGTAGTCCGCCGTAACCCCGACCAGCGTGTCGGTCAGGCGCATACCGCCGGTAAAGGATTGAATCTCGGAGAAGCTATAGTTCGCCAGATGGACCTGATAGCCCAGCCGGCGCAGATGAAAGTAGATCGGCAGGCCACAGAAGATATCAAAGCCACCCCCAATGCCGGTGATCAGGATCGAACGACTATTATGCAGGTGCTCAAGAATCGGGAGGTTGAAGGTTGGCATAGAGTGCTCCGATCAATAATCTGCACATCTACAAATTATCAATATAATCCGAATAATAATCTGACCACTTTGGCTCACGGCTGTCATCAAATCCCTTATTGAAGAGATCTTCCGATGTAAATGTCATTGGGCGTTCTCCGTACATATATTCGAGCAACTGAAGCAGCATTTTTTCATGCAGCAGTCGGTTCTGTTGCACACTATGATCAATCTGCTGACTGGTTGCTAAAATATCCTGGCCGATTGTCCCGGCTTCTTCCAGTCTACGAATAATTAACCCTGCTTCCATAAATGAACTCCACGGGGTTCGTAGCCCTAATAGTGAGCGAACCGTTGCAGTAAACAGCATGTAACCTGCGCGCTTGCCAGGAGGAACATTTTCAGATGTTGTTAAAGTGATCTGGAACAGATCTTCAAGTGCTTTGAGCAGTCGCGTGTAGTAATCTCTGAAATCCGGGTGAATATGATCTTCTCTTTGCGCCTGAATATACACATTGATCACATCTTTAATAGTATAGGTCTTCCCTTGCGGCATATGCTTCTATTCCTTTGCCATGTTTTCCGCTGATCTGTTCGTGTATTGTACACCATAGAGCGCACTCAGGTGAAGCGCACGGTAAGCGGCTGCACCCCAGAAGCGCAGTGCATATGGTACACTACTCCTATCCACCCGATACCGTAATCCAGAAGCATCCTTGACATACTGCACCGACCGTTGTCTGCGCAACTTACACCGACCAGGCCAGATCGGGCTGCGGGTGGCGTCTTCGACGGTGAAAGAAGAGAACCCATGCGCATATTCCTTAACCTGCTCGTTATCCTGCTGCTTGCCGGGTGTGGTCTGGCGGCTCGTCCCGAAGCGGCCGGTATAGCTACCGTCACACCGGCAACGCAGGTCGCGCCGGCGGCAACTCGGGCCGCATCGACACCTACACCGCTGCCGACCGCGATGCTGCTGCCCAGCGCGACACCGCTGCCCAGCGCTACCCCACCCCCGGCGACGGCGATCCCGCTGCCTACGCTGGTCCCAACCGAAGTTCCGCCAACGCTTACGCCGACGCCCGGCCCGGTTAGCGGCCTGACCATCCCCGATCTGCGGGCCCGCAGCTATGGCGGCGGCAGCATCAGCATTGGCGAAGTCTACAACCGGGGGATCGGCTACACCAGCTATCGCATTACCTATCCTGCCGGCGAACTCCAGTTGACCGGCCTGCTGCATGTGCCCGATGGTTCGGGACCATTTCCGGTGATTATTGCCAATCGGGGTTACATTGCGCCGGAACGCTATCAGCCTGGTATGGACAGTCGGGTTTTCTCCGATCTGATGGCCTACAACGGCTTCCTGGTGGTCGCGCCCGATTATCGCGGCTATGCCGGGGGCGATGACGGCCCCAATCCATTCTACACCGGCTACTATGCCGATATTCTCCATCTGATCCCGCTGGCGCAGCAGTTGCCCATGGCCCGCCCCGGCAAAGTCGGGATGTGGGGCCATAGCCGGGGAGCCTCCATCACCGTGGCGGCGTTAACTATCTCCAACCAGATCGCGGCGGCGGTGGTCTACGCGCCCGCCCCGGCGGATCTGGCGGCGGACTATGCCCGGCGTTTTGCGCAGAGCGGTGGTGATCCCGGAACGGAGACCTGGCCCTTCCCACCGCAAGAGAATCCCACCGCGTACGAGCAGGTCTCACCGATCAACTACCTGGACGGGGTCACAGCACCCGTGATGCTGCACCATGGTACGGGCGATGTGATTGTGGATGCCGATGCCAGTGTGGCGATTGCCGAGGCACTTGAAGCGGCGGGTAAGGAGGTGACGCTCTACCTCTACGAAGGCGGCGGCCACACGCTGATGGGTGAGTATCACCAACTCTATGCCACACGTACGCTTGAGTTTTTCCAGACGTATCTCACCGGGGAGTAAAGCGGTTGCATACTGGTTTGTTGTTATTGCCACAGAGTACACCATGGCAACCTGTATAACGCGACGATAGAGAGAGCATAGCTATGCATAAAATGGCACCCGCAGAGTACCGGGCTTTTCTGATGGAGGGCACCCGCACCGGCAAACTGGCGACAACCCGCGCGGATGGCCGACCGCATGTCGTCCCGATCTGGTTTGTGCTGGATGGCGATACACTGATTTTCACCACCGGGGCAGCCACGGTCAAGGGGCGCAACCTGCAGCGCGACCCGCGCGTCTGCATCACGGTTGATGACGAACACCCGCCCTACTCCTTCGTGATGATCGAGGGTACGGTGAGTCTAAGCAGCGACCTGAACGAGATGCTTCCCTGGGCCACCCAGATCGGCGGGCGCTACATGGGTGTGGACCTGGCCGAGCAGTTTGGACGGCGCAATGCGGTTGCGGGTGAACTGCTGGTGCGCGTCACCCCGACCAACATTGTCGCCGAAGGGAACATTACCGATTAGGACGGCTTAAAACCCACCCGTTGCAAACACAATTCCATGCCAGTAAAACGCTCCATCCGGACGCCGGGCAATGACCAGGAGGGCGTCGTCATTGCCCTGCCGGCCCCACCCACGGCTGTAGAGTGTGCTGACAACGTTAACGGTATCACCCCACATGGCTGCCGGATCACGTTCCAGCAGTTCATTCAGATCAGGCTGTGGCTCCGGGAAAGTGACTTCATTCTCCGGGCCGTAAAAGCGGGTACGCAACTGCTCGGCGGCATTGGTCGGTGCCCAGGTCGTCCCGGAACTACGCCAACCTGTGATGGTAAACGGGTTGCCCATCAGGTTCTGCATCATATCGTAGTTGCGGCTGGTAACGGCCATAATCAACGCATCCTCGTAGCCGGCCAGCAGACTATCACTCACCGGGGTATCACCGGCGGTAGTCGTGGCAGCGCCCCCGGCAGCCGGGGCATTCGGGCGCGGTGGGAACGCTCCCTCCGGCGCGTACCAGTCATGCACCTGCACCTCTTCAACGGTCTCACCGGCCTCTACAGGAACGGGGATAAGCGAGTGGTCGGTACACTCAACGGTCAGGCCACACGGCACCATCTCCGAGTAGCCGCCGGCCAGCCCCGCATCGGGCGCGTCGGCCAGGTATGCGACAACATGATAGTCGCCCGGTTCTACATTCGGTATGGTAAACGTTGTGTCGCCACTTGTAGTTCGGGTGCTATAAAAGATATCCGGGTTAGCGGTATTGATTGCATAGACCAGCAGCGCCGGCACGCCGTCGCTGGGATAGCTCAGGCTCCCGGTAATGGTGCCGGTAGCCTCGCCGGTTGCGCCGGTTGGGGTAGCTGCCGGGGCGGGAGTCGTTGAAACGCTGGTGGGAGTTTCCGCAGGCGGCGGTGCAGTGCAGGCCGTCAGGAACAGCAGGAGCACCCACGCCAGGGCAGTCGTCGTGAAACGTGAAGTCGGCACTTTGATCTCCTTCCGGTAAGTTGTAGATGAATGCTGCGATTGGACGAATGTTGCATATCTTCTCAATAATTATCATATCACACGAGTTACGCGGTTCCCTGCGAGCGGAGCTTTTCGCCCTGCTGGAGGCACTGTCCACTGACAAACACAAGATCGCGTAACGCACATCAGCACGGGTCGTTTCGCGTTTTTCGCTCATTTCGTGGCGTTCGTGGTCCAAACTTTCACCGCGTAACTCCGGTCATATCACGGCAGCCTTGTATAGTACCATAGCGCGGGCCGTTTGCGCGCTGGTCCGGCGGCGATTTTCGCCTCGGCTTGACGTGCCCCCATCTATCGGCTACAATCGCAATCCCGTCACCTGGTTTATACAGCCATTGGATCGAGGCATGTCGCACTATCTTGTAACAGTTGCGTCGCGCGAGACGCCCACAGCGCCTCACGTCGAGGCACTCTACCTGCTTGCCGGAGCACAGTTGACCACGGCTGCGGTCAAACGCCTGGCCGAGGAACTGCTGCACGACCCGGTCGTACAGCGCGTGGCCTGGTGTCCCCTGAGTGAGGCTGATATGGCCGTGGAGCCGTTTGCCCCGGCGCACCCCGCTACCCACCTGCTCGAAATCGCCTACCGCCCCGGCGTCACCGACAACGAGGCCGAGAGTGTCCTGGAAGGCGCGCGCCGCCTGGGTGTAACCAGTCTGGAGCAGGCCCACACCCTGCGCCGCTACCTGCTGGCTCCGGAGGTCGATCCGGCCGCCGCCGTCCGTGACCTGTCCAATGATCTGATCCAGACCACGCTGGTTTACCCTGCCGGTCAGGGCAGTGCGGCCCGCCTCACGTTCTACCGGAACCTGCTGCTGCCCCCGGCAACCGTACCGCTCACGGTGACCCGCGTGCCTCTGCACAGCGCCGATGATACTGAACTGCTGCGGATCAGCCGGGAGGGTGTACTTGCGCTGAACCTGGACGAGATGCATGCAATTCGGGACTATTTTTCCCAGGTGGGCCGCGATCCCTCCGATGGTGAGCTTGAGACGATTGCACAGACCTGGAGCGAGCACTGTTCGCATAAAACATTTAAGGCCCGGGTGCGCTACCGCCGAACCGGGCCGGACAACACGGCAGAGCGCCAACGTGATCCGAAATTGTATGCTGCCTATCACATGCTGGAACAGGACTGTGAAATTGATAGCCTGATCCGCAGCTTTTTGATGGCGGCGACCACAAAGATCCTGGCCGAGCGCCAGGCACAAATGTCAACCGTGAATCCCCCATCGTCAACCCAGGACTGGGTTCTCAGTGCCTTTGTCGATAACGCCGGTATTATCGCCTTCACCGATGACTATGAGGTCTCGTTTAAGGTCGAGACCCACAACCACCCCAGCGCCCTGGAGCCCTTCGGCGGGGCCAACACCGGCGTGGGTGGCGTGGTGCGCGATGTCCTGGGTGTTTCCGCGCTGCCGATTGCCAACACCGATGTGCTCTGCTTTGGCCCGCCCGATCTGCCCGCCGACGCACTGCTCCCCGGCGTGCTGCCGCCGCAGCGTGTCTGTGAGGGCGTAGTTGCCGGTGTGCGTGACTATGGAAACAAACTGGGTATCCCAACCGTCAACGGTGCGGTGCTCTTCGCTCCCGGCTACACGGCCAACCCGCTGGTCTTCTGCGGCACGCTGGGTATTGCTCCCCGGGGTGCGCATCCGCGAGCGGTGCAACCGGGCGATGCGGTAGTTGTGCTGGGCGGGCGTACCGGGCGTGACGGGATTCATGGCGCAACCTTTAGCAGCGTTGAGTTGACCGATACCACGGCTACGGAGGTTGGTACCGCCGTTCAGATCGGCGATCCGATTACCGAGAAGAAGATGATGGATGTGCTGATGCAGGCGCGTGATCAGCGGCTCTACCATGCCATAACTGACTGTGGTGCGGGCGGGCTCTCTTCCGCCGTGGGCGAGATGGGCGCGGAGACGGGTGTCGCGGTCGAACTGGCGCATGTGCCGCTGAAATATGCCGGGTTGCAGCCCTGGGAGATCTGGCTCTCTGAGGCGCAGGAGCGTATGGTGCTGGCGATTGCGCCGGAACATCTACAGCAGTTTCTCGATCTCTGTGCGGCCGAGGATGTTGAGGCAACCCCGATTGGGCAGTTTACTGATGATCAGCGGTTGCGTGTTACGCATAACGATCATCTGGTGGTGGACGTGGCGATGGACTTTCTGCACGATGGACGACCGCAGCGTCTGCTCGAGGCCCACTGGCAGCCGGATGATACTTCCACAATCGTGGCGCATCCCCAGGGTGCTGAACTCTCCACGCCGGCGGACATCTTGCTAAAGCTGCTGGCGCATCCCAACATTGCCTCGAAGGAGCGGATCGTACGTACCTACGACCATGAGGTTGGCGGCGCAACGATAATCAAGCCACTGGTCGGTGTACTTGAGGATGGTCCCGGCGATGCGGCGGTGCTGCAGCCATTGCGCACGAGCAGTGCCGGGTTGGCGCTGGGCTGTGGCATTAACCCGCGCTACGGACGGATTGATCCCTACTGGATGGCTCTGGGCTGTATTGATGAGGCACTGCGCAATATCGTTGCCGTCGGCGGTGACCCATCCCAAACCGTTATCCTGGATAACTTCTGCTGGGGCGATCCGCGCGAGCCCGACCGGATGGCCGGGTTGACCCGGGCCGCTGCCGGTTGTTACGATGGTGCGGTTGCCTTCGGCACGCCATTTATCAGCGGCAAAGACTCGCTCAACAACGAGTATCGTGATGCGCAGGGCAATCGGGTTGCCATCCCGCCCACGCTGCTGATCTCGGCGCTGGCGCATGTTCCCGATGTGCGCCGGACGGTGACGATGGATCTGAAAGAGCCGGGCAGTCGTATCTACCTGATTGGTGTGACCGGAGCCGATCTGGGCGGCGCGCATGCGCTCGATGCCGGCCTTGTATGCACGCCTGCCAATCTGGAGATATCTGTTCCCCGGGTTGACCTGGCGGTTGCCCGGCGAACCTTCGTTGCTCTGCATGCCGCAATCCGCAGTGGATTGGTGCGCGCCTGCCACGATTTGAGTGAGGGCGGGTTGGCCGTGGCTGCGGCAGAAATGGCCTGCGCGGGAGGCTATGGCATGGTGCTTGATCTGCGCGCCGTACTGCTGACGGATGCGTCCGTAGGCGATGCCGAACCAGCAACACTTAGCCGGTCCATCCGGCTGTTTGCCGAGTCGTCCAGTCGCTTCCTCGTAGAGATTGATCAGCAACATGTGAGCGCCTTTGAAGCGGCACTGACAGATGTCCCGTTTGCGCCGGTTGGTCGTGTCACGGCTGACCCTAAACTGCGGATTATGGAGGGTACTGACGAGGTGTTGCGGTCAGATATCGCCACACTCAAGGCAGCCTGGCAGCAAGGGTTGGCCGGATTGACATTGTAGAGTGCAGGAGGTATGGGGGAAAAGTGATGACAACGAACGGGAATGGTAACGGAAACCTCCTTGAAGCAGAAGCCTTTGCCGCGCGGGTCGAACAGACACTGGGGGCAATGCCGGAGATTGCGGTGCTGGAACGCTCCGGGATGGAGTTAAAACTGCGCGTGCATGGCTCAGAGATGCGCCTCAATCTGGAGAACTTCTATAACGCCTACCTGCTTGACCCATCCAAGCTTGAGGCAATTCATCAAACGATGATCCGAACAATGCAGGGGTTTAACCCGGATCGTTCGGCCGAGAGCTTTGACGAACTGCGTGAGCGGATCTATCCCATGCTCAAACCGGCGGCCCTGGTGACAGAAATCCAGGAGCGTAATTTGCCAATGCTGGTATACCGGGCGTTCCTGGCAAACCTGGTGATTGCCTACGTGATTGATGAGCCGGATAGTGTAGCATTTATCAACGAAGAACATATGGAACACTGGGAGATTGGTGAGCACGCCCTCTATCAACAGGCGCTCCAGAACCTGCGCGAGCGAACCCTCAACACCACCGATTACACGACCGTCGGCACCGGGGCGCAGCAACTCTTTATCTTCAGCAGTCAGGACGGCTATGACGCAACCCGCATTTTACTACCTGAACTTCTGGATAAGTGGCGCTCACAACTGCCCGGTAATATGGTCATCGGGATTCCCAACCGCGATTTCCTGATCGCCTTTAGCGATGCCGACCGCGTCACGCTGATGAACATAGCCCAGCAGGTCCAGATCGACTCGGTCCAGCGTTCCTACAGCCTGACGCCCCAACTCTTCACCCTCACCGAGGGCGAAATCCGCGCATACGACCTGGAATAGAAAGGAATGCAATGGAGGCCGTGGTTGTCCTGGTGACACTCGCCTGCTATGGCCTGGCCGGGTTTTTAACATGGCGCTATCAAACGCCACTATTTGTGTTTATTCTGCTTTCGGGACATATCGGCGCACTGGGGTCGCCCCTCTGGTCCTACCTCTACAATGTCTTCTACCAGTCCGATCTGGTAGTCATGACCACCCTGCTGGATGTACCGCTCTTCCGCATGGTTTTTATCGCTTCCGCATGGTTTTATACCCTGCCGTCCATGATTGTGTTTGCGCTCTACCGCGCGCACTGGTGGTTTCCCAACTATCTCTCGGTTGTGCTGACCTACGCGGTGTTCCTGTTTTACCATCTGATAATCGAAACCCTGGGGTTGCGCCTGAGTCTCTGGTACTATGCCACAACTGTGGAGTTGCCCTTTGGTTTCTCCCACGCGCTTATCTCAGCAGTAATGGCCGCACTTATCTCACTGGCCCTGCTCCATGTGCTGCTGATTGTGTACCGCTTTAGCTGGAGTAGCATGCTGCTTGTGTTACTTCCCACCACACTGGTTCTCAGTCTGCTTGTCCACGGCGTACTTGGCGCACCACTGTGGATTGCCCAGTTACTGACGGTGCAGAGTTGGGCTACCCTGATTGGGTTGGTTACCACGCTGGCTCTGCTGCTCTGGGCTGGTCATATTGTTGCCCGTGGACTCGAACAGGTTTACCAGCGACAGACACCGTGATACACCTCTTTTCTCTGTAATACACAACAAACCGGCACCTGGATAACATCCAGATGCCGGTTTATTAGCTCTCCCTTTGTGGTAGCGGCGGGTGGATTCGAACCACCGACCTTCGGGTTATGAGCCCGACGAGCTACCCCTGCTCCACGCCGCGTCGGTCAGCCCGACGGGGGCTGCCCGCCGGCTGATGGATCTGAACATGGAGGGTGCATGGACCTACGCTCCCAGCGGGGGAACCCGCCAGTACTATCGGCGCTGCGGCGTTTCACGGCCTGGTTCGGGATGGAACAGCGTGGGTCCGCCGCGCTCAGCACACACCCATGGTGATCGGTTTGCTTCAGGTTCATCCTGATCCTACCGATCCAACTGCCTACCGCATCATTCGTCTGGGTCGTGTCGACCTGGTCCGGACCGGTCGGCCCCCCCATCCGTCACCGGAGGGAAGCCCTCGCCCCTGCGCACGCGTCGCCTGCACATGTCGCCATGCGTCCAGCGCGCGCCGCCTGACCCAGTCATCTCCTGGGGGGCTTACCAGCCTGTAGCTGTGAGAGCATTTATCTTGCGGCACCGTTCCCACTTAGATGCCTTCAGCGGTTCCGGTTTCCAGACGTAGCTACGGAGCCTGCGGGCCGCCCCACAACTCCTCCACCAGCGGTCTGTCCAGCCCGGTCCTCTCGTACTAGGGCCAGCCCCGCGCAATGCTCTACCCGCGCATGGCGGATAGAGACCGAACTGTCTCACGACGTTCTGAACCCAGCTCGCGTGCCGCTTTAATGGGCGAACAGCCCAACCCTTGGGACCTACTCCAGCCCCAGGATGCGACGAGCCGACATCGAGGTGCCACGCTCTCCCGTCGATATGAACTCTTGGGGAGTTTGAGCCTGTTATCCCCGGGGTAGCTTTTGTCCGTTAAGCCACGGCCCTTCCACCCGGTACCGTGGGATCACTACGGCCGCCTTTCGGCTCTGCGCGACTCGTTGGTCTTGCAGTCAAGCGCCCTTCTGCCGTTACACTCCGCGGTGGATTGCCATCCCACCTGAGGGCACCGTTGCGCGCCTCCGTTACTGTTTAGGAGGCGACCGCCCCAGTCAAACTACCCGCCAGCCACCGTCCCCGCTGGTCTGCGGGTGAGGCCGCGTGCCGTAGAAGAGTGGTATTTCACCAATGGCTCCCCGGTCCCCGCAAGGACCGGTTCTCCGCCTCCCACCTATCCTACGCATCCACGCCACACGGCCGATGGCAAGGTGTAGTCAAGCTCCACGGGGTCTTTTTGTCCTGCCATGCGTTGGCCGCATCTTCACGGCCCGTGCAATTTCACCGAGCCCCTGGTTGAGACAGTGCCCAGATCGTGATGCCTTTCGTGCGGGTCGGAACTTACCCGACAAGGAATTTCGCTACCTTAGGACTGTTATAGTTACAGCCGCCGTTTACTGGGGCTTCGGTTCGGAGCTTGCACCCCTCCCCTTAACCTTCCAGCACTGGGCAGGCATCACCCCCTATACGTCGCCTCACGGCTTGAGCAGGGAGCTGTGGTTCTGTTATCCAGTCGCCCGGGCCTGGACCCTGCGGCTGCCTCACGCTCCACCGGCAAGCGGCTTCACGCTACCCGCAGCACCCCTTCTTCCGAAGGTACGGGGTCAATTTGCCGAGTTCCTTAACCAGGGATCACTCGTCCACCTTGGTCTCCTCGACCTGCCTACCTGTGTCGGTTTGCGGTACGGGCACGCCCAGCCTCCCTAGCCGGCATTTCGTGACTGCACAGGTGCCACGCCGTCGGCGGCGCGTCGAAACGGCCGCCTCCCCGTCACCTCTCGGTCAACGCCTACCGGGATTTGCCTCGGCAGGCTCCCTACCGGCTTGGACGGTGCTCGTCTCACCGCGGCGTCTCCCCCGCAGCATCCGGCGTCAGTCAAACGGCTGGGTCGTGGTACGGGAATGTCTACCCGTTGTCCATCGGGTTCGGCCTTGGCCTACCCCTTAGGCCCGACTAACCCGCCGCGGATCACCCGTGCGGCGGAACCCTTAGGCTTTCGGTGGGGAAGGTTCGCACTTCCCTTCTCTGTTACTCATTCCGGCATTCGCACTCGTGGTCACTCCATCCGGGCTTCCGCTCGAACTTCGACACGACCACGACGCTCCCCTACCACCCCTGACGGGGTCCTGGGCTTCGGCGGGACGCTTTGCCCCGTTGAAGTTTCGGCGCAGCGCTACTCGACCAGTGAGCTATTACGCACTCTTTCAAGGGTGGCTGCTTCTAAGCCAACCTCCTGGTTGTCTGCGCGGCACCACAACCTTTCCCACTCAGCGTCCACTTGGGGGCCTTAGCCGCAGGTCTGGGTTGTTTCCCTCTCGACGCGGGATCTTAGCACTCCGCGTCTCACTCGTGGGGTCGCGCGCCCCGGCATTCGCAGTTTGCCGTCGTTTGGTAGGCGGTGAAGCCCCCGCACGACAACAGCGCTCTACCTCCGGGGGCGAATAACCCACGGCTGTACCTCAATACATTTCGGGGAGAACCAGCTATCTCCACGTTCGCTTGGCATTTCACCCCTACCCACAGCTCATCCGAGCCGTTTGCAACCGACACCGGTGCGGTCCTCCACGTCCGGTTAGGGACGCTTCAACCTGGCCATGGGTAGCTCACGTGGTTTCGGGTCTCCCGACGGCGACCGCACGCCCTGTTCAGACTCGCGTTCGCTGTGGCTCCGGCTAGACTGCCTTAACCAGGCCACCGCCGAGAACTCGCCGGATCATACTCCAAAAGGCACGCCGTCAGGCCGTCAGCGCGAAGCTGACCTGGCCCTCCGACTGCATGGAAGCACACGATTTCAGGATCTGTTTCACTCCCCTCGCCGGGGTACTTTTCACCATTCCCTCACGGTACTGTACGCTATCGGTCACTGCGTGTAGGTTGCCTTGGGCGGTGGTCCGCCCGGCTTCAGACCGGATTTCCCGTGTCCGGTCCTACTCAGGAGCCGCTCCCGCGCGCCATGCGGACCCCTACGCGGCTGTCACGCGCTCTGGCGGCGTATTCCAAACGCCTTCGGGTAAGCATGGCGGGAACGGTGATGGGCAACCAGACCCATCAGAGCGGTCCTGCAACCCCGGTGGCGCAACGGCTGGTCCCTTGGCACGCCACCGGTTTGGGCTGCACCCGGTTCGTTCGCCACTACTACGGGTGTCGTTCACTCGTCCTCCGGCTACTGAGATGTTTCAGTTCACCGGGTTCCCTCCACCGGAACGGTGGTCCCTGCGGACGCAGGGGGGTTGCCCCATTCGGACATCCTGGGATCAATGCGTACTCGCCGCTCCCCCAGGCATATCGGTGCGATGTCCCGTCCTTCGTCGGCACGCAGCGCCAGGGCATCCATCGTGTGCTCATCATGTCTTCCCTCCAGTCACGGCTGAAGGGGTCCGTCCGGCCCCGCCCGTCGAGACGGGACACCAGAGACCAGACACAAACAAAGACCCAAACTCTTGATGCGATATGCAGTTGGAAAGGTACGAGCAGGA
>DAOTVB010000144.1:0-29378 GCA_034436755.1 Chloroflexaceae bacterium | reverse complement strand
GCATGTTTATGAATGGAATAAACAGGAGGATCACCCACCAGAGTGGCCGCCCGACAATCTTGAGGAACACCACCATGTTGTAGATCGGGACCAGTGCGGCCCACCCCGGTTGACCGGCTTTGGCGAAGATGCGCCACGATGCCGCCAGCAGTACGAGAACAAAGGCGAAAAAGATCAGGGATATCAGGAGTGTTACGATTGCGCCACCGCTCGATCCACCAGTTTGTTGTGCCATTGCGAGAGACCAGATCATGTGCTTCTCCTTGTGTGAATGCTGCGGGTCAGTTCGCTTCCCCGGCCAATCCTTACCCACTGGGCCGGTTACTAGTGATCTACGCACCATCTGTATCATAGGTTGCGGCTGTTACCCAGGTGTATCCAGTATGGTTAGGACTTACGCAGTTGGGGAACAAAAACGGCTATCGTTGTCGTTTTAGCGCATCACAAAGCCAAACTCTAAATCGAACCAGGAGGTCCGTTTTATGGCTTTCCAATGCAGTCTATCTTGACCAGGCGTTTCAACTGCGTAACTCCTAATGGTGATGAAATCTACGAAATAAAAGTCGGGTTATGGAGTGCAGCAGCAGCACGGTGCATCGAATGCACCCTACGGCCTGCCGGGAACGGCTAATCCGGCTGATAACGTTTGAAAAATAACCCGGATATGAATGTTCGGGAGTCCCGGCTTTCGCCGGTGGAATGCCTGTCGGGAAAGCGGCATATTGTCGGGAACGGCTGATCCGGCTGAAGCCGGGACTCCTATTCAGCGATGCCTGGATTAAGCAATCGGTATGAATGCACCGAATCTCCTTCCTCAGGCTTTTTTAACCTTTGCGCCGGGGAGAGTCCACTATAATGGGTGGAGTGTGTGCGCAAGTTTCCGCGCGGCCGTCTGGAGCCGATGCTTTTACCGCAGGAGGTTACACCATGCCGGAACAGCCAGAGCAATATTCTTCGCCAATGCACCGCCGGTTCGCCCGCCGCAGTGTGCTGCTGGTCGTCCTGGGCCTGCTCGTCGGCAGCGGCTTGATCGGGCTGTTTGTCACCGTGAATGGCGCGCTGTCCCTGGAGCGACTGGTCGGCGTTGGCGTTGTCGTTGCGATCCTGGGGCTGGCCTGGCTGGACAATCGCCTGGAGGTCTGGAGCAAAGAGCGTCCCTGGCGCGAACTGGCGGCGCGTACCGGGCTGACCTGCCAGGTGGGCGGCTGGCTGCAAGGCTACGCTGTCCAGGTGGTCGGCAGCTACCGGGGGCGGCCGCTGACGCTCTACACGCCCAAGCGGGGCAAGGGTCAGGTGCCCGCAACCCGGATTGAGTTGGGGCTCCCCAATCCGACCAACGCTATGCTGCGGTTACGCGGTCCCTTCTCACGCGACGAAGCCGTGCATGATCAGGTCACCCGCGACCTGTTTGGGGCAACGGCGGCGCAGCAGTTTGGCAACGACCAGCGCTTTTTTGTTCGCAGTCAACCGCTGCATCTGGCGACCGGTCTGCTCAGCAGCGGGCCGCTCTGGGAGCAGTTGCAACATCTGGAGACGCTGACCAGCATTGAACTGGATGGCGCGACCCTCGTCTTTGAGCAGATGGGGGTGCTGCGGGATGCCGCGCAGTTACAGACCTTTTTTGACCTGTTGAGCGATATTGCCACGCTGATCGAAGAGCGCCGCGTGGCCGCCTGGCAGACGCCGCCGGTCCAGCGCCGCGCCGGGTAGGCGTATAGTTTTTGCAGGTGGGACGCGCTTCTGTGCCTCAGTTGTCGGTTCGGATGCAAGAAATCTCCTCTGTAACCACAATCACTCCTCGATGACACGACCCTGCCGGAGGCGATATCCCCCGTCAAATGCAGGATCGTCTGATCCATGTCAGCATTGGTCGTTTCGCGGGTTTCGCTCATTTCGTGTTCTTTCGTGGTCCAAACGCCCACCGCGTAACTCGTGTAATTGATAGCTATGCATCCGGCGCGCTCTGTTCTCGGTTGCCTGGTTCGCTGTTCTCTATATGGCGCATGACCGGGTATACTGTTCGTAGTAACAGATGCATAGCCCCCACGGAGGTGGTTCCTGTGACAACACATATAACGCCCCAGATGACCCTGCTTGATCTACTGATGACCGCCGGGCCCGCCAGCCGTCCGGCGCTGGCGGCTCCCGGCCGCCCAACCCTGACTTATGGACAGCTCTGTGACACGATTATCGCCCTGACCTCGCAGTTGAACAGTTTTGGCCTGGGACGCAATGATCGGATTGCGCTGGCGATGGGCAATGGCCCGGAGGTGGTGCTGACCTTCTTTGCCGCCGCTATGTGCGGGACGGCGGCTCCCCTCAATCTCAAATACCGGCAGGAGGAGTTTGCGTTCTATTTTGAAGACACGCAGGCGCGGGCGCTGATCACCTTGCCGGAGAGCATCCCGGAAGCGCATGCCGCCGTGACGCCCGATATGCTCGTCATTAATGCCATCACAAATGACGATGGCACGGTTGCTCTGGAGTCGGTGCGGGGCGCAGGAACCCCCCGCCCGGTTGAGCCGGCCCAGCCCGATGATGTGGCGATGGTCCTGCACACCAGCGGTACCACCAGCCGGCCCAAGCGGGTGCCGATCCGCCAGCGTAATATGGCGGCATCGGCGGCAAATATCGCGGGTACCTACAACCTCACCGCCGATGATACTGCGCTCTGTGTGATGCCGCTGTTTCATATTCACGGCCTGATTGGTTCGATGCTGGCGACGCTGGCATCTGGCGGTACGCTGGTCTGTCCACCCGGATTTAGTGCCATGGAGTTCTGGGGTTGGCTGGAGGAGTTCAAGCCCACCTGGTACTCAGCCGTGCCGACGATGCACCAGATGCTGCTGGCCCGTGCCGAACGCAATCGGGAGAAGATCGCCGCCAACCCGTTGCGCTTTATCCGCTCCAGCAGCGCGCCGCTGCCGCCGGTCGTGCTGGAACGGCTGGAGGCTGCATTCAACGCCCCGGTGCTCGAATCCTATGGCATGACTGAGGCGACTCACCAGATGACCTCCAATCCGCTGCCGCCCGCGCCGCACAAACCGGGTGCGGTAGGGTACGGCTTTGGTGTAGAGGTCGGGATTATGGATGCGGCCGGCAACCTGCTGCCCCAGGGCACAACCGGCGAGGTAGTCGTGCGCGGTCCCAATGTCATCGACGGCTACGAAAACAACCCCGAAGCCAATGCCCAGGCGTTTGTCGCCGGCTGGTTCCGTACCGGCGACCAGGGCGTGATCGACAGCGACGGCTATCTGACGTTGACCGGGCGGCTCAAGGAGTTGATCAACCGGGGCGGCGAGAAGATCTCACCCCTGGAGATTGACGATGTTTTGCTGCGCCACCCCGCCGTCGCCGAGGCACTGGCCTTTGCCGTACCGCATCCCAAACTGGGCGAGGAGATTCACGCCGTCGTTGTGCTGAGTGACACGGCAACCGAAGCCGATCTGAAAGCCCACTGTGCTGCATCCCTGGCCGAGTTCAAGGTGCCGCGTGCGTTGCATATCCGCGAGGCCATTCCGCGCGGTGCAACCGGCAAGCTGCAGCGGATTAATATGGCGCAGTTGCTGGGCATAACCAGCGTGGAATGATGCACAAGAAGGAGGGTAGAGCCATGAAAATTTGCATCGTTGGAGCGGGCGCAATCGGCGGCTATCTGGGGGTAAAGCTGGCCCTGTCCGGCGCAGATGTCACCCTGATCGCGCGTGGCGCACATCTGGAGGCGATCCGGCAGCATGGCCTGAAGCTGATCATGGCCGACGGCAGCGAGCAGGTTGCCACCAACACGCAGGCTACCAGCGATCTGCGTGCGGTCGATGCCCAGGATGTGGTCATCGTTGCAGTGAAGGCGTACAGCCTGCTCGCCCTCGCTCCAGATTTGCAGGCGCTCTACGGCCCGGAGACGCTGGTGGTAACGGCGCAGAATGGCATTCCCTGGTGGTATTTCCACAAGCATGGCGGCGACTACGAAGGCCGCCGGATCGAAGCGGTCGATCCCGGTGGCGTCGTTGAGCAACATATGGACGTGGATCGGGTGATTGGCTGTGTGGTCTACCCGGCCGCATCGCTGGTTGCGCCGGGCGTTATTCGCCACATCGAGGGCAACCGGTTTATCCTGGGTGAACTGGACGGCGCAAAGACCGAACGGGTGCAGCAACTGGCGCGAACGCTGATGGCTGCCGGGTTCAAAGCACCGGTGCGCTCGCATATTCGTACCGATATCTGGATCAAGCTCTGGGGCAATCTGGCCTTTAACCCGATCAGCGCGTTGACCCGTGCCACCCTGGGCGATATTGCCCGGCATCCCCTGACGCGCACCCTGGTGATGCAGATGATGGCCGAGGCGCAGGCGATTGGTGAGCAACTGGGTATCAGCTTTAGCCTGGGGATTGAGCAGCGGATCAAGGGCACGGAGGAGATCGGCGCGCACAAAACTTCAACCCTGCAAGATATTGAGGCCGGGCGCACAACCGAGATCGACGCGCTGGTGGGAGCCGTGGCCGAACTGGGTCGTCTCGTTGGTGTGCCCACCCCCCATATCGATGCGGTCTATGCCAATGTCAAACTGCTGGAGCAGCAGGTTACTGGAAAGGGGTAATTCCACCACGGAACCTATCCCGCCAGGACATCCCACGCTCCCTGCGGCAGCGTCAACGCGATGCGGGTGTACTCTCCCGGCACGCTGTCCGTAGTGAGCGTGCCGCCGATCACCGCCATCATCGTGCTGTGCAGCGCCAGCCCCTGCCCGCTGCTCCCGGCGGCGGGCCCGGCTGCGCCCATGCCGACGCCGTCATCCTCGACGATCAACTCCAGGCCATCCCGCCAGCGTGCCGCAATGGTCAGGTGCAGGGCGCGGCCGGCGTCACTGTTACGCCCATAGCGGGCGGCGTTGCGGATCACTTCACGCGCGGCAAAGAAGATGACCTCGGCGGTCAGGGTGGGAACGCGCCGGGCGGCCTGCTCTGCCTCCGGTTCGATCTGCCAGGTAATGCCGTCGAAGGCGCGCCCCAGTTCATGCGCAACCGTCTCGCGTAGCGCGCCGATCAAACCCAGTCGCGCTACCTCGGGGACGACCGCTGCGGGCATGCTGTGCAGCAGGTTGGCAATCTTGCGGTGAATCTCGGCCAGTTGCGTAACCGTCGCGTTGCTGGTGTCGGTTGCGGCACTGCTGAGGGTCAGCATCACCATGTGCAGGTCGGGCAGCACCTCATCGTGCAACATTCGCCGGGTGTGCCGGTCGATCACCTGACTCTCGGCCAGCCGTTGCCGCTGGGCCGCCATCAGCTTGCGCGACATCTCCGCGCCGGCCTGTGTGTCGATCAGCCGCTCACCTGTGGCCCGCGCAATCTCGATCTCCTCCTGGGTGTAGATGCCTCCGTCGCGCTTTTCGCCCAGCAGCAGCAGCCCGATCAACCCGCGCTCGCTCCAGAGTGGCACGGCCCAGACCGCACCACCATACCGCGCCGGATCAAGGGCCACACACATCTGCTGCGGCGCGCGGCGAAATGTGGCCGAGAGTTCGGTCATAACGCTCAGTGGCGGCATCCGGCTGCCGGCCTGTCCGTCAAAATCGGGATAGGCCAGCCCCGGTCCGACCAGCGGAGCCAGCGGTCCCTGGGCGGCCAGGTACGCTACCCTTGCGCCGAGCACATCGCCACAGAGCGCAATAAATGGCCCGGCAATATCAACATCGGCGGGCATGGTTGGGCGCAGCAGCCGCTCGTACAGCTTCTGGCTGGCGACAAAGGGGCGCAGGCGTTCCATGCTACGTTCGTGATGCACATACGCGCGCCAGTTGGCCACGGCAACAAACGTGGTCATCAGGACCGTTGCCAGCAGCAGTTGGTAGATCGGGTGAATTGTCACCAGCGCGCTCAACCCCAGACCCACCAGCGTGCTATACCCGGCGGCGAGGATCAGAATCTGCTGCCAGTTACGCGCCAGCCCGCCGCGTGGCAAGGCTTTCCCGGTAAAGATCTCGTAGGAAACAATCGCCCGCCCCACCAGAATCACCGTCAGTGCGATCAGCCCGGAGATGAACAGGTCAAAGTTAATAATCAGCGCCAGCGACTGCAGCGAAAGCCGGGGCAGTTGTCCGATCTGCACCTGATGCAGAAACCAGGCCGCCGCCGCGCCAACACTCAGGCTGACGCAGAGCAGCGCCAGCGACGCGCCGGTCAGCCAGGGATGTGCCCGTTTGCGGCCAATATCGCCCATGAACCGCTCGGAGGCGACCGGGTGTCGCAGGGCCAGCAGCGCCAGAATGATACAGAGCGTGCTGTAGACCGGGTAGATCATGATCACCGCCGGGATACTGCCGACGGAGAGAATTGTACCGGCGGACTGCTGGAACATCGCGTCGAAGGAAGGTAGCGGGTTGGCAAAGAGCAACAGCCCGACCGCCGTGCCGCCGAGCAGACTCACGAGGCCCAGCCAGAAGCGATGATGCCGGGTTTGCAGCACCCCGGTGTACCAGGCAATCACTGTGTACCAGAGGTACGGCCCCCCGATGAAGGGCAACCAGCCGATGCGCCACCAGAACTCCCTTTCGGCGTTAAATGTTCCAATGGCCCGCCCGACCACCGCCGAATGCCCGACAAAAAAAAGCCCGGCGAGCAGGAATGCCCCACCGGCGATCCAGGTGCCCCACTGTCGGCGCTCGGCATTGAGCAGCACGGTTAGTCCCAGCCAGAGCATCAGGATGGTGTTGAAGAAAGAGACGGTGATGATGGCCCAGTCGGCCAGGTAAAACAGGATTTCGCGCATGGTACGGGTTATAGGTTAACGGTTATGGGTTAACGGTTATGGGTTAACGGTTTTCATGCTCACACAAAGCGCGCAAAGACCTGGTTGCCCAGCATGCGCCCGCGTGGGGTCAAACGTACGGTGGAGGCATCCTGCTCCAGCAGGCCCATTTCGGTCAACTCGGCCAGGGTCGGCCCGAAGATCTCCTCCATTGCAACCCCGCAGCGCCGGCGGAAGTGCGCCCGACTCACCCCGACATTCAGGCGCAGGCCCATAAACATTGTTTCGGCGTAGAGATCCTGCGGAGCCAGATCGATAACGTCATCCAGGGGACGGCGACCGGCCTGAACCGCGTCGATGTAGCTATCCACACCGCACAGGTTGGCGTAGCGCCGGGGATAAACATGCCCATGCGCACCGGCTCCCGCGGCCAGGTAATCGCTGTTCAGCCAGTAGGCCAGATTATGCCGACATGCCAGCCCTGGTACCCCAACCTCTCCCCTGTCATCTGTCCCCTGGTTCTCGGTTCTCAGTTCTTGGTTCTTCACCCGGGCCCAATTACTAACCTCATACTGCGCATACCCGGCGGCGGCAAAGCGCTGCATGGCCGCCTCGTACATCGCGGCGGTTGCGTCGTCGTCGGGCAGGCTGATCTGGCCGCGCAGCACCTGCGCATAGAGCGGGGTTTGCTCTTCCAGGATGAGCGAGTAGAGCGAGAAGTGATCCACGCCCCAGGTGGTCACTTCGTCGAGGGTGGCTTCCCACTGCGCCGGCGTCTGCCCCGGCAGCCCAAAGATAAAGTCGAGGTTGATATTGTCAAACCCGGCGCGGCGGGCTTCCGCAAAGCAGCGGTGGGCTTCTTCCGCTGTGTGGGTACGCCCCAGGACACGTAGCGTCGGATCATGCAGGCTCTGCACCCCCAGGCTGAGGCGGTTCACGCCCAGGTCGCGCAGCCCGCGCAGGTAGGCGGGCGCGGTTGTTCCGTTCCCCAGCACCGAGCCGGGATTGGCCTCCAGGGTAATCTCGGCTGCTTCCAGCGGAATGATCTGGCCGGCGGCGCGCAGCACCTGCTCCAACTGCTCGAGTGTGAGCATGCTGGGCGTGCCACCGCCAAAAAAGATGGTCGGCGGCAGCGCTGTGTCATGCGAACTCTGCGCGTCCGGATCGGCGGCCAGCATGTCAATTTCGGCACACAGCGCCGCAACATAGGCTGTGATGCGGTGTTCCAGGTTGGCGTAGGTGTTGAAATCGCAGTAGGCACAGCGCCGCGCACAGAAGGGAATATGGATGTAGAGATGTTTGACCGGCCGGTTCACGCTGTGCGCCTCAGTGCTGCGGGTTGCCGACATGCTCGTGGGCGTGGTAACTGCTGCGTACCAGCGGGCCGCTCTCAACATGGGTGAAGCCGCGCTGTAGCCCCGCTTCCTGGAACATGGCAAACTCGGTGGGCGTGACATAGCGGTCAATCGGCCAGTAGGCGTCGCTCGGCGCGAGATACTGCCCAATCGTCATCACATTGACGTCGCTCTGCCGCAGGGCATCCATAACATCCAGCACCTCGTCGTTGGTCTCGCCGGCCCCGACCATCATGCCGCTCTTGGTGATCAGGTCGGCATCGAAGCGGCGGGCGCGGTCCAGCAGTTCCAGGCTCTGCGCAAACCCGGCGCGTGGCCGGAAGCGCCGGAAGAGGCGCGGGATGGTCTCGATGTTATGGTTCAGCACATCGGGGCACGCCTCCAGCACCATCTGCAGCGCCTCCCAGTTGCCATCGAAGTCGGGGATCAGCACCTCAACCCGGCAGTCGGGGATCTGCCGGCGGATCAGGGCAATGCTGCGGGCAAAGATATGCGCCCCGCCGTCCGGTTGGTCATCGCGGTTGACCGAGGTCAGCACCACATGCCGCAACTTGAGGTAGGCCACCGCGTCGGCAATCCGTTCGGGTTCCTGCTCGTCAAGTGCCTGCGGCTTGCCTTTGCCGATGGCGCAATAGCGGCAGCCCCGGGTGCAGGTATCGCCCAGCAGCAGGAAGGTCGCGGTGCGATGGTTCCAGCACTCGCCGATGTTCGGGCAGCGCGCCTCCTCACAGACAGTATTTAGCCCCTGCTCACGCATCAGGCGGACCACATCGTGATAATTCTCGCCTCCCGGCGCGCGGGCCTTCAGCCAGTCGGGTCGTCGGGGGCGTGGCTTGGGTGTAGCAGCGGGCGGGTTCTGGGCCGATGAGCCAGTGCCTGGCGTTAATGGAATATATTCAGGCATATGTTAACCTTTCCAGGAATTGAGCGAGCATTACATTATTCAACCAGATCTACGCCGAAGATCTCCCCAAAACATTGTACCACCTGCGCCTGGACCCTTTCCAGCGGTGGCGCGCTGCCCAGCACCCGCTCCAGCGATGTAACTCCCCGTTCACGGATGCCGCAGGGGATGATCTGCTCAAAGCCGCGCAGGTCGGTGGTAATATTCAGGGCAAACCCGTGCGAGGTGATGCCGCCGGCACTCAACCGGACGCCGATAGCGGCAATCTTGGCCGCTTGCTGCCCGGTTTCAACCCACACGCCGGTCAGTCCGGGCACGCGGCTCCCACTGAGGCCATAGTTTGCCAGCACCCGGATAATCAGCTCTTCCAGGTTGCGCAGGTAGCGCCCCAGGTCGCCGCCATGCTGTGACAGTTTGATGATCGGGTAGCCGACAATTTGCCCGGGCGCGTGGTAGGTGACATCGCCGCCGCGATCCGTCTCGATCAGGGTGACACCGCGTCGGGCTAGTTCATCGGGCGTAACCAGCACATGCTCCCGGTGTGATGCCCGCCCCAACGTGATAGTCGGGGGATGCTCCAGCAGCAGCAGCGTATCGCCGCATCGCCCGGCGGAGCGGTCAGCCACCAGTTGGCGCTGCCAGTCCCAGGCGGCCTGGTAGTCAATCTGCCCGGCGTAGATGACCCGGCATGTTCGCTGTGTAACTATTTCCCCGTGCATAGGATGCAGTATACCACAGCCCTCCGGCGGGATGGCAGGTGGAAGCGATCTAATCCCTGCCACACGCCGATTGGGGATGAGAAGCTGGTGAGACTTATCAAACTGATCTTGCGATAGCTACGCCGAACCGCTACACTGACCGGGAAAGCTCTGAGAGAGAAGGTTGATACTATGTCGCTGCGGATACGGTTAACGCTCTACTATACCGGTTTCTTTGCCTTTGCGCTGCTGCTGCTTGACATTGGGACATTTATGGCAGTCAAGCAGACGCTAACCCGCGATGCGCGTACTGATCTGCAGGCGGGCACCAAGCAGATTCTGGAGATCTATAATCGCAGCAGCGGCCGCTTAGAATTTGTCGAGCGGGATGGCACAATGATGATCCAGGTAAGTGGCAGCCCCGCCGAAGCCTTTGTCATCTCCAACCTCTCCGCGCAGGTTTTTTCGCCGCAGGGAGATCTAGTGGGCCGCTCACCCGACCTGGAAGGCCAGAAGTTGCCGCTCCCGGAAGATGTCCTGGATATGCCGGTTGATTCCGCCGGGGATTTTATTTTTCGGGATGTTAACGGGGTGCGCTGGCTCTCGCTGATCACGCCGCTGCGCCTCACCAAAAGCAACCAGCTTGTCGGTTACCTGCAGATCTCGCGCCCGCTCGACGACATTGAACATACGTTGGGCTTGCTCATGCTGATCCTGCTTGGCGGGGGCTCAGTGGCGCTGCTGGCGGCGGCAACCGGCGTCTTCTGGCTCTCGCGGGCGGCCCTCGCGCCGATTGAGCAGGTTGCCCAGACTGCGCGGGGGATTGTGCGCGCCGAAGATCTGGGCCAGCGCGTCCCCGTCCCTGCCTCGCAGGATGAGTTGCAGCGTCTGACGATCATCATCAATGAATTGCTGGGCCGCCTGGAAGCGCTCTTTACCGCGCAGCGCCGCCTGATCGCCGATGTGTCGCATGAACTGCGTACACCTCTGGCAGCAATGCAGGGCAACCTGGAGGTGCTGGCCCGGGGCGCGCAGCGTGACCCGGAACTGCTGGCCGAGTCGCTGACCGATATGCGCCGCGAAACCACTCGCCTGATCCGCATGGTCAATGACCTGCTGTTGCTGGCGCAGAGTGAGGCCGGGGTGCAGATCCGCCGCGAGCCGGTTGAGCTTGATACGCTGCTGCTGGAGATCCATCGGGATCTGCGCACGCTGTCCGGTGATGCGATGCTGCGGATCGGGGCCGAGGATCAGGTGATTGTGCAGGGCGACCGCGACCGGCTGAAGCAGGCACTGCTCAATTTGGGTGTGAATGCGCTCCAGCATACGCCGGCCGGGGGCACAATTACCCTCAGTCTGGAGCAGCGGAGCGGCTGGGCCTGTCTGTCCGTGGTTGATACCGGCGTGGGGATTGCCGCCGAAGATCTGCCGCATATTTTTGATCGCTTTTACCGGGCTGATCGCTCTCGTTCGCGGCATGGTGGGGGCGCAGGGTTAGGGCTGGCGATTGTCAAGTGGATTGCCGAGGCGCATGGCGGCCAGGTGTCGGTTGCCAGCGTGCCCGGGCAGGGTAGCACATTCGCTATCTGGTTGCCACTGCCGCCTGCTACCAGCAACCCGGCGGTGTTGTCCGGTAGTGGGCAGGTCGTCGCTGGATAGCCGGGCGGGATGCGGACGCGCTGCAGCGCGTCCCTACCGCAAAAATACCAGCGGTATTGTCGCGCGCAAAGGCGCAAAGCCGCAAAGAACCGCACATTCTTTGCGCGAGTTTATTTATAGGACTTACGCGGTGCGGACTATTCCGTCCGCGTGCCAGCCCCAGAAACCCGATTCGCCTGCGGCAGCATAGTACGCTATTTTATTTTTTTGGAAAAACGTGACTCGGAGAGCCACGTTTTTCCAAAAAGGATGTCCGGTTCCACCCTGCCGGAGGCGATATCCCCCGTCAAATGCGGGATGCCTGATACCCATCAGCACTGGCCGTTTCGCGGGTTTCGCTCATTTCGTGGTTTTCGTGGTCTAAATGCCCACCGCGTAACTCATGTTATTTGATGAAATTTATTGGGTCTAATCCTGCTGCGAAAGCTTGAGCGCGTAGTTAATTCCGCTTTGCAGATTCCCATGGGTGCGAATGTTGCCCAGGTCAGTGCCGAGTGTGATCAGAGTCTGCGCAATCTGGGGCTGGATGCCGGTTAGCAGCACCTGCGCGCCAAGCAGCTTGACGGCGCGGGCGGCGCGTACCAGCGCCTGGGCCACCTGGGTATCAACCACCGTGACGCCGGTAATGTCCATAATCGCAATATCGGCCTGGTAGTGGGCCACCCCCTCCAGCAGGGTCTCCAGCACCATCTGCGCGCGCCCGCTGTCGATTGTACCAATCAGCGGCATAATCACCACATTGTCGGAGATGGGAATGAGCGGGGTGGAAAGTTCGCGCAGGGCATCCTGCTGGGCCGCAATGACCTGCTCTTGCAGGCGAGTACGTTCGGCTTCTTCCTGCTTCTGCGCGCTGATATCCCGGGTGACGGTGCCCAACCCCAGCGGTGTGCCCGTGCGCGGATCAGTGACGGTAAAGAGCGTGTAGTGAACCGGGAAGACCGCGCCGGTTTGAAAATGACGAAAGCGAAATTCGCCTTCCCAGCGACCCGTTTCCCTGATGGCCGGGGTAATATGTTCTTCCGCGTAGCGCTGATCTTCTGGCGTGAAGAAGTCGGCAATATTCATCTGCCGGGCTTCGTCAAAGCTGCTGAGTCCGACCATCTTCAGCCCGGCGGCATTCAAGTAGATCGGCGTACCATCGAATGCAGCGGTGCCGATAAAGTCGCTGCTGTTCTCGATGATGGCAACCAGCCGTTGGAGATTCTCCTCAACCTGCCGGGAGGCCGTGATGTCGCGGTTGATGGCGGCGATGGCCTGGGGCGTTCCGTCGCTGTCACGGATAAGAAATACGGAGGATTGCAGCGGAAAGGTGCTGCCGTCGCGCCGCCGGTTGACGCTCTCGCCCTGCCATATGCCCTCGGTCTGGACGATCTGCATGCCCTCAGCGACCTGGGGCTCGATCTCTGGCGGAATGATCTGGCTGAAGTGCATCCCAATAGTCTCATCGCCATGGCCGTACATGGTGCGGTAGGCCGGATTGGCGTAAGTAACATATCCGGCGAAGTTGGACACGCCAATGGCATCGGGCGCATTTTCGACCAGGATCTGGAAGGTGCGCATCTCCTGTTCTATGCGCTTGCGGTCAGTAATATCTGCTGAGACCCCGCCAACTGCATAGACTGCGCCCTGCTCGTCAATCAGCGGGAATTTTGATGAGAGGTAGGTGTGGGGGGTGCCGGCAACCAGGATGACTTCTTCGCTCTCGATTGGATGTCCGGCCCGGCTCACGGCCTGGTCGTTGCGCGTCACCTGTTGGGCGATTTCGGGTGGTAACAGTTCATAGTCGGTTTTGCCCACAATCTGCCCACTCGTCAGATCAAAGAGTTGTTCAAAGGTGTGGTTGATCAGCATGTAGCGGCCCTGCAGATCTTTGATGTAGATAACGATCGGGGAGTGGTTAAGAATGCTCTGGAGCAGGTTCTGGCTCTGCCGTATCTCCGCTTCCATCTGTTTCTGCCGGGTAATAACTTCAGTGATAAACAGGATGCCGCCAATATCCCCCCGTCCGTTGTACCAGGGGCGGCACTCCCAACGATTGTAGGTGATACTCCCATCTTCGCGGACAAAGGCGTCTTCCTCGGCCTGTTCCACCTGTCCGGCCAGGCTGCGTTGATGTACTTCTTTCCAGCGCTCCGGGACTTCGGGGAAGACATCATAGTGACTGCGGTCGATAAGTTCCTGATCGGCAACGTTATAATCTTGCCGAAAGCGGTCGCTTGCCAGGATGTAGCGCATCTCCTGATCAAAAGCGGCAAATGCATTCGGCACATGCTGTACAACGCTTTGCAGCAACGCCTCGCGATCCTGGAGGGTTGCCTGAGTCTGGGCAAGTTGTTCTTGCAGGGTCGTCTGGGTCTGCTGCAACTCCGCGACCTGCTGGCGTAGACGATTAACCTCTTCGTGGAGTAATCCATTGGCGTCGCCGCGTGTTGTCACCGTTGCCTCCTTGTGGACATATACAGAACAGCGAACAAAGTAACACAGAACAAAATGCGTCCGGCTTGTCGCCATTGGAAACCTTGTTTGTCCATTGTTCTGGGTTTGTTTGTTCTTTTTATGGGATGAAACAACGTCTTTGCAGAAATACTGTCGATAACCGAATATCTTTGCATAAGTTTTACAGTGTCTAGGGTTTTCCCCAGGTTGGTTTCTGCGTTGTCTCACTGTAATCGCATTTGCTGGAACCGGAAAATAGGCTATTGGTCCTGTTGACCTGCCGCCGACAGGGTGATATGCGACTTGCATATGGCAATCCGGCATGGTAAGCTGAATCGTATCTGGTGTGTAGGGAGTGGTGACTGGGCCGGTGCGGTTGTCCGGGGCCCGACCCTGCACGCGAAGGAAGAATGACCACTAATGAGCTACGTGAACGGTTGATCACCGCTGAACACTCCAGGCACGACGAGGTACCACGTGGCTGAGGAGTTACAGCCATGTCGTGGATTGATCTCGAAATCCAGGAAGATTTTACGCGCGCCCGGCGGCAGGCCTTTGTCGGCCGGTTGCGCTCCATGCTGAGTCGCACCCCAAATGAACTGCTCGCGCTGGAGGAGGTCCGCCGCCGCCTGAACGCGCATGGACAGCGCTATCTGGGGCTGTGCAAGGTTCCGCTGGAGCAGATTATTGGGAGCGAGAGTCGCTACAGCGATTTTGACCGCAGCTTCTACCCCCGGCGGGATACGAGCAAGGCGCGCTGGACGAGTGTCTACAAAGCGCACTATGAAGCCGTCGGGTTGCCACCCGTGGAGTTGTACCGCGTCGGCGATATCTATTTTGTGCGCGACGGCAACCATCGCGTCTCGGTCGCCCGGCATCAGGCGCAACCTGTGATCGACGCCTATGTCACGGAGATCTTGGTGGATGTGCCGGTGTCGGCGGATATCGGCGTTCGTGATCTGCTGTTGATGGAGGAGTATAGCGATTTCCTGGAGTGGACCGAGTTGCACCGGCTGCGTCCCGATCAGCGAATTACCTTCAGCGAGTTGGGGGGCTACCTGGACCTGGTGCAACATATCAACGCGCATCGCTACTACCTGGGGATGGAGCAGGGCCGGGAGATCAACCGGGATGAAGCCGTGGCAAACTGGTATGATCAGGTCTACCTGCCGGTCGTCAATGTGATCCGCGCGCAGCAGGCGTTGAGCCGCTTCCCCAACCGTACCGAGGCCGATCTCTATCGCTGGATTATGCATCATCGCTGGCACATGCGGGAGCGTAACCAGGGCGTTGATCCCGGCGCGCTGGCGGCAACGTCCGAGTATGTGGCCCTCTTCGGGCGCAAAAGTCTGATCGAGGCCACCGAGCGACTCATCCGCGGTGTGTCGGGCGCACGATGAGGCACCGTGGCCCTGGATGACGCTTTTGTCATTGCGGTGGGCAATAGTATACAAAAAGTAAAGAAAGCTCTTGCGGGGATGGCTTCGGCGGCAGAGTGTGCTAGAATTAAAAGAGTATCCTTACGAAAACCTGTGCTCCAGTCTCCCCGGTGAGGTGGAGCAGTGCGGGAATAGATCTTCCGATGAACAAATATCATCATCCACCTGAGTCTACTGTCCATTCCCCGGCTTACTCGCTGGAAGCCGCGCGTATCCAACCCGACTCGGCCTTTCAGCAGGAATATGCCGATGACGCGGACCTGACCCTGCTCGAGGAACTGCTGGCGGGCCAGGATGCTACCCTCTCCGCCACCGTGGAAGCGCAGGCCACCGTGGTGCAGTCTGATCAGAATGGCCGTAGGGATCGCCGCTCGATGCGCGAGAAGCTGCTGGCTCCCGAATATCAGCGCCTGGAGCAGTTGGAAATACAGGTAGCTGAGTTGCAGGCCCAATTGCGGGACCGTGATGCGCTCATCCGCACGATGGCGCCCCTGGTCAGCCAGATGATTGCGCAACGGGTACAGGAGTCGCGCGATGAGGTCGCCGAGGCGCTCTACCCGGTGATCGGGCGTACCATCCAGCGTGCCGTGAGCGAGGCGATGCGCGATCTGGCGCGGCGGATCGATCTGACCCTGCGGCGCAGCATGCGCCCCCGGTTTCTGGTCGGCTTGATGTTCAAGCGGTTGCGCGGCGTCAAACCGGAAGAGGCGGCGCTCCGTCAGGCACTGCCTTTCCAGGTGGGCGAACTTTTTCTGTTGCACCGCGAGTCCGGGTTGCTGATCCAGCATATCTCGGCGATGGGTACGCTGACGGATGCCGATCTGATCGGCAGCATGCTGACCGCAATTCGCGCCTATGTCGCCGACTCGTTTGAAGCGGGCAACGGAACCTCGCTTGATGCTATTGAGTATGGCAGCGGGAAGCATATTTTGATTGAAGAGGGCCAGGCGGCGCTGCTGGCTGTGCTGGTGCAGGGGGTTGAGCCGGCCGGCTTTCGGGCGGCGCTCCGGCAGCAACTCTTTGAACTGCATCACACATGTGGGACGCTGCTACGGAGCTTCAATGGCGACCCGATTGACCCGGCCATGCTTTTGCCGCAGTTGAACCCGCTGATGGAGTGGAGTGATGCTTCAGCGTAAAGTATGCCTGATTGGCGATTTTGCGGTTGGCAAGAGCAGTCTGTTCAACCGCTTTGTCTACAACCGCTTCTCCGAAACCTACCAGAGTACCATCGGCGTGCGGGTGCAGCGAAAAGTCGTCACCGTGCAGGGGCGTGATGTTGCGCTGGTGCTCTGGGATACCGAGGGTGGGCAGGATAGCAGCACGGTGCGGGAAAGCTACCTTGCCGGGGCAGCCGGGGCGGTGATTGTATGCGATCTGACGCGGAACAATACTATTCTCCATTGTGAAGAGTATGCCAATATCCTGCGTCAGAGAAATGCAGATGTACATTTGACTATGGCCGGCAATAAACTGGATCTGGTGTCGCCTGAGCATACGCACGTCGCCGTCGCGCGCCGGGTGGCCCAACTGATCCAGGTGCCACTGACACTCTCCAGTGCCGGCAGTGGTGAAGGTGTCGAGGCATTATTCCAGTCGCTGGGAGAGGGATTAGCCGGTGTCCGCCCAACTTCCTGAGCAACTATTCCCCGCAGACGACCAGGGGCAGCATCTGCGTGCGCCGGGGGTTGCATACCTGATCTGCAACGCCGATCTTCAGGTGACGGAGGCCGGCCCATCCAGCGCCGCACTGCTGGGGATGCCGGGAGTTCCGCTTGTCGGTCAGTCGCTGACCAGCATATGCCTGCCGCTGCTCGGTAGCGAAGCCCAACTCGCGGCGGTCTGCGCACGCAACCTGCCCCATCTGCAGATTGAGCAGATTAACCTGGAAGATGATCAGGGGCAGACCCGCTATATTTCGCTGGTAGTCTGGCCCCACCAGCAGGCCGGGTTGATCGTAATCCTGAGCGACGAAACCCTCCAGAGCCGCCAGCAGCAGCGCCTGCAGCAGCAGCATAACGAGTTGCTGCTCCTGAACGAGCAGTTGACTGTGCTCAACGCCGAACTGGAAGAGGTTTCGCAACGCAAGTCGAATATGATGGCGATTGTGACGCACGATCTGCGCTCGCCCCTCACCGCCGTAATCGGGTATGCCGGTATACTGCTCGAAGAGACCTGCGGCCCGCTGACCCCGGACCAGCGTGAGATCCTGGAGGCGATCCATCAGCAGGGGCAGCATATGCGTGATCTGTTGAGCCGGTTGCTGGATCTGCGCCGCCTGGAAGCTACGGAGTTGCAAAAACGCACTCCGGTTGACCTGAACCTGCTGCTGATGCGCGCGGTCTTCTCCTTCCACGATCAGGCGCGCCTGGCCGGGGTCGAGTTCTGCTTCCCCGAAGATGCCGACGAAGAGACGCTCATCGTGGCGGGTGATGCGGATATTCTGCAGCAGGCGGTTGCGAATCTGCTCAGTAATGCGATCAAGTACACCGGCACCGGGGGCAACGTGACGGTACGCCTCTACCGGGCGACCACGCTACCCCCGCTTGATCCCCCACTGGATTCCACCTGCTGCTGGTGTGTTATCGAGGTAGCCGATACCGGGCCGGGCATCGCCGAGGATGATCTGCACCGGATCTTCGATCCCTTCTTTCGTACGGATGAGGCGCGCGTCCGGGGTCCGGCGGGCAGTGGCCTGGGTCTGGCGATTGTGCAGATGGCCGTGCGTCAGCATCACGGACGGGTGCATGTCACCAGCAGCCTGGGCCAGGGAACAACCTTTCTGCTGTTGCTGCCGTGTGAGGCGGCTGACGCGGTGGGGATCTGAGCCGCTTTGTAGGGCGGACGCGCGAATGAACGTTGAGTTTGTAATCCGGACATCCGCTAGATCGGAGTCCCGGCTTCAGCCGGATCAGGCGTTCCCGGCAGGATGTGGCAATCCCGGCAGGCATTCAACCGGCTAAAGCCGGGACTCCAGGACATTTCATATCCGGGCTATTTTTTCAAAGTTCATAAGTCGGGACGCCCAAATCGGCGAATGAACGTGGAATGTTTAATCCGGAAACCTTCTGGCGGGAGCCATGCTCCCGCACTCCAAAATTCGTGGTTACAACCGGACAATCAACTCCAGCAGCATGCGCCGGTAGCCCTCGCCGGTAACTTCTCCCCAGATGCGCGGCAGGTCGGCCAGCAGTTGATCGCGCTCCCGTTCACGATGGGTGATGTATGCCTCCAAAACCGGGCGGGCGTCGGCGGGAACGGTGAGGGCGTGAATGTAGGCCGCAGCGACCGCAACATCCTGCAGGGCTCCCAGGTGATCCTGCAACTCCTTCAGCGGATCGATCACCTGGTCGGCGTCGGGGCCGAGCGTTTCGGCGAACATCTCCAGGACGTAACGCAGCCGTTTGCCGGCGATGCGGGCCTGATGCAGCGCCTCCGCCGGGTTGTTGCTGCCCACCTGTGGGTCTATCGTCAGTTCATACGCGCGCAACCCCTCGTAGCTGTGCCAGATGGTGCTGCCCGCCAGATCGCGCACACGCAGGGTGTTGTTCCAGTCCTCCCGCTCTGCGCTGGTAAACCTGGCAAATGTGCGTTTGAAGTCGGCATAACGCCGGGAAGCAAGCTGCTTGAGGAGCAGATCCCGCGCTTTCGCACGGTCCTGCTGGAGGGCTGCCGTCAGCGGCTCCAACCCGGGTCGCTGCTCTTCCGGCAAGCTCGTGGCATACTGATCTACCTCCGCCAGGAAGACATCGCAGTCGCGCACCGCACTCGATGCGCGGGCCAGCCGCCGCAACTCTTTGCGGTAGGTGCGTATCTGCTTCGTTGGCGCAACCGGGTCCAGACTTGCCAGCACTGCCCGCAACCGGCGGGTTGCCACGCGCAACTGATGCACTGCTTCGATATCGCTATCAGCCTGCACATGACGTTCCTGGGAGAGCAGTTTGCGAAAATTGCGGCGCAGGATGCGCTGCCCCACCTCGGCCAGGGAAGTTGTGGTGTTACCTGGCGTAGCGGTTTGGGTCTCAGCCATCTGGTCGGCCAGTTGTTGATCACTATCCTCCAGCGATAGTGCCTCGGCCATGCCCGCCTCACCCGCAATCGGGATCTGCTCCACCACCAGTTTGCGGTCAAACACCCGCCGCCAGAGGTCAGCCTTTTTGACGGCGCGTGCGCCATCCTCCGCCGAGTCGCGCCCGGTCAGGCGCAGCAACACCCGGTTCCGGCCGATTTCACAGACGTGAATCTGGGTAGTCTGGCTCTGCGCATAGTCCAGCCCATCAGCAACCCGCAGCAGGGCCGCGAGACGCAGGGCCACCGCCTGCTCTTTCTTCTTCAGGCTGAGGTAGGCCGGTTCCGCATTCGGGTGGACCTTTTTGCGATGAAATGCTACCAGGCAGGCCACCAGGTTGCGTTCATCCGCGCGCAGTTCCTCCAGATCGGCATTGAGCACGATATCGCGCCCAACTGTGTGGTGCTGCGCGGGATCGCTGGTCAGGCCAACATTATGCAGCAGCGCGCCCATCTCCAGCAGGGGGCGCGTCTCCGGCGGGAGGTTGTGAACCTCGGTCAGTTCATCAAACAGCAGCAGTGCCAGGTCCGCGACATGCCGCGCATGCTCCCGGTCAACGGCGTGCTGTTCCAACAATGCTTCTACAGACAGAGTTTCTACGGTCATGCTTTTTGTTACCTCCTATAATGTGGAATGTGTCAGATAGCGTGTGTTGCCTGTTGCATAAGCCTGCAACGGTACAGGCTATGAACCCGTTTGCTCAAGCAGTGCCAGGCCCTGTTCCAGTTTGGAGCGTTCTTCGGGGATGAGCGTGACATGTTCGCGCAGTGCGGCGGTTAAGGCGTCGAGATCGTCGGAGGTGCCGTCGGGCAGCAGTTCAATTTCAAGTTCGCGGAAGGGCTGCGTCTTTGTGCCGGCACTGATCGTGCCCTCGTCCAGACTGATCTCGGCGATGCGTGTGCCGTCACGTTCGGCATAGATATGCCGGCGGCGGGTTTCAATTGTCAGCAGTTGCACCAGCGGGGCGTTGCCAATGATGTTGCAGACCTGCTCACGCGCGGCGGCGTCCGGCCAGGCGGCCGGGTTGGGCGTATCTGCGGGAAACTCCCACTCCGCTCGGCGATGTACGCCCGCGGCTACCTCGCCCGGCCCCTTCAGCGTGACCACGCTGCGCCCGGCAACCTCGCGTGTACGCAGACCATAGCGCGCATTCCGCAGGCGACCATCGTCGGTGTCGTAGTAGGTGTTGCGCTGCGCTTCGCTCTCCGCTTCCGGGTGCAGGGTATAGGTTCCAAGCCGGTCGAGTTGCGGAAGTTGGGTAAATGCGTCCGGCGCGTCAATCCGAAATTTAGCCTCAATCTCCATACACTGATTCCTTACACTAACTTAACTTTTTCATAACAAACTTAACAAAAACTTAAACTATACGACCGCGTAGTATACCATAATTAGAACCGCTCCATGTTGTTGATCTTCTGGCCGGCAAAAAGGGATCACGTACACGCGTTACGCGGTGGGCGTTTGGACCGCGAACGCCGCGAAATGAGCGAAAAGCGCGAATCTGCCAATGCTGCCATGGATCAGGCGCTCCCGCGTTTGGCGGGGGATATCGCCGCTCTCAGCGGACGCGCAGAAGCGCGTCCCTACCATAAAATGGCTACACCTGAGAGGGATATCGCCTCCGGCAGGGCGGAAGCACCATGCTTTTTCAGAAAAAGATACAAACAGTACCATGTTGCCGCAGGCGGATCTGGCTTCCATCGGGTGAAATATCCGGTTTGTATGCCAACTGCGTAACGTGTGTCACGTAGTGGATGCCGGAGAATCACGGACGGGCGACATAGGTGTCGCCCATCTTGTTCCAGCAGAAATTGTACCAGGGAGTGGTCAGTCAAGGGTTGGTCAGGGCGGCTTTGCGGGTTGCCGGGCGGGGTACCATGCGCAGTGGTGGAGCCACCCGCTGCGGCCGGTAGCCCAGTTGCCGCATAATCGCGGTGCGCTCCTGCTGCGGTTTGCTTTCCAGTAGCAGCCGCCCATCCTGTTCGCCAATGGCGATGCGACGCGGCTCCGGCGTCAGGCAGTGGTGCGCCCCACCCCGCCCGGAGATCATCTGCTGGTACGCGCCCACACCACAGACCGCCAGCACCAGCCCGCTGCCGGTATCGGGCAGCAGCAGCGGCTCCTGGGCCGGGCGGGGGTAGATATCGTCCGAGTCGCAGGTCTGGCGTCCGGCTAAGCGCACCGGGCGCACCGGCGCATCCCAGTTGTCCAGCGGTAAAATCACAAACTGCTGATTATCAACCAGCACCGTATCGGGCATGCTGACCATCAGGCTACCATTGATCATGTACCAGGCGGGCGCGCCATGCTGCCCGGCCTTGACCTTGCCCACCTCAAACAGGAAGACGCTATGGTTGGCAACGGTGTAGCGACCAAACTCGCCGATCAGATCGGGCACGGGTACGGCATAAGCAGCGCAGACCTCCCGAATCTGTTCCATCAGCTCGCGTAAAAACGTGACATAATCGAAACCAAAATCCAGGGAATAGCCGGAGGTGGGTATACCGCCGCCAAAATTGAAGTAGCGCAGGCTGGGCACCCGTTGCCGCAGCCGGCAGTAGGCTGCGACCGACTCCCGTAGCATTGCCAGGAAATGTTCGCGGTCTTCAACCTGGCTGCCAATCATCGCATGGTAGAGCACAAGGTGATGCCGGCTCTCTTGCAGGTCGGCGGCAACCTGATCGATTTCTGCACTGGTCAGGCCGAAGCGGTCATTGCCTGGATGGGTGCCGTCGCGGTTGCCGGCGGCGCGCTCGCGCACGCCAAACTTCAGCGGATCGGGGCAGGTGCGGAGTTCGGCCAGTTCATCAAGATCGTCAATAATCGGCACCACACTGGTGCAGCCATCCTCCCGCAGTGTGCGGATCGCCCGCGTATACGTCATATCTTTGGAGCCATTGCAAAAAATGAGCCGGTCACGGGGCAGAATGCCCTGCCGCCAGAGGTAGCGGGCAATCTCCACATCCGTGGCGGCCGAGGTTTCATAGTGCGCACCAGCATCGAGCGCCGTCTGCACGACTTCAGCGGCAAAGTTGGCCTTGGTGGCATAGGCGTAGAGAAAGCGGCCGGCATACCCGGTTTCACGGTGGGCCTGATCGGCCCAGGTCTGCATCTGTTTAACCTGCCGGGTAATCTGCGGATAGTAGACGACTTCCAGGGGAGTGCCATAGCGGCGGGCCAGGTCGTTCAGGTTGACCCGGTTGCCGAGATAGAGGCACCCGTTCCGGCGTGTCAAAAAGTCCGTCAGTGGGCCTTCACTTGCGCGATTGTAGCGCTCCTGCAAAAAGCTGGTGTAGGTCTGCTTGTTCAATTGTACCAATGCCCTCCTTGTACATATAAGTCAAAAAAACGGCACGACGAGTGGCGTGACGATGCGACGAGGCGCGGTCAGACGGAAGAGCAGATGGTAACTCTCCGCGGCAACCGGGCGTTCGCCGGTGGTCAATGGTCGGTCGTCAGGAAAAAAGGAGGCGAGGCAACTGGTACGCTCAGAGGGGCAACTGGGGCCAGGGGCCGGAAGAGGCATACAAAAACCCCTGCATCACTGGATGCAGGGGCCGATAAGGGTCACCGATTCAGGCGTCAGGAACGCATAAATCACCCATTGTAGGCCTCAACCAGGATGCGCTGTGAGCGCACAGCAGAGCAACTCGCCGCAAACTAAATTGTTGCTACCGTCCATACAGCCTCACACTAGCTCATCTGGAAATGCGTTCTGCGCCAGGTAGTTGACACGAACAAGTCGCAAGGACCATTCCCGATCACCAGCGGAGCCCTCAGCGACGAGTGGCGGCTGGTGCCAGATGAGCGCGGATCCCGGGCTGATTACTCAGCCACAAATGTAGATTGTACACCTTTTATGCGTATAAGTCAAGGGCTGCGGAAAAGCTACCATCCGAGGAGACCCTGGTTCCCGGTTTTCTTTGTTCTCGGTTCTTGATTATGCTATACTGCAAGCGAGTCTTTGACATAACACACCATTCCCACCGGATACTTTATATGTGTGATAAACGGCTTGATGCTTTCCACCTGATACAAGGAGTAGCGTGATGGTTGAGCGTATCTGCCCCCAGTGCCAGCGGGGAAATCCGCTTGAGAATCGCTTTTGTGGGCAATGTGGCAATTCGTTGGACCGTGATGAACTGGCCCCACGCCAGTCAAATGATATCGTTATCGCCGGGCATACCGTCCCCGCGCAACTCAAACAGGTCGGTAAGGCCATGGCGGTCAGCCTGGCGACGCTGGCGGCTGAAGCCAGCCTGGCCTGGTTGCGCCAGCGCATCGAGCGCATTCGGGTGTCGTCGGTCCCCACCGCGCAGCAACCCGTCAATCCGGTCCGGCACGTTGCGCCTACCTCCCGCCCGGAAGCGGAAATTGTGCCGACCAATCCCAATCAGTCCAGCAACGTTGTCACGATCTTGAGCCAGCGGGTTGTCGAAATTTGGGACCGGGAGGGCATCGCCCGACAGACGGTCGAGCGCTCGGTCTGGCGGCGCGAAGGATAAACAAAGAACAAAGAACAAAGAACTGAGAACTCAGAACTGAGAACCCAGAACTGAGAACCCAGAACTGAGAACGCCAGGCCGCGAACCAGAAAATGAGAACCGCGAACCAGCAATCAGTAGCGACGGGAACCAGAAAGCAGCACCATGCGTCTTAGTTGCAAGGCCACCAGTTTCCCGGTTCCGCGTTCCTGGTTCTGAGTTTTTGGTTCTTAGTTCTACAAAGGATTTTCCCAGATGACTGATGCCTATAACTCTGTACGTCGCCAACTCCAGCCAATGGGCCGGCGACTGCGGCTGCGGGATACGCTCCTGGTTGCCAGCCGTAGTCTCTGGATTCCCACGCTCCTCTTTGCGCTGCTGCTGCTGCTCGGCTTCTTTGTGCCCATTCCGCATCTGCATATCCTGGCACTGCTCCCGCTGGTCGTCTGGGTTATCGTGATGATCGGGCATCTGGTCGTCCGGCGGTTGCCGCTTCAGCGGGTTGCGCGCCGCGTCGATAGCACGCTGGATCTGCGCGAACGTCTCTCAACCGCGCTGGAACTGCATGCAGGGCCGGAGCAGGGGCCGCTCACACCGTTTCAGCAGGAGGATGCCGCCACCGTGGCCCGCAGCCTGCAACCGCGTCAGATTCCGCTGCGGATCGAGCGCAATCCTCTGCTCTGGAGCCTGGTGCCGCTGGCGCTCGGCGTGATTCTGCTGTTTGTGCCCAATCCCCAGGATGCAATCCTGGCGCAGCAGCAGCAGGTTGCGACTGTCCTGGAAGAGGAGGCTGAGAAGCTCGAGGATCTACGCGAACAGGTCGCCAACAACGAAACGCTCACGCCGGAAGAGCGCGCCATGCTGGAACAGCAACTGGCGGAACTCGAAGAGCGTCTGCGCCAGAACTCCGGCAACCGTGAGGAAGCCCTGGCGGACCTGTCGGCGGCCGAGGCGCGACTCCAGCAGCAACTCGATCCACAGGCCGATGCCCGCCGCGCGGCCCTGGAGCAGATGACCCGCAACCTGGAGCAGATGTCCGGCCGCAGCCCCAGTCAGCGCCCCGATCTGGATCAGGCGGCGCAGCAACTGGAGCAACTGGCCGAGCAACTGGAGAACATGAGCGAGGAGGAGCGTCAGCAACTGGCCGAACAACTCGCGCAGCAGGCCGGCCAGATGGCCTCCAGTGACCCGCAGACCGCGCAGAGCCTCTCGAATGCGGCCCAGTCATTGCAGAACGGCAATACGCAGCAGGCGGCCGAGCAACTCCAGCAGGCTGCCCAGGGTGTGCGCGATGCGCAGGGTGAACTTGCCGACCAGGAGGCGGTCGAGGAATCGCTCTCGCAGATCCAGGATAGCCGTCAGCAGGTAGCCCAGTCTGGGCAGGGACAGCAGGCCGCGCAGCAAGGGCAGCAGGGTCAGCAAGGACAACAGGGCCAGCAAGGACAACAGGGCCAGCAAGGGCAACAGGGCCAGCAAGGGCAACAGGGCCAGCAAGGGCAGCAGGGCCAGCAGGGGCAACAGGGTCAGCAAGGTCAGCAAGGTCAGCAGGGTCAGCAGGGTCAGCAGGGTCAGGGGCAGCAGGGCCAGGGTTCACCTGCCGGTGGCGGCTCAGATGCCGACAACCTGGGGCAGGGCCAGAGCGGCAACACCCCCGGCGACTCTGATGGCTCATCCAGTGGGTCGGATGCCGGGAGCGGCAGTGATGACCTGGTGTACCAGCCTTACGACCCCTCCAATAATGAGAACAACCCTGACTTTGTGCAGGGCCGGCAGGGGCAGCAGGGCGAGACCCAGCGGCGACAGGGCGAGAGTAGTCTGCCGGGAGTGGAGAACTCATCGGTGGTGCCCTACGAGCAGGTCTACCCCGACTATGCCCGCTCTGCCAGCGAAGCCCTCGACCGGGGCTACATTCCGCCGCATCTCAAGGATTATGTGCGCGACTACTTCTCACAACTGGAGCCGGGGAATACCCCCGAATAATCCGGTCGCCATGCGGAACCCTTTTTAGGCAGTCCCTAAGAATTTTTCTAGCCATATCACCTACAGGAGTACCATATGACAATCCCGCCGCAGCCGATACCGCCGCAGACACCACCGCCCCAGGCGCCGCGTATCAGCCCGGATGACTTCCGCCAGCGGGCCCAGGCAATCGAGGCCGAGGTCGGTCAGGTTATTGTTGGGCAGCGTGAACTTATTCGCCAGTCGGTAATAACACTGCTGGCCGGTGGTAACGCCCTGCTGGAAGGCGTGCCGGGGCTCGCCAAAACCACGCTGGTGCGTACGCTGGCCGATGTCATTGATTGTAGCTTCAGCCGCATCCAGTTTACGCCGGATCTGATGCCCGCCGATATTGTCGGAACCACCCTGATTAGCGAAGATGAGCACGGCCGCAAGGTTTTCCGCTTCGAGCCGGGACCGATCTTTGCCAACCTGGTGCTGGCCGACGAGATTAACCGGGCCACGCCTAAAACGCAGAGCGCGCTGCTGGAAGCAATGCAGGAGCATACCGTCACAGTCGCCAAGACGATCCATCAACTGCGGATGCCCTTTTTTGTGCTGGCAACGCAGAACCCGCTCGAGATGGAGGGCACCTACCCGCTGCCGGAAGCCCAGTTGGACCGCTTCTTCTTCAAGGTGCATGTGGAGTTCCCCTCGTCCGAGGAACTGGTCGAGATTGCCAACCGCACCACTGGCGCGCGCAAACCGCAGACGCGCAAGGTTGCCAGTGGCGAGATGATCAACGAAATGCAGGCGCTGGCTCGTACCGTGCCCATTGCCAGCCATGTGCTGAACTATGCCGCCCGTCTAATCACGGCGACCCACCCGGAGAGCAAAGACTCGCCCGCCATCACCAAACAGTATGTGCGCTACGGCGCATCGCCGCGCGGGATGCAGTCACTGATCCTGGCGGCCAAGATCATGGCGCTGCTCGATGGGCGTTTCAATGTCGCCTTTACCGATCTCAAAACGGTGGCACTCCCGGCCCTGCGGCACCGCTGTGTGCTCAACTTTGAAGCCCAGGCCGAAGGCGTGAATCCGGACGAGGTGGTCAAGGGTATTGTTGAGGCGGTAAAAGCCGAATAACGCATATGGATCCACTGTTTGACTCGGCATTTTTACGCAAGCTGGATCGGCTGACCCTGCTGACGCGGCGGGCTATGGCCGGTGAGATGCAGGGCGAGCGGCGCAGTCCCCGCCGGGGCTCCTCGGTGGAGTTTGCCGACTTTCGGCCCTACACCGTGGGTGACGATATCCGCCAGATCGACTGGAATCTCTACGCGCGTATGGAGCGCTTCTTCCTCAAGCTCTTTGTGGCTGAGGAGGAGTTGACCATTCATCTGCTGCTGGACAACAGCGCCTCGATGGATTGGGGCGAGCCCAACAAGTTTGACTATGCCCGCCGCCTGGCGGGCGCGTTTGGCTATATCGCGCTCAGTAGCCTGGACCGCGCTACTGTGACTGCCTTTAGCAGTAGTAATGTGCAGCAACTGCCCGGCGCGCGCGGGAAGCGCGGTGCTATTCCGCTCTTTGCCTTTTTGCAGAAACTCACACCCGGCGGCGCGGGCAACCTGGCGGCGACCTGTCATCGCTATATCCAGACAGCCCGCAATACCGGGCCGTTGATCCTCTGTTCCGACCTGCTCGATCCCAATTGGGAACATGCGCTGCGGGCGCTTGCATCCCGGCCCTTCGAGATTACGCTGCTGCACATCCTCGCCCCGCAGGAGATCGACCCGCAACTCGATGGCGACTTCCGCCTGGTCGATAGCGAGAGCGGCACACCCGTCGAAATTACCGCCGACCTGGATATGCTGCGGCGCTATCGCCAGAACTTTGACGCCTGGCGGGGTGAGGTTGAGAGCTTCTGCAACGGGCGGAGCATCAACTATCTCTTTGTTGATACCTCAATCCCGGTTGAAGATTTTGTGCTGGCGCAGATGCGGAAGCGGGGTGTGTTGCGGTGATCCTGACCGTCCAGTTGATCAAACCGGCCAAAGATACGGTCATCACCTACGCGGGGACACTGCTGCAACGCGATGCTACGCACATTCTGCTGCATGCGCGCTGGGAGCGTTCCCTGGTCGATCTGGGGTGTGTCACCTTCGCGCCCGGCGATCAGCTCTACGAGCATTTCTACAGCGACCGCTGGTACAATGTCTACGAGTTGCGCACCAGCGAGAACCGGCTTAAGGGCTGGTACTGCAACATCACCCGCCCGGCCGTTTTTCATGCCGACACAATTGAGTCGGAAGATCTGGAACTGGATCTGTTTGTGTCGCCCGACCGTCGCACCATCCAGGTACTTGACGAAGCGGAGTATGCGGCGCGCGGACTTGAAGCAACCGATCCTGCTGCGCACCAGGCCGTGATGCAGGCGCTGGCCGAGCTATGCACGCTGGCTCAGCAGGGCGCGGGGCCGTTTGCGCCAGGATTGTTACGGTAGGGACGTGCTTCTGCACGTCCGCAACCCGGCTCCACCGCCGACATGCCAGTGTGAGCCGGTGACCGTGCCTGCACCTGAACGGACCATTTGTCTGGGGAGAGAGATGTATGAGTGTAGATACAGAACTTACAACCGAGACGATCACCTATCCCGAAAGTGATGGTCAGCCCATGGCAGAAAACACCCGGCAGTTCCGCTGGATCGTCACAATTCAGGGCGGATTGGATGCGCTCTTTCAGGATGACCCTGATGTTTTTGTGGCCGGCGACCTCTTCTGGTATCCGGTAGAGGGACAGTCGTCCACCTGCCAGGCTCCGGATACCATGGTCGTTTTTGGAAGACCGAAAGGTGACCGCCGCTCCTACCAGCAGTGGCAAGAAGACAATATCGCGCCGCAAGTAGTATTCGAGATTTTGTCACCAGCAAATACACTCCCGGAAATGATTAAGAAACTGCGCTTCTATGAACGCTATGGCGTCGAAGAATACTACATCTATGATCCGGATCGAAATGACCTGAGCGGCTGGCTGCGTGCCGGTGCTGAACTACAAGAAATCCCGGCCATGCCAGGATGGGTCAGCCCCCGCCTGGGCGTGCGCTTTGCGTTTGAAGCGGGCGAACTGCGGCTCTATTATCCCGACGGACGGCGCTTCGCCACCTATCTTGAACTGGAACAGCAGCGCAAACAGGCAGAGCAGGCCGCTGAGCAGGAACGTCAGCATGCGCAGCAAGAACATCAGCGCGCTGAGCAGGAACACCAGCGCGCCGAACGCCTGGCTGCCCGTCTGCGCGCGCTGGGCATTGACCCCGATGCAACAGATCAGTAACAAAACTGTAACGGGAATTATGCGGTGGGTATTTGGACCACGAACAGCCCGAAATGAGTGAAAAACGCGAAAGTGTCAGTGCTGATCTGTATCATATGACACCGCGTTTAGCAGTGAATATTACCGCCGGCAGGGTGGAACAAAACAATCTTCTTCACAAACATTTGCTCGCAGAGCAAATGTTTGTGAAGAAGCAAAAAATAAGTGCCATGCTGCCGCAGGCGAAATCGGCTTTCATCTGGTGAAGCGTCCGGTTTGCATATCAACCGCGTAAGTCGTATTCATAAAAGGTAACGCTTATGTCCCTGCTTGCTCCCCT